>JAGWMO010000006.1:0-145851 GCA_028871675.1 Betaproteobacteria bacterium
AGGAAAATGTCCTGCACGTCGCGCCGGCGCACGACTTGGTTGTTGATGAAATAACTGGACGTGCCGTCGCGGGTGAGGACGCGTTTGACGGCGATTTCGGTGAACTTGCCCCAATGTCCAGTGATGCGGTGCGCGCTGTTGTCAAAGACCAGTTCCACGCTGCAGCGCCCAGCCGGCTTGCGCGAACTGCTGCCGCTGAAGATCACGTCCTGCATGGATTCGCCGCGCAGTTCCGAGGCCTTCGACTCCCCCAGCACCCAGCGCACCGCATCGATGATGTTGGACTTGCCGCAGCCGTTCGGCCCGACCACGCCAATGCGCTGCCCCGGCATTTGAAAGGCCACGGGGTCGGCAAAGGACTTGAATCCGGCGAGCTTGATCCAGGACAGGCGCACGTGAGTAAGTTATTGATTTTAAAAGTAAAATAGCCTCATTTGAGGTCTTTTTGAGATGATAGCATCCGCCTGGCGCTCCTCCCGCACGGGCGGCGGCGCAGCGGCCGGCACCGAGGCCCCGGATAATCCGGGTTTGCACCGTGTCGCCGCCCGACCTGCAGCCTGCCATGGCGCCACGCTGAGCCGCGCATGCGCGATGTCTCGTCCGGCCGATCTCCGACTTGCTTTCTCCCACCTTCCAACCCATGAGCAGCCAACCCAGCAAGACTCTGCAGACTTTTCCCAACCCGGCCGCCGGGCGTGACTATCACATCCATATGCAGGTACCCGAGTTCACCTGCCTGTGTCCGCTCACCGGCCAGCCGGATTTCGCCCGTATCCTGCTCGACATCATTCCCGACAAGCGATGCGTCGAGCTCAAGAGCCTCAAGCTCTACATGTGGAGCTACCGCAACGAGGGGGCATTCCATGAAAAGGTCACCAACACCATTCTGGATGATCTGGTGAAAGCCATCGCCCCGCGCTTCCTGCGCGTCACGGCCCAGTGGTACGTGCGCGGCGGCATCTACACCAATGTGGTGGTGGAGCATCACAAGCGCGGCTGGAAACCCAAGCCCCGCGTCGACCTGAGCCGGTTCGATTCCGCGCAACCTGCTGTGGCCGGCGGCTGAGATCGTGGCCGCGCGTACCCTCAGGCTGGCTGGGTGATGCGCAACACGGCCTCGCCGCTGCTGACCAGCACACTGCCTTGCGGCCCCGGCGCCACGCCATAAGGCGTGATGAGCGCACCCGGCAATGGGCCGAGTTCCACCTTGTCGAGCTGGCCCTGGCCAGCAAGGGTCGTGACCTCGCCAGCGGGTGTGATGCGGCGCACTTTGTGGTTGCCGCCGTCAGCCAGAATGATGTTGCCCTGCTCGTCGAGACAGAGTTGCTGAGGCTTGCGAAACAGCGCGGCAGAGCCCCGCCCATCCGTGTCACCGCGCTTGGTCGGGTTGCCTGCCAGGGTGCTGACCAGGCCCTGCGGGCTGATCTTGCGCACATCCTGATTGAAGAATTCGCTGACGTAGATGGTGCCGTCAGGCGCCACGGCGATGCCCACGGGCGTGTTGAACAGCGCTTGCTTGAGCAAGCCGTCGCGATGGTCGTTCACCCCCGGCTGGCCACCGATGGTGCGCACCCGCCCCTTCGGACTGATGCGCCGCAGGGTGTTGTTGTAGGCGTCGGCCACCAACACATCGCCGGTACGTGGGTCCACCGCGATGCCCACCGGATGGTTGAACTGCGCCGCCGTTCCCTGCCCGTCCCGATACCCCTGGCGCCCGACCTGCCCGGCCAGTGTGGTCACTTCGCCGTGGCGCAGCACGCGAATGGTGTTGGCATAGGAGTCAGCGATGTAAACGGTGCCGTCGTGCGCCACGGCCAAGGCGTCAGGGCCGACGAAACGCGCTTGCAGCGCCGGGCCGTCCTTGCTGACGCGGTCTTCGGCGCCCCCCGCCAAGGTGCTGACGTCGCCAGCCGGAGTGATGCGGCGAATCAGGGCATTGGCGGCGTCGGCGAGGATGATGTCGCCGTTGCGCGGATCCACGGCCAGGCCACGCGGATCGAAGAAGGTGGCTTTGCCCATCGGGCCGTCAGTATGACCATGGAGTTGTATCTGTCCGGCAAACAGGCTGAGTTGACCTGCGCCGGACGCTTCGCCGGATGCAGCTGCGGCCCTGCTGGCGAGAGGGCTAACCCCCAGCAACAGGCTCGAGGCCCACTGAAGAGTCTGGCGGCGGGAGATGGGCATGGCGGCGACACCGGTGGGAGTAAGAGAGAACGGGAACCGATGCTAACGGCAACCCGCAGCCGTCGCTCGGCCGGGATTGCAGCTTCACCGAAGCGACGCGACGGTGAGGCCTGCTCCTGCCGTCAAGCGCCGCGCCGGTCCAGCAAAGCGCGGGCGATGGTGCCGAGGTCGACATACTCCAGCTCGGCACCGGCCGGCACGCCGCGCGCCAGACGCGTGATGCGCAAGTCGAGCGGCCTCAGGGTTTCGGCAATCACATGGGCGGTGGCCTCGCCTTCATTGGTGAAGTTGGTGGCGAGAATGATTTCCTCCACCTCGCCGCTCTTCAGACGCTGCGCCAGCAGATCCAGGCCGATGTCCTTGGGGCCGACGCCATCGAGCGGGCTCAAATGGCCCATGAGCACGAAATACAGACCACGGTAGGTGAGGGTTTGTTCCACCGCGGCCTGGTCGGCCGGGCTTTCCACGATACACAGCAGGCGCCGGTCGCGCCTGGAGTCGGCACAGGTTGTGCAGACCTCTTGTTCGGTGTAGGTGTTGCAGCGGCTGCAACGCCGGACGCTGCCCAAGGCCTGGGTCAAAGCGTCGGCGAGGCGCGAGGCCGCGCCGCGGTCGTGCTGCAGCAAATGAAAGGCCATGCGTGCGGCCGATTTGGGGCCGATTCCGGGCAGACTGCGCAGGGCGTCGATCAAGGCGTCGAGGGTGGCGACCTGGGTGAGTTGGGAGGGGCTCATCGCGGTGCCGTCATGCAGTGCTTCGATGGCGCGACGAACAGACCAGCGCGGTCGCCGGGGGCTGACACGGCATGCGACTTCAGAATGGCAGCTTCATGCCGGGAGGAAGGGGCATGCCGGCGGTGACGGCTGCCATTTTTTCCTGGGATGTGGTCTCGGCCTTGCGCACGGCGTCGTTGAAGGCCGCGGTCACCAGGTCCTCGAGCATGTCGCGGTCGTCACCCACCAGGCTGGCATCGATGGCAACGCGGCGCACGTTGTATTTGCAGGTCATGAGCACTTTCACCAGGCCAGCGCCGGACTGGCCCTCGACTTCGATGGCACCGAGCTCGTCCTGCACGCGCTTCATGTTGTCCTGCATCTGCTGGGCCTGTTTCATCAAGCCGGAGAGTTGTCCTTTGTTGAACATGGGTCGGGTCCTCGTTGGGGTTTTGAGTGATGGAATGGAGCGACGGAACAGCAGTCACGACCAACTCAGGCGTCGAGCGGGCGCACCGAGCCAGGCACGATCTGTGCACCCAGGTCTTGCATCAACTGGCGCACCAGCGGATCCGCGGCAATGGTGGATTCGGCCTCTTGCTGACGCTGCGCCCGTGCGGCAGCGGCACGCAAGCTGGCGCTGTCGCGCACAGGACCCACCTCAATGCGCAGGCTGATGGGCCGGCCCGCGGTCGTGCTCAACACGGCCTGCAGCTTGTCCAGCGCGCCGGCACGCGTGAATTGTTCGCTGGGCACGCGCAGGCTCCAGCAATCGCCCTCGGCCCCCATCCACTGGCTTTGCAGTGCGAGGCTGCGCGCCAGGGCGACGACCTCCAGGCGCTGGGCCAGGCTGGGCCAATCGGCCTCGGGGCCTGGGAACGGCCGGCTGCAGCTTTCGTCAAGCACCGGGGCGGAGCTTGACGGCGGCGCAGCCGCTGGCAGCGCGGAACTTGCAACCGGCATGGACTGCGCCTGCGTCCGGGCGACAGCTTGAACGGCGTCGGTCGTGTCGGCCAAGACATGGGCCTCGGGGGACGTGACGGCGGCAATCACGCCGAGATCCATGGCTTGCACAGGCTTGGGGCGATGAGCCACCGAGGCAACCGGCGTGGCCGCCGCTGCTGGGCGCGATGGCGTTACCGATGCATCCGAGCGCCCCTGGCCGCCCTGCGCAGGTGCAGGATCGGCGCCCTGGGTTCCCACCGGCGCGAAGGCCAGCAGGCGCAGCAGCACCATGCAAAAACCGGCATGCTCGTCCGGCGCCAACGCCAGTTCGCCCCGGCCATGCAGCACCATGCTGTAAGCCAGTTGCACGAGTTCCGGACTCAAGGCCACGGCCAATTCGCGCAGCGCGGCACCATCAGGGTCGGAAGCATCCAGCGCTTGCGGCACCACTTGCACCACGGCGATGCGCTGCAGCAGCGACGCCAGTTCCTCCAGCGCGGCGGGGAAAGACAAGCCGCGCGCATCCATGCCATCAGCCAGTTGCAGCAAGGCAGCACCGTCAGCGGCAGCCAGGGCGCGCAGCAGTTCGAACAGGTAGCCGGCGTCCACCGCGCCCAGCATTTGGCGTACCGCTTCGGAGGTGATGCTGCCGGCGCTGTAGGCGATGGCCTGGTCGGTGAGCGACAGGGCGTCACGCATCGAACCATGCGCAGCGCGACCGATGGCCTGCAGAGCCTTAGGCTCGCTGGTGACGCCTTCGACCTGCAGCACCTGCTGCAGATGCCCGGCAATCGCTGCTGGCGGCATGGACTTGAGGCTGAACTGCAGGCAACGGCTGAGCACCGTGACCGGCACTTTTTGCGGATCGGTGGTGGCCAGCACGAACTTCACCGACTCGGGCGGCTCTTCCAGCGTTTTCAACATGGCATTGAATGCGTGGTTGGAGAGCATGTGCACTTCGTCGATCATGTAGACCTTGAAGCGTCCCGATGTGGGTTTGTAGACCGCCTGTTCCAGCAGCCGGGTCATGTCATCCACGCCGCGGTTCGAGGCGGCGTCGAGTTCGATGTAATCGACAAAGCGGCCGGCGTCGATCTCGGTGCAGGCCTGGCAGACGCCGCAGGGCTCGGCCGTGATACCACCCTGCCCGTCTGCACCGGTGCAGTTGAGCGACTTCGCCAGAATGCGGGCGATCGTGGTTTTACCCACGCCACGCGTGCCGGTGAAGAGGTAGGCGTGATGCAGCCTGCGTTGCTCCAGCGCATGCGTCAGGGCACGAACCACATGGTCCTGGCCAATCAGGGTGGAGAAGGTTTTAGGGCGCCATTTCCGCGCCAGCACGGTACTGGACATGGGGGGATTGTAGAGGGCGCAAACCCATGCGGACAGGCACAAGGGCAGTCCCTTGACCGGCCCGCCTACAATACTCGCTGACGGGCCGCCCCGCATTGCGGCGCGGTAAACCTGGTCAGGCCGGGAACGGAGCAGCCACAGCCGTTTACTGCAAGTGCCGGGGGAACGGCTCGTCAACCTCCCCCTTCGCCTTGGCCAAGACGCTGCACCCGAGTGCCGTCGCCTCCCTTCGTGTCGCTCAGTGCGAAAGGCCGCGCACAATGTGGCGGATGCAATGCCTTCACCGTCGGCCTGATGCGGCACCACCGCGCTTGCCAAGGACCTTGGCCGCTGTTCTTTGCTGCCTTGCATCGATTTGCTTGCCGGCTGATGCGGCAACGCCGCCCGCAATGCCTTCCGCATCCAACCCCGCCGGGCCGCGGGCGCTGCCCCAAAGCGACGACGGACCTATGCGGCTTCAGGCACCCACGTCAGACCCCGGTCGCGCCTTGACAACCGCCTCGACAACCGCTTCCGCTGCCATCGCGCGTTGCCGCGCCATTCTTCGACGGTATCCCTTGCAACTGCGGCTCGAGCCGGCTGCACAGCCCAGATACTTCGAGATGGACGTGCGTTTTTTTGCGCCCGTGCCGGTGCCGATCGCCTGGGAAGCGATGACCGATTACAACGCAATGGCCAGCTACATGCCGGGCATGGAACGCAGTGAAGTGCTCGCAACCGATGGCGACAGCCTGCAGGTGCTGCAGGCGGGACGCGGCGGCATCGCGCCCTTTCGGGTGACGTTGCACAGCACGCTGGAGATCACCTTGCGCGGACATGTCGCGACATGGTTCACGACGCACGGCAATCTGGATTCACAGGGCCGCGCCGAGGTCCGGGCGCAGACTGGCGGCAGCGCGGTGCATTACGCCGCGCAACTGCACCCGCGCATCTGGCTGCCGCCGTTGTTGGGGCCATGGTTCATGCGCAAGCAGCTGCAGCAGCAGATGACGGCACTGCGCGCGCGCATGTGCGCGCTGCTGGGCGCAGCGGATGCCAGCAAGGCCGGCGTTTCCGCCACCACGACCCCTATGCGCCCTGCGCCGGCTCAGGCCCCGGCGGGTTGACGGCCTCAGGCACCGGCCATTCCAGCACCGAGCCGTCGCCCGCAATCAGGGCCACGCGCACCCGCTTGCCGGGGCACAGGCCGGCACAGGCCTGTGCATAGCGGGCGAGGACGGGAGCGTAGTGCTCGGTTTGCAACGTGCTGGCAGCGAGCTTGTAGTCCAGCACCCAGACGGCGTCATCGAGTTCGACCAGGCGGTCGATCCGCCCCCAGCCCGGCTCGTCTGCGGCCTGCGCATTCCACGCAACCTCCACCTCGTTGCGTGCCCAGCGGATGCGCGCCGCATCAAAATACATGCTGGCCTGTGGCGAGCGCAGGATGCGCAGGGCTGCGTGCATCGCGGCCTGTGCCTCGCCAGCGTCGAGCCCGAGTTGCAGGGCAACGCCTGACGCATCCAAGCCCTCGATCACGGCTTCGGGCCGGACCGTGGCGCTGGCGGACTGCAGCAAGGCATGCAGGGCAATGCCAATGCGCGTGGCGCGCGTGTCGGCCTGGAGCCCCTGGACCGGGCTTTGCGCCGGCTTGGTCTGCGTACGCCACAACCAGGGGATCTCGATGGGTGTCGCCGGCAATGCGGCCGGGGCTCGCGTCTCGATGGAGTCGGCCACTGCGCCCTGCTGCAGGGAAGACAACGCATCGGCCAAGCTGGCAGAAACCATACTCGCCGGCGCCGCCAGGCGCTGGCTCCACGGGGCCTGGCCGCGCATCGGCAGGCTGGTGATCCAGAGTTGCTGGCGAGCGCGAGTCATGGCCACGTACAGCAGGTTCCAGTCTTCGCGCTCGGCGGCTTCCGACTCGGCCTGCACCAACTGCTGCTGTGCCGGGTGCAGACGCCTGGACGCGAGCTGCAGGGAAAAATGCAAGGGGTGGGGCCGCTCAGCCGGCCAATCCAGCAGCACCGACGGGCCGCTGGCAGCAGGTCGCGAATCGGCATCGGCCAGGATGACGATATTCGCCTCCAAGCCTTTCGCGCCGTGAATGGTGGACAAGCGGACCACGCCCTCGCGAAGCTGCGGCTGCCCGGCATAGGCCTGCAAGCTCTCCCCGGTGTGCAGTTCGGGCACAGGCGCCCGGGCCAGGCCGCGTTTGAGCTGACGCACGAAGGCGTAGGGGGTTAGAAAGCGGCCGCCGCCCATGTCCAGCGCGAGATGCACAAATGCATCGATCTGTGCCAGGCTCTGTGCCCGCATGGTTTCCGGCACGGACTGGGCATAGCGTTGGTGCAATTGACCCTCGGCGACGATACGGTCGAGCAGGTCATGCGGAGGCAGCTTGTCCAGCAACGCCACCCAACCCTCGGCCAGGGTCATGAAGCGGCGCAGCGCAGGGTGGGTTGCATCGCGTGCCGCCAGGGTTTGCGCCGCCTGCCACCAGCTTTGGCGGGTTTCGCGGGCGCATCGGGCCAGCGTGAGCAAGTCGTCATCCGCCAGTCCGCCGATGGGCGACTTGAGCACTTGCGCCAGATCCAGGTTGGCGCCGGGCGACACCAGCACGCCGAGCAAAGCCAGCAAATCCCGGGCTTCGATGGTGTCGAGCAGACTGGCCTCGCTATCGCCCGCGGCGGCCGGAATGCCGGCTGCGAGCAAGGCACGCAGGTACAGGTCCATGCGGTCCTTGCGCTTGCGCAGCAGCAGCAACACATCGCCTGGTCTGGCCTGTCGCAAGCAGCCATCGGCGTCTTCCACGCATGGACGCTGCATCAGCTCGCGCAGTAGTGCGGCCACACGCTGGGCGTCGTGTTCGACCTTGCCGATCTCGGCATCCATGTCGGGCTCGGTCAGGGTGTCGCGCACGCGCAGGGTGGTTTCCACGATCCGCGCCGACGTGGCGGCCATCGTCGCGACGTCGGCGTCCGTGGCGAGCGCAGGCAGCAAAGCGGTCAGGCCCCGCACCCGGCTCTCGGTCGTGTGCGCGATGAACGCCATGGCGGGGGCCTGGGCGAACACGGCATTGACCCAATCCATCACGGCGAGCGACAGCCTGCGGGTGTGTTGCGCCGACAGCAGCACAGCACCGAAGCCCTGACGCAGAAAGCTGGCCGCGGCCTCGAACACCTGCGGGTCGGCGCGGCGGAAGCGGTAGATCGACTGTTTGTCGTCGCCGACGATGAACACCGAGGGGCGCTGCGCGTCGCCGGCATAGGCCGAGAGCCATGCCTGCAGGGCCTGCCACTGCACCGGGTTGGTGTCCTGGAACTCGTCGATCAGCACCTGGCGGTAGCGGCGATCGAGCCGGGTCTGCACCCAGGCCGAGACATCGGCATCAGCCAGCAGTGTGCGGGCGTGCAACTCCAGGTCGCTGAAGTCGAGCAGGCCGCCCTCGGCCTTCAACTGTTCGTAGCAGCCCAGCAATTCGGCCCCCAGGCGCAAGGCCCAGGCGTGGATGGTCTCGATGTCGAGCGCGTCGTGCGCCTGTACCACGCTCAGGTAGTCGCTCGCCAGCGTGTCCCAGCGGCCCACGGGGTCGTCTTGCAGGCCAAGCCTGAGCATTTCGAGCTGCACCGCCTTGGTCGCCAGATTGCGTGCCGAGCGCGGTTCCCCCTGAGCCGTGAGCATGACTTTGCGCAACAAAGCTCCGACCGCTTGCGCGTCACTGGCGTCGAGCGCAGCCTGCAAATGGAGCAGTGCCTCGCGCGCATGCACGCCACCGCAAACACCCCAGGCTTGCGCCCACAGCCGCAATTCGATCATGTTGCGTGTGCGCCAGGCCGGCCAGCTTTCGGGCTCGGCCGCGTCCAGCCCCCGGGCCAGGGTGCCGGCCTGGGCGGCGAGCATGAATTCGCCGCGTCGCTGCACCACCAGTTCCATGAGTTGAGCCGCCGTGCTGCGTCCGGTTCGGGCCACCAGGGCGCGGTAGTCGGCAAGCAGCTCCGGCTCGGCTTGCAGCTTGTCGAACAGCATGCGCCAGGCTTGCTGCACCCACGGCTTGTCGTTCTCGATCAACTCGAAATGCAGGGGAATGCCGAAGCGCAAAGGCGCGGCGCGCAACAGCTGCGCAAACCAGCCGTGAAACGTCGAAACCGTGGCCTGCGTGCCGCCAGCGAGCACCGTGGGATAGAGCGCTCGTGCCCGCTGCAGCATGACGGCGTCGGCATACGGCAGGCCGCGATGCGTCAACTCGGCGGCCAGCGCCGCATCGTCGAGCTGGCTCCATCCTTGCAGCAACTCCAGCAGTCGCTGTTGCATTTCAGCCGCCGCCTTGCGGGTGAAGGTGATGGCCAGCACGTCTTGCGGGGCGCAGCCATCCAGCAGGCAGCGGGCCAACCGCGCGACCAGCAGCCAGGTCTTGCCGGCACCGGCGCAAGCGTGGACCACGACGCAGGCGGCAGGGTCGCACGCCAGGCTGACATAGGTTTCAGGCGTGACCGGCGCGGCCTGGTCCTGGCCTGGGAGCTGTGCGGCGTAGGCAGGGGCGCTCATGCCGATTCGGCCCGAGTGTGGCCGGACTGCACGCCTGCGGATCGTGGCGACGGTCGATGGTCGCGCCGACACAGTCCGCGTGCTTCACAGTGATCGCATAAGGGGGGCTCGCCGAGTGCGGGCATGGCCTGGCCTGCGCGCAGGGCGCGCCAGTCGCGACGCATCTGCGCCAGCAGTTGCGCCGATTGCTCGCGCAAGTCGTCGGGCGCCCAGGACAGTTCGGTTGCGGTATCGGTGTGCTCGGGATCGCGCCGTTCCGAGACCACCAGATAGCCGGCAGCGACAGGCGCAGGGCCGGCGTGTGCAGACGGCCTGGCGTCTGCATCAGGCGCGTCGGCGCCCAGCAACAGCGCATAACACAGCAATTGGGTGTCTTCGGCGTAACGCTTCATGCGCAACCTCAGCGCCTGTGGGTCGCCGGTCTTGTAGTCCAGGGCGTAACGCTCGGCGCCACGCCGGTCGATCCGGTCGATCCGGCCTTCGAGCCGCAGCGTGTCGCCGTCGGCGGCGGCCTCGTCAGCCGGATCGGCGTCGCGATCGATCACGCGCCGCAGGCTCTGCTCTTCGCTCTGCGTCTCCCAACCCTGTGCTCGCCAGGCTTGCAGCCAATCGAGATAGTTGTCGCGCACTGCGGGCCAGGCCGCGGCAAACGGCTCGGCCAGCGCGCCGGCGCTGCTCCAGGCCTCGGCCGCGATGCGGTCGAGCAAGTCGCGATCGGCCGGCCCATCCGGCTCCGGCTGCTGCTGGTGAAATTGCTCCAGGATGCGATGCAAGGTGTTGCCGAAGTCGCGCTTGGAGAAGTCGGGCAACAGATCGTCGTCCTCGGCCAGGCGCAACACCCTGCGGGCAAAAAACCGATACGGGCAGGCGCGCAAATCTGCATAGGCACTGGGCGACCAACGGGAAGGAATGTCGGCTGGAGCCTCCGGCCGAGCCTGGGGAGCGGTCGACTCGACGGGAACGTGCGGCGGCTCGATCCCCAGCGTTTGCAAATCGGCTGTGCAAAGGCCGGGTTCGGCTGACAGGGCTTGCCCCTGGCCGAAACCTCCCATGGCCCAGCGCCACAACTGCAGCAAGGGGCTGGGGCCGGGATGATCGGGACGTGGCGCTGCTTCGAACACGACCAGGCGGCGGCAACCGAGCACGAGTTTGACAACCAGTTGAACGGCCTGGGTGCGTCGCTCCTCGTGTGTCGGCAGGCCCAACCGGCTGCAGGCCTGGTCGCCGAGACTACCCGGCGCCTCGGGCCACGCAGGCAGATTGCCAGCGTCCGCGCCGGCCAGGATGCACAGATCCCAGGGGCGCAGCAAGGCGTCGCGCAAGGCCAGCACATGGATGGACGGCCCGTCCTCGGCCGCATCGGGCTCTGGACGAAACACGGCGGCTTCCAGCGTCAGGCGCACCCACGCGAGATAGTCGCTGCGCTGCAGCTGGACGGTACGGGCCGCACCGCGATCCTGCGCTTGCGCTTGCAACAGAGCCAGGATCTGGACTCCCGCATGGTCCTGGCTCCAGGCCTGCGCCAAGCCCAGGCCGCACAAGGTTTGCAACAAGGCATCGGCCCAACCTGCAACCGGCTGCTTGCCCGGTTTGCGCATGCCACGCAGGCATTCCGCGAGCCAGTCGAGCACATGTCGGTGCCGTCCAGCCACCGGGCTTTGCTGCGCTGCGGCCCAGGCGCGCCAGGCGCGTACGTCGAGCAGGCGTGCGGCGCGCACATCCACCTCCATCGTCTCCAGTTGTTGCGCATCCAGGCCTGCGGCAGCGGCGACGCAAGGCTGTTTGAGCAAGTCAAGCAAGGCATCGCTGCCGGCCTGCGCATCAAGCACTTCGAAGACGGCTTGCAGGCTGGCGGCTGCGCGCGTGGTGGAGAGCAGCCAGCCGGCTTCGTCGCGCACCGGTAAACCCAAGCGGGCGAGCAAGGCGTTGACGCGACGCGCGAGGCGCCGGTCGAGTGCGAGCAAGGCGATACGCGACTGCGGTCGTGATGCCCGTTGACGCAGGACCAACCCAACGATGGCCTGCGCCTGGTTCTCAAGGTCGCTGCCCCACCCCCACAGCAAGCGCTGCGCCAGCACGCGCGCCATGCGCCGCGGCAAGACAGCGCTTGCGACGTTGTGCGCAGCGGTGCGCTGCCGATCGTGCCCAGCGCCCTGCCACGGAGCATCGTTCGAACCCGCACCACGCAACATGTTCGCATGGTGCATGGCCATGCAACCACTGGCGCGCGCCAGCGCCGGGCCAAATCCCCGGCCGAAACCGGCCTGCAGACACAGTAGCGGCAATCCGTGCACCTGCGCCATCTGCATCAGCCGACGCAGGCGCGGTTCGGGCTCATCCACCAGCACCAGCGCCAGAGCACCGCGCTGGGTCATGCACCAGGCGTCGAGTTGCGCAACATCGTTCCACCAGGTGGCAGCCGACATCTCCTGCAAGGCCATGCGCAGCATCCACCCGCCATCATCCGGGCTGGATATCGTCTCGGCGAGCGCGCCATCATGGCCTGCCATGCGTGTTGCTGTCGATGCACCTGCCATGGCGGGCGCTGTCAGCGCGAGTGGCGCGCATTGTTCGCGCAATTGCAGGACGTCGCGCGCCAGGGTCAGGCGGCTACCGATCTGCGCCGCTGCCCGGTAGGTCATGGGTAAATCACCCTCGGCCTGCCAGCGCTGAGCCAGCGCAAGAGTTTGCAGGTCGAGGCTGGCTGGTCCGCTCGCGGACGGGCCTGCCTGCTGCAGGCGCTGGAGCATCAATATCTGGCTCAAGGTCAACAACTGGGGCAAGACGCATGCCGCGGGAGCAGGGCTGAGCCAGGCCGAGCGGTACAGTCCTTGGTGGATTGCCTGAGGAAGTATCACGGTCAAATCAGTCGATGAAATGCTGATCTGTCGCAACCAGACCCGAATTTGGCTGACCGCGCCCTGCCAAAAATGTGAATTCGGGGTTAAATAGAGGCCGTTGGCCGGCTTTGGCCCGTCAATCCACCTGTGCAATGGCTGCGCCTCGCTGTCCGTGCCGGCGCCTTCTGATCTGGAATTCATATGAGCGATCTCATCAAACAAACAACCGACGCGTCATTCGACACCGACGTCCTCAAATCCACGACCCCCGTGCTGATCGATTACTGGGCCGAATGGTGTGGCCCCTGCCGCATGGTGGCGCCCATCCTTGATGAAATCGCCGGTGAGTATCAGGGCCGCCTCAACATCATGAAAGTGAATGTCGACGAGAACCGTAGCATCCCGGCGAAATATGGGATCCGCGGCATTCCAACCTTGATGCTGTTCAAGAATGGCGAAGTGGCCGCGACCAAGGTTGGGGCCCTGTCGAAGTCGCAACTGACGACCTTTCTGGACGCGAACATATAATCGCATCCCATGATGTGGGGCAACAACTTCTGCCCCGCGTCTTTGCAAGACCCGAGTGACCCGCATCCGTTGGGTTGTTCCGGCGCTAAGAGCGCCAGATGCACCGTTTTCCGTGCTGCATCTTCCCATTTTTTCTAGTGTTGCCACAAGCGCCTGCACAGGACCGATGATCGGAATCCGGTTGTCACGGCCCTGCTGCACAGCCTGGTCCGGCGCAGACCTTTTACCCCATCTTGCCTCGCCCCCTGCCATGCACCTGTCCGACCTCAAAGCGATGCACGTCTCTCAGTTGCTCGAAATGGCAACCGGCCTGGAGATCGAGAACGCCAGCCGACTGCGCAAGCAGGAGCTGATGTTCGCCATCCTCAAGCGCCGTGCACGCACGGGCGAACAAATTTTCGGCGACGGGGTGATGGAGGTTCTGCCGGACGGCTTCGGTTTCCTGCGCGCCCCGGAGTCGAACTATCTCGGCTCCCCTGACGACATCTACATCTCGCCGAGCCAGATCCGGCGCTTCAACCTACACACCGGCGACTCCATCGAGGGCGAGGTGCGGGTGCCCAAAGACGGCGAGCGCTATTTTGCCCTGGTGAAGGTCGACCGCGTCAACGGCGTGACCCCGGAGGAGAACAAGAACAAGATCATGTTCGAGAACTTGACGCCGCTGTTCCCGACGGAACACCTCAAGCTCGAACGCGACATCAAGGCCGAGGAGAACATCATCGGCCGCGTCATCGACATCATCGCCCCCATCGGCAAAGGCCAGCGCGGACTTCTGGTCGCCCCGCCCAAGAGCGGCAAGACCGTGATGCTGCAATCCATCGCCCACGCCATCACCGCCAACCATCCCGAAGCCGTGCTCATCGTGTTGCTGATCGACGAGCGCCCCGAAGAGGTGACCGAAATGCAGCGTTCGGTCAAGGGCGAGGTCATCAGTTCCACCTTCGACGAACCTGCGCTGCGCCACGTCCAAGTAGCCGAGATGGTGATCGAGAAGGCCAAGCGCCTGGTGGAACTGAAAAAGGATGTGGTCATCCTGCTGGACTCCATCACTCGATTGGCGCGGGCCTACAACACCGTGGTCCCGGCCTCGGGCAAGGTGCTCACCGGTGGCGTCGACGCCAACGCGTTGCAACGGCCGAAACGCTTCTTCGGCGCCGCGCGCAACATCGAGGAGGGCGGCTCGCTGACCATCATCGGCACCGCGCTGACCGACACCGGCAGCCGTATGGACGAGGTGATCTACGAGGAGTTCAAGGGCACCGGCAATATGGAAATCCACCTCGAGCGCCGCCTGGCCGAGAAACGGGTCTACCCCGCCATCCTGCTCAACCGTTCGGGGACGCGCCGGGAAGAACTGCTGCTGAAGTCGGACATCCTGCAAAAGGCCTGGATCCTGCGCAAGCTGCTCTATCCCATGGATGAAATCGAGGCAATGGAATTCCTGCTCGAAAAGATGAAGCAGACCAAGAACAACGCCGAGTTCTTCGACATGATGCGCCGGGGCGGCTGAAGTTTTCCCCGCCGGTTTCAAGCCGACTCGTGTCTGCGGCAAGCATCGGCTTTGGCATGAAACCGAATTCATGAAATAATCACCTATTCGGTTAAGTACAGCGGGCATGCGTCCACACCGGCTGTCTGCGCTGCGGCTGACCTCATTTTCGGAACCCTCCCATGAAACCTGGAATCCACCCCGCATACCGTGACGTTTGCTTTGTCGACCTATCGAACGGCAGCAAGTTCGTCATCCCTTCCACCGCGCAAACTCGCGAAACGGTGAAGATGGATGACGGCCGTGAGTTGCCCCTGTTCAAGCTCGACACCTCATCCGAATCGCACCCCTTCTACACCGGCACACAAAAGAGCGTGGACGCCCTGGGTGGCCGCGTCGATAAGTTCCGCCAAAAATTCGCGCGCGCTGCAGCCGTCGCGAAAAAGTAAATCGTCGACACGCTGCTGACGGGTCGCGTGGCGACGCGTTGCGCATTCATGAAACGGGCGGCCTGGCTGCCCGTTTTTGTTGACCACCATCGTCCAGAGCGCCTTTCCTGGTCAGAATCATGAGCTTCCCCAACACGACTCCAGGCCAGGGGAAGTCGCCGGCGCGTCCCGTGGTCTCGGCCGAAGCCGTCGCCAGACTGCCGCGCTGGCCACTGTGGCTGTTGTGCGTGGCCTATGTGCTGCCGGGTTTCATCGGGCGCGATCCCTGGAAAGGTGACGGCCTGAGCTTTGGCGTGATGTGGCAAATCGCCCAGGGCCAATCGAGTTGGTTGGTGCCCAGTCTGTATGGCCAGCCAGTCGGCGGCGGCTGGCTCCCGTACTGGCTGGGGGCAGCCAGTATTCGCGGCCTCGGATCGTGGATCGGCACCATTGCCTCCAGCCGACTGCCTTTCATGATCCTTCTCGGCCTCGTCTTGGTGCAAACCTGGTACGCCGCCTACCATTTCGCGCAACGCGAAGCGGCTCAGCCGGTCCAGCCAGCCTTTGCGGCGTCCATTTCCAGAAGCAGTTATGCCCGCGCCATGGCGGACGGTGCCTTACTCAGCCTCGTGGCCTGCCTGGGCCTTCTGGCCCGGGGACACGAAACCATTCCCGAACTGGTGCAGCTCACTGGCTTCACCGCGGTGGTGTTGGGTCTTTCACTCTTGCCCACTCGGGTGGTTTGGGCTTCGGTGGCACTGCTCCTCGGCTTGCTCTCGCTAGCGGCAAGCGGGGCGCCCTGGCTCGCCCTGCTCACGACGCTGACCATCACCGTGCTCATGTTGAAGCTGGCATCACGCCAGGTCGACCTGGCGATTCATCGCAACCCCGTTGCAGTCACTGCGCAGCGAGCACCTGGACGTGGCTGCAGACAGTGGTCCATCACCAGCATTGCGCTGGCCTGCAGTGCGATTTTCTCGTTCGGTGTTCTGGCGTTGTTACATGGACAAGCCGTGGCGCGTTGGCCCGGCATGGCAGCTTTTCAACATTTTCTCGGCACCTTCGCGTGGTTCGTCTGGCCGGCGTGGCCGCTGGCTGCGTGGGCGGTGTGGCGTTGGCGCGAGTCGCTCGGGGAATGGCATGTGCTCGCACCACTTGCACTGCTGGCTCTGGCCACGCTGGCGGCGTTGCTGGCCCCCGGCAATGCGGCAACGCTGGTGCTGGTTCTGCCCCCGGCGGCAATGCTGGCGTCTCTTGCGCTTCCAGTGATGCGTCGTGGCAGCATGGCCGCGCTGGACTGGTTCTCGCTCATGTTTTTCAGCCTGCTCGCCCTGGTGGTCTGGGTCTTGTGGCTGGCCATGCTCACTGGATTTCCCGCCAAGCCGGCTGCCAATATCGCCCGCCTTGCACCAGGCTTCATCGCCCATTTTTCCTGGTTTCCCGCCCTGTTGGCCCTCTTCGCGACGACGGGCTGGGCTGCTGTGGTGGCGTGGCGTGCCGGGCGGCACCGCCATCCGCTTTGGAAAGGCATGGTGCTGTCCGCCGGTGGCGTGACTCTGGTGTGGGTCTTGGTGGGACTGCTTTGGCTGCCGGTGCTGAACTACGCCAGCACCTACCGCCAGCTCGGCCAACAACTGGCAAGCCGGTTACACGCCGAACACCAGCCGGACTTGCCTGCATCTTGTGTGCAAACCCTCGGGTTGAGTTTGCCGCAGCAAGCGCTGATGGGCTATTTCAGCCACGCACCCCTCGTTCCCGGTTCGCGCGGTGGTCGCTGTGCCTACGTCCTCATTGCACCGCCCATGCACAATAGTCCAGTCTCGGACACATCTCTCACGGCGATCAGCGCGCAGGTTGAGCAGCAAACACTGCGACGAGCCGAACAGGGTGTGCTGGTGTGGAGTGGGCACCGCCCTGGTGAACCTGACGAGCACTTGCGCCTGTACCGCCGCCGATCGAACGCCGGATGAAAGCGGTCGTGCCGCTGCTGCACCTGACAGCGGGCGTGCTGATGGGTCAGCTCGCCATCATCGGTTTCGGCGTGGCCGATACGGTCATGCTCGGCCGGTATACCAACACCGCCAATGTGGCGACCTTGTCGCTCGGGCAAGCCATCTATATCACTCTGTATGTCGCGCTTGCCGGTGTCACCCAGGCTTTGCTGCCGGCGCTGGGCCGAGCGTATGGCGCGGGATCGCCGCGGCAGGTCGGTTCAGCCTTTCGTCAGGGACTGTGGCTGGCTGCCGGACTGTGCCTCGTGGGCATGGTGGTGCTGTTGTGGCCAGGCCCGCTGCTATCGTTGACAGGGCAGTCGCATGATCCCGAAGTCGATCGCTATCTGCAAATCCTGGCACTTGGCCTGCCCGCAGCCTTGATGTTTCGCATCCACACCGCCCTCAGCCAGGCGATTTCCCGGCCCATGCTCGTCACCCTGCTGCAACTCGGAGGACTGCTGCTGAAACTGGCGCTCAACGCCATCTTCCTCGTACCCGCTAGTTTGGGGCTGCACGCCCTCCCCTCGCTCGGCGCAAGTGGTTGCGCCTTGGCGACCGTCATCACCCAATGGGCGCTGCTGGGGATTGCGCTGCTGCAACATCGCCACAGCCGCGCATTGCGGCCGTTCGAGGCCTTACGACATTGGGAATGGCCCTCCTGGACGCAACAGGGTCCGCTATTGCGCCTGGGTGGCCCGATCGGTCTGAGCCTGCTGGTGGAAGTTTCGGCCTTCACGTTCATGGCACTGTTCATTGCGCGCATGGGCAACACCGAGCTGGCGGGGCATCAGATCGCGGCCAATTTCGCCACCGTGCTGTACATGTTGCCGCTGTCGGTTTCCATTGCTGCCGGCTCGCTGGTGGCACAGCAACTCGGGGCCGGACATGGGGCTGCGGCGCGGCGCGCGGCCTGGGGCGGCGTGGGTCTGGCGGCCCTGCTGTCGATGAGCCTGGGGGCCGTGGTCTGGTTCGGGCGCGCGAGCATCGTGGCCTGGTACACGCGGGATGAGGCGGTACGGGCCGTGGCTGATCACCTCTTTCTTTTCATTGCCGCTTACCAGTTGTTCGACGCGGTACAGGCGTGTAGCGCCTTCGTACTGCGCACCTATCACATCGCGGTGCTGCCCAGCGCGCTCTATGCCCTGTCGTTATGGGGGGTGGGTCTGGGCGGAGGCTATGTCCTGGCGTTCAACACCCTGGGGTTCAGCCCGCTTGCATTGCAAGGCGCAGCCGGCTTCTGGATGGGGAACACGATCGGGCTGGCTTTGGCGGCAGGCAGCTTTGCCTGGCTGTTGTGGCGCACGGCACGCAAGCCGTCGTGACGTTTGCGGCTTCAACCGGCGCACGCATCGAGCCTCCACGTTTGCGGCTTGCACCGCTTGCCTCAGGTCTGCAGCGCCTCGATGGCTTGGGCGATGTCCAACCAACGCTCTTCGCATTGCACCAGACGCTCGGCCACCTGCTTGAGGCGCTTGCCCTGCTCGACGCGCTCGGCAGCCTGCGTCGCCGCTTGCGACAGGCTGCGTTCGAGACCGGCCTGCTCGGCTTCGAGTGCACGCATCTCGGTTTCCAGGCTGCTTTGCTCGCTCTTCAACGGTTTGGCCTGCTGCGCAAGCTGCTGACGCGACAGCGCTGCATGACGACGCTGGTCCTTGCGGGTGCCCTGGGCAGACTCAGGCTCTGGTGCCGCGCTGCCAGCCCTGTTCTGCGCCGGGCTGACGGTTCCCCCACTGGCTGCAGCGTCGGCCCGGTTCGTACCCCCGTCTGGGGCCATGGCTCGGTCACGCATGCGTGCGCGTGCACGCTCCAGCACCCAACGCTGGTAGTCGTCGAGATCACCTTCGAAGGTTTGCACAGAGCCGTCGGCGACCAGCCAGTAGTCGTCGCAGGCGGCACGCAGCAAGGCGCGGTCATGCGACACCAGCAGCATGGCGCCACCGAATTCCTGCAGGGCCAGGGTCAGCGCCTCGCGTGTGGCGAGGTCGAGGTGGTTGGTCGGCTCGTCGAGCAGCAACACATTGGGACGCTGCCACACCAGCAGCGCGAGCAGCAATCGCGCCTTCTCCCCTCCCGACATCGAGCCCACGCTCTGCTCGGCCATGTCACCGCTGAACTGAAAACGGCCGAGCCAGTTGCGCCAGTCCTGCGTGGTGGTCTGTGGCTGTGTCTGTTTGGCCAGACGCGCGAGGTGCTGCATGGGTGATTCATCCGGGCGCAGCACGTCCATCTCCTGCTGGGCGTAGTAACCCACCACCACATCGACCCCCGGCTGTGCCTTGCCGGCCAGCACCGGTAGCAATCCTGCCAGGGTTTTGACCAGGGTGGACTTGCCCTGACCGTTGGCACCCAGCACGCCGATGCGCGCGCCGGCAAGGATGTCACGCTCCACGCCCCGCAAGATGGGCTGGTCTGGCGTGTAGCCGCAGTCCACCCCGCGCAGCCGCAGCAGTTGTTGCGGCTGACGTAGGGGTTTGAGGAAGTCGAAACGCAGCGGGTTGCTCAGCATCACCGGAGCCAGCCGCTCCATGCGCTCCAGCGCCTTGAGCCGGCTTTGCGCTTGTTTTGCCTTGGTCGCCTGGGCGCGAAAACGATCGACGAAGCGCGTGAGATGGGCGATGTCTTGCTGCTGGCGGTTGTACGCCTGCGACTGCTGCGTCAACTGCTGTGCGCGACGCTCCTCAAAGTCGGTGTACCCGCCTGTGAAGCGCTGCAGTTTGCCGTGTTCGAGTTGTACCGTGACACGGGTTGCCGCATCGAGAAATTCGCGATCGTGGGAGATGACGATCATGGTGCCGGCGTAGCGCGACAGCCAGTTTTCCAACCACACCAGGGCGTCGAGGTCCAGGTGGTTGGTGGGCTCGTCCAGCAACATGCAATCACTGGGCTGAAACAAGGCCTGGGCCAGGGCCAGACGCATGCGCCAGCCGCCGGAGAAGTCGCGCACCGGCTGTTGCAGTTCATGCGGGGCGAAGCCCAGGCCCAGCAACAGGGCCTCGGCGCGGGCAGTGGCGGTGTAGCCGTCGGCCAGTTCGAGCGCCTCGGCGGCTACAGCCAGGGCCATGCCATCGTGCACGGCTTCGGCAGCGCGCATCGCGGCGTTGGCTGTCTGCAAGGCGGCATCAGCCTGGCAGACGAAATCGGTCGCCGGCAGATCCGAATCCGGCGCGTTCTGCGCGACGGAGGCCACACGCCAGTGGGCGGGGAAATCGAGACTGCCGCCGTCTTCGTGCAACTGACCGAGCAACAGTGCGAACAGCGACGATTTGCCGGCGCCATTGGCGCCGACCAGGCCGACCTTCTCGCCGGGATGAATGGTGAGGTCGGCACTGTCCAGCACCACTTTGGCGGCGCGGCGCAGGGTGAGGGCTTGCAGGCGAATCATGCCGGGCTGCGCAAGGCCGCAGCTTCGACCAGGAACACGGCATCGTCGCCGCCACTGGTGGACAACCAGACCACGGGAAGGCGCGGGAAAGCTACCTCGAAATGCGCGCGCTCGTGGCCGATCTCGACCACCAGCATGCCTTCCGGGGCGAGGCGCGAAGACGCATCGGACAGCAGGCGGCGCACCAGATCCATGCCGTCGGTACCGCCGGCCAGCGCCAGTTCCGGTTCGTGGCGGTACTCCTGTGGCAGCGCCCGCATGCTCTGCGCATTGACGTAAGGCGGGTTGCACAACATCAGGTCCAGCCCGGGCTCACTGTCAGGCAAGGCCTTCAACAGGTCGGATTGCAGCAGCTGCACGCGGCCCTGCAAGGCATGCAGCGCGACGTTGGACCGGGCGACGTCGAGCGCATCCGCCGAGATGTCGCTGCCCAGCACCTGGGCCCCGGGCCAGCGCTTTGCTGCGAGGATGGCGAGACAACCGGAACCGGTGCAGATGTCGGCAATGTGCAGGGGTTGCGCGGGCAGCCAGGGATCCAGCCCGTCCCAGAGCAGCTCGGCGATGAAGGAACGCGGCACGATCACACGTTCGTCGACGAGAAAGCGCTCGCCCTGCAACCAGGCTTCTCCGAGTACATAAGCGACGGGTTTGCGTGTGGCGATGCGCTCGCCAAGAAGGGTGTCGAAACGCTCACGGGCATCGGCCGGAACTTCGCGCTGCAGCAAGGCGTCCAGCGCAGCGAAGCTGTCCGCCAGCGGCCAGCCCAAGGCATGGATCAGCAGCCAGGCGGCCTCATCTGCCGCCGTGGTGACGCCATGGCCGAAGTGCAAACCGGCGGCCTGGAGTTCGTGCGTTGCACGTTGCCACACCGCGCCGAAACGCGACGTGGCCGGGTGCGCTGTGTTCACGCCACCAAAGCCTCGAGGGTGCGCCGGTAGATGGCGGCCAGCGGATCGAGAAAGCGCAGTTCCACATGCTCGTCGATCTGGTGGATGCTGGCGTTGGGCGGTCCGAACTCGACCACCTGCGGACAGATCTTGGCGATGAAGCGCGCATCCGAGGTGCCACCCGTTGTGGACAGCTCGGCATGCTGGCCGGTTTCCGCCGCAATGGCAGCGTGCAGGGCTGTCGACAAGCTGCCGGGTCGAGTGAGGAAGGGCTCGCCGCCCAGGGTCCAATCCAGCGTGTAGTTCAGGCCGTGGCGGTCGAGCAGGGCGTGCACGCGGTCCTTCAGGGATTGCGGCGTGGCTTCGGTGGAGAAGCGGAAATTGAAATCCAGCGTCAGGTCCCCGGGGATGACGTTGGTGGCGCCGGTGCCGGCGCGAATATTCGACATTTGCCAACAGGTCGGTGGGAAATGATCGTTGCCGGCATCCCATTGCATGGTGGCGAGTTCGGCCAGCGCGGGAGCGGCCAGATGGATAGGATTTTGCGCCAGATGCGGGTAGGCAATATGCCCCTGCACGCCATGTACGCAGAGGCGCCCGGAGAGCGAGCCACGCCGGCCGTTCTTGATCATGTCACCCAAGGTGGAGACTGACGTGGGTTCGCCGACGATGCACCAGTCGAGGCGTTGTCCGCGTCGTTGCAAAGCCTCGCACACGCGCACCGTGCCGTCGCGCGCCGGGCCTTCCTCATCGCTGGTTAGCAGGAATGCCATCGAGCCCTGCGGCTGCGGCTGTGACGCAAGCAGGTCTTCGACCGCCACCACCATCGCCGCAAGCGAGGTCTTCATGTCGGCGGCACCGCGGCCATAGAGCTTGCCATCGCGCTCGGTGGGCGTGAAGGGGTCGCTGTGCCACTGTTCCAGCGGTCCCGTGGGCACCACGTCGGTATGGCCGGCAAACACCAGCACCGGCGCATTCACCCCGCCACGCCCCTGGCGCAGCGCCCAAAGGTTGCGCACGCGATATGCATCAGGCCCCGCTTCGATGACCTCGCAGGTGAACCCAAGCGGACGCAGGCGCTCCGCCAGCAAGTCCTGGCAGCCACCATCGGCAGGCGTGACGGAATGGCGTGCGATCAGGGCTTCGGCGAGCTTGCGGGTGGGGGATGTCATGTGCGAGACAAGGTCAGTTGGCACCGAGATCAAGGGAGATTTCGCGGAACGAGGGTTCATCCGAATCGAGCATGGCGTTGGCCGGCGGCTGGCTGCTCGGGCGATTCGAGAAGTCGTTTTGCAGGCGCCACATCAAATTGGTCGGAGAGTCGGCGTAGGCCAATGCCTCTTCGCGCCCCACTTGCCCTTCCACCACCATGCGCGCCAGACACTGCTCGAACGTCTGCGAGCCTTCGGCCATGGTCTTTTCCATGGTGTCCTTGATGGTCGAAAAATCCCCTTTGGCGATAAGTTCGCGGATCAGCGTGGTATTGAGCATCACCTCCACGGCCGGAGTGAGGCCTCCGGCTGTGGCCCGAAGCAGGCGTTGGGATACAACAGCCCTGAGGCCAGCGGACAAATCGGACAGCAGCGCAGGGCGCATGTCGAGCGGGAAGAAGCCAAGGATGCGATTGAGCGCCTGATAGCTGTTGTTGGCATGCAGGGTGCTGAGGCACAAATGGCCGGAGAGCGCGTAGTTCAACGCCGCAGTCATGGTTTCGGTGTCACGGATTTCGCCGATCATGATGCAATCAGGAGCCTGGCGCAACGCGTTCTTCAAACCCACGGATAGGCTCTTGGCGTCGATGCCAATCTCGCGCTGGTTGACGATAGACTTCTTGTTCTTGAACAGGAACTCGATCGGCTCTTCCAGCGTCAGAATGTGACTGGTCATGCGCGCATTGCGGTGATCGAGCATGGCCGCGAGGCTCGTGCTCTTGCCAGAGCCGGTCGAGCCCACCATCAGGATCAAGCCGTGTTTTTCCATCACCAGATCCGCCATCACCCCGGGCAGATTCAAGCTCTCCAGCGGTGGAATGTCACTCGGGATATAGCGAATCACCATGGCCACGCTGCCGCGCTGAATGAAGGCACTCAAGCGGAAGCTGCCGATGCCGGTGCGCGCCAGTCCGAGGTTGAGTTCACCCTCGTCCTGCAACTGCTGCTGGCGCTTGGCATCGACGATCTCGGCCAACAGCTTGGGCGGGTCTTCCGGGGTCAGCACCTGGCGGTTGATGGCCACGGCCTGGCCGCTGATGCGTATGAGGATGGGCGCATGCGGGCTGATGTAGATGTCCGAGGCCTTTTTTTCGGCCATGAGCTTGAACAGGCGTTCCATCGTCGACATGTCGTTCTCCCCTAGGTTGGTCGTGCGCGCCAACACCGGGTTGGCCCTGCGACTCAGTCGCGCAGCAACTCGTTGATGGCGGTCTTGGCGCGAGTCTGGGCATCCACGCGCTTGACGATGACGGCGCAATACAGGCTGTATTTGCCGTCGGCGCTCGGCAGATTGCCCGACACCACGACCGAGCCTTCGGGAATGCGGCCGTAACTGACTTCGCCAGTGGCCCGGTCGTAGATCTTGGTGGACTTGCCGATGTACACACCCATGGAGATGACGCAGTTGTCTTCAACGATGACTCCTTCCACCACTTCCGAGCGCGCGCCGATGAAACAGTTATCACCGATGATGGTGGGGTTGGCCTGCACCGGTTCGAGCACACCGCCAATACCGACACCGCCCGACAAATGCACGTTCTTGCCGATTTGCGCACATGAGCCGACCGTGGACCAGGTATCGACCATGGTGCCGCTATCCACATAGGCACCGATGTTGACGTAAGACGGCATCAGCACCACTCCGGGCGCCAGATAGCTGCCGTGCCGCGCCACGGCGGGCGGCACCACGCGCACACCGGTTTCGCGCATCTCCTCTTCACCCAGGCGGCTGAACTTGGTTTGCACCTTGTCGAAAAAATGCAGATCGCCAGCCCGCATCATGGCGTTGTCGGTGAGGCGAAAACTCAACAGCACGGCCTTTTTCAACCATTGATGCGTCACCCATTCACCCTCCACCTTCTGGGCGACGCGCAGACGCCCTGCGTTCAGTTCGTCGAGCACATGCTCGACCGTCTGGCGCAGTTCTGCAGGAGCTGTGGCTGGGTTCAGTTGGGCACGGTTGTCCCATGCCTGGTCAATAACGATCTGGAGTTGAGTGGTCATGGTGTAGAAGGCTTGGGGTGGTCTGCGTCGAACTGAAACTCAAAGACTGCGTGCATGGGCGACGACCCGCTCGGCGGCTTCGACGCAGGCGTCGGCTTCGGCCACCAGGGCTAGACGGATGCGGCCTCGGCCTGGATTGTGGCCGCCCTGTTCGCGAGCCAGAAGGCTGCCGGGCAAAACCGCGCAATTGTAGTTTTCGAGCAAGCCGCTCGCGAACGCGACATCATCGTTCGGTGTCTTGGCCCACAGGTAGAAACCGGCGTCAGGTTGGCGCACATCCAGCGCTGATTGCAGGATGGGTAAAACACGGGCGAACTTGTCGCGATACAAGGATCGGTTAACCTGCACATGCGCCTCGTCGTTCCATGCGGCGATGCTGGCCGCCTGCACCGCCGGCCCCATGGCGCTGCCGTGGTAGGTGCGGTATTGCAGGAAAGCCTTGAGGATCGCGGCATCCCCCGCGACAAAACCGGAACGCAACCCGGGCGCATTGGAGCGTTTGGACAGCGAGGTGAGCATCACCAGTCGCCGAAAATCGCCACGACCCAGTTGCACTGCCGCCTCCAGTCCGCCCAGCGGCGGCGCGTCGCCGAACCAGATCTCGGAGTAACACTCGTCGCTGGCGATGACGAAGCCGTGGCGGTCGGAGAGCTCGAACAACCGCGCCCACTCCGCAAGCGGCATCACGGCCCCTGTCGGGTTGCCGGGAGAGCAGACATACAGCAACTGGGTGCGCTGCCAGACGTGCTCGGGCACGGCCTCCCAGTCCACGGCGAAATTGCGCGCGGCGTCGACCGGGGCGAAATGGCATTGTGCTCCGGCCAGCAGGGCGGCGCCCTCGTAAATTTGATAGAAGGGGTTGGGGCTGACCACCGTGGCATGCGCCTGCGTTGGATCCACCACGACCTGTGCCAAGGCAAACAGCGCCTCACGCGAACCGTTCACCGGAAGCACCTGTGTCGCCGCGTCCAGCGTCACGCCGTATCTCCGACCGGCCCAGGCCGCGCAAACCTGGCGCAATTCCACACTACCGGCTGTCGGCGGATAGTGGGATAAACCGTCCAGGTGATTGATCAGGGCGCGCTTGATGAGGTCTGGTGTTGGATGCCGAGGCTCGCCGATACCGAGACTGATGGCTGTGTAGGCGGGGTTGGGGCGCACGCCCGCCGTCAAGGCACGCAGTTTTTCGAACGGATAGGGCTGAAGTCGGCTGAGCAGGGGATTCACGGCGGCAAGTCAGAGTGAATGCCCATTCTAGGGAGGGCGGGCAAGCGAGGGGTTTCGATCCGGCGCCGGAAAACTGTTACAAAAAAACTTGCTGATGCTGTCCTGAAAAGCCGCCCGTTTCGCGTTGTTGCAGCGAGGAAACTGCGTTGAATCGCCCGCCGCCACCGCGCACTATGCTATGTCACATGCATTCACACTTACGCTTGACGACGTGAGCCAGGATCCTGCTCTCGACCGCTTTTGTCTGGAGGTACGTCCGCGCGCGCTGCGTCTGGCGCTGCTGGAAACCGCGGGCAATTCGCATTTGGCCGCCGACCTGGTGCAAGACAGTTTGGCCAAACTGGTGAGCAATTACCGCGACAAGCCTGCCGAGGAGTGGGCGCCGCTGTTCTACAGCATTCTGCGCAACCGCATCACCGACTGGCACCGGCGCAAGAAAATCGAGAAAGTGTTCGATTTTTTCTTTGCCGGCGACGACGAGGACGAAGGCGCACCGGCACCCTGGGAAAGCCTGGCCGACCCAGGCCCGGGCCCTGATCACCAACTCGGCAACCTGCAGCTTGCAGGACGGATCGCCGACGCCATCGGCAAACTCAGCGCGCGCCAACGCGAGGCGTTCATGTTGCGCGAGATGGAAGGCCTGTCGATTGCCGATACGGCAAAGGCCATGCACGTGAGTGAGGGCAGCGTGAAAACCCATCACTTGCGCGCCCTGACCCACCTGCGCCATGTGCTGCAGAGTGATAATCCATTAACCGGGGGAATTTCATCGTGAACGGTGACGCCATGAACACCAACACATCCATCACAACGGCCGAAATCGACCGCTGGCGCGCTGGCCTGCTCGATGCCGAGCAGTCGCGTATCGTGCAAGAGGCTTTGCGGTCCAACGAATCGCTGGCTGCCGAGGCTGAGTTCGGTGCGCGGTTGGCAGCCAGGCTTGCGCCCTTGCCCCAGTTGGCGGCGCGGCGCGCCCAGGCCAGGCCAGCACGGCGCTTGCGCTGGCCGCGGGTGATGGCCGCGGGCTTCGTCACAGCGTCTCTGGCGGTCTTCACTCTGACTGCGCTGCCTCTCCTGTCCAGCCACACGCAAACGCCCTTGCAGCCCGTCATGCTGAACGCACAAACTGCCGACGCCGTGCAGCATATGGATTTCTATGAGTGGCTGGCCGCCCATCCCCAGGCCATGCAGGATGCGCGCCATGCCAATCCCGCCTGATTCGGGAAGCACCATGCAAGCGCGATTCTCGCGTCGCCTCCTCGGGTTCGCCCTGGCGTTGATCGGGCTGGCCGCCGCTGCGCCAGCCATGGCGAACAGAGAGCGCCAGGGTGAGGAGCGCGGGCCGCAATGGAACCAGCGCATGCAGCAATGGGAGCGACTTCCACCCGAGCGCCGCCAGCGCATTCTGCAGGAGCAACAGCGCTACCAGAGGCTGCCGCCTGAGGAGCAGCAACGGCTGCGGCAGCAGTACCAGCAGCAACAGCGCTGAGCATCCCCATGTTTTCCCGACACGCGTGGAGACGCGCTTACGCGCTTCCCCGAACGCAGTCGATGCAATAGCGCTTGCCGCTCGGCCCGTCTTCCTCCACCAGACCGTGGATGTCGGTGGCGAAGCCCGGGAACTGGCGGTTGAAATCGCGTGCGAACTGCAGGTATTGCACGATCTTGCGGTTGAAGCGCTCGCCTGGGATCAGCAGTGGAATGCCTGGTGGGTAGGGTGTGAGCAGGGCCGTGGTGATCCGCCCTTCCAGATCGTCAATCCCCACGCGTTCGATATCGCGGTGTGCCATCCTGGCATAGGCCTCGGTGGGCGTCATGGCAGGCTGCAGGTCAGACAGATACATCTCGGTGGTTAGCCGAGCGACGTCGCTGGCCTGGTAGGCGGTGTGGATGCGCTGACACAGCTCCCGCAGACCCACGCGTTCGTAGACCGGATACTTGGCGACGAATTCCGGCAGGATGCGCCACAGCGGCTGGTTGCGGTCGTAGTCGTCCTTGAATTGCTGCAGTGCCGTCACCAGTGTGTTCCAGCGACCCTTGGTGATGCCGATCGTGAACATGATGAAAAAGCTGTAGAGCCCTGTCTTCTCGACGATGACCCCGTGTTCGGCGAGGAATTTGGTGACGATGGCTGCCGGAATGCCGGTTTCGCTGAAGCTGCCGTGCAGGTCGAGGCCAGGGGTGATGACTGTCGCCTTGATCGGGTCGAGCATGTTGAAGCCCGGCGCCAGTTCGCCAAAGCCATGCCACTGGGCCTGCGGCCCGAGCAACCAGTCTTCGCGCGCGCCGATGTCCTCCGGCGCCAATTCGTCGGGTCCCCAGACCTTGAACCACCAGTCGTGGCCGAACTCCTCGTCGACCTTGCGCATGGCGCGGCGGAAGTTCAGAGCCTCCAGAATGCTCTCCGCCACCAGCGCTGTGCCGCCCGGCGGCTCCATCATCGCCGCGGCCACGTCGCACGAGGCGATGATGGCATATTGCGGCGAGGTCGAGCTGTGCATCAGGTAGGCCTCGTTGAAACGCGGGCGATCCAGACTGCGGGTCTCGGAGTCCTGCACCAGAATTTGCGATGCCTGGCTCAGCCCCGCCAGAAGTTTGTGCGTGGACTGGGTGGAGAACACCATGGCCTCTTTGGTCCGCCGCCGGCCGAAGCCGATGGCGTGCATGCCGGTGTAGAACGGATGGAATGTGGCGTGCGGCAGCCAGGCCTCGTCGAAATGCAGGGTGTCGATGTAGCCATCGAGCATCTGCTTGATGGTGTCGACGTTGTAGATCACGCCATCGTAGGTCGACTGCGTGATGGTCAACACCCGCGGTTTGACCTTGCCCGACAGATGCGCCGTCAGCGGGTTGGCGGCAATCTTGCGCTCGATGTTCTCGGGCTTGAATTCGTCCTTCGGAATCGGGCCGATGATGCCGTAATGGTTGCGCGTCGGCGTGAGGAAGACCGGCAGCGCGCCCGTCATGATGATGGCGTGCAGCACGCTCTTGTGGCAGTTGCGGTCCACCACCACCACATCGCCGGGCGCCACGGTGGAATGCCACACCATCTTGTTCGAGGTGGAGGTGCCGTTGGTGACGAAGAACAGATGGTCGGCATGGAAAATGCGCGCGGCATTGCGTTCCGACGCAGCCACGGGGCCGGTGTGATCGAGCAACTGGCCGAGTTCATCCACCGAGTTGCAGACATCGGCGCGCAACAGGTTTTCACCGAAGAACTGGTGGAACATCTGCCCCACCGGACTCTTCAGGAAAGCGACGCCACCGGAATGGCCGGGACAATGCCAGGAGTAGGAGCCGTCGGCCGCGTAGCCCACCAGGGCGCGAAAAAACGGCGGCGCCAGAGAATCCAGATAAGCCTTGGATTCGCGAATGATGTGGCGCGCGACGAACTCCGGCGTGTCCTCGAACATGTGGATGAAACCATGCAGTTCGCGCAGGATGTCGTTGGGAATGTGCCGCGAAGTACGGGTTTCGCCGTAGAGGTAGATGGGAATTTCCGCGTTGCGAAAGCGAATTTCCTCGATGAATTTGCGCAGGGTCTGCAACACCGGGGCTTCGGCATTGACCTCGACAGCGGCGAACTCCTCATCGTCGATGGACAGGATGAAGGCGCTGGCGCGCGACTGCTGCTGGGCAAAGCTGGACAGATCGCCGAAGCTGGTCACGCCCAGCACCTCGATGCCCTCGGCCTCGATGGCCTGCGCCAGCGCGCGAATGCCTAGACCCGAGTTGTTTTCGGAGCGAAAGTCCTCGTCGATGATGACGATGGGGAAACGAAAGCGCATGATGAGCTCCGGTGAGAGATAGGCTTACGCCCCAAGTGAAGCGCGAAGTGTAGAAAAATCGTGCTGTGACAAATCAAAAACACGGGAGACCGTCATGATGAGCACCCCCGTTCAATGGTGGATCATCGCCGCTGTGCTGGTTGCGCTGGAACTCGCCAGCGGCAGTTTTTATTTGCTGATGCTGGCTGTTGGCGCCACGGCCGGGGCCCTGGCGGCACACCTGGGCCTTGGCGTCACCTGGCAATGGGTGGCCGCAGCCGTGGTCGGCGCGGGCTTGATCGCCGTGCTTTACACCATGCGCAACAGGCGCGTCAAGACGGCGCCACAGGCCAACCGCGACATCAACCTCGACATCGGTTCCATCGTGCAGGTCGGCACTTGGGATGCCAACGGCGAGGCCCGCGTGCGTTACCGCGGCAGCGACTGGACCGCCCGCTTCGGCGGCCATGGCGCAGCGCTGCCGGGGCAGTACCGCATCCAGGCCATGGACGGCAATACCCTGGTGCTGGAACCGCAGTCGACTGACAGCGCCAACACTGCGCAGGCACAATCCGGCACGCATCCGGGCTGATCTCGAACCTTGCCGTTCTCGTCGCGACATTGCCCTCGGGCCCGACTTTCGACTTCCGCAGCTCGCTGGCAAACGCGCTGCACCCATCGCCCAACAACTGGAGAGCTGCCATGGAACTGGCCATCATCCTGGTCATCATCGCCATCATCATCGTTTCGCGGGGCGTGAAGGTGGTGCCGCAACAGCATGCCTGGGTGGTGGAGCGCCTGGGAAAATACGACCGCACCCTGGCGCCGGGTCTGAGCTTCATCGTCCCCTTCATCGACCGCGTCGCCTACAAGCACATGCAGAAAGAAGTGCCGCTGGACATCGCCAGCCAGATCTGTATCACCCGTGACAACACCCAGCTCACGGTCGACGGCATTCTGTATTTCCAGGTGACCGATCCCATGCGTGCCAGCTACGGCTCGTCCAACTACGTGCTGGCCATCTCGCAACTCGCGCAGACCACGCTGCGCTCGGTCATCGGCAAGCTCGAGCTCGACAAGACCTTCGAGGAACGCGATTTCATCAACCACAGCGTGGTGTCCGCCCTGGATGACGCGGCCATGAACTGGGGCGTGAAAGTGCTGCGGTACGAAATCAAGGACCTGACGCCACCCGGCGAAATCCTCCATGCGATGCAGCGCCAGATCACCGCCGAACGGGAAAAGCGCGCCGTCATCGCCACCTCCGAAGGCGCGCGGCAGCAGCAGATCAATCAGGCCGAGGGCGAGCGCCAGGCCTTCATCGAACGCTCCGAAGGTGAACGCCAGGCCGCCATCAACCGCGCCCAGGGGGAAGCGGCCGCCATCGAGGCTGTGGCCACCGCCACCGCGCATGCGCTCGAGGTGGTGGCAGCCGCGATCGGCAAACCCGGTGGCATCGAGGCTGTGCAGCTCAAGGTGGCACAACAAGGTCTGGAGGCCTACGCCAACGTCGCCAAAGCCAGCACCACCCTCATCGTTCCCAACGACATGAGCCAGGCCGCCGGGCTCATTGCCTCAGCCATGACGGTGCTGAAGAAAACCCAGTGAGCAACACGGCGCCATCCGTGAACGCGGCGCACGCCCAGGTTACGAGCACCCGCTGCGCCCGCGGCGATGCCCTCGCCGCGCTGACGGAGCCTGACCCGACGCGCAAAGTCGCCTTGGCGCTGGCCTTGCGTGATGCCTTGCAAACCGGACGCCTGGCGCTCGACTCATCCGTGGTTTTACAGCCCCTGCCGTCGAGCGCCCTCCCCGGCCGGCCCGCCCGACCGGAGTTGATGCCTGCACAGCAAATGCCCCGGCGCAACACCAGCCACCCGCTCGGCCGCGCCACGCTCCTCCACGCCATCACCCACATCGAGTTCAATGCCATCAACCTCGCGCTCGATGCCGCGTGGCGTTTCGCCCATCTGCCACAAGACTATTACCGCGACTGGCTGGGCGTGGCCGCCGAAGAGGCCGAGCACTTCACCCTGCTGCGCCAGCACTTGCGCAGCATCGGCCACGACTACGGCGACTTTGCCGCCCACAACGGCCTGTGGGATATGGCGGAAAAAACCGCGTCCGACCTCCTCGCCCGCATGGCCCTGGTGCCACGCACCCTGGAAGCGCGCGGCCTGGACGTGAACCCCGGTATCCGCGCCAAGCTCGCTGCCGCTGGCGATCAACGCGGCGCGGCGATTCTCGATCGCATCCTGGCCGACGAGATTGGCCATGTCGCGATCGGCAACCGCTGGTACCACTGGGCTTGCGAGCGTGCCAACCTTGACCCGGTCACCGCACATGACGAACTCGCCGCCCGCTTCGGTGCACCGCGCATGAAGCCACCGTTCAATCGCGAGGCGCGCCTGGAGGCCGGTTTCACGCTCGCGGAACTCGACCGGCTTGAAGTCGAGAGATAACGCTCGGCAGCTCGGTTGGCGTCTCTGCCAATCGAGCTCAGCGACTGCCGGGCAATCGGCCTCGACCTCACTCTTCAGTTGACGTTGGACCAGGTCGGCAAGCCTTGTCGAACCGGCGCAAGGCCTCCGTCTCACGCAGCGCGTACGTGCAGCAGTGCCTCGGACTACGATGGATATCCCCATTTTCTCAATCCGCTCCCATGCGCCTGCGCCATATCCTTCTCGCCCTGCTCACGGTCACGATCTGGGGCTTCAACTTCGTGGTGATCAAGATCGGGTTGCAGGGCATGCCGCCGCTGTTTTTCACTGCGCTGCGCTTCACCTTCGCCGCATTGCCCTTGGTGTTCTTCGTTCCCCGCCCGACGGTGCCGTGGCAATTGCTGGTCGGTTGGGGGCTGGCGCAGTTTGCGGTGCAGTTCGGCTTGTTGTTCGTGGGCATGAAGCTGGGCATGCCGGCTGGGTTGTCGTCGCTGGTCATTCAATTGCAGGCGTTTTTCACCATCGGGCTGGCATGGTGGCTGCTGGGCGAGCATGCGCGCTTCACGCAGTTGTCCGGCGCCGGCATTGCGCTGCTGGGCATGGGAGTGGTGGCCTGGCATCTGGACACACCGTCCACCTTCATCGGACTGCTGCTGGTGGTGGGCGCTGCTTGCTCGTGGGCCGTGGCAAATGTGCTGACCAAGCGCATGAAGGTGGTGAATCCGATGTCGCTGGTGGTTTGGGGCAGCCTGGTTGCGGTGCCGCCGTTGTTTGTCATTTCGGCTCTGGTGGAAGGGCCACATGCGATGTGGGCGGCGCTGCTGGCGATGAACACCATGTCGTGGATCACGGTGTTGTTCCAGTCCTACCCGAACACGCTGTTCGGCTTCGGCATCTGGTCGATGTTGATGCGGCGGTATCCGGCCTCGCAGGTCGCGCCGTTTGCCTTGCTCGTTCCCGTGGCCGGCATGGTGTCGGGCTCGCTGGTGCTGCATGAAGGCATGCAGCCCTGGAAGCTCGTCGCCGGGGTGCTGGTGCTGACGGGGCTGGCGCTGAACCAGTTTGCGGCGCGCTTGCGCGGCTGGATGCAGCGCGCCTGGGCAGACACCTGAAACGCGCGTCGATGGCGCTCAGTGGAGGCGAGTCAAGGCGCAGGCGCCTGGTAGGGTGTGGCTGATGCGCGGCGTCCGGACAAGGGCCCTGGCGAACATTGCGGTTCAGGGTCAATGCAGAAAGTAGGTGCGCAGCCCGCCCAGCAGCATATTGACGGCGATGGCGGTAAGGATCAGGCCCATGAGCTTTTCGCCGGCACGCATGACCGAGTCGCCCACCCATTTCAGCAGGGTCTCGGCCATCAACAGCAGGCCACCGGTGACGACGATGGCAGCGGTCAGCGCGGCCACCCAGGTCCACATTTGCCCTGGTTGGCGTGAGGTCAGCAGCAGCACCGTGGCCAGCGCCGAGGGCCCCGCCAGCAAGGGCACGGCCAGCGGGAAAACCATCGGCTCCTTGCCGTCGGTTCCGCCAAAAATTTCGGACGTGCTGGAAAAGATCATCTTGATGGCGACCAACAACAGAATGACACCGCCGGCCACTTCCAGCGCCGGCTGGCTCAGGCCCATGATGCGCAAGAACCCCTGCCCGCCCCACATGAAAGCCAGCAACACCACGTAGGCGATGCCGATTTCGCGCAGCGCCACGGGCAGCCGGCGCTGCTTCGGCAACTGCCGCATGATGGCGATGAAGAACGGCAGGTTGCCGAACGGATCGAGGATCAGCAACAGCAGGATCAGGGCAGACCCGAAGTCATTGTGTGCCATGGATGGGATCCTAGCCCCGGGGATGGTGATGCGCGTGCAGTTGCTTGAGCCGCTCGCGCGCGACATGGGTGTAGATCTGCGTGGTGGAGATGTCAGCGTGGCCGAGCAGCAATTGCACCACCCGCAGGTCGGCACCGTGGTTGAGCAGATGGGTGGCGAATGCATGTCGCAGCGTGTGGGGCGAGAGTGGCGCATCGACGCCGGCGCGCAGCGCGTGGCGCTTGAGCAGGGTCCAGAACATCTGCCGCGTCATGCCGCCGGGGGCACGCTTGTCGGCTCGACCACTGTGGCGGGTGATGAACAGAAAATCGCTGTCACCCGCGCCCAGCAAAGCCGGGCGGGCCTCGCGTGCATAGCGTTCCAGCCAGAATGCGGCTTGCTCACCGAACGGCACCAGCCTGTCCTTGCCACCCTTGCCGCCCACGATACGCACCACGGCATCGGCCAGGCTCAGATGCACGGCCTTGAGCGCCACCAGCTCGCTCACGCGCAGGCCACTGGCGTAGAGCAGCTCCAGCATGGTGCGGTCGCGCAGACCCAGCGGCGTGTTCACATCCGGCGCCAGCAGCAGGGCCTCGACCTGGGCTTCGCTCAAGGTCTTGGGGCGCCGTGCCTGTTCGCGCGCGCGCTCGAGCTTGAGCGTGGGGTCGTCGCCGCGCAGGCGCTCGCGCAGGATCCAGTGAAAGTAGCGTCGCAAGGCAGCAAGGCGGCGGTTGGACGCCGTGGCCTTGCTGCCGGCGAAACGCGCGGCAAGATAGGCCAGCACGTCGGCCTCTGCGGCGGCGTGCAAGCCCGGTTTGTCGGCAAGAGCCAGCCAGCGCGCGAACAGGGTCAGATCGCTGCGGTAGGCCGCCAGGGTGTTGGTGGACAGGCCGTTCTCCAACCAGAGGGCGTCGCAAAAACGCTGAATACTGGCGACGCAACCGGCGGGCGCTTGAGGCCAGTCCGGGTGCGCAGTCTGGCGACCGCGGCGGCGCGTGACCGTTGTGGCTTCGGCGGCGTCGCTGGACATCTGGCCCGTCGACCGTGCTGGGCCTGCGCTCGAGACTACCGCGGCTCCGGCTTCAGTCATGATCCGTTCCACAAGGCCGGCTTTGAACCCGCTCGCGGGTTGCCGCAGCCGGGGCATGCACGGTGTGTTCCCCAACGCTGGCCGCAGCCCTCTCGTGCAGCAGCAGCCAGCGCTTGATGCGCAACAACTCGCCAGCGGCATCGGTCGAATGGGCAAAGCCTCCCAAGCCGGCAGTGGCGACGATGCGGTGGCAGGGAATCACCGGCGCATAAGGATTGGCACCACAAGCCTGGCCCACGGCCCGGGCTGCGCTGCCGAGTTGCCGCGCAGCCTCGCCATAGGTTCGCGTGGTACCGCATGGAATCTCGCTCAGCAAGGCCCAGACGCGACGCTGGAAGGCGGTGCCGGCTAGGCTCAGTGGCAAGTCGAAACGATGGCCAGGATCGCGGCAGTAGGCTTGCAACTGCGCCTGCACCTCGCGCGCCAACAAGGTTGGCGCGGTTCGCGGCGGCGTGGCCGCCGGCAGGTATTCGAGGGCGAGCACTTCTGTCTCGGAGCAGCGCAGGCCGAGCTTGCCGAAAGGCAACTCGAGCACAGCGTCCCAACGGGGCGGATGTACTGGCTGGGCAACGCGTTGCGGCACGTGGTTTGAGGCTGGCATGACTCGATGCTAGTCGCCTGACGGACGCTTGGCTGCAGGTCCGGTCCATCAACGCCAGCATTGCAGGACCGAGTCTTCGGAGACGGGGATGAAGCTTGCTCGGTATGCTGCGCCTCATGTCGCACAACGCCCTGTTGCTGTTCCCGGACTTCGCGCTCATCGCACTGGGCTTTGCCTTGTCGCAATGGACTTCGCTCAAGCGCGATGTCTGGAGCGGCATCGAGCGGCTTGTCTATTACGTGTTGTTTCCGGTGCTGCTGTTCTCCACCAGCAGCCGCGGTCACTACACCCTGGCTGGGGCTTCGTCGGTCCTGCTGGCCGGCATCGGCGCGCTGCTCTGCGGCATTGCCCTGGCTTACGCGGCGTTCTGGCTGCGGGCCGACAAGCGCCGCACCGCAAGCGGCGTGCAGTGCGCCTTTCGCTTCAACTCCTACATCGCGCTGGCCGTTGCCGATCGGCTGGGAGGGGCGCAGGCGGTGTCGCTCGTGGCCGTGCTCATCGCCTTCGGCGTGCCACTGTGCAATGCGGCGGCGGTGTGGCCGCTGGCCAGGCACGCGCAGCAGGGCTTGCTGCGCGAGTTGCTGCGCAATCCTCTGATCGTCGCCACGGCCGCCGGACTGGTGGCGCACAGTCTGGGGCTCGAACCGCCGGCGCTGGTGCTGCCGGTGCTCGATCGCATCGGCAACGCGTCCATTGCGATGGGGCTGATGACGGTGGGCGCTGGCCTGCAATGGCGCGGCATTCACCACGATGGGCGCCTCACGGCGTGGTTGATGGCCGTACGCCATGCCTTCATTCCGCTCATTGCCTGGGCTCTGGCACTGTGGTTGCATCTGACGCCGCTGGAAGCCACGGTGGTGGTGATGTTCGCCGCCATGCCCACTGCGTCCAGCGCCTACGTGCTGGCGGCGCGCATGGGTGGCGACGGGCCGTATGTGGCAGGGCTGGTCAGCCTGTCCACCCTGCTCGGCGCGGCGTCACTGCCCGTGTTCCTGAGCCTGATGCAGCGAGTCTGAAAGATCGCTGCCGGTCGTTCCGGGAGCTTGGGTCAGGGCCCAGCGAATGTGTTCCGCCACCAGCGGCGTTGCGGCGGTCAAACCAGCGCGCAGCGCGGTTTCGATGGCTTGCTGCGAGACCTGCCCGACAGGGAGGCTGCGGCGCGCGTTGCCCAGGGCGACAGCCAGATTGCGGCGGAACCGTTCGAAGCCGATGCGGCGCATGGCACTGCCTTCGGTGCGCTGCAAAAAATCCGTTTCGCTCCAGGCCCAGAGTTGCAGCAGGCCGGAGCTGTCGAGTGCATGGCGGGGCGCGAAATCAGGCAGCGGCGAGGTCTGCGCGTACTTGTTCCAGGGGCAAACGAGCTGGCAGTCGTCGCAACCGTAGACGCGGTTGCCCATCAATGGCCGCATATCCTCGGGAATGGGGCCTGCCAGCTCGATGGTGAGGTAGGCAATGCAGCGCCGCGCATCCAGTGTGTAGGGCGCGACGATGGCGCGGGTGGGACAGATGTCGATGCAGCGGCTGCAACTGCCGCAGTGCTCCTGCTGCGGTGCGTCCACCGGCAGCGGCAAGCCGATGAACAATTCGCCCAGAAAGAACATCGACCCGGCCTCGCGGTTGAGCAGCAGCGTGTGTTTGCCGCGCCAGCCCATGCCCCCGCGTGCCGCCAGCGCCACCTCCAGCACCGGCGCGGAGTCGGTGAACACGCGCACCACACCGGGATCGGTGCGCGAGGCGATGAAGTCGGCCAGTTTCTGCAACCGCGAGCGCAACACCTTGTGATAGTCGCGACCGCGGGCGTAGACCGAGACCACGGCAGCTTGCGGATCGGCAATGCGCGCCCACTCGGCGTCGCGCCAGTCGGCCGCGGCGGCTGGTGGTTCTGGTGGCGGCGCGGTCGCCATTGAGGACTGGGGTGCAGGCAAGTAATCCATGCGCACCGTGATGACGCGCAGCGTGCCGGGCACCAGTTCGGCAGGGCGCGCACGTTTGCTGCCGTGGCGCGCCATATAGCCCATCTCGCCGTGGAAGCCGGCGTCCAGCCAACGCTGCAACCCGGCCTCGGCGGCGTCGAGATGCACATCGCTGATGGCGATTTGCGAGAATCCCAGTCGCCCAGCCTCGGTCCGGATGTCCGCGGCCAAGGCCGTCAGCGCCGCTTCATCGGGCGTTGGATTCATGTCCACCTGCTCCCTGCGGTCGTCCATGCCGAGATGCTAAATGCCCGAGCACATCTCCCCCGCCCCTGCGTCCCGCTCACCTGCCGGCCCCATGTCCATGTCACTGCTCCGTCACTGCGCCGATGAGGCCGCCACCGTGGCGCTGGGGGCCGCCTTGGCGCGGGCTTTGCTGCAACATGATCTCCCTGGCGCACTGATCACCCTGCGCGGTGATCTCGGCACGGGCAAAACCACGCTGGTTCGCGCCATTTTGCGTGGCTTGAAGGTCACAGGTCGAATCAAAAGTCCCAGTTATGCGCTGGTCGAGCCCTATGCAATCGACCGAAAATCCCTAAAATTAAAGGGAACTCTGCAGACGTCCGCCTATCATATTGATCTCTATCGGTTTTCATCGCCTGATGAATGGGATGATGCCGGCTTGCGCGAAATGCTCGATGGTCAAAGTCTTTGTCTGGTCGAGTGGCCCGAGCACGCGCCGGCCCTGCTTCCCCAGACTGATGTGGATCTTGCGTTCCAGGCGGCCACCGAAGGCAGGGCGATCGTCTTGCAGAGCGGCAGCGCATTGGGGGCTGCCTTGCTTCAACAGCTGGCGTCTGCGCAGGCAGACGCCTGACCACGCACCTGGACACGTCCTGGTGTGCCTCGCCAGGGAGTGCCCGCCATGAGTGCCGATCGCCGCCAGTTCCTGCTTCAAACCTCCACCCTCGCGCTGCTGCTCACCACGCCCATGTTGGCGCGTGGCGCCACCATCCTCTCGGTACGCGTCTGGCCTGCTGCGGATTACACCCGAGTGACGCTGGAATCGGACCAGCCCCTGACCGCAACCCATTTCCTCGTGCCCGAACCGCCTCGCCTGGTGGTGGACGTGAAAGGCCTGGAACTGAGCCCTCAGCTCAAAGATTTGGTTGGCAAGATCAAACCCGACGATCCCTTCATCAAGGACGTGCGGGTGGCGCAGTACGCGCCCGACGTGGTGCGCATGGTGTTCGACCTGAAACAGGCGGTGAAGCCTCAGGTATTCAACCTGCTACCGGTGGCCGCATACGAAAACCGCATGGTGTTCGACCTGTACCCGGCCCAGGGCGATCGCCTGCTGGCCTTCATGGACCGCGAGGCTGCGCTGCATGGCAGCCCCGCGCCGGCGGACGCAGCGGGAGCTGCGCTGACGTCGCCATCCGCCCGTGTCGCGCAAGCCAAGCCCGACAGTCTGAGCGACTGGATCAGTCAGCACCGCGCCGAGCTTGACGGCACCAGCCCTTCACGCCAGCCTGAAACCCTGGCACGCAGCGGCTCTGGCAGGCGTCACGAATCCGTCGCCCGCCAACCGGATGCCCTGGTCGCCGACAACAGCACGCGGGCGCCAACCTCCAGGCAGCCGATGCGGCGCGACCGGCGCCCCGAGCGCAGTGTGCTGCTGGCGGTCGATCCCGGCCATGGCGGCGAGGATCCTGGCGCCACCGGGCCATCCGGCGTACATGAAAAAGACGTGGTGCTGCTCATCGGCCGCCACTTGCGCGACCTGGCCATGAACACACCCAATATGCGGGTGATGATGACCCGCGACAGCGACTTTTTCGTGCCGCTGTGGATGCGGGTGGAGAAAGCGCAGCGCGCCAACGCCGACCTGTTCACCTCCATCCACGCCGATGGCTGGTTCACCCCGGAGGCGCGTGGCGCCTCGGTCTATTGCCTGTCGGATGGCGGCGCATCCAGCGTCGAGGCGCGCATGATGGCGCAGCGCGAGAACGCCTCCGACGCCATCGGCGGCATCGACATCAACTCGCGCGACTATCAGGTGGCCAAGGTTCTGCTCGACATGTCGACTACGGCGCAAATCAACGCCAGCATGAAGATGGCCGGTCCGACCTTGAAGAAGATGGGCGGCCTCGTGCACCTGCATTCACGCCAAGTTCAACAAGCCAGCTTCGTCGTGCTCAAGTCGCCAACCGTACCCTCGATGCTGGTGGAAACCGCCTTCATCAGCAACCCCGAAGAGGAAGCGCGCCTGCAAACGCCCACCTACCGCAAGCAAGTCGCCCGCTCGATCTTCGAGGGCATTCGCGAGTATCTCGCCACCAACCCGCCACTGGCGAGGCGCCGTACCCTGGTTTGACAAGAGAGTTCGGCATGGCGTGTCCCCGATCCGTCGCGGGGACGACATTGGGCCACTCTGCACTCGTGTTTTCCCGGATGCATCCGCAGTGGGTTCTCGTAGCATCGTTTCCGTTTGTAACTTATGAAAACAACGGAGACTCAACATGCTCAAAACAACCTCCTGGGGCCGCGCCACGGCCGTGTTCATCGCAGGTCTTGCACTGACCGCCGCGTCGGCCATTCCAGGTCACGCAGCCGAGTTCATCACCATCGCCACCGGCGGCACCAGCGGGGTGTACTACCCGCTGGGCGTAGCGCTGTCGCAAATCGACGCCAAGGCCATCCCCAGCGCCAAGACCACGGTGCAAGCCACCAAAGGCTCGGTCGAAAACCTCAATCTGATCGAGGCCGGTCGCGCCGAAGTTGGGTTTTCGCTTGGCGACTCGCTGTCAGACGCCTGGAAGGGCGACACCGAAGCCGGCTTCAAGGCGCCCCTGAAAAAATTGCGCACCATGGCCGCCATCTATCCCAACTACGTGCAGATCGTGGCCAGCGCGGATTCGGGCATCAAGACCCTGGCGGACCTCAAGGGCAAGCGTATCGCGGTGGGGGCGCCGAAAAGCGGCACCGAGCTCAACGCACGCGCCATACTCAAGGCGGCTGGACTGAGCTATGCGGATTTCGCCAAGGTGGAATATCTCCCCTTCGGCGAATCGGTCGAATTGATGAAAAACCGCCAACTCGACGTCACATTGCAATCCGCGGGTTTGGGGGTGTCATCGCTGCGTGATCTGGCGGCGACGCAAAAGATCGTCGTCGTCGCCATCCCGGCGGAGGTCGTGGCCAAGGTGGGCGATTCCGCCTATCAGCCAGGCATGATTCCCGCCAACACGTACGAGGGCCAGACCACCGAAGTGCCCACTGCCGCCATCCGCAACTTCCTGGTGACACGCGAGGGCCTGAGCGACGAGACGGTCTATCAAATGACCAAGGCCATGTTCACCCATTTGCCGGAGCTGGTCGCGGCCCACGCAGCCGCCAAGGCCATCAACCTTCAAATCGCAGCCAAGGGCTCGCCAGTGCCGCTGCATCCCGGTGCGGAACGGTATTACCGCGAAGCCGGTGTATTGAAGTAAGGCGCGCTGCGTGATGCACCATCCCCAGACAGACGACGACTCACATCCCGGGCACGACCGCCACGCCGCACCCGAGTCTTCCGACACCGGACACCAGCGCAAGCTGCAGGGACTGGCGCAGCGTGTGGTGATGACAGCCGCCCTCGCCTTCTCGTCGTACCAACTCGTGGTAGCGGCGTTCTCGCCACTCTCCAGCCTGGTCATGCGCTCGTTGCACGTGGGCTTTTTGCTGATGATGATCTTCTGGGTCGTACCGGCCTGGAAGCACAGGGGATGGATGCAGCAAATTCCTGTGCTCGATTGGGCACTCGGGGCTCTGGCCTTTACCCTCGGCTTGTACCACTGGGCCTTCGAGGCCGAACTCATTCAGCGCTCGGGCGACCCGACCATGCTGGACCTGCTGGTGGGCACAGCCACCGTGGCGCTGCTGTTCGAAGCCGCGCGGCGCAGTCTGGGCCTGGCGCTGCCGCTGGTCTGCGGCCTGTTTTTGCTCTACGGCCTGTTCGGCCAATACCTGCCGGATGTGATCAGCCATCGCGGCTTCGGGCTCGACCAGATCATCGGCCAGCTCTATCTGGGCACCGAGGGCATCTACGGCATTCCGACCCTGGTTTCTGCCACCTACATCTTCCTGTTCATTTTGTTCGGCGCGTTCCTGGAGCATGCCGGCATGATCCGCCTGTTCAACGCCCTGGCGCTGGGCCTGGTGGGCCGCGCCCGCGGTGGCCCAGCCAAGGTGGCCGTGATTTCATCCGGGCTGATGGGCACCATCTCCGGCTCGGGCGTGGCCAACGTGCTCACCGTCGGCCAGTTCACCATCCCGCTGATGAAGCGCTTCGGTTACACCCCGGTGTTCGCCGGCGCGGTGGAAGCCACGGCCAGCATGGGCGGGCAGATCATGCCTCCGGTCATGGGCGCGGTGGCCTTCATCATGGCCGAGACGCTGAACGTTCCGTATGCCGACATCGTCAAGGCTGCGGTGATTCCCGCCATGCTGTATTACTTCACTGCGTTCTGGATGGTGCACCTGGAGGCCGGGCGGAAAAAACTCATGGGCCTGTCGGCCGACGAATGCCCCAACCCGTGGATGGCGCTGAAGGACAACTGGCATCTCGCGCTGCCGCTGGCGGCGCTGGTCTGGATGTTGTTTCACGGTTTCACACCCATGTTCGCCGGCATGATGGGCCTATCGCTCACCGCCATCTTGCTGCTGGGCGCGGCCATTGCGGCGCGCATTTCGCACACGGCATTCCGCACGGTGTTCTGGTTCGGCTGCGGCCTGGGAGCTGCAGCCTTCCTCAAGTTCGGCATCGTCCCGGTGTTGAGCGTGATCGCCCTGCTGGTGGCCATCAATCTGACGGTGAAAGGCGGGCACAACACCCTGCGCACCTTGCGCAACAGCCTGATCGACGGCGCCCGCCAAGCCTTGCCGGTGGGCATTGCCTGCGCCATCGTCGGCGTCATCATCGGCGTGCTCACCCTCACGGGCGCGGCAACCAGCTTTGCCGGTTTCATCGTGGCGATCGGCTCGCACAGCCTGCTGGCCTCACTGGTGCTGACCATGCTGGTGTGCCTGGTGCTGGGCATGGGCATTCCCACGATTCCCAATTACATCATCACCAGTTCCATCGCAGCGCCAGCTTTGCTCAAGCTCGGCGTGCCGCTGATCGTCAGCCATATGTTCGTGTTTTATTTCGGCATCATGGCCGATCTGACGCCGCCCGTGGCCCTCGCCGCGTTTGCCGCCGCGTCTATCGCCAAGGCCTCGCCGATGCGCATCGGTTTCAAGGCGACGCAGATCGCACTGGCTGGTTTCGTCGTGCCCTACATGGCGGTGTACGACCCGCAACTCATGCTGCAGGGTGCCTGGACCTGGGCCGGCGTGCTCTACGTGCTCGGCAAGGCTGTGCTGGCCATCGTGCTGTGGGGCGGCGTGGCGGTGGGTTATCTGCGTGCCACCCTCAACTTACCGGAGCGGCTGGCGGCGTTTGCCGCCGCGGCGCTGCTGGTATCGGCTGTTCCATTGACGGATGAACTCGGCTTCGGCGCTGCGGCACTCTTGCTGCTGGCGCATGGCTGGCGCACGCGGGGACAAGCAGCCATCGTAGCCTGAGGCCAGGAACGGCGCAGCTCAGGCGACGCTGGCGCGCCGCGTCTTCCACCAACCGAAGCCAACCGGCAGCAGCGACAACACGATGATGCCAAGCGTGAGCAAACCCAGGTTGTGCTTGATCCACGGGATGTTGCCGAACAGATGGCCAGCCGCCATCAGTGAACCCACCCACAGACCGCCGCCGCCGATGTTGTAGATCAGGAATTTGGCGTAGGACATCTCGGCCACGCCAGCGACGAAGGGCGCAAAGGTGCGCAAAAACGGGATGAAGCGGGTGACGACGATGGTGATGCCGCCATAGCGCTCGTAAAACGCGTGGGCACGGTCAAAGGCCTTGCGGTTGAACCAGCGACTGTCTTTCCAGGTGAACACGCGGTGGCCGATGGCACGGCCGATGAAGTAATTGGAAATATTGCCGAGCACCGCTGCCGCCCACAGCAGTCCGAAGGCCAGCGGGCCGTTCAGCGTCCCGACCGCCGAAAACGCACCGACAATGAACAACAGCGAATCGCCCGGTAAAAACGGCATGACCACCAGCCCGGTTTCAACGAACACGATGGCAAACAGGACGCCGTAAACCCAGGGTCCATAGGCCTGGATGAACTGGGCAAGTTGCACGTCGAAGTGCAGGATGATGTTGACGATACTGGAGGGGTCCATGGAGTGCGGGCCAAAAGTGAAATGCCTGAAATGCCGCATTGTGCGGGCCCTGACTGAGCCGAAACCGAGCCGCTGACGCTGCCGGCAGCAGTTCGAAAAAAGCCGGCTGAGTATACTGATCCGATGATGGTTGCCCCGGTCGAATCCCCCCAGCTGCATGCAGATTCGGTCGCGCGCGACGCGCGTGAATGGGCCTCCATCCGCCCTTTGCCCGAGACCCTGATTTCCCAGATTGCAGCGGGCGAAGTGGTCGAGCGTCCGGCCTCCGCCCTGCGCGAACTGCTGGACAACGCGCTGGACGCAGGCAGTAGCCGCATCATCGTGCGGCTGGCACATGGCGGACTCGATCTGCTGAGCGTGGAGGACGATGGCTGCGGCATTGCATCCGATGAACTCGCGCTGGCGCTGACGCGGCATGCGACCAGCAAAATCGCCACACTGGATGATCTGGAGCACGCTCAGAGCCTCGGGTTTCGCGGTGAGGCCCTGGCCGCCCTGGCTGCCGTGGCCGAGGTGGACATCGTCAGCCGCCGCGCTGGCCAGCCCGGTGCGAGCATCAGCGCTGCGGCCGGCCGTGTCGGCACCCTGACGCCGGCTGCAGCAGGCCAAGGCACGGTGGTCACGGTCAAGCGCCTGTTCCACGACATTCCCGCACGCAGGCGTTTTCTCAAATCGCCCCCGACCGAAACCGGCTGGTGCGTGGAAGTGTTCAAGCGCGCAGCGATGGCCCATCCCCATGTCGCCTTCAGTCTGTGGCAGGACGGCCGCGCCAGCCTGCAATACGGCGCCGACAACAGCCCTGCCGGCTTGCAGCGCCTGGCTGATGTGCTGGGCAAGACCTTCGCCGAACACGCCCTGCCGGTGCAGGCGCAGATTGGCCCGCTGGCGGTGCGTGGCCTCGTTTGCCGGCCCACCGCCGCGCGGGCGCGGGCCGAACCGCAGCAGCTCTTCGTCAACCGCCGCTGGGTGCGCGACCGGATGTTGGGCCATGGCGTGCGTGCCGCCTATGCCGATGTGCTGCACGGCGCGCTGCAACCGCAATACGCCTTGCTGATCGAGTTGCCCCCCGAGCGCGTGGATGTAAACGTGCATCCGGCCAAGAGCGAGGTGCGGTTCCGCGAATCGCAGGCCGTGCATCAGGCGGTGTTGCACGCCGTGCAGCAGGCGCTGGCGCCTGCCCTGTCGGGACGGATGGATGCAGCCACCGGCGACCATGCAGCCAGCGGCCTGCCTGCGCCATTCGCTTCGCGGCCGAACTCGCCGTTTGCGTTTGGCCAGCCCGGCATGCTGCGCCAAGGCGCCTTGCCCCTGGCTTCCATGCTGCAGGCCTACGCGCCGCTAGGGCCGAGCAAGGCCGGGCATGTGGCGGATAGCGCCATCCCCAATCCCTGGCCGAACCAGCGTGCGGATGCCATCGCCGACACTGCCGCCGCCGACGCCGAGATGCGCGGCCAGCCTCTCGGCCAGGCCATTGCCCAATTGCATGGCATCTATATCCTGGCGCAAAACGACCAAGGGCTGGTGATCGTCGACATGCACGCGGCGCACGAGCGCGTGGTGTACGAGCGCCTCAAGGCCGCATGGGATCGACACAGCCTGCCCACGCAGCCCTTGCTCATTCCAGCCGGCTTCGCCGCCAGCCCGCAGGAATTGGGCGCGGTGGAAGACCATGCCGGAACCCTCAAGGCCCTGGGCTTCGACCTCGCCGCGAGCGGCCCCGCCAGCCTCGCGGTGCGCAGTCTGCCCGGGCTGCTGGGACGGGCCGATCCGGTGCGACTGGCGCGAGCGGTGCTGGCCGAGCTGGCGGAATTCGGCACCAGCCAGACTCTGGAGCAACGCCGCAACGCCCTGCTCTCCACCATCGCCTGCCACGGCGCGGTGCGCGCCAATCGGCAGCTCACCCTGGGCGAAATGAACGCGCTGTTGCGCGAGATGGAGGCCACCGAGCGCTCCGACCAGTGCAACCATGGACGCCCGACCTGGCGCCAGGTGAGCCTGGACGAGCTCGACGCCCTGTTCCTGCGCGGGCGCTGAGCAGCCTTGACCGGCATGGACGCCGCCGCCCTCGGTGTGTCACCGACCACGGTGCCCGAGCGCCAGCATGCCCCGGTCTGGGCCATCACCGGGCCCACCGCATCGGGCAAGACCGGTGTCGCGCTGGCCTTGGCGGCGTTGCGGCCGATCGAGATCATCAGCATGGATTCGGCGCTGGTGTATCGCGGTATGGACATCGGCACGGCCAAGCCCACGGCGGCCGAACGCGCGCAAGTGCCGCATCACCTGCTGGACATCCGCGAGCCGAGCGGGAGCTACAACGCCGCAGCCTTTGCTGCCGACGCCGTGGCCCTGATCGATACCATCCGCCAGCGTGGACGCGAGCCGCTGCTGGTCGGCGGCACCTTGCTGTACCTGCATGCGTTGCAACGGGGCCTCGACACGCTGCCCCAGGCCGACACCAGCGTGCGCGCTGCGATCGAGTCCGAGGCGCGGGAGCGCGGCTGGCCCGCCATGCATGCAGAACTGGCGCGGGTCGACCCCGCCTCAGCCGCCCGCCTCGAACCCGGAGACGCCCAGCGCATACAGCGTGCGCTCGAGGTCTGGAATCTCAGTGGCAAACCCATGTCAGCCCATTTCACCGAGCCGCCCGGCGTGCCGCTCGTGCCGCTGCGGGTGCTGGCGCTGGAGCCATCCAGCCGCGCCGAATTGCACGCCCGCATCGCCCAGCGCTTCGGTGCCATGCTGGACGCCGGTTTTCTCGACGAGGTGCGCCGCCTGCGCGCCCGCGGCGACCTGCATGCCAAGCTCCCGTCCATGCGCGCCGTCGGCTACCGCCAGGCCTGGGCGCATCTGGACGGCGAGATCGACGCCTCCACCTTCGCCGCGCAAGCCATCGCCGCCACCCGGCAGCTGGCCAAGCGCCAACTCACTTGGCTGCGCGGCATGCCCCACAGACAGGTGGTGGACTGTTGCGCCGCCGACGCCACCGAGCAGGCCCTTCGGTCCCTGCTTCGATCCTGAAGCGCAGATCGAATCCGGCATTTGTCGCCGCGGGTGCGGGCGCGTCGGCGCCAGTCCCTACCCTTCTCCTGCTCTCCATGCCCGGGGCCGGCATGGAGAGAAATCCGCAGTTCGTGCAATTTGTCACGAGGTCGCCGACTCAGTGACCTGCTCGGGCTCTCCAGCGCGCGCCACGACTTCGACAATAGGGGCACAGGTATCGGAGATCACCCATCCCCGAACCTTTGGGAGCGAGCAGCATGACAGACCCTCGTGAATCTTCAGACCCTGGCAAGCAGCAATGCGGTATGGCGAGCCACGCACGCGCCGGCTTCCTGGCCCAGGCGGGCTCGACCTTGCTGGCCTGTTTCACTGCCGAGACCCATGTCTGCGTGGAAGCCAACGCGGCCTTCGCCCGTTTCGCCGGCGTGCCCGAAGACGCACTGGTGGGGCAGCATTTGTCGCAGGTTTTCGAGCCGGAATGCCTGACCCTGGTCACGCCGTTCATGCACCACGCGCTGGAGGATCGGCAGGAACATTTGTTCGAATTGAGCATGCGTGACGCTGCGGGCAGCGTGCGTGACTTCGACGTCAGTCTGTTGCCCTACGCCCCTGGTGACACCGTGCTGGAGTTGTGCATGGTGATGCACGAGGTCACGCGCTTTCGCGCCATGGCACGCATGGCGCACGAGGCCGCAGCGCGCCTGCATCGCTTCATGGACGCCAGCACGGAGGGCATCGTGTTCCAGCGCGACGGTGTGATCGTCGATGCAAATCCGGCCCTGGCGCGACTGCTGGGTTACGTGGGTCAAGACATCATCGGCCTGCGCGTGATTGACTTCGTCAGCCCTGATTACCGGGACATCGTGATCGGCAAATTCCATGCCAACATTGTGAACAGCCCCTACGAAGTCACGCTGCTGCATCGAGATGGCTATGACATCCCGGTGGAACTCGTCAGCAGCAACATCGCCTTCGACGGCGAGATGCTGCGCATGACCCTGGTGCGCGACATCCGCGCCCGCCGCGCCGCCGAGCGCCGCATGCGCGAATTGGCCGAGCGCGACGGGCTCACCGGCCTGTACAACCGGCGCATGTTCCTGGAGCAGTTGCCTGCACGCATGGCCGGGCTGACCGAGAGCGAACAGACCGCCGCTTTGCTGTTCATCGACCTCGACCGCTTCAAACAGGTAAACGACCGCCACGGCCATGCCCAGGGCGACCGCCTGCTGCAGACCGTGGGGCGGGAGTTGCTCGCGTTTCTCACACCGGGCGACATCGCCGGGCGCATGGGAGGCGACGAATTCGCGGTCCTGCTCACCGGCATCCAGCCCGAAGCTGCCAGGCACCGCGCCCAGGCCCTGCTGGCGCGACTCCAAGCCGCGTTCAACGCCACCGGGTTAACGGAAATGGCCTACGCCTCCATCGGCGTGGCCCTGTTCCCCAATCACGGTCAAACCGCCGACACCTTGCGGCGCCAGGCAGACCAGGCCATGTACCTGGCGAAGGCCCAGGGCGGCAACGCGGTACGGCTCTACGCGCCAGCGGGCTGAGTCTGCGGCTGAGTCTGCTGCGGGTTGCGCGCGGCAGAGGCAGAGTGCGCGCGTTCGCGCAGGAAGGTCCCCAGCGCCTGCGCGGTATGGCCCCGGGCAGCATTTGCAGCGGCATCGGCATAGTCGCGCGGTGGTCCGGCATGCACCAATGCGCCACCACCGGCACCGCCCTCGGGGCCGAGGTCGATGATCCAGTCGCTCGATGCCATCACGTCCAGGTTGTGCTCGACCACCACCACGGTATGGCCGGCATCGGCCAGGCGCAGCAGCACACGGATGAGCTTGTCGACATCGGCCATGTGCAGGCCCACCGTGGGTTCGTCCAGCACATACAGCGTCGGACGCCAGGCCGCGCTGGCGAGTTCAGTCACGAGCTTCAAACGCTGCGCTTCGCCACCCGAGAGCTGCGGACTCGGCTGGCCCAGGCGCAGGTAACCGAGGCCGACATCGTGCAGCAATTGCAAGGCACGGGTGATACGTGGGTGCGCGGTGAAAAACTCCAGCGCCGCATCCACGCTCAGTTGCAGCACCTCGCCGGCCGATTGGCCACGCAGCTTCACGCTCAGGGTCTCGGCGTTGAAGCGCAGGCCGTTGCAGTCCTCGCAAGGCTGAATGACGTCCGGCAGGAAGTTCATTTCCACGCGAATGGCGCCCTGGCCCTCGCAGGTCGGGCAGCGGCCCGGGCCGGCGTTGAAGGAAAAGCGTCCGGCCTTGAAGCCGCGCATGCGCGCCTCCAGCGTGTCGGCGAACAGCTTGCGGATGTCGTCCCAGATGCCGACATAAGTGGCCGGGCAGGAGCGCGGGGTTTTGCCGATGGGCGTTTGATCCACTTCCAGCACGCGCTCGATGGTATCCATCCAGAGCAGCGCCTTGCAACCCACCGGCACCCCCTCGCCAGCCAGCAGCGACTGGGCGCTGGCGTACAGCACGCCGCGCGCCAGGCTCGATTTGCCCGAGCCTGAAACCCCGGTGACGACGCTGAGCCGCGCCAGCGGAAAACGGACGTCGATGTCGCGCAGGTTGTGCAGTTGCGCACCCCGGATTTCCAGCGCCGGGGTGTCGGCGTGGGTCGCGGGACGCGGCACCAGCGGATGGCGCAGCGGTTCACGCAGGTAGCGCGCGGTGAGCGAGTCCGCATGACGCATCAACACATCCAGCGTGCCCTGCGCCACCACCTGCCCACCGAGGCTGCCGGCTCCCGGGCCGATGTCGAGAATGGTGTCGGCGCGGCGGATGGTGTCTTCGTCGTGCTCCACCACCACCAGGGTATTGCCGCGCGCGCGCAGGTCGTCCAGCGCGTCGAGCAGGCGACGGTTGTCGCGCGGGTGCAGACCGATGGTGGGCTCGTCGAGAACATAGGCCACGCCGCGCAGATTACTGCCAAGCTGCGCCGCCAGGCGGATACGCTGCGCCTCGCCACCGGAGAGCGTGGGCGCGGCGCGGTCGAGCCCGAGATAGCCGAGGCCGACACGCTGCAAGAATTGCAGCCGGGTGCGGATTTCGCTCAGCATGTCACGCCCCACCGCCTGCTCGCGCGCATCGAGGGTCAGGGCGTCGAACCAGGCATGCGCCGCGTCCACCGCCAGAGCCGAGAGTTGGGCAATGGACTGATCGCGAAAGCGCACCGCCAGCGACACCGGGTTGAGCCGCGCCCCCTGGCATTGCGGGCAGGGTTGCGCGTCGCCGTCGTCACGCCAGGCGCCCTCCTCGCCCGTCTGTTCGGCGTCGAATCGGGGTAACAACTGGCCCGTGCCAAAGCAGCCTGTGCACCAGCCTGCGGACGAGTTGTAGGAGAACTGGCGCGGGTCCAGTTCGGCGAAGCTGCGCGCGCATGAGGGGCAGGCGCGGCGGGTGCTGAACTGGCGCAGATCCAACCCGGCATGGGCGCCGATCACGTCGCCCGCAGCCATCGCGGCACGCAGTTTGTCCAGCGGCCACACCACCTGCACCACGCCCTTGCCGAGCTGCACCGCCTCGCGCACCCGGGCGCGCAGGGCTGCCTCGTGTTCGGGAAGCAGGGTCAGCTCGCCAAGTGGCAGGGCGATGTCGTGTTCGCGAAAGCGGTCGGGCCGAGGCCAGGGGTCGGTCGGCAAGAAGGCGCCGTCCACCCACAAATGGCTGTGGCCGCGCCTGGCCGCCCATTGCGCAAGCTCGGTGTAGATGCCCTTGCGCTGCACCACCAGCGGCGCCATGACACCCACGGTTTGGCCGCGCAGCTCGCGCAGCAGTTGGGCGACGATGGCTTCCTCGCTTTGAGGCGCGATCGGCACCCGGCAGTCGGGGCAATATTGCGTGCCGAGCTTGGTGTAGATGAGGCGCAGGAAGGGATGGGTTTCGGTCAGCGTGCCCACCGTGCTCTTGCGCCCGCCGCGGCTGGTGCGCTGGGCAATGGCGACGGTGGGCGGAATGCCGAAGATGGCATCCACGTCCGGCCGCGGCGGCGGTTGCACGAACTGTCGCGCATAGGCGTTGATCGACTCCAGGTAGCGCCGCTGCCCCTCGCTGAACAGCACGTCGAATGCCAGCGAACTCTTGCCCGAACCGGATACACCGGTGATCACCGTCATGCTGCCGCGCGGCAGGTCGACGTCAATGTTTTGCAGGTTGTGCTCGCGTGCATGGCGAATGGCGATGAAGCCCTCGCGCCCGCGCCGCACCGCCTGGGCAAGGTAGGCGCCTGGCGCCTCGGCGGCTTGCAGACGTTGCGAGGAGTTGGCGGCCTCCCTCTCCCACCACGCCACAGCCGTCGGGGAGGACAGCGCGGTGCCAGGCGAAGGTGATGCCTGCCCCACCCGACCTCCTGTGGCGGGCGCGGAGGTTGCCGTCGCATCCTGGCTTGATGCGCGGCCCGCGGATGACAAGGCCTGGAGTGCTGGGCCGACCTGCCAACGATAGTGCGCCAGCGCCTGTCCGGTGTGCGATGCGGCGCAGGCTTGCACTGCACTCGGCGGGCCGGCGGCGACGATCAGCCCTCCTGCGTCACCACCTTCGGGGCCGAGGTCGATGACCCAGTCGCTCGCGGCGATCACGTCCAGGTTGTGCTCGATCAGCACCACGGTGTGGCCGGCGTCCACCAGTTCATGCAGGGCGCGCAACAGCTTGGCGATGTCGTCGAAATGCAGCCCGGTGGTGGGCTCGTCGAGCAGGAACAGGCTGCCCTTGCGCACGCCTCGCCCGGCCGTTTTGCGTGCCTCGGCCAGAAATGCGGCGAGCTTGAGGCGCTGCGCCTCGCCGCCCGAGAGCGTGGGCGTGGGCTGGCCCAGACGCAGGTAATCCAGGCCCACCGACTGCAGCGCCTTCAGGCCTGGCATCAGGTCGCGCTCCTTGGCGAAGGCGGCCAGGGCCTCGGCCACGGTGAGTTCGAGCAGGTCGGCCATGCTCAGGCTGCGGCCGTCAGGCAGATCGAGCTTGACCTCCAGCACTTCGGCACGAAAGCGGCGGCCATCGCAGTCGGCGCAGCGCAAGTACACGTCGGAGAGGAACTGCATTTCCACATGCTCGAAGCCCGAACCGCCGCACGCGGGGCAACGGCCGTCGCCGTTGTTGAAGCTGAAGGTGCCGGCGCTGTAGCCGCGCCGCTGCGCTTCGGGCAGCGCGGCGAAACGCTTGCGCAGCGCGTCAAAGGCGCCGACGAAACTCACCGGGTTGGAGCGCGCCGTCTTGCCCATGGACGACTGATCGACCAGCACCACGTCGGCCACCTGCTCGGCACCCAGGAGGCGAGCGTGTGCGCCGGGTTCGGGTGCGGTCTTGCCCAGTGCGCGGGACAAGGCGGGAAAGAGCACGTCCCCCAGCAGCGTGGACTTGCCGCAACCCGACACCCCGGTGACGCTGACCAGCGCCCGCAGCGGGAATTCGGCGGTGATGTCGCGCAGGTTGTGCTCCCGCGCGCCTTCCAGAATGAGACGCGGCGCGATGAGCCGGCCGGTGGCGTCCACCGCGATGCGGCGTGGCGCGCGGTCGGGCTGGACCCGCCGTTCGCCACGCAGATAGGCGCCCGTCAGCGTGTCGGCGGCGCGCAAGCCGGCGAGATCGCCCTGGTATACGACGTGGCCGCCATGCTCGCCAGCGCCGGGGCCGAGCTCCAGCAGATGGTCGGCGGCGAGCATCACCTGCGGATCGTGTTCGACCACCAGCAGAGAATTGCCGGCGCGCTTCAAGTCCTGCATCACGGCGTTGAGCCGGTGCAGGTCGCGCGGGTGCAGGCCGATGGAGGGCTCGTCGAGCACAAACAGAGTTTGCGTCAGCGAGGTGCCCAGAGCGGTGGTGAGGTTGATGCGCTGCACTTCGCCGCCCGAGAGCGTGCGCGACTGCCGGTCGAGCGTGAGATAGCCCAGCCCGACGTCCAGCAGGTAACGCAGCCGGGCGCGAATCTCGTCGAGCAGCAGTCGCGTTGCGGCATCGGCACCGGGATCGTGCTCCATCGCGACGAAAAAGGCATGGGCGCGCGCCACCGGCAATTGCATCACATCGTGCAGGCACAGGCCGGGGAGTTGCGTCACGACAGCGTCGGCCCAGTACACGCCCTGTGGCCGAAAACGGGGCCGGTCAGCCAGGGCAGCGTCGGCCTCCTCCCGGCCGCCCACGCGCCAGAGCAGACCGTCGAGCTTGAGGCGCGCGCCGCCACAGGCGGGGCATGGACTGCTGCTGCGGTATTTGGACAGCAGCACGCGCACGTGCATCTTGTAGGTGCGGGTTTCCAGCCATTCGAAAAACCGCCGCACGCCGAAATACTGCCGGGTCCAGTTGCCCTTCCAGTCGGGGTCGCCTTCGAGCACCCAGTGACGCTCGCCAGGGGTGAGTTCGGACCAGGGCACATCCAGCCGCACACCGGCCGCTGGAGCGTGGCGTTCCAGGTCTTTCTGCGCGTCCTTGAAGCTCGCGGTCTGCCAGGGCTTGATGGCACCCTGTTTCAGGCTCTTGCGCCCGTCCGGAATCACCAGTCCCCAATCCAACCCGAGCGTGCGGCCGAAGCCGCGACAGGTTTCGCAAGCACCGACCGGCGAGTTGAAGCTGAACAGGCCAGGACTGGCATCGCGGTAGGCGATGTCGCAATGCGCGCAATGCAGGTCGGAGGAGTAGCGCCAGCAACTTCCGGACTCGGCGGCGTCATCGTCCGCCACCGGCCAGACCGCCATACGGCCCTGCCCGAGGCGGAGCGCGGCCTCGACGGCCTCCATCAACCGCGGCGCCTCGACGTTGGCGGCGCGAAAGCGATCCTGCACCATGTGCAGCACATCGCCGTCGCGGCGGTGCACGCGGGTGTAGCCCTGGGCGCCCAGGCCTTGCAGCACCATGTCCTGCGGCAGGCCGGCGGGAATGGCGACGGGAAACGTCAGCACCAGCCGCGGGTCGCCGGCGAGCGCGGCACGACGCTGCACGTCGGCGGCGATGCTGGCCGGGGATTCGCGCCTCACCTCGGCGCCGCACTGGCGACACTGCAGCCGGCTGGAGCGGGCGAACAGGAGTTTGAGGTGGTCGGCCAGTTCGGTCATGGTCCCCACGGTGGAGCGCGAGGTGCGCACCGGGTTGGTCTGGTCGATGGCGATCGCGGGCAGGATGCCGTCGATGCGATCGACCTGCGGCCGGTCCATGCGGTCGAGGAACTGGCGGGCGTAGGGTGAAAAGGTTTCGACATAGCGCCGCTGGCCCTCGGCATACACCGTGTCGAAGACCAGTGAGCTCTTGCCCGAGCCTGAGACCCCTGTGACGACGACGATCTGTCCCAGCGGGATACGCAGATCCAGGTTTTTCAGGTTGTTCTGCCGCGCCCCTTCGATGTGCAGGGCAACGGGGGCTGGGATCGGCTGAGAGGTGTCACGTGCGGTCATCATGCCACTATACGCAGCCGTTGCCGGCGCGTGCAGCCCGGGGGAAATGGCGCTGGCCGACAGGATTCTCCACGGTCAGAATCGCGCTTTGCGTGCTAGGCTAGGTTTGCATCATGCAGTGCAACAAGGTGTCGCGCTGGCGTGCTGCAGCGCTGCATTGCGCGATCTGCCGCGTACATCCTCGGCAAGCTTCATACCGTTCTTACATCCATCGAAACGGGAGACCGACATGAGCAGACTGCATTTCATCGGCGGCGAAAAAGGCGGCGTCGGCAAATCACTGGTCTCGCGCCTGCTCGCCCAGTACATGATCGACCGCCACCTGCCTTTCATCGGTTTCGACACCGACAAGTCACATGGTGCGTTATTGCGTTTTTATGCTGACTACGCCTCGCCGGTCATCATCGACCGCTACGAAAGCCTGGACCGCATCGTCGATGCCGCGATGGAGCAACCGGACCGACGCATTCTGGTCGATCTCGCCGCTCAGACCCACCAGTTCCTGGTTCGCTGGATCGAGGATTCCGGCCTGCTGGACATGCGGGACGACCTGGGCATGTCGCTCGTGTACTGGCATGTGATGGATTCGGGGCGGGACTCGGTGGATCTGCTGCGTGCGCTGCTCGGCCAATTCGGCGGACGCATGCAATTGGTGCTGGTGCTCAATGAAGTGCGCGGCGACCGCTTTGACATTCTCGAGTCTTCGGGTCTGAAAACCCGCGCGGAAGACCTTGGCGCCTGCGTCATCGGTCTGCGCCACCTGCAGGACTCGACGATTCAGAAAATCGATGCTCACAACACCAGCTTCTGGGCGTCCGTGAACCTGCCGGACCCCTCTGGCAACGGTCTCGGGCTGATGGAGCGCCAGCGGGTCAAAATCTGGATGAACCGCACCTACAAGGCGTTTGATCAGGTGCAGGTTTGAGCACCAAGGACGCCCGTCGGCGCGAGCCCACGCCTTGCGTCAGGCAACATCCCGCCGCCCGCGGCGCAACGTCTCTCGGATTGGCCCCTGCTCACGCCACCGTTCAGGGCCTACGATGATGCATGGCTGACGCTCCCACCAGCATCCTGTCGCGCTTGCCGGCACAAGCGGGGCCGCGCAGCTTGGGCCCGCTGCAGCAGTTACTGCCCTTCCTGCGGCCTTATCGCGGCCGCATTGCGCTGGCCCTGGTGTTTTTGCTGCTGGCCGCCGGCAGTACCCTGAGTTTTCCTCTGGCTTTGCGCTGGCTGATCGACGGCGGCCTGCTGCACCCCTCGACCAACGCCAGCCGCGGCGGCCTCGGCATTCATTTCGTCGCGCTGTTCGGCTTGGCCGTGCTGCTGGGCATGTTCTCGGCAGCGCGCTACTACATGGTGAGCTGGCTGGGCGAGCGTGTCACGGCTGATTTGCGCAGTCGGGTCTACAGCCACGTGCTGACGCAATCGCCGCAGTTCTTCGAACACACGCAAACCGGCGAGGTGCTGTCGCGCCTGACCACCGACACCACGCTGGTGCAGACCGTGGTCGGCTCCAGCCTGTCGATGGGCCTGCGCAACAGCGTGGTGTTCCTCGGCGGCATGACCATGCTGGTTGCCACCAGCCCGCGCCTGATGCTGAGCGTGGTGGCCGTCATCCTGCTGGTGGTGTTCCCCGCGGTCGCCATCGGCCGCCGCGTGCGGCGCCTGTCGCGCGCCAGTCAGGACCGCATCGCCGATTCCAGCGCCATCGCCGCCGAGGTGCTTAACGCGATTCCTACGGTCCAAAGCTATGGGCGCGAACCCGACGAATCACGCCGCTTCAGCCAGGCCGCGGAAGATGCTTTCACCACCGCGGTGCGACGCAGCCGCATGCGCGCGCTGCTCACCGCCTTTGTCATCGTCGCCCTGTTCGGCGCACTCATCTATGGCCTGTACCAGGGCACGGTGGCTGTGGTCGAAGGCCGCATGAGCGCAGGCACCCTGGGGCAAACGGTGCTTTACATCGGCCTGGTGGCCGGCTCCGCCGCCTCGCTCTCGGAGGTGTTCGGCGACTTGCTGCGTGCCACCGGCGCCACCGAACGGCTGATGGAACTGCTGGCCGAGCGCTCGCCTGTGGCCAATCCGCCCCAGCCGCAAGCGCTGCCGGTGCCGCAAGGCGGCTCCGCCGTGCAGTTCGCCCATGTGCGCTTCACCTACCCATCGCGCCCGGAACAACCGGCGCTGGACGATTTTTCGCTGCTGGTGGAACCGGGCGAAACCGTGGCCCTGGTCGGCCCCAGCGGCGCCGGCAAGACCACGGTGTTGCAGCTGCTGCTGCGCTTTTACGACGTGCAGCACGGCGCGGTCAGCGTGGACGGTGTGCGGGTCGATCACGCCGACCTTGCCGCGCTGCGCGAGCGCATCGGCCTGGTGCCGCAGGATGCGGTGATTTTCTCCGCGAGTGCGCTCGACAACATTCGCTACGGCAGGCCCGAGGCCAGTGAGCACGATGTCATGCAAGCCGCGCGCGCCGCGCAGGCCGATGGCTTCATCCGCGAATTGCCGCAGGGCTACAACACCTATCTGGGTGAGCGCGGCGTGCGGCTTTCGGGCGGCCAGCGCCAGCGCCTGAGCATCGCCCGTGCCATCCTGAAAAACGCCCCGCTGCTGCTGCTGGACGAAGCCACCAGCGCGCTGGACGCGCAAAGCGAACGCGCCGTGCAGGCCGCGCTGGAGCAAGCCATGCAGGGCCGCACCACGCTCGTCATCGCCCACCGCCTGGCCACGGTGCAGCGCGCCGACCGCATCGTGGTGCTGGAGCGCGGCCGCATCGTCGACATCGGCAACCATGCCGAGCTGATGGCACGTGGCGGCCTCTACGCCCATCTGGCGTCGCTGCAGTTCATGCACGGGCCGGGGAACTTGTCGACCCATGAGCAACACAGTTACATTTGACGCCACAACAAAGCCGTCGTCGTTTCCGGGCACCACTCTGTCCCAACGTGCACCGCGTTCCAACCTACTGACCATCCCGCCATGCAACAAGACAAACCCAAGAAGATCCTCGTGGTCGACGACGATGCCCGCATCCGCGACCTGCTGCGACGCTATCTGGCCCAGGAAAACTACGAGGTGTTCGTCGCCGAAGACGCCAAGGCGATGTCGCGGGTGATGGTCAAGGAGCGCTTCGATCTCATCGTGCTCGACCTCATGCTGCCCGGCGAAGACGGCCTCACCGTCTGCAAGCGCATGCGCTCGTCGAAGGATTTCACCCCCATCATCATGCTCACCGCCAAAGGCGAAGACGTGGACCGCATCATCGGCCTCGAAGTGGGTGCCGACGACTACCTGCCCAAACCCTTCAACCCGCGCGAACTGCTTGCCCGCATCAGCGCCGTGCTGCGTCGCCAGCCTAACCCCGAGTTGCCCGGCGCCCCGGCGCGCGACGACGAAACCGTGTTGTTCGGCCCCTTCAGCCTCGATCTCGCCCGGCGCGAACTCTCGCGCGAGGGCGAACTCATCAGCCTGACCACCGGCGAATTCGCCATGCTCAAGGCGCTGGTGCGCCACCCACGCCAGCCGCTGTCGCGCGACCGCCTGGCTGAGCTGGCCCGCGGCCGCGACTACGAGGCCTTCGACCGCAGCCTGGACGTCGCCATCTCGCGCCTGCGCAAGATCGTCGAGATCGACCCCGCGCATCCGCGCTACATCCAGACCGTGTGGGGCGTGGGCTATGTGTTCGTGCCCGACACCAAGGACGCCTGAATTCCGCCCATCCGGCCTGACCAGCGCTGACGCCGGCGTGAGCCCGCTGCAGTCCGCGTGCGGCTTCCCCCAGGGAGCGCCAGGCCCGCTCCGTCTCGGCACCTCTCGGCCCTGCAGTTTGTCAACATGAGTGCCGACGCTCCCGCGCCACCTCCCCAATCCCCGCTCGATCCCGGCCCGGCCAATCTGGACAAGCCGAGCCTGGCTTGGCGAGTGTTCGGCGGGCTGTCCGGCCGTCTCTACTGGCGCACGTTTTTCCTCATCGTGCTGCTGGTGCTGGCCAGTCTGGCGGGTTGGTTCCAGAGCTTTCGTGTGCTGCAACTCGGGCCTCAGGTGGAACAGACCTCGCGCCAGATCACCAGCCTCATCGACCTCACCCGCATCGCCCTGGTGCACGCGGCGCCCGAATATCGCACGGCCCTGCTCGACGAGTTGGTCAAGCGCGAGGACATCTACATCTATCCGCGCGAACCCAGCGACCAGTGGACGCCGATGGCGCACACGGATTTCACCCGTCGCCTGACGGCTTCGGTCGATCAGCGCCTGCACGAAAAACTGGATTTTGCCGACGTGGTGAACGGCCGCTCCGGGCTGTGGATCGGTTTTCGCATCGAGCACAGCGACTATTGGTTGTTGCTCGACCGCTCGCGCATTGATCCCTCGCTGGGCGAGGCCTGGATCATCTGGGGTGTCCTGGCAACGTTGCTCGCGATGATCGGTGCGGCCATCATCGCGCGTTTCATCAATCGTCCGTTGCGCGACTTGAGCATCGCCACGGCCTCGGTGCGTGAAGGCGATTTTTCGCAACAACTCAACGAGACCTCGGGCACGCAGGAAATCCGCGAAGTCAATCGAGGCTTCAACCGTATGGCGCGCGCGCTGCAGGAAATCGACCGGGACCGGGCCTTGATGCTGGCCGGCATTTCCCATGACATCCGCACTCCGCTTGCACGTTTGCGCCTCGAGGCCGAGCTGAGCGTTCCTGATCCCCAGTCACGGCAGGACATCATTGCCGACATCGAACAGGCGGACTCGATCATCAGCAAGTTCATGGAGTACGCGCGCACCGCCAGTCCAGTACGCGAAAGCGTGGACTTGCCCGATCTGATGACCAAGATCATGGTGGACTACAGCAAGGATGCCGATTTGCGCATCCGCATGCCAAGCAACGCTGAGGCCCTGGCCCTGGCTGACCCTCTGGAGTTGCAACGCATCATCGTGAATCTGATCGAGAACGCCAGGCGCTACGGTCGAACACCCGGCAGCAACCGGGTCGAGCTGGACATCGGCATCAGCAAGCGCCGCAACGAGGTCTGCCTGAGCGTGCGCGACCACGGCCCCGGCGTCACCAGCGAGCATCTACCCCTGCTCACCCGACCGTTTTTCCGTGGCAACGAGGCGCGCACCGCCGCGAAAGGCACCGGGCTGGGTTTGGCCATCGTCGATCGCACCATCGCCCGCATGGCGGGCCGGCTGGAGATCAGCAATGCCAAGGGCGGCGGCTTGATGCTGCGCATCTGGCTGCAGCGCGATCCGGCCGATGTCCTGCCGACCCCTCAGCTTTGATCCCCGACCCGAACTGGCCCTAACCTCAGCGCGCCTGTCGTTGGATTGCTGCCTTGCGCGCCCGTGCCCGTCGCGCCTCCTTCGGGTCCAGCGTCAGGGGCCGGGTGACGTCGACGCAATCACCCGGCTGCGCCAAGGCGCTGGCAGGTTTGAGCACACCGAAGACGGCCAGGCGCAGGTGGCCGCTTGGGTTGCGCCAACTGTTGTCAGGCAAGTCCAAACCGCTGCGGCTCACCGCGTCACCCAGACTTGCACCGGGTGTGAGCCGAACCGTGCGCACCTGGACCACGCCGGAAGCGGGGATCCAGCGGACCTCGACCTCGATCAGCCCCGGACCGACTGCAGCGTGCCATTCAGCCATACATCGCTTCGGCGCGTTGCACGAAGGAGTCGACAAAGGTCTTGGCGATATGGCCGAACACCGGGCCAATCACGGTTTCCACCAGTCTGCTGGAGAAGTGATAGTGCAACTCGAAGTCGATCTTGCAAGCCTTGTCACCCTCCAGCGGGGTGAAACGCCAGTGGCCCTGCAAATCCGAAAACGGCCCATCCACCAGACGCAGATGAATCTCTCGCCCGGGGACCTGGGTGTTCACGGTGGTGAAGCTCTGCTTCACACCCTTGAAATCGATGCGTATGGTGGCGCGCATCTGCTCGGAAGTGGCCTCGTGCACCTGGGTCCCACCGCACCAGGGGAGGAATTGGGGATAGGCGGCCACATCAGTCACCAGACCGTACATTTGGCTTGCGCTGTACCAGATCAGAACGGACTTGTGAACGACGGCCATGAAGAGAGTTCTTAAAATGGATAATTGTAAAAAAACGGCCGCGCGCCGCGACAACGCATCATGAGCATCGCCGAAAACCGGAAAGCCGCTTTCAACTATTTTCTCGAGGACCGCTTCGAGGCTGGGTTGGTGCTGGAAGGTTGGGAGGTGAAGGCCATCCGCGCCGGTCGCGCGCAGTTGCTTGACGGCTATGTGCTCATCCGCGATGGCGAAATGTTCCTCGTCGGCATGAACGTCACCGCGCTGCAAAGCGCGTCGACGCATGTTCGCCCAGACGCCAGCCGCACCCGCAAGCTGCTGTTGCACAAGGACGAAATCCGCCGCCTCATCGGCAAGGTGGAGCAACGCGGCTACACCCTGGTGCCGCTGAATCTGCACTACAAAAACTCGCGCATCAAACTCGACTTCGCCCTCGGTCGCGGCAAGAAACTGCACGACAAGCGCGACACCGAAGCCAAACGCGACTGGGACCGCGAAAAGGCCCGCCTCATGCGCCAGGGTCACAAACAGGGCGAGTGAGGCGGCACCCTCGCGTCCCGCGCGCCAACAAAACAGCCGCCTCGCGGCGGCTGCATCTCTTTGACGGGCCAAGCCCGCTCTTCGCCTCTGAGCGTTCAGGCCACTTTGCGGTCGAAGAACTGTTCGTCTTCGGTCGATCCCTTGAGCGCGGCGGTGGAGGCTTCGCTCTCAATGGTGGTGGTCACGGCGTCGAAGTAACCGGTACCCACTTCGCGCTGGTGCTTGACCGCGGTGAAGCCCTTGCTGGCGGCGGCGAACTCGGCCTCCTGCAGTTCGACAAAGGCGCTCATCTGGTTGCGGGCATAGCCATGGGCCAGATTGAACATCGAGTAGTTCAGCGCGTGGAAGCCAGCCAGGGTGATGAACTGGAACTTGTAGCCCATGGCGCCGAGCTCTTTCTGGAACTTGGAGATGGTGGCGTCGTCGAGGTTCTTCTTCCAGTTGAACGAGGGCGAACAGTTGTAAGCCAGCATCTTGCCGGGGAACTTGGCGTGCATGGCGTCGGCAAAGGCCTTGGCGTAGGCCAGGTCAGGCTTGCCGGTCTCGCACCACACCAGATCGGCATACGGCGCGTAGGCCAGGCCGCGGGAGATGGCCTGTTGCAGGCCGGGCTTGGTGCGGTAGAAGCCTTCGACGGTACGCTCGCCGGTGCAGAAAGGCTTGTCGTTGTCGTCCACGTCGGCGGTGAGCAGATCGGCTGCTTCGGCATCCGTGCGCGCCACCAGCACCGTGGGAACACCCATGACGTCGGCAGCCAGGCGGGCTGCAACCAGTTTGGCCACGGCTTCACGGGTCGGCACGAGCACCTTGCCGCCCATGTGGCCGCACTTTTTCACCGAGGCGAGCTGGTCCTCGAAGTGCACACCGGCGGCGCCGGCCTCGATCATGGCCTTCATCAGCTCAAACGCATTGAGCACGCCGCCGAAGCCGGCTTCGGCATCGGCCACGATGGGAGCGAAGTAGTCGATAAAGCCGTCGTCACCGGGCTGCTTGCCTTCCATCCACTGAATCTGGTCGGCGCGTGTGAGGGTGTTGTTGATGCGCTTGACCACGCTGGGTACGGAGTTGGCGGGGTAGAGCGATTGGTCGGGATACATCTCGCCTGCGAGGTTGGCATCGCCAGCAACTTGCCAGCCCGACAGATAAATCGCCTTGAGCCCGGCCTTGACCTGCTGCATGGCCTGATTGCCCGTGAGTGCGCCCAGGGCGTTGACGAAGGGCTCAGCGTGCATGTCGTTCCACAGGCGATGGGAACCGCGCTTGGCCAGGGTCTGATCGACCATGACCGAACCGCGCAGCTTCACCACCTCGGCGGGAGAGTACCCGCGCTGAATACCGGCCCAGCGAGGGTTGGTGGACCAGTCTTGTTGAAGTTGCTGAATTTGCTGCTCGCGCGTGGTCATGAGACGATCTCCGGGAGTGGGTGGAAAAGATGCGACAAGCTTACACCGCCTGTGCGCTGCACCATAGTGTTGTATCTTATACAAGACTATTTTTTTATTCTTTATAAATCAATATATTGTATTGTGTTTATTGCGATATGAAATCAAAATCCGTGATTCAGAACACAATACTCTTGCTGTGCAACATGTCATTTCCATATTGTGAAATTGAAAGCGCATATTCTGAAATCCTCTGATTCAGCTTGCTTGGGTGGCCTGTCAGCCTTGCCAGCGCTGTTCCGCAATCCGCGCTTGACCCCATGAACATCGCCATCTCACCATCCACAGAGCGTCCCGCGCCCGCACCGCGCAATCTGCGTGATTTGTTCTGGTCCTTCAACCGCCTGACGCTGTCCGGGTTCGGCGGTGTGCTGCCGTTCGCCCAGCGCGTCTTGGTGGACGAGAAACAATGGCTCAGCCACCAGGAATTCATCAATCTGTTGTCCATCAGCCAGGTGCTGCCAGGGCCCAATCTCATCAACCTGTCGCTGATGGTTGGCCAACGCAGCTTCGGCTGGCGCGGAGCGCTTGCGGCGCTGGCAGGCATGCTGGCCGCGCCGCTGGTCATCGTGCTGTTCATCGCTGTCGGCTATTCCACCTGGGCGACCGTTCCTCTGGTGCACAACGCGCTGCGTGGCATGGAGGTGGTCACAGCAGGGCTGGTCATTGCCATGGCGCTGCGCCTGGCGCCGGCGCTGCGGCTTGCGCGCACGGCACCGCTTTGGGCTGCCGCGGCATTCATCGGCGTCGGACTGCTGCGCTGGCAGTTGCTTGGCGTCATGCTGGCGCTGGGACCATTGGCAGTACTGATTGCACGCTTTGGGCGGCGGACGCCATGACGCCTGCAAGCCTGAATATGACGGCTCTACCCGGCCTGTTCGGCCACTTCATGCTGTGGTCGCTGCTGTCGATCGGCGGCGCCATCGGACTCCTGCCGGACATGCATCGCTATCTGGTCGATGCGCAGCATTGGGTGACCGACGAACAGTTCAATGCGGCCCTGGCGCTGGGGCAGGCCTCGCCTGGGCCGAACATGATTTTGTTCGCCGCGCTGCTGGGCTGGCATGTCGCCGGACTGATCGGCGCACTGGCTGGCGCCATCGGACTGATCCTGCCATCCACGCTCATCACCCTGGCCTACTTTCGCTACAGCAGCAACAACCCCGAACACCGCTGGATCCGGGCCATCCACGATGGCCTGGCGCCCATCACCGTGGGTTTGCTGCTGTCTTCCGGCTGGCTGCTGGCGGCGCAAAACGTTCATGCCTTGCTGGAAGGATGCATCGTTGCCGTGGTGGTCGCTCTGAACCTGTGGACGCGCATCAACCCGCTCTGGCTCTTGCTGGGTGGCGCAGTTGCCGGCGCCCTTGGGCTGATGTGAGGTCTGAACGCCATGATGCGTCGCATGACGAACGTGCAACCGGGTGGCTCGCTGCCGGTCTGGGACACAGCCACATTACGACGCATCGAACGCGACGCAGCATCCGATTTGCCGCCGCACAGCCTGATGCAACGCGCTGGAGACGCCATCAGCCGCCTCGTGCGTGCTCGCTTCCCCCATGCGCGGCGAGTAAGCGTACTGTGCGGCCCCGGCAACAACGGCGGCGACGGCTTGGTCGCGGCGGCAGATTTGGTGCGGCATGACGTGCAGGTTTCGGTCTGGATGGTGGCTTGCGGCGCACCCACTGACTGGCAATCGGCGGTACGGCCCGCCGACTGGCTCTGGGCCTTGAGCCTGGCTCACAGCGCAGGCTTGCGACCCTTGCCATGGACGCATGACGCTGCAACATCGGCATGGGACGGGGTGGATCTCCTCCTTGATGCCTTGCTCGGCATCGGTCTCAACCGCGCACCTGAAGGCGAGTTAGCCGCGGCCATGACCGCCTTGGCGCAGCATCCGGCACCTGTCCTGGCGGTCGATCTGCCATCCGGTTTGGCGAGCGCCACTGGCACAGCGCCAGGAGATCTGGTCCGTGCCGAAGTCACACTCACCCTGCTTGGCCTCAAGCCAGGCCTGCTGACCGGGCCCGACATCCACGCCTGTGGCGAGCTCTGGCTGGACGATCTGGACGCATGGGGCGAACCGGGTGACAGCGCTACCTCACAACAACGCCGGTTCGCCGCCGGTTTCCCCGCCCCCCAGGGGACGCTACCGGAGCAAAGCAGCGGCTCGGAGACTCTGACCCCCGAACCCCACACCCATGCGACAGCCATGCTCCTCAGCGCCGCCGATGCCATCGCCGCATTGCCGCAGCCCGGATCGGCAGCGCACAAAGGCGAGCGCGGAGACGTGTTGATCTTCGGCGGTGCAACAGGCATGACCGGCGCCGCTCTGCTTGCCTCACGCGCTGCCCTGGCCTTGGGTGCCGGGCGCGTGTTCACGGCCCTGCTCGATCCGCAAGCGCCATCGTTCGACCCCACCGGGCCTGAGCTCATGCTGCGCAAGCCGCAAGCCATGCTGGAAATGGCCCAGCATGCACCCACGCGAGAGGGCCGATGCTGTGTGGTTTTCGGGCCAGGCGCCGGCATGTCCGCCGAAGCCTTATCCATCCTGCAGACGTTGCTGGCGCTCGATCAGCCCTTGGTCATCGATGCCGACGGGCTCAACTTGCTCGCAGGCCAAGCTCGCGACGGCGTGCTTTGGCAGGCGCTGCGACAACGCCACTCCCCAACCTGGTTGACCCCGCATCCCCGAGAAGCAGCGGGTTTGCTGCAATGGACCACCGCCCAGGTGCAGGCCGATCGTTTGAGCGCTGCGCGTACCCTGTCCACCCTGAGCCGGGCACACTGCGTGCTCAAAGGAGCGGGCAGCCTGATGACCACGCCGGACGGCGCCATGTGGATCAACTCCAGCGGCAATGGTCTGCTGGCCACGGCCGGGAGCGGCGACGTGCTCAGCGGCGCGCTCGCCGCCTGCATCGCGCCCACCAGAGACCCGAATGCAGCGATAGCTGCCGCGCGCGCCGCCGTATGGCTCCATGGTGCCGGTGCCGACCTCGCTCGGGAAGAAGGCCAGGGCTTGCGCGCAGGAACCCTGCCCGACGCCATGGTTCGCGCGCGAACCCGGGTGAAAGGACTGTCCGTCAGCTTGGGGCGCACGTTGCACCGCGCGTAGCGCGTGGCCACGGCGCGCGACAGTGCATCAAACTCCGTTCGTGCGGCTGCGCTTCTTTGCGGGAGATGATTTTCCCGCCGCGGACGACTTGCGACCTGCCGACTTGCCCGCCGCCGGGCTTTGCCGCTGAGGGGCCGTTGTCGCCTTGGCCTTCGATGTCTTCTTCGTCACCAACTTGTCAGCAGGTGCCGACTGATTTTGCATCGCACCGCCACCGCGTTTGCGCTTGGATGAGGAGGTTGCACGCTCCATGGCCACATGGGGTACGAACAAACTGCTGTCACTGTCGTCGATGGGCGCATCCAACGGCGAGAGCACGGCTTCGGGGCGACCCCGGCGGCGAGTGCCCGAGCCACTCGCCGTGTTCGGCCCGCCGACGGGATGCAGCGGATCGGCCACCATGCGGAAGTCGATCTTGCGGCCATCGAGATCGACGCGACTGACCTGCACCAGCACGCGGTCACCCAGGCCGTAGCGCTTGCCGGTGCGCTCGCCGCGCAACTCGTTGCGGGCCTCGTCGAAACGGAAATACTCGGCACCGAGTTCGGAAATGTGAATCAGCCCCTCGACGAACAGGCTGGTGAGTTGCACGAAAATCCCGAAGCTCGTCACCGCGGTGATGGCGCCGACGAATTCCTCGCCGAGCTTGTCACGCATGTACCAGCACTTGAGCCAGCTTTCCACATCGCGCGTGGCCTCGTCGGCTCGGCGCTCGTTGGCGGAGCAATGCTGGCCCACGGCCTCCCACACCATGACGTCGGCCGATGAGGTCTTGGTGCGCTTGGGCACGACATCCTCGCCCGCCTTGAGCTTTGCCTGCGCCGCCTTCGATTTGGACTGCACGCCGGGCAGCGACAGCACCAGGCTTTCAGGCGGTTGCAGCTTGTACTTGCCGCCCGCCAGAATGGCCTTGATGGCGCGGTGCGTCAGCAGGTCGGGGTAGCGCCGGATGGGGCTGGTGAAATGGGCGTAGGCGGTGTAGGCCAGGCCGAAATGCCCGCTGTTGTGCGGCGTGTAGATGGCTTGCTGCATCGAGCGCAGCATGAGCGCGTTGATCTGCGCGGCGTCGGGACGGTCGCGGGCGACATCCGAGAGTTGCTGATAGTCGGCGGGTTCCGGGTCGTCGCCGATCTGCGCGGCAATCCCCAGGGTCTTGAGAAAACTGCGCAGCAGCGCGAGCTTCTCGGGCGTCGGCCCCTCGTGCACACGGTAGAGACCGGGATGTTTATTGCGCTCCAGGAAATCGGCCGCGCTGACATTGGCCGCCAACATGCACTCTTCGATCAGTCGGTGCGCTTCATTGCGGGTGCGCAACGCGATTTTCTCGATGCGTCCGCTGGCATCGCACACGATCTGGGTTTCCGGCACCTCGAGGTCGATCGCGCCGCGCAAGCGACGCGCCTTGAGCAAGGCGGTGTAGACGTCGTACAAGTGCAGCAGATGCGGCACCAGCGTGGCGTTCGCCTGGGCCTCCGGCCCGCGCGTGTTCTCCAGTATGGCTGCCACTTCGGTATAGGTCAAACGTGCCTGCGAGCGCATCACGGCCGGATAAAACTGGTAAGCCTTGAGTTCGCCCTGGCTGTTGATGAGCATGTCGCTCACCATGCACAGGCGTTCGACTTTGGGGTTGAGCGAGCATAGGCCGTTGGACAGCTTCTCCGGCAGCATCGGGATGACGCGGCGCGGAAAGTACACGGAGGTGGCGCGTTCCAGCGCATCGAAATCGAGCGGATCGCCGGGTTTGACATAGTGCGACACGTCGGCGATGGCGACGATGAGGCGAAAGCCGTCTTCGCGACCGATGCGCACCGGCTCGCTGTAGACCGCGTCGTCGAAATCGCGCGCATCCTCGCCATCGATGGTCACCAGTGGCACGTCGGTCAGGTCGTAGCGGCCATCGCGATCCCGCTCGCGCACATGCCCAGGCAAGGCCGCGGCCTGCTTTTCCGTCTCGGCGCTGAAGCGATACGGAACGCCGTATTTGCGTACCGCGATCTCGATCTCCATCCCGGGATCGTGCAAAGCGCCGAGCACCTCGGTCACCTTGCCCATCGGCTGGCTGTAGGGCGACGCCGGCTCGGAAATTTCGACACTGACCACCTGTCCGACCTTGGCAGTGCCGATGCCGCTGGCCGGAATCAGGATGTCTTGCGCGTAGCGCTTGTCCTCCGGAGCCAGCAACCAGATGCCGTTTTCGTGCAACAGCCTCCCGATCACCGGCCGTCGTGAGCGTTCGAGAATTTCGATGACCTGTCCCTCGGGTCTGCCGCGCTTGTCCTGCCGTATGACCTTCACCCGGACCCGGTCGAGATGCATGACCGAACGCATTTGCTGTGGCGCGAGGTAGACATCCTGCGCGCCCTGCTCCGAAACCACGATGCCATAGCCGTCGCGATGGCCTTGAACAATGCCTTCGACAATCACTGTCTGCTTCCTTTTGTTGTTGGTGCGCAAGAGCTGCTCAACGCGCCGCGCGTGACGCATCCTCGCGCAGCATACTGGAGAGGCTTGGATTTCCTGCTACGATTGTGTAGTTGCCCAGATGGCGGAATTGGTAGACGCACTAGTTTCAGGTACTAGCGCCGCGAGGCGTGGAGGTTCGAGTCCTCTTCTGGGCACCACGTTACAATCACGCAGCACATCATCAAAACCCGCAAAGCCCCGTGAGTCAAGCACTAACGGGGCTTTTTTATTGATCTTGCCCCCGAAACCCGCCACCCTTGCTGAGTGATTCAAGTTCAGCAAGGAGAAACGCAAATGACCAATGCGAAGACGACGCCGAGGGCACTCTGAGCCGGCGAAGTTACCGACATCGCCAACGCCGGGGGCAGGCTGCTTCTGGCGGTGATGATCGACCTCTTCAGCCGCCAGATGGTGGGCTGGACACTGCCTCAGGACGTGACCCGCGATCTGCTCATCGTTGCACTGCGGATGGCTTGGTTCAAGCGCCGGTTCGAAGAAAACCTGCTGGCCGATCAACCCCGGCAAGCCAGCGCGTAGCCCATCCATGAAATACGAAAACCAGGAAAAGGGTCAACTGTGAACAACGCCATCATGTCACCGCTCGTGACAGCACCGTCTCGCGAACTTTCGTTCAGAAAGCGAACTCAATCCAGCCTCGGTTCCTTCACCCATCCAGGTTCACGCTTGTCGATAAAGGCGGCGAAGCCCTCTTTGGCCTCTGAAGTGGCACGGACACGGGCAATCGTGCGCGCAGTCAAGTCGGCTGTAGCGTCGTCGATCTGCCGCTGTGACAGGCGACCAAGCAGCGACTTGATCTCGCACAGCGCCATCGGACCACTACGCAACAGTCCGCGCAATACGTCGAGCAGCGCAGCGTCGAGCTCGTCAGTTGCAGCGACTTGATGGACTAACCCGATTGCCTGCGCCTGCGGTGCCGACAGCGTGCGGCAGGTCAGCGCCAGCTCTATGGCCCAGCGGCGGCCTACCGCGTTGACCACGTAGGGACCGACCACCGCCGGCAGGATGCCGAACTTGGCCTCGGTGAGCGCGAACCGCGCATCCTCGGCCGCGAGCACGATGTCTGCGGCGCAGACCAACCCCATGCCGCCACCGAACGCCGCACCCTGCACCACCGCCACGACGGGTTTCGGACAGTTCGCGACGGCACGCATCATGCACGAAAACCGCCGCGCGTCGTCGATGTTGTTGGCTTCGTCGGCCTGCGCCGCACGGCGCATCCAGCCGATATCCGCGCCAGCGCAGAAGTGCCGACCGGTACCGCGCAGCACCACGGCACGCACCGAATCGTCGATACCCAGCGATTCGAAGGCGCGTATCAGCCGCTCGATCTGGGGCTCGTCGAAGGCGTTATGGACCTGTGGCCGGTCAAGGGTGACGAAGGCCAACCCGGACGTCGCGATGACTAGCCGCAATTCGTTCGAGCCTAAGGGTATTTCACGTGCGCTGGGGATGCACTCCCCAGCTCGGCGTGCACCATCACCCGGAGGAAAATTGTTCGCCTCGGGACGGCCAGATGATCGGTTCATCGCACACGCTCCTTGCGCCGCAGAGCGATCAATGGTTCGACCTTGGGTGCTCGCAGCGCCGGACGATCGGCTTCGGGAGACAACAGCGGCTCGACCTGTAGCAGGCTGGCATGACAGCGTCGTGTCAATTCCTGGTAGGTGCGGGTGCCTTCGAGCTTCCAGGCGATCTCCTCGGCGCTCAGTTCGCGACGCAGCTTCGCCGGCATCCCGGCCACCAGCGTGCGCGGCGGAACCACCATGCCGGCCGGCACGAAAGCGCAGGCGGCAACGATCGCCTGCTCGCCGATCTCGGCATCGTCCATGACCACGGCGTTCATGCCGACCATCGCGTCGCGGCGCACGGCGCAGCTATGCAGCACGGCGCCATGGCCAATGTGGCCGTTGGCCTCGACCACAGTGTCATGGCCGGGAAAGCCGTGCATCACGCAGCCGTCCTGAATGTTGGCACCCTCGTGCAACACGATGCGGCCAAAGTCACCGCGCAGGCTGGCGCAGGGTCCGACATAGCAGCCCGGTCCCACATGGACATCGCCGATCAGCACGGCGGAAGGATGCACATAGGCACTCGGGTCGACGACCGGAATCACGCCCTCGATGGCATAGCAAGGCACGGGGATCTCCTTAGGGTTTGTCCTGATGAATGTTTGACTTGCATCAAACCTTTTGGCAAGCCTAGTATTTACCGACCGGTTGGTCAATATTGCTCCACTCTCGTAACGACATCCCGATCTGCTGGCATCGCCCTCCTCTCGATTTGCGATGAGTCAAATTCAAAATCCTGCTCTGCGCATCGAAACCATCGGCCCAGTCGCGCGCATCACCCTCGACCGTCCCGACGCGCTCAACACGCTGACGGCGCAGCTCATCGCCGACCTGATCGGCGCGCTCGACGCCGTCGCCGCGCAACCGGATGCCCGCTGCATGGTGCTCACCGGTGCCGGACGGGCGTTCTGCGCCGGGCAGGATCTGCGCGACCCGGCAGTCGCCCCCGAGGGCGGGGCGCCGAAGGATTTAGGCGCCATCATCGAGACAAGTTACAAGCCGCTTGTGTTGCGGTTGCGGTCGATGCCGGTGCCGACGCTGGCGGCCGTCAATGGCGTCGCTGCTGGCGCCGGCGCCTCATTGGCGCTGGCCTGCGATCTGGTCGTGGCGCGGCGCGGCGCGACCTTTGTCCAGGCATTCTCGGCGATCGGACTCATTCCCGACAGCGGTGCCACCTGGAGCTTGCCGCGTCTCGCCGGTCGGGCACGGGCGCTCGGGCTCGCAATGCTCGGCGACAAGATCAGCGCCGAGCGCGCCGAGGAGATGGGTCTCATCTGGGCGGCTGTCGACGACGCCAGGTTCGACGACAAGGTGAAGCGGCTGTCCGAACGGCTGGCTGGGCTGCCCACCCGGGCGCTGGTCCGCACCCGGGCGCTGATCGATGCCGGCCTCGGCGGCTCGCTGGGGCATGCGCTCGACACCGAAGCCGCGGCCCAGCGCGAGCTCGGTTTCGCCGCCGACTACGCCGAAGGCGTTGCCGCGTTCGCGCAAAAGCGCGCGCCGCGCTTCACCGACCGCTGAACCGGGAGCCGCGATGACTGCACTACCGCGCGTCTGGGTCCTTGGTGCCGGCAGCATGGGCGCCGGAATCGCGCAACTTGCAGCGCAGGCCGGTCACGACGTCTGCCTGTACGACGCCCAGCCGCCGGCGCTCGAGCGAGCGCTCGCCGCGATCGCGGCCGACCTCGACGGCGCCGTGTCCCGGGGCAAGCTTGGGCCGGAGCGACGCGGCGAAATCCTCGGGCGCATCCGTCCTGCGGCAGACCTCGAGGCAGGCCGCGGCAGCGGCATCGTCGTCGAGGCGATCATCGAGGACCTGGGCGCGAAGCAGGAGCTGCTGCGCCGGGTCGAGCGACTCGTCGCCGACGACACGCTGCTGCTGAGCAATACTTCGTCGCTGTCGGTCACCGCCATCGCCGCCGCGCTCGCACGGCCGCAGCGCGTCGCCGGCTGGCACTTTTTCAATCCCGCGGTGCGGATGAAGCTGGTCGAGATCATCCCCGGCATGCAGACCGACACTGCGGTGGTCGACGTGCTCCGCGCCCTGTCGCAGAACTGGGGCAAGACCGCCGTGGTCGCGCCAAACGTGCCAGGCTTCATCGTCAACCGTGTTGCACGGCCGTACTACGCCGAAGCGTGGCGCATGCTCGCCGAGCGCGCAGCATCTGCCGCGACAATCGACGCGCTGCTGCGCCTGGCCGGCGGCTTCGCCCTCGGTCCGTTCGAACTGATGGACCTGATCGGCCACGACGTCAACCTCGCCGTGACCGAATCGGTGTTCCGGGCCACCGGCTTCGACGCGCGCTACGCGCCGGCCTTGACGCAGCAAGAACTGGTGCGCGCCAGGCGCCTTGGCCGCAAGAGCGGGCATGGCGTCTACCACCATGGCACCGACGCTACGGCGCCTGGGCTCGGTACGGTGGCCCCGGCATCCGACATGAGCGTCGTGCGCCACGCTATGGTGCCCGGCCTGCTCGGCCCGCTGCTCGAACGCCTGCGCGAGGCGGGCGTTCCGGTTGAACCCGATTCCTGGCTGCCCGACGAGACGCTGGCCGTCGGCGACAGCCGCATCGCGCTGACTGACGGCAGAACCGCAGCACACCGTGCCGCGGCCGAGTCGCAGATCGCGTTGATCCTGCTCGACATCGCGCTGGATTTCGCCCGCACGCCGCTGCTCGGCGCCGCCGCAACCGCCGCCGCGATGCCTGACCGATCTGCATTCGCCGCGGCGCTGGGCGCCGCCGATGTGCGGCTGGTCGAACTGGCCGACGTCGCCGGGCTGGTCGTGATGCGCGTGGTCGCCGCGCTGGTCAATGAAGCCGCCGACCTGGCGAGTTGGAACGCGGCGGCCGCGGCCGACATCGACCTCGCGATGCAGCTCGGCACGGCATACCCCCGCGGCCCGCTGGCCTGGGGCCAGTCGCTCGGCGCTGCGCGGGTGTACACGGTGCTGCGCCACCTGTCCGATCACTACGGCGATGCCCGCTACCGCATCGCGCCCCGACTGTCCGAATCCCGCTGGAGTGGAACCGCCCTCGATGCCTGAACCGCAAGTCAATGCCGCCGAAGCCGCGGACCTTTCCGCGCAGCAGCTCGCCGAACGCGTACGCGACCGCATGCTCGCCCACGACCACGCCACCGGCGCGCTCGGCATCGCCATCGTCGGCGTCGGCCCGGGCACATCGCGCGCTCGCATGACGGTGCGCAGCGACATGCTCAACGGCTTCGCCATCTGTCACGGCGGGCTCATCACCACCTTGGCCGACACCGCGTTCGCGTATGCCTGCAACGCCTGCAACGAGGTCACCGTCGCCTCGGGGCTGAGCGTGGACTTCCTGGCCCCGGCGCACGAGGGCGACATGCTCGAAGCCGAGTGCCACGAGCAGTCGGCCCGGGGCCGCACCGGCATCTACGACGTCACTGTCAGCAATCAGCGCGGCGAACGCATCGCGCTGTTCCGTGGCCGCTCGTACCGGCTGCGCGGCAAGCCGGTCGTCGACGACGGCCATACCCATCGATGAGGAGACCATCATGCTGAGCCCCACACGCGCGAAGCCGGCCCCGGTCGAGCACGCCAGCCGCGACGCCATTTCCGCGCTGCAGCTCGAGCGGCTGAAGTGGACGCTGCGCCATGCCTACGACAACGTGCCGCACTACCGCCGCGCGTTCGACGCCAAGGGCGTGTATCCAGGCGACCTGCAGCGTCTCGAGGACCTGGCGAAGTTCCCGTTCACCAGCAAGTCCGACCTGCGCGACAACTACCCCTTCGGCATGTTCGCCGTGCCACGCGAACGCATCGTGCGCGTTCACGCCTCGTCCGGAACCACCGGCAAGCCAACCGTCGTCGGCTACACCCAGCGCGACATCGACACCTGGGCCGACCTGGTCGCCCGGTCGATCCGCGCCGCCGGCGGCCGATCGGGCGACATCATCCATGTCGCCTATGGCTATGGATTGTTCACCGGCGGCCTCGGCGCGCATTACGGCGCCGAGCGGCTGGGCTGCACCGTGGTGCCGATGTCGGGCGGGCAGACCGAGAAGCAGGTGCAATTGATCCGCGATTTCAAGCCCGACATCATCATGGTCACCCCGAGCTATATGCAGGTGATCGTCGAGGAGTTTGCACGCCAGGGGCTTGACGCGCGCGACTGCTCGCTGCGCGTGGGCATCTTCGGTGCCGAGCCCTGGACCGAAGCAATGCGGCGCGAGATCGAATCCAAGACTAGCCTGAAGGCGGTTGACATTTATGGTCTGAGCGAAGTCATGGGCCCAGGCGTCGCCTGCGAACGCATCGAGACCCAGGACGGCCCGGTGATCTGGGAGGATCACTTCTTTCCCGAGGTCATCGATCCGGTCACTGGCGACCCGCTGCCCGACGGCAGCGAGGGCGAGCTGGTGTTCACGACGCTGACCAAGGAAGGGCTGCCGATCATCCGCTATCGCACCCGCGACCTCACCCGGCTGCTGCCGCCGACCGCCCACGCCTTCCGCCGCATGGGCAAGATCGTCGGCCGCAGCGACGACATGCTGATCGTGCGGGGCGTCAACGTGTTCCCGACGCAGATCGAGGAGATCGTGATCCAGCACGACAAACTGTCCGGCCAGTACCAGATCCACCTCAGCCGCGACGGTCACCTTGACGAGGTCGAGGTGCACTGCGAGCTCGAGCCGTCACTCGGTCATGTGAGCGACGTCGAGCGCCAGCAGATCGCGGCCTGGCTCAGCCACCGCATCAAAACGCTGGTCGGGATCACCACCCGGGTCTGCGTCCTGCCGCCGGATTCGATCGAGCGCACGCTGGTCGGCAAGGCCCGGCGCGTGGTCGACCATCGCCCCAAGGGCGCCTGAGCGGCCCGCGCCGCCCGCCCGCTGTTCCTACGAGGAGACGCAGCATGTACACCCAAGCCATGGACCTGATGCCCAAGGGCGACGACAAGCCGTCCGTTCCGCTGTCGGCGACCGAGCAGCAGTTGCTCGACCGCTTCGAGGCGCGGATCGACGACGGCGGGTTCGTCGAGCCCAAGGACTGGATGCCCGAGCATTACCGCCGGACGCTGGTGCGGCAGATCAGCCAGCACGCCCATTCCGAGATCGTGGGCATGCTGCCCGAAGGCAACTGGGTCACCCGCGCGCCGACACTCAAGCGCAAGGCCATCCTGCTTGCCAAGGTGCAGGACGAGGGTGGCCACGGCCTTTATCTCTATGCTGCGGCAGAAACGCTGGGCGTGTCGCGCGACGATCTGATCGGGCAACTGCACGCCGGCAGGGCCAAGTACAGCTCAATCTTCAATTACCCGACGTTGAACTGGGCCGATATCGGGGTCATCGGCTGGCTGGTTGACGGCGCGGCGATCATGAACCAGGTCCCGCTGTGCCGCTGTTCGTACGCACCATACGCGCGGGCGATGATCCGCATCTGCCGCGAGGAGAGCTTCCACCAGCGCCAGGGTTTTGATGCACTGCAGGTCATGATGCGCGATGGCACGCCGCGTCAGCGCGATCTGGTGCAAGACGCGGTCAACCGCTGGTGGTGGCCGAGCCTGATGATGTTCGGCCCGCCCGACAATGCCAGCAGCCATTCGGTGCAGAGCATGCGCTGGGGGATCAAGCGCATCTCCAACGACGACCTGAGGCAGAAGTTCGTCGACGCCACCGTGCAGCAGGCCAAGGTGCTTGGCGTCAATCCGCCCGATCCCGAACTGCGCTGGAACGAGGCGCGCCAGCATGTCGACTTCGGCGCGATCGACTGGGACGAATTCCGGCGGGTCGTCGGCGGCGACGGCCCGTGCAACCGCGAGCGGCTGGCCGACCGCGTCCAGGCCTGGGACGACGGCGCCTGGGTGCGCGAGGCCGCGCTGGCCCATGCCGCCAAGGCCGCAGCACAGCGCAAGGCCGCCTGACGCTCAATTCCTTCCGACGAGGAGAACTGCAATGAATCCGACAGCAAAACCCGAAGCCACTGACAACCGCGAGGAATGGCCCCTGTGGGAGGTGTTCGTCCGCAGCAAGGCCGGGCTGGACCACAAGCACAGCGGCAGCCTGCATGCCCCCGACGCCAAGCTGGCGCTCGAGATGGCACGCGACGTCTACACCCGCCGGCAGGAAGGCACCAGCATCTGGGTGGTGCGTTCCGACCAGATCGTTGCCAGCGACCCCGGCGACAAGGACATGTACTTCGACCCGATGGAAGACAAGGTGTACCGCCACCCGACCTTCTACAAGCTGCCCGACGAAGTCAACCACATGTGAGGCGCCTGTCATGCAAGATTCGATCAAGGTCAGCACCGATCCATCGGTGCGCTACCTGCTGCGCCTGGGCGACACCTGCCTGGTCCATGCCCAGCGTCTGGGCGAATGGTGCGGCCACGCGCCGATCATCGAGGAGGACATCGCGCTGACCAACATCGCGCTCGACCTCATCGGCCAGGCGCGCGGCATCCTCACTCGCGCCGGCCAGCTCGGTGGTCAGCAGTTCGACGAGGATCAGCTCGCCTTCCTGCGTGAGGAGCGCGACTACCTCAACCCCACGCTGGTCGAGCTGCCTCGCGGCGACTTCGCCGTCACCACGGTACGCAACCTGATGGTCGCCGCGCTGCTTGAACTGCTGTGGACACGACTGCAGGCCTCGAGCGACACCGAGGTCGCCGCGGTCGCCGGCAAAGCGGTGAAAGAGGCGCGCTACCACCATCGGCACGCCGCCGACTGGCTGGTGCGGCTGGGCGACGGCACGGCCGAATCGCGCCGCCGCATCGAGGCCGCGCTCGACCGGCTCTGGCCATATTCGCGCGAACTGTTCCAGCCCGACGCCATCGACGATGCCGCCTTGGCGTCCGATCTGGGGCCGCGCTGGGCCGAGCTGCGCGATCCCTGGCTCGCCGCGATGCGCGACGCACTCGACGCCGCCGGGCTGGGGATGCCGGCAGAGACGGCCTTCCTCAGTTCCGGTCGCATGGGCATCCACAGCGAGCACATGGGGCATATGCTGGCCGAAATGCAGTACCTGCAGCGCAGCTATCCCGGAGGGGCGTGGTGACGACCGCAGCCGCACCAACCGAGCGCGCGGCACGCGCCTGGGAGGTCCTCGACAGCGTGCCCGACCCGGAAGTGCCGGTGCTCTCCGTGCGAGACCTGGGCATGGTGCGCTCGGTCGAACTCAGCAGCGACGGCACGCTCCATGTCGTCCTCACCCCGACCTATTCCGGCTGCCCTGCCACCGAAATGATCGAGCGCAGCGTGATCGAGACGCTCGACGCCGCCGGCCTCGGGCCGGTGCGGGTGACGCTGCGCCGCGCGCCAGCGTGGACCACCGACTGGATCAGCGACGACGGCAGGCGCAAGCTGCGGGAATATGGCATCGCGCCCCCGGCCCACGCGGCGAGCAAGACCGTGCCGATCCGCATCATCCGCGGCGCACTCTCCCCTGCCCCCGCTTGCCCGCACTGCGGCAGCGCCCACACCGAGCAAATCTCGGCGTTCGGTTCGACCGCATGCAAGGCCTTGTGGCGTTGCCGGGCCTGTGGCGAACCCTTCGACTACTTCAAGCCGATATGAAAGAGCCACTTCATGGACACCCGCTTCTATCCGCTGCGCGTGCGCACGGTCGAACCTGACACCGACGAGGCGATGATCGTCAGCTTCGATGTGCCCGGCGACCTGGCCGACCGTTTTGCCTTCACCCAGGGCCAGTACCTCAACCTGCGCGCCACGATCGATGGCGCCGAGCTGCGACGCTCCTACTCGGTCTGCGCCGGGGTTGACGACGCGGTGCTGCGCATTGGCGTACGCAAGGTCCGCGGAGGGGTGTTCTCCAACTGGATTGCCGATCACCTTCATGTCGGCGACACCATCGACATCATGCCGCCGCAGGGACGGTTCTATGTGCCAATCGATCCGGCTTCAAGACGCCACTACCTGGCGATCGCCGGCGGCAGCGGCATCACCCCGATGTTGTCGATCCTGAAGACTGTGCTCGCCCGAGAGGCTGCCAGCCGCGTCACCCTGATCTACGGCAACCGCAGCCTGCGCTCGACGATGTTCAAGGAGGAACTCGAGGACCTGAAAAACCGCTATCTGTCTAGGCTTGAGATCCATCATGTGTTCTCGGAAGACAGCGCGCAATCGACCTTGCACCACGGCCTTCTCGACCGCGACCGCATCGCCGCGTTCCTCACCCGGGTGATCCGGCCAGGCATGGTCGACCACGCCTTCGTCTGTGGCCCGCATCAGATGAACGATGCCGCAGAAGCAGCGCTGCAGCAAGCCGGGGTCACGCGCGAGCGCATCCATATCGAGCGCTTCAACCTGCCTCAGGGCAAACCCGAAGCTGGCGCCGCCATACACGAGATCCAGGCGCGCGATGCCGCGCAAAGCCGGGTCGGAATCGTGCGCGACGGCCAGCGTCGCGAGGTTCAGGTCCATAAGGGCGATCCGAGCGTGCTCGACGTCGCCATCGCTGCCGGCATGGACCTGCCGTTCTCATGCACGTCCGGCGTCTGCGGCACTTGCCGCGCACGGCTGCTTGGCGGCGAGGTGCGGATGGATCGCAACTTCGCACTGGAAAAGACCGATATCGACGCCGGTTTCATCCTGACCTGCCAGGCGCATCCGCTGACCGAGCAGGTCGAGATCTCCTTCGACGACAGGTAAGCACTGAGATGGCCCGAGGACGCGCAGCCAACTATGACGACCAGCGCGCCACCATCCTGGCGCAGGCGGCGCGGCTGTTCGCGCGTCAGGGATATGCGGCGACGTCGATGAACCAGGTCGCCGACTCCTGTGCGCTGTCGAAGGCGGCGCTCTATCACTACTTTCGCGACAAGTACGCCCTGCTCACCCATATCGCCGAGGCGCATGTGCTGCTGCTGCTGTCGGTGACGCGGGACGTCGAGGCGCAGTACGCCGACCCGCGGCGCCGACTGCCTGCGCTGATCGAACGCTTTGTGCGCGAGTATGCCGACGCGCAGGACGCGCACCGCGTGCTCACCGAGGACGTGCGCTTCCTCGACCCCGAAGACCGTGAGCGCATTCTTGGCCTTGAACGCGAGGTGGTCGGTCATTTCGCAAGAGCAATCGCCGCCACACGTCCCGAACTCGAACCCGCTGCGCTGGACAAGCCCCTGGCAATGCTGCTGTTCGGCATGATCAACTGGCTGTTCACTTGGTTCAAGCCGGGACAGCCGCTCGATTACGCAACCCTCGCCCCGCTGGTCGCCGATCTATTTCTCAACGGCGTTGGCGGACTGCACATCGCCCCCATCGCCCAACACGAAGGAGAACACACCGATGCCGCATGAACACCAAGCCTGGATTGTCGATGGGGTACGCACACCGTTCGGCCGCTACGGCGGTGCGCTGGCAACCGTGCGCGCCGATGATCTCGGCGCCATTCCCGTCCGGACCTTGATCGAGCGCCACCCTGGCATCGACTGGAGCCGCGTCGACGATCTGTACTACGGCTGCGCCAATCAGGCCGGCGAGGACAACCGCAATGTCGCCCGCATGGTCGCACTGCTTGCGGGCCTGCCGGTCGACGTCCCTGGCTGCACCCTCAACCGTCTCTGCGCCTCAGGGTTGGAGACGGTGGCGCAGGCGGCGCGTGCGATCCGCTGCGGCGAGGCCGACCTGATTGTCGCTGGTGGCGTCGAGAGCATGTCGCGCGCGCCCTATGTTCTCGGCAAAGCCGAAAGCGCCTTTTCACGCAGTGCGAGCATTGAGGACACCACCATAGGCTGGCGTTTCGTCAACCCGGCAATGCAGGCGCAGTACGGCATCGACTCGATGCCCGAGACCGCGGAGAACGTCGCCTTCGAATTCGGCATTGCCCGCGACGATCAGGATGCGTTCGCGCTGCGCTCGCAGCAACGTTGCAAGGCAGCACAAGACGCCGGATTCTTCGGCAATGAGATCATTCCAGTGGAGGTGCCGCGCGCCAAGAGGGAATCCGTTGCCATCGGGCACGACGAGCACCCGAGAGGCGATACCACCCACGACGACCTGCGCAAACTGCGCGCCGTGGTACGCCCCGGCGGCAGCGTCACCGCCGGCAACGCCTCGGGCGTCAACGACGGCGCCTGCGCGCTGCTGCTCGCCTCCGACGACGCAGTGCGACGCTGGGGGCTGACCCCGCGTGCGCGCATCGTCGGTGCGAGCAGCGCCGGAGTCGCACCGCGCATCATGGGCATCGGCCCGGTCCCGGCGACGCGCAAGCTGCTGGACCGTATCGGTTGGACCCTCGACACCGTCGATGTCATCGAGCTGAACGAGGCCTTCGCGGCACAGGCGCTGGCGGTGTTACGCCAACTTGGCCTTGCCGACGACGAACCGCGCGTCAACCCCAACGGCGGCGCAATCGCGCTCGGCCATCCGCTCGGCGCCTCGGGCGCGCGATTGGCGCTGACCGCGCTGCGCCAGCTCGAGTGCAACGGCGGACGTCGGGCTCTCGCCACGCTGTGTGTCGGCGTCGGCCAGGGCATGGCGCTGGCGCTCGAACGTCCCTGATCCACAGCAAGCATTCCACAGGCGTCTTTCGACTCAACCATGCAAACACCCGTTCTGCAAAGCTACCTCACCGGCGCCTGGATCGGCAGCACCCAGGAGCAGATCCTGAATGACGCAGCGACAGGCGCGCCGATCGCAGCCACCCACGCCGAGCGTCCCGATTTGGCCGCAGCGCTCGACCACGGTCGCAATGTCGGCGTGCACGCTCTGCTCGCGCTCGACTTCCAGGAGCGGGCGCAGCGACTGAAGTCACTGGCGAAGTTCCTTGGCGAGAACAAGGAACCGTTGTACCGCTGGTCGGCCTGCACCGGCGCCACCCGCGCCGACGGCTGGATCGACATCGAAGGCGGCATCGGCACACTCTTGGCCTACGCCTCGATCGGTACCAATGAACTCCCCAGCGGCAACGTGCTGCACGAAGGGCCGGCGGTGTCGCTGGGCAAGAAGGGACATTTCGTCGGCAGTCACCTCCTGGTGCCGCGCGAAGGCGTAGCGGTGCACATCAACGCGTTCAACTTCCCGGTGTGGGGGTTGCTCGAGAAGTTCGCGCCGAGCTTCCTTGCCGGCATGCCGTGCATCGCCAAGCCTGCCACCAGTACCGCCTACCTCACCGAAGCCCTGGTACGACTCATGATGCAATGGGGCGGGCTACCTGAGGGTAGCTTGCAACTGGTCATTGGCTCGACCGGAGATCTGCTCGACCGGCTGGACGGCCAGGACGTCATGACCTTCACCGGCTCGGCTGCGACCGCCGCAGCGCTTCGCGCCAATCCCAACCTGCTCGCCCGCGGAGTGCCGTTCAACGCCGAGGCAGATTCGCTCAACAGTGCCATCCTCGCGCCAGACGTGAGCGCCGACGATGCAGAGTTCGACCTGTTCGCCGACGAGGTGGCACGCGAAATGCGGGTCAAGGCGGGGCAGAAGTGCACGGCGATCCGGCGCATCCTGGTGCCGCGCCGCCGGCTCGACGCTTTGCAGGCGCGGCTGCGCGACCGGTTGGCCGCGCTGGTGATCGGCGACCCAAGGCAGGCAGGGGTGCAGATGGGCCCGCTGGCGAACAAAACGCAACAGGCCGACGTTCAGTCTCGGCTGGATGCGTTGCAGCGAGTATGCAGCATGGTCTTTGACGGTGCCGATCTGCCGGCGATGCGTGCCGTGGCAGCGGGCGAAGGTGCCTTCGTCGCACCCACGCTGCTGCTGTGCGAGCAGCCGCAGCAGGCTGAGGCGGTGCATGAAATCGAGGTATTCGGTCCGGTCGGCACCCTGCTGCCCTACGACGATCTCGACGAAGCACTTGCACTGGCAGCGCGTGGCCGCGGCAGCCTGGTGACCACGATCGCCACGCGCGACACCGCAATTGCAGCCCACGCCGCACGGCGCGCCGCAGTCCACCACGGCCGCATCCTGGTGCTCGACGCCGAGGCCGCTGTGGAATCGACCGGCCACGGATCGCCTCTGCCCTATCTCAAACACGGCGGCCCGGGACGTGCCGGCGGCGGTGAGGAACTTGGCGGAGTGCGCGCGGTGCTGCACTACCTGCAACGCGCCGCGATTCAGGGCTCGCCGACCATGGTCGGAGCCGTGGTCGGCGAATACGTCCGAGGTGGGCAACGCACCGAGACAGGGTTGCATCCATTCCGGCGGCATTTCGAGGACTTGCGCATCGGCGAATCGCTGCTGACCCACCGGCGCACCATCAGTGAAGCCGACATCGTCGCCTTCGGCGGTATTTCGGGCGACTACTTCTACATGCACTTCGACGCCATAGCTGCGGCGCAGTCGCCGTTTGGCCAGCGCATCGCCCACGGCTACTTCGTGCTGTCAGCAGCCGCCGGTCTGTTCGTCTCTCCCGCTCCCGGACCGGTGTTGGCCAACTACGGCTTGGATACGCTGCGCTTCATCAAACCGGTGCGTATCGGCGACACCATTCAGGCGCGTCTGACGTGCAAACGCAAGATCGACCGTCGCAAGACCGACTCCCAGGGCCGCGGCCAAGGCGTTGTCGCCTGGGATGTCGAGGTGTGCAATCAGGATGAAGAACTGGTTGCGAGCTACGACATCCTGACCCTGGTCGCCAAACGCGAGGCCGCTTGAAGAACAGAAGCGACCCGGCCATGCGCGCACAGCGTGCGCAGGTTGTCGGTGCGTCATCGGGCCGTAGCGAACTCGTGAGCATGGTCAGAACTGCCCTGGGCGTTGGTGCAGTGTTCCATCCTGTTTAAAACGCAAGTTTGCGCCGACTCGGGTGTCCTTCTGCAGAATGCAGCGTGCGCTCTTGGTCTGGATCAGTGCACTGGGGGTGGTGAGATGCGGTGGTCAAAGGCATTGCCCATAACCACGACCCTCTCGGCCGTGGATCTCGGGGTCCCCGCGCCCGCGCTGCGAATTTGACGCGCCGCGCTGCGCCGGCGCGATGCCCGTGCGTGCTGATCGATCAGCGACGCGCTTTCGAAACCCGTGTCATGCGCAACGTCAATCCGTTGCCGGGCTTCAGCTCTTAGGAATCGCATAGCGGGCAACCCATCGCGGACACCATCGCAGCATGCCTGGCCGGCGCCGCTCAGGACCCGCCGATGAACACTAGCACCGGCTGCCGGCAAGATCCAATGTCCCTGGCGTCGAACACCTGGCGGCTCTGCGCTGCCTGCTGGCCCTTATGGCCCTAATTCACAGGCGTGAGCTTGGCGATATTCAAGGCCAGCCACTTCAGGCCGTGGCGCTTGAATTGCACCTGGGCGCGTGCATCGAGGCTCTGGCCTTCGAGAGTGAGGATCACGCCTTCTCCGAACTTGGTATGAAACACCGACTGACCCACGCGCAAACCGTGGCCCGCCACAGGGAGGCTGGCGGCCGAAGGCGTGAATGGCACGGCGGCCTCGTCGCTCCAGGCCGAACCCAGGCTGGGCGCATAGGACGAGGCCGGCTTGCCGGCCTTCGGCGATAACCACTTCAAGGTCTCTTCGGGTAACTCGTCGAAAAACCGGCTGCGCAGGTTGTAGCGTGTCTGACCATGCAGGATGCGGCTTTGCGCGTGGCTGAGGTACAGCCGCTTGCGCGCGCGCGTGATAGCCACATACATCAGCCGACGCTCCTCCTCCACGCCGTCGGCCTCGTTCATCGCGTTCTCATGCGGGAACAAGCCCTCCTCCAGGCCGGTGATGAACACGGCGTCGAACTCCAGCCCCTTGGCGGCGTGCACCGTCATCATCTGCACCGCGTCCTGCCCGGCCTGGGCCTGGTTGTCGCCGGCCTCCAGCGCGGCATGGGTGAGAAAGGCGGTCAGTGGCGAGAGCGTCTCGCCGGTGGCGGGGTCGATGGCTTGCAGGTTCTGCAGCGCCTGATCCGACAGCGGCCGCTCGCGCAGCGCCTCGGCGTCGAGGCCGAAGCCCTCCTGCGTGACGAAGGCGGTGGCGGCGTTCACCAGTTCCTCCAGGTTTTCGACGCGATCCTGGCCGTCGCGCTCATGGCGGTAATGCTCCAGCAAGCCAGACACATCGAGCAAGTGGCGAACGAGGTCTGGAAGGCTCATGGCCGTGCAGGCATGTTTGGCCTGGGCCAGCAGGTCGATGAAGGCCTGCAGGCTGGCCGCACCACGGCCACCAAGCGCGGAAATAGCCTCGGCCAGGGGCACCTGGCGCAGGCGCGCCGCGTCCTGCAACTGCTCCAGGGTGCGTGCGCCGATGCCGCGCGGCGGGAAGTTCGCCACGCGCAGGAAGGCCGTGTCGTCCAGCGGGTTGTCCAGCAGGCGCAGATAGGCCAGCGCATGCTTGATTTCGGCACGCTCGAAAAACCGCAGGCCTCCATATACCTTGTAGGGAATGGCGGCGTTGAACAGCGCGCCCTCGATCACCCGTGACTGGGCGTTGGAGCGGTAGAGCAGCGCGATCTGGTCGCGCCTGCAGCCCCCGCGCAGCAGCAGGCGAATCTCCTCCACGAGCCAGGCCGCCTCCTGATGGTCGCTGGGCTGCTCGATGACGCGCACGGGCTCGCCGGCACCCGCCTCGGTGCGCAGGTTCTTGCCCAGGCGACGGTTGTTGTGCGCGATGAGGTGGTTGGCGGTGTCGAGGATGTTGGCATGCGAGCGGTAGTTGTGCTCCAGCTTGATGAGGTGGTGCACGTGGAACTCGCGCTGGTAATCATCCATATTGCCGACGTTGGCGCCGCGAAAGGCGTAGATGCTCTGGTCGTCGTCGCCCACGGCCACCACCGCGCTGGGCTGCGGCTCGTCCGGCCCGGCCAGCAGCTTGAGCCACTGGTATTGCAGGCGGTTGGTGTCCTGAAATTCGTCAATGAGGACATGCCGGAAGCGCGCGCGGTAATGCTGGCGAATCTCGGCGTGATCGCGCAGCACCTCGTAAGTGCGCAGCAGCAGCTCGGCGAAGTCGGCCACGCCCTCGCGCTGGCACTGCGCCTCGTAGGCGGCATACACCTCGGCCATCAGCCTGCTTTGTGCGTCGCGCACCTCACAATCCTTGGCCCTGAGTCCCTGCTCCTTCATGCCGTTGATGAACCACAACACCTGTTTTGGCGGCGCGCGCTGCTCGTCCACGTTCAGGCCCTTGAGCAGGCGCTTCACGGCGGAGAGTTGATCTTGCGTGTCCAGAATCTGAAAGGTCTGCGGCAGCCCGGTGGTTTTCCAGTGGGCCCGCAAAAAACGGTTGCACAGCCCGTGGAATGTGCCCACCCACATGCCACGCACCGGCATGGGCAACATGGCCGAAAGCCGGGTCAGCATTTCCTTGGCCGCCTTGTTGGTGAACGTCACCGCCAGGACACCGGCCGGCGAGACTTGCCCGGTGGAGATCAGCCAGGCAATGCGGGTGGTGAGCACTCGCGTCTTGCCGCTGCCGGCACCGGCCAGAATCAGCGCGTTTTCCGGCGGCAGCGTGACGGCTGCGAGCTGTTCGGGATTGAGATGCAGCAGCAGATCGGACATGTCGCCATTCTAGGAGCCCGACCCTGGCGCCATCGTCGTACCAAGCCTGCCCAAGAGCTGGTGCGAGACAATGTCATTCTTTATTTGGAAGAGATCGCCCATGAGCATGAAAAAAACCGATTTGGTCAAGAATCTAGCCAAAAAGCTCGACGGCAAGATGAAAACCGCGGGTGTGCCCAAGCGTTTTGCACAGGGTGCTGCCGCAGCCAGGCGCGAGCGCCCGACCGGCCCCGCCGCGATCAAATTGGAGTCCGTCACCTGCCGCTTGCCACCGGCACTGGCGCAGCGCCTGCGTGAACGCGCGGTAGCGCACGAGGGCGGCATTCACGCGCTGATGGCACAGGCACTGGAAAACTGGCTGACTGCCAACCCGGGCAACTGAATCTCGCATGACCCGTGCCGCGCCCGAGCATTCTGACCGTTTGATGGATTCCCATGACTGAACTTGCCAAATCGTTTGAACCCCACGACATCGAAGCCCGCTGGAGCGCGCGCTGGGAGGAGCTGGGCGTATTCGCCCCCACGCTGGACGCCACCAGACCCTCGTTCTGCGTGCAGCTGCCGCCGCCCAACGTGACGGGCACGCTGCACATGGGCCATGCCTTCAACCAGACGGTGATGGACACCCTCACCCGCTACCACCGCATGCTGGGCGACAACACGCTGTGGGTGCCGGGCACCGACCACGCCGGCATTGCCACGCAGATCGTGGTGGAGCGGCAATTGCAGGCGCGAGGCATGAATCGCCACGAGCTCGGCCGTGAGGCTTTTGTTTCCAGGGTTTGGGAGTGGAAGCAGCAATCCGGCGACACCATCACCAACCAGATGCGCCGCCTGGGCGACTCGGTGAGTTGGAAGCACGCGTACTTCACCATGGACGACAAGCTGTCGAGCGTGGTGGTCGAAACCTTCGTGCGCCTGTACGAACAGGGCCTGATCTATCGCGGCAAGCGCCTGGTGAACTGGGATCCGGTGCTCAGGAGCGCGGTGAGCGACCTGGAGGTGGAGAGCACCGAGGAAGACGGTTTTCTCTGGCACCTGCGCTACCCCCTGGAGGATGGTTCGGACAGCGTGGTGGTGGCCACCACGCGCCCCGAGACGATGCTGGGCGACACCGCGGTGATGGTGCACCCGGACGACGAACGCTACCGGCACCTGATCGGCAAGCAGGTGAAGCTGCCCATCACCGGCCGCCTGGTGCCCATCATCGCCGACGCCTATGTGGACAAGGACTTCGGCACCGGCGTGGTGAAGGTGACGCCGGCGCACGACTTCAACGACTACGCGGTCGGACAGCGGCATGGGCTTCGTGTAATTTCAGTATTCACCCCAGACGCGAAGATCAAGTCTTCACCGCTCGATGATTTTCCTTCCAATTTCCAGGCGGCTCCTTCCGCGCTTGGAACTACGGCGATGCATCGAGAGCCAGTGGAGGGTAGGTCAACGGTCGATGAGATACCTGAGAAATTCCGCGGTCTAGATCGATTCCACGCTCGGAAAGTGGTTGTGGCCGAATTCGAGCAACTTGGCCTGCTGGTGGAGGTAAGGAAGCACAGGCTGATGGTGCCGCGCTGCACCCGCACCGGCCAGATCGTCGAGCCCATGCTCACCGACCAATGGTTCGTCGCCACCACCAAGCCGGGACCGGACGGCAGGAGCATGGCGCAAAAGGCCATCGGCGCGGTGGTCAGCGGAGACGTGAAGTTCGTGCCCGAGAACTGGGTCAACACCTACAACCAGTGGATGGGCAACATCCAGGACTGGTGCATCTCGCGCCAGCTCTGGTGGGGGCACCAGATTCCGGCCTGGTACGGCGAACTTGGGGAGATCTTCGTCGCTCGCAGCGAAGCCGAAGCGCGCGCCAAGGCGCAGGCCGCCGGCTACACCGGCGCGCTCCAGCGCGACGAGGATGTGCTCGACACCTGGTATTCCTCAGCCCTGGTGCCGTTCTCCACCATGGGCTGGCCCGAGCACACCATCGAACGGGACCTGTTCCTGCCCTCGAGCGTGCTGGTGACCGGCTTCGACATCATCTTCTTCTGGGTGGCGCGCATGATCATGATGACCACCCACTTCACCGGCCAGGTGCCTTTCCGCCACGTCTACATCCACGGCCTGGTGCTGGATGCCCACGGCAAGAAGATGAGCAAGAGCGAAGGCAATGTGCTCGACCCCGTGGACCTGATCGACGGCATCGAACTCGCGCCCCTGCTCGACAAACGCACCACCGGCCTGCGCAAGCCCGAAACCGCACCCGCCGTGCGCAAAGCCACCGAAAAGGAATTCCCCGACGGCATCCCGGCCTATGGCGCCGACGCGCTGCGCTTCACCTTCGCCTCCATGGCCACGCTGGGCCGCAACATCAACTTCGACACCAAGCGCTGCGAGGGCTATCGCAATTTCTGCAACAAACTGTGGAACGCCACGCGCTTCGTGTTGATGCAGGTCGATAGCCTGTCGGACTTCGACCGCGGCATGAGCCCATGCAACGACTCCTGTGGTCCGGATGGGTATATGCACTTTTCGGCCGCGGACCGCTGGATCGCCTCGCGGCTGCAGCGCACCGAGCAGGAAGTGGCGCAGGGCTTCGCCGACTACCGCCTGGACTTCGTCGCCCAGGCCATCTACCAGTTCGTGTGGGACGAGTACTGCGACTGGTACTTGGAAATCGCCAAGGTGCAGACCGCCACCGGCACGCCCGCGCAGCAGCGCGCCGCGCGGCGCACCCTGATCCGCGTGCTGGAGGCGGTGCTGCGCCTGGCCCATCCCATCATGCCCTTCATCACCGAGGAGCTATGGCAGACCGTGGCGCCGCTTGCGGGCCGTGGCGACGCCAGCATCGCCGTGGCGCCCTACCCCGTCGCGCGGCCGGAAAAAATCGACCCCGCGGCCGAGGCCGAAATCGCCGCCTTCAAGCAGTTGGTCGACGCCTGCCGCAATCTGCGCGGTGAACTCGGCGTGTCGCCCGCCAAGCGCCTTCCGCTGCTGGCCTGTGGTGACGTGACGCTGATCGAGCGTCACCGCCCCGCCCTGCAGGCACTCGCCAAGTTGGCGGACGTGAAGCTGTTTGCCGATGAAGCGGCGTGGAGAACGGCCACGCAGTCGGCGCCGACAAGCGCCCTGGGCGCAACACGGTTCGCCCTGTTCGTCGACGTGGACGTGGCGGCCGAGCGCGATCGCCTGGGCAAGGAGGTGCTGCGGCTGCAAGGCGAAATCGCCAAGGCGCAAACCAAGCTGGCCAATTCCAGCTTCGTCGACCGCGCTCCACCCGTCGTGGTGGCGCAGGAACGCCAGCGCATGGCCGATTTCCAGAACCTGCTCGCCAAGGTGCAGGAACAGCTCGACCGCCTCCAGGTGGCCGCCTGAGGCGGCGAGTCTGCTCAGGCGTGGACGCAAGGCAGCCAGCATTCCGGGGGTTCGATTGGCCACCTGCCGCCGCTATGCTGCGGTGATTTCCAGCCCCCTGCCCGACCATGCAACCCGTCATCACCAAAGCTGTTTTCCCAGTCGCCGGACTCGGCACTCGATTCCTGCCCGCCACCAAGGCCACACCCAAGGAAATGATGCCGGTGGTCGACAAGCCGCTGATTCAGTATGCGGTGGAAGAGGCCTACGCCGCTGGCATCACCGAAATGATTTTCGTCACGGGCCGTCACAAGCGTGCCATTGAAGACCATTTCGACACCGCCTACGAACTGGAGCACGAACTCGAAACCGCCGGCAAGGCTGCCATGCTGGATGTGGTGAGGAGCGTCAAGCCGGCCGAAGTGCAGTGCGTCTTCGTGCGCCAGCCGGTGGCCAATGGCCTGGGGGCGGCGGTGTTGTGCGCCGAGCGGTTGGTGGGCAGTGAGCCGTTCGCCGTCATCCTGGCGGACGATCTGCTGGTGGGCACGCCGCCGGTCATGGCGCAAATGGTGGAGATTCACGGCCGTCATGGCCGCAGCGTGATCGCCACCGAAGACGTGCCGCGCGAGCACACGCGCCGCTACGGCATCGTCAGCGGGCAAGAGATCACGCCAGGGCTGACCTCGCTCACGGGCATTGTCGAAAAGCCCGCGCCCGAGGTGGCCCCGAGCACCCAGGCGGTGGTCGGCCGCTACATCCTCAGTGCTCGGGTGTTCCATCATCTGCGCAACGGCAAACCGGGGGCTGGCGGCGAAATCCAGCTCACTGACGGCATCGCCGCGCTACTTGCCGAGGAGGCGGTGTACGCCTACCGCTACCAGGGTCGCCGCTTCGACTGCGGCAGCAAACAGGGCTATCTGGAGGCCACGGTGCAACTCGGTCTGGCCCATGCGGAAACCGGGGCAGCGTTCGCCGAATACCTCCAGGGGCTGAAGTTCTGAACGCGCCGGGAGCAGCCCTGTGCCTATGAGAGCGCCGGGCTGCCCTGCGGCGCACCGTTCACCGACGGCGCATCACATGCGCGATCGAATGGGTTTCCTGCTTTTGCTCGACCAGTTCGTTGCCGGTCTGCCGGGCAAAGGCCTGGAAGTCGCGCACCGAGCCCGGGTCGGTGGCCAGCACGCGCAGCAACTGCCCGCTTTGCATCCCGGCCAGCGCCTTCTTCGCCTTGAGAATGGGCAACGGGCAGTTCAAGCCGCGCGCATCCACCTCCATGTCCACCTTGTCCACCGCTGCGCTGTCGCTCATGTCGACCCCCGTCATGGTTGATGCAATAACCGGATTCTAAAAGTTCAATCCACCCATGGGGTCGAGTTGATGGAGACCGGCTCGCGGCGCTCTCGGACTTGACTTCATGTTTAATTTCAATAATAATTGAAATATGGAAACGAACCAGGCTCTCAATGCCCTCGCCGCCCTGGCCCAGGACTCGCGCCTGCGCGTGTTTCGCACGCTGGTGCAGGCAGGGCCCGCGGGCAGGTCCGCAGGACAGATCAGCGAGGCCACCGGCATTGCGCCGTCTTCGCTGTCCTTCCATCTCAAGGAACTCCACCATGCCGGCTTGGTGTCAGCCCGGCCGGAGGGGCGCTTCGTCATTTACACCGCGCAGTTCGACACCATGAACGCCCTGCTGGCTTTTCTCACCGAGAACTGCTGCGGCGGCAACCCCTGCAGCCCCGTAGGCGAGACGCCCTGCGCGGCCCATTCCCCGATCACCAAGATCAAGGACCACACATCATGAAACGCTTTCACGTGCACATCAGCGTCCCCGCGCTGGATGTGGCTGTTCATTTTTATTCCAGTCTGTTCGCCGCCGAGCCCACGGTGCACAAGCCCGACTACGCCAAGTGGATGCTGGACGATCCACGGGTGAATTTCGCCATCTCTCAACGCGGCGCCGCGCCGGGTCTGAACCATCTGGGCGTGCAGGTGGAGTCGGACGCTGAGCTGCACGCGATGCAGCAGCGCCTGGACGGCATGGCCGCTGGCTATGTCGCCGAGCCCGGCACCGCCTGCTGCTACGCCCGCTCCGACAAATACTGGACGAACGACCCCGTCGGCATTGCCTGGGAGACGTATCACACGCTCGACACCATTCCCGTGTTCAACGACGCGGCCGATGGCCACGCCTGCTGTGTCCCCCCGAGCGACCCAGTGGCAGCGATGACCACAACCACACCCACGACACCGGCTGCGCACGTCTGCTGCGACAAGACAGCAACCGGCAAGGCGTCCAGCGGTTGCTGCTGATGGCGATTCCCACCCTCCCTGAAAGACTGCACATGGACAAGGTCTACAACGTGCTGGTGCTGTGCACCGGCAACTCGGCTCGTTCCATCCTGGGCGAGGCGCTGATCAACACCCTGGGCCAAGGGCGCTTCCGCGCCTTCAGCGCGGGCAGCCATCCCGGTGGCGTGGTCAACCCCTACGCCATCGCGCAACTGCAAGCCATCGGCTACCCGACCGAGAACCTGCGCAGCAAGAGCTGGGACGAATTCGCCGCGCCCGGCGCGCCGGAGATGGATTTCGTCTTCACCGTCTGTGATCACGCCGCCGGTGAGATGTGCCCGATCTGGCCGGGACATCCGATGACCGCCCATTGGGGCTTCGAAGACCCCGCCGCGGTGCAAGGCAGCGACGCCGAAAAGCGCCATGCCTTCTCGCAAGTTTTTCGCCAGATCCGCAACCGGGTGCAGAGCTTCGTCGCCTTGCCCCTGGACAAGCTCGACGCTGCTGCCATCAAGCGCGAAATCGTCGCCATCGGCCATACCCCTCCCGACGCCATCCGCGCCGAGAGCGCGTCTAAGCCGGCCGAACAGGCCGGCCGCTGAGGTCCGCTGCTCCGCACGGCAGGCTCGGGCCTGCCGTTTGTTTTTCCTCCACCAACCACCCTGCCCCACATGCTGCTTGCCGCCGCCATCTTCGTCCTCACCCTGGTGTTCGTCATCTGGCAACCACGCGGCCTGGGCATCGGCTGGAGCGCGCTGGGCGGCGCAGCACTGGCGATGGCTGCAGGAGTGATTCAACCCAGCGACATTCCGGTGGTGTGGCACATCGTCTGGGACGCCACCTTCACCTTCGTCGGCCTCATCATCATCTCGCTCATCCTCGACGAAGCCGGCTTCTTCCACTGGGCGGCGCTGCATGTGGCGCGCTGGGGCGGCGGGCGCGGACGGCTGCTGTTTCCGCTCATCGTGCTGCTGGGCGCGGTGATCTCGGCCTTGTTCGCCAACGACGGGGCGGCGCTCATCCTCACCCCCATCGTGCTGGCCATGCTGCTGGCGCTGGGCTTCTCGCCGACGGCCGCGCTGGCTTTCGTCATGGCCACGGGCTTCGTCGCCGACACCACCTCGCTGCCGCTGGTGATCTCCAATCTGGTGAACATCGTCAGCGCGGGCTATTTCCACATTCCCTTCGACCGCTACGCCGCCGTCATGGTGCCGGTCGATGGAGTGGCGCTGGCCGCCACGCTGCTGGTGCTGTACGTCTATTTCCGCCGTGACATTCCGCTGCGCTATGACCTGGCCAGGCTCGATGCGCCTGCCAGCGCCATCCGTGACCCGCTGGTGTTCCGCTGGGCCTTTCCCACGCTGGCGGCGCTGCTGGTGGCCTACTTCGTCACCGCCGCCGCCGGCGTGCCGGTGTCGGTCGTCACCGGGATTGCAGCGGGGCTGATGCTGGCGCTGGCCGGGCGCTGGTGGCAGCGCGGGCGCGGTGTGCTCATCGACGTGCGTGGCGTGATCCGGCACGCGCCCTGGCAGATCGTGCTGTTCTCGATCGGCATGTACCTGGTGGTCTACGGCCTGCGCAACGCGGGGCTCACCGCCGGTTTGGCGCAGGCGCTCGAAGCGATCGGCCAGCACGGCGTGTTCGCCGCCGCGCTGGGCACGGGCTTCATCAGCGCGGGACTGTCGGCGGTGATGAACAACATGCCCACGGTGCTCATCGGCGCGCTGAGCGTCCACCAGGCCCAGGGACTGAGCGAACCCGTGCGCGAGGCCATGGTCTACGCCAACGTCATCGGCTGCGACCTGGGGCCGAAGTTCACCCCCATCGGCAGCCTGGCCACGCTGCTGTGGCTGCATGTGTTGGCGGGCAAGGGCATGAAAATCTCCTGGGGCACCTACTTCCGCATCGGCATGGTGCTCACCGCGCCGGTGTTGGCGGTGACGTTGGCCGCGCTGGCATGGCGCTTGGGTTGGGGCTGATCCAGGTTTGTCACGCCATCTTTTGTAGCGACGTCTTGCTCAGTCATGTCGATGCCGGTGATGCGCGTCCGGATAGTGGACATGGCTGTGACTCAACGCTGTGTGACCATGCGAGTGACGATGCCGCGTGCCCGGCGGCAGCGCTGGTTCGTGGAGATGGTCGTGATGCCCATCGTCGCCCTGACCACCATGCACATGGCTGTGGGCATGCTCCAGCGGCTCGTGCGTGTGCAGATGAGCATGGCGCTCGCTCACATGCAGCCATACGCCCAGCGCCATCAACCCTCCGGCCAGTAGCAGAGCAGGGGTCAGATCTTCACCCAGCAGAGCCACGGCCAACACCGCGCCGAAAAATGGCGCCACCGCGAAATACGCTCCGGTACGCGCCGTGCCCAGATGACGCAGCGCAAGCACGAACAGCACCAGACTCACGCCATAGCTGGCGAATCCCAACAAACCAGCCGAGAGCAGGATCGGCAGCGACGGCAACCGCGCGCCAAGAGACAGCGCCAGTGCCAGGTTCACGCCCCCGGCCACCAAACCCTTGCTCATGGCGATGAATCCGGCATCAGCCAGCGCCACCTTGCGTGTCAGGTTGTTGTCCAGGCCCCAGCCGAGGCAGGCACCGAGTACCGCCAAACCCGGCCACAGGCTGGCCCAGTTCAACAACGCACCCTGACCTGGCCAGGTCAGCACCACGCTGCCCGCCACAATCGCTGCCATGCCCAGGGCGATGCGGCGATCGAAGTTCTCCCGAAACACGAACCAGGCCAACAATGCCGTGAACACGCTCTCAGCATTGAGCAGAAGCGACGCCCCGGCCGCCGGCATGCGCGACAAGCCAAACATCAACAACACCGGTGCCGCCACCCCACCTGCGGCAATCGCCCCTGCCAGCCAAGGCCATTCCCCAGGTTGCAACCTGCTCGTCGGCATGCTGGCACGACGCCAGCGCCGCAAGGCGCGCAAGGCGGCCAAGCCCAACCCCGAGCCGAGATACAGCAACGCCGCCAGCATCCAGGGATTGGCATCAGTCAACAGCAACTTGGCAAATGGCGTGCTGGCCCCAAAGAGGAGAGCAGCGCCCAGAGCCATGCCAACGCCCTGGGTTGGGTGGGAATGTGGTGTCTTGCGCATCCAGACATTATTCGGTATTGAGAATCTGGCCTTGATAGACATTTGTTCTCAGCAGACCATCTCGACCATGCTCATCGACATTCAATGAGGCGCCGATGCGTCGGCTGCTCGGCTTTTACGGATCAACGTGGCCAAGAGCAGGCCCACTGCGACCAGAATCAGCACTGCGAAAACGGCCCCGAGAGCGGCTGTATTTTGGCCAATGGCACGAACTGCTTCCAGGGGGATCGCGTTGTAATCGGAATATCGCCTTGGCACCTGCAATGACCCCGCGATGAAGAACATGGCGAGAAAGCCCCAGCTGCCCCCGATCAGCAGCGATAGTCCCCACATGCCGCATTTTTCCGAGCTGGAGCCAAGCGCGTGGTAGTAATAACCGAACAACATCGGCAGCAGGCCGAGAAGGTAGTAAGTGTGAAAATGTGCCGGGACGAATAGCGTGTTGTGCAAAACGTTGTTCACCATGATGGTTGAGTCCACGACCGCCGCGAAACCCCCGGCGATCCAGCCGATGATGCCGATGACCACCGCTAACGGCGCGAAACCCCACTTCATGTTTGACTTGTAAATCTGGGTGACCACGCCCATCACGGTGACAACGGTCGACGGCACAGCGGAGGCATAAGACGCAATCTGCCCGATCACGGCGAGGGCGAAGGGCTCAGCAAAGTCCTGATACAGATGGTGGGGGAACGCGAGCAAGACAAAGAAGAAAACGGCGTTCCAAGCCAACGCGACGAAGCGATTGCTTTTCCACGGACGGCCCGTGTAGCGCGGGAGGATCTGATAGACGAACGCGACACCGACGTACAGGGAGATATTGGCCATGGTGTGGCCCCAAAGCATGACAAGGTTCTTGGCGAGCAATGGATTGAAATGAAGGCTTGGCTGGATCCATTGGCCCAAATACATGATCAAGAGGACGGAGCCGGCAAATGACGTGGCAATGCCCGGCAGGATGTAACTGCACATGGCGATGATGATCGGCGCGGGTGTTTCCACTGCAGGAGTTCCGCGCAAGTACTGCCAGCCCATGGCATTCGCGAATCCGTACTTCTTCACGATCGCGCTCAGCATGGCGTACTGGGACAACAGCAATGCGTTGTCCAGAATCATCAACGCGATGATCGCGACGCCGACGCTCCAGGTCGTCCACACCCCCATCGAGTCGAAAGGCAGCGGATAGAGCATGTACCAGCCGGGGCCGAAATTGCCGAGCAGCGTGGCCGCCAGCAAGCCCACGACCGCGAGCACATAACAGACGTAGAGGAAGCGCACCATGGACGCCCGCACCTCGACATACTCTTTGAGCAGGTAGAAGAGCCCTGCGGTGGCGCCGACCGACATGGTGCCCACCATGCCCAGGCCGTGGAGTGTCATCAGCGCATAGAAACGCGTCGGACCGATGGCCAGCACATCCGCCTGGTTCAGCCGCATGGCGATGCCGGCGAGCAGCAAAACGGTAAACACCAGAGGCACTGTGATGGCGTAGAGCAGCAAGTCGGAGCGTTTCATGGAAGTTCTCTCATTCGACCTTGAATTGGGAAACCATCACTTGGTGGCCGACGCCGCAGTATTCCAAGCACAAAATGCTGTAAAGCCCTGGTGTATGAAACCTATAGAGCAAGCGGTTGGTGTAACCGGGCATGGCCTGCACCTGTGTCAACAGGGTTCCGGCGGCGTTATAGATGCCAAAGCCATGGTTGACATCGCTGGACGTGACACGAAACTCGACTGTCCGGTTCAAGCCGAGCACCAGCATGCCGTCGGCACTGGTCGCGCCCGACACCGGCGTGAGAGTCCATTGCCACATTTTTCCGTTGACCGCGACGACCGCCTGCGGTGTTTCCTTGAACTGATCGAGATTTGGGGCACGCGGCATCGTGAAACCAAGAGTGACGAGGAGGATCAGCGTGAGCGCGAAAAACCAATATTTCCGCACCCGGTAGACACTGCGGGTCACCTTCGCGGCATCTTCGTCTGCCGTGCTTTGGGAAATGACAAAAAAACCGATACCCATGATCAGAAAAATTCCAACCATCGCAATCATGCCCGCATAGATATTGACCATCAGACCCTCCGGATCACGGGTGAGCCGCTGCTCGCCTCAGCATTTTTGCGTTGGGATGAGGGCGTAGAAGATCCACTCGCCAACCCCAGTAGGGCGCTCCGGAGACACGTCCTTTCACAATTCGCGTGTTGTCAGTTCCATGCAAATGTGCTGGTAAAAGTCAAAGCATTAAGCGGTATTTTTAATGCTAGTTTAGGGTCCCAATTCCATCGCAGGCTGATACACATCAAAGTTGGCGCTGGATCCCGCACGCAATCTCTGGCGCCTCCGGCCGTGAAACATTGCGGCTTTCGCGGGCTGGTTGCGGAAGAATGAGCTGAGTAAAACTGCCACACTGCAAGGCAAGTTCCGCTGTTCGACCGCTGTCTGGAGGGCAGACCAACTTTCGCAGCAAATTGGGCTTGACCGCTCAGTTGATGGCGGGCGCGACGGCCCCTACGCCTTGGACGCCCCAAGCTTTCAGTGCAACGTCGAGATCACACGCTATGCCGGAAACACCCCGGTGCTCAGATAGCGGTCGCCGCGATCGCAGACGATGAACACGATGGTGGCGTTGTCCACCTCGCGGGCGATGCGCAGTGCGACTTCACAGGCGCCGGCGGCGCTGATGCCGCAGAACAAACCCTCTTCCCGCGCGAGTTTGCGCGCCATGCTTTCGGCCGCGCTCTGGCTGACGTACTCCAGCCGATCCACGCGCTGCGGCTCGTAAATCTTGGGCAGGTATTCCTGCGGCCATTTGCGAATGCCGGGAATGCGCGAGCCCTCGTCGGGCTGGGCACCGATGATCTGCACGGCCTCGTTCCGGGTCTTGAGATAGCGTGACACGCCGGTGATGGTGCCGGTGGTGCCCATGGCACTGACGAAATGGGTGATGCGGCCTTCGGTATCGCGCCAGATTTCAGGGCCGGTGGTCTCAAAATGAATGCGCGGGTTGTCGGCGTTGGCGAACTGGTCGAGCATCAAGCCCTTGCCGTCGCGCTGCATCTGCTCGGCCAGATCCCGGGCGTACTCCATGCCGCCGGCCTTGGGAGTCAGGAGGAGTTCGGCACCATAGGCCTTCATGGTCTGGGCGCGTTCGATGCTCAGGTCTTCGGGCATGACGAGGATCATGCGGTAGCCGAGGATGGCGGCAGCCATGGCCAGGGCAATGCCGGTGTTGCCGGAGGTGGCCTCGATCAGCACGTCGCCCGGCTTGATCTGGCCGCGCTCCTGCGCCCGGCGGATCATCGACAGCGCCGGGCGATCCTTCACCGAGCCTGCGGGGTTGTTGCCCTCGAGCTTGCCGAGAATGACGTTGCCACGCCGCGCGTTGTCCGCGCCGGCGATGCGCTGCAGTTGCACCAGGGGGGTGTTGCCGACGGTTTGTTCGAGGGTGAGGTAGGGCATGGCATCTCCGTATGGCCTGCACGTGGTCCGCCCAGCGTGGCGGCGCAATCCCGGGGGATGTGGCAGCGCGGTCGCCGCTGGACCCAGTCCAGCGCAAAGCAGCATTCTGACATGTGCCTGTTGCCTGCGCTGGAGACATCGACCCACGACCTCGACTGGCTGCGCCTGCCGGCTGCGAGCTGCTGCGCAAGGCATGGAGCCCACCCCGAAAGCCAGGCCTGTGGGCAGCCCGACGATACGGGCCCGCCGTCAGGCCAGGGCGTGCTGCGCCAGCCAGACCAGTGGCGCACAAACCAACAGGAATGGAACGCTGGTGCGGTGGAAGGCTGCAAGCGCGCCCTGGCTGCCTTCCAGGCGCAGCGCAATCAGGTTGGCCAGAGAACCGATGCCCAGGCCAAAGCCGCCAACGTTCACGGCCACGGCCAGCGCGGTGTAGTCTGTGGTGTAGTGCGATAGCAGCACGGCGGTGGGCACGTTGCTGATGACCTGCGACAGCAGCGTGCCGCCCAGAAACATCACCCAGGCCTGCTTCCAGTCCAGGGCCTGCACCAGCGCCTGCACCGGAGGCCACTGCGCCAAATGCCCCAGCCCCAGGAACATGGCCGCAAACGTTGCCAGCAACAGCCAGTCGACGCGCTTCAGCACGTTGCGGTCAACTAATGCGAAAACCGCCAGCACCGCGCCGCAAGCCAGCGAAGCGCGCCCTTCCTGGAGCAAAACCACGGTGGCTGCGAGCAGCAGGCCCGCGACCGCGCCGAGCAAGGGGCGTGTGGGCTCGGGATCGCGCGCCGACCCCGGCGCGGACGCCGCATCACTTGCACCCAGTCGCAAGGCTCGGACGGGAAATGCAAACCAGGTCAGGGCCAGCAGCAAGGCCGCCATCACCAGGAAGGCGGGAGCCATGGCAGCGAGGAACTCGAGCATCGACAAGCTCGAACGCTGCCACAGCAGCAGGTTCTGCGGATTGCCGATGGGGCTCAGGGTGGAGCCGGCATTGACCGCCAGCGCCTCGAAGATCACCAGCCTGAGCACCGGGATCTCGGCTTCGGCGCCGAGCGCCACGGTGAGGGGCACGAGCAGGAACAGGCTGACGTCATTGGTCAGCAGCATCGACAGCAAGGCGGCGGCGCTCACGAGCAGCAGTGCCAGTTCGCGCAGGCTGTGCATGCGCCGGGTCAGAGCCCGCGCTGCCTGCTGAACATAGCCGCTGCTGCGTATGGCCTCGATGCTCACGAGCAAGGCCACCAGCCCCAACAGGGTGGAAAGATCGAGCCAGCCACGGTAGTGGCTCCAGGGGCGCGGATCGACCACTCCGAGCACCAGTGCGAGCAGGCCGAAAATGAGCAGCAGACGCTCCTGAAGCAGGGCGGCGAACCAGCGCCGCAGCGGGGCCCGCAGCACCTCAGACGCCACTGTTCGCAGCGGAGTCGTCGCTGGTGAGGTCCATCGCCGCCAATCGCCAATGCCGTCCGGCCTGGTCTTCTCGCTCGATGCGCTCCTGCAAGCGCGCCAAGGCCGCGTGGATGGCCCCGCGCAGGCGGCGTTCATCGGGCTGACACAGTTCCAACGCCTTGTGCAGATACTGTTGCGCCTTGCCCCAGAGCTCCAGTTCGGCGCAGGCACGCGCTGCAAGAAACAAGGCCTGGGCTTCCTGCGGCCAGCGATCGATCCAGGCTTCGGCCTGGGCCACGAAATGGGCGTCGATGCCGGCGAGCATGCCGCGCAGCGCGGGCATCAACGCCGCGGGTTCGGCGCCGGGAGCGCGCAGAGCCTCGACCAGCAGGGCGCGAGCCTGCTGTGCCTGGCCGGCCGCGGACAGACCGCGAGCGCCTGCCACGGCAATTTGAGGATCGTGTCGCAAGGCCGGGTCGAAGGACCTCCACAGGACGTCCAGAGACTCGGCGTCGTGGTTGGCCTGGCGGATGAGGCCGAGCGCCGCACCGTGCATCATGGCCTGGGCCGCTGTGGGGTGCAGCCCATGATGCTTGCGCAGTGTGGTGGCCAGGCGCAAGACTTCGGCGTGATCGTGCAGCGCGCGCGCGGCCGACAGGGCAAGGCGCATGGTCTGGGTGCGACGCTGCATGCCGCCGGAAAGTCTGCGCAAGGCCAGCTGCGCAGCTTGGGCGTCGCGCGCCTCGATCTGCCAGTCGGCCTGCATCAACGTGCCGGTCTCGCGCGCCGGGCCAGGCAAGGCCTGAAGATAAGCATCGCGCCGTTCATAGGCCTGCATCGCTTGCGCTGCCTGTGCCGCAGTCAGCAGCGCGCCGGGCTTGAAAGCCTCCACTTCCGAAGCCTTGCCGGCCGCCCGCTCGGCGCGGCGAAAGCGCCCTCCCAGCAGATGCATGATCGACTCGTGCAGCGCCGCAGCCGCCACCTGCATGCGCCGTCGCGAGCGAAACAGGGCCGCAGCGCGGGGCAGACCGAGCAGGAGGCTGAAGGCACGGATGGCGATGTAGAACAGGACGAAGCCGAGCAGCAGCAAGAGCACGGCCAGGTTGAGCGACAGGTCGATGCGGTACGGCGGCACCAGGATCGCCACATTGCCGGGCCTGCCGCTGGCCGCCATGGCCAGCAGCGCCGCGGCCAGCGCCAGTGCAACCACCCAGGCAAGCCAGCGCATCAGTTGCTCCCCAAGCCGAGGGTGGCCAGCACCGCGAGCGATTGCAGGTTGGTGGCGGGCTGGGCAGCAAGATCGATTTGCTCCGCCTGCCGCGCCAGGGCCATGGCGGTTTGGGTGCGCGGCTGGCGCAGGTTGAAGCTGTCGCGCAACGCCTGCTCGATGTTGCGCATGTCGGCCTTGTAGCCCGAGGCGTTGCGCGACAGCAGGTCAAGCCGGGCGTTGAGCACCCGCAACTTGAGGTTCTCACGCAGGAAATCGGTCTGTGTCGGCGCCATCAGCAGCGCATGGGGATGATCGACCTTGGTGATGCTGACGAGTTGGCGCACCTGCTCCCATGCGACATGCGTCCAGCGACCCAGCCACGGTGCCCAGTTCGGCCCCCATGCGCCGTGCTGGACGTTCATCGCCGCCTGCCCGGCGGCCATGCCTTGCAGCGGCGCAGCCGAAGACAGGGGCTGCAGCTGATCCACCAGGGCGGCCAACGCGTCCAGGCGCTGCGCGGCGGCGGGGACATCGGGCGCGACACTGCTCTTGAGCCGGCTCAGATCCTGTTGCACGGCGCGCAACACCATGACGGCGCGCGGGTTGCTAGCGCGCTTGAGTCGCGCCACGGAAGACTCCAGCGTGCTCACCAGCGGGCTCAGGCTGCCGGTGAGTTCGGCCTGCTGCTGCGCCAGCGCGATGAGTTCGGCGGTCTGGCCGAGAAAGGCATCATCGCGGCTCTTGGCGAAGTCCTGGTAGATCTGCTGCAGCGCTTGACGCTGAGCCACCAGATCTTGTTCGCGCGACTCCAGCACGGCCACTCTGGCCGTCAGTTCGCGCGAGGCCTCGGCCGACTGCTTGGCGATCGTGCGCGCCTCGATGGAGGCGGTGTCGGCGTTCTGCAGACGGCGGGCAATTTCGGCCTGCGTGGCATAAAGCCGGCCATCGAGCCACCAAGCCACCAACGCAACCAACACCAGCAAGGCGGCCATGGCCAGCCACATCACGCGCCAGTCGTGCGCGGCGGCGGGGCGCTGCTCGGGCCAGCCGGCAGGCGGCAAGCCTGGCGTCATCGGCGTCTCGGGGGATGGCATGTCCGCTGGCATTGCCGGCTCGCCGGGATGGGAGCCCATGGGCTCGGACGGCGTCGCAACGCCTGCTGCTTGGGGTTGAATCGGCTCGGACATGCGGCTGATTCTAGGGCCTGTTCACCCCGGTTCCGGGTCCACGCGTCCCCCGTCCTGGGACAACGCTTCGGGGGCGTGCCGCGGGCCGCGCATGGTGGCGCGAGGCGCCATGGACGCCGCACGCCGCCACGCCATGGCTCGAGACATTCCGCGGCCAGAAGCCCCATGGCCAGGATAGGCCCAGAGGGCCTCAAGACCCATGCAAGGCCTGCAGGATGGATGCAGTATCGGGTGTGCACAGGTCGACCCGGCCAAAGCCGATGTCCCGCGCCGACACCGCAATGCGCGCATGCGTCGCCAGAGCGCGATGTTGCGCCAGCACGCTGGCCTGCAGCCCGGCCGACGCGAGCAGGTTTTGCAGATTGCGCACTCCCTCGGACGCGGTCAGCAGCCAGGTCGCCCGGGGGGCGGAATTCCCGGAATGCGCCAGCACGTTGCGCAGCCGGTCGAGCGTAGCCGCGTCGGGCGCGGGTGCCTCGCGGCGGTAGACGCTGACGCGGCACACGCGGGCGCCGGCAGCCGTGAGGGTGTCGGCAAGCCAGTTGCGACCCGGGCCGCCTCGCAACAGCAGCACGCGTGCATCGGTCCAGCCCCGCGGCAAGCTGGCGCCAAGTCCCTGGAGCGCCAGCCAGAGCCCTTCCGAGTCGGCCGCGGCCGCAGGCGCAGCCATGATGCGCAACGCCTCGGGCGACTCGCCGCGCAGGCGCAGCGCCTGCTCGAATGCGGCACGGCTGCCGGGCCCGACCAGGCCCACGGCGCAGGTTTTCGGCCAGGGAGTACGCAACATGCTAAGCGTTGCGCGAACCGCCGCCGGGCTGACCGGCACGGCCAGGTCGAAATCGGCCAGCGCGGCGAGCGCTTGCGCCGCGGGCGCCGCATCGCGCGGCGGCAGGATGCGGATGAGCGGAAAGTGGAGCAGCGCGACGCCGGCTCGGTGCAATGCCAGACTGCGCGCATCGTCACCCGCGTCGTCCTGCGGATGCGTCAGGATGAGGCTGGGGGCTGACAGTGGATCGGCCGACATGGGTCTTGCCTCGGGTGGCCTGCCCGCGACCGCTCAGACCGCCTGCAATTGCTCGAGCATGGCCTGCGCCCCCTGCGCCAGCAAGACGAGCGCCGCTTCGCGACCCAACGCCTCGGCGGCCTGCAAGCTGCTCACCGGGGCGGCGAGGTCGGCGCGCAGCATGCGGCTGCCATCCGGCAGACCGAGCAAGGCGCGCAGTTGCAGGGTCGCCCCCGACCAGGCGGCATGCGCCCCAAGCGGCGTACTGCAACTGCCGCCCAGTGCGCGCGCCACGGCGCGCTCGGCAGCCGCGCACAGATGCGTAGGCATATGGTCCAGGGGCTTCAACGCCGCGGCCACGTCGGCACGGTCGGCACGCGTTTCGATGCCCAGCGCCGCCTGGCCCACTGCCGGCAGCATGTCGGCCGTGTCGATCAACGCGCGGATGCGGCTCTCCAGGCCGAGACGCTTCAACCCGGCAGCCGCCAGGACGATGCCGTCATACTGGCCTTCGTCGAGCTTGCGCAGACGGGTGTCGAGGTTGCCGCGCAACGGCACCACTTGCACGTCGGGGCGCAGTGCGCGGATCTGCATTTCCCGGCGCAGGCTGGACGTGCCGACCACCGCCCCTCGAGGCAGCGCCGTGAAATGCGCCGCCTTGCCCGAAACCCAGGCGTCGCGAGGATCTTCGCGCTGCATGATGACCGGCAGGGCAAAACCTGCCGGCAACACCATGGGCACATCCTTGAGGGAATGCACCGCCAGATCGGCCTCGCCGGCTTCCATCGCCGTTTCCAGCTCTTTGACGAACAGGCCCTTGCCGCCGACCTTGGACAAGGTCTTGTCCAGGATCTGGTCCCCACGCGTGGTCATGCCGTTGAGGGCGACCGCACAACCCGGGTGCAACCCGCGCAGCAGGGCCTGGACATGCTCGGCCTGCCAGAGTGCGAGACGGCTTTCGCGCGTGGCGATGACGAGGCGTGCGGGCATGGATGGAAGCCGGGCTGGCGAGGTGGCGCAATGCATGCGGAAATCGTAGCAGCGGCACCACAGCCCACAGGCGCCCAATCCACACCCAGCGCAAAGCTTGCTCAAGGTCCGAGGCGCGATGCCGCCGCCAGCGGCCACGCGGCGCAGCGACTGATAGCATGAATCTTGCTCTGTTTTCTCTGTTGTTTTCGATCCATGGCCTGATGCTTGCCCGATTCTTGCTTGCGGCTCGCCAATCCGCCCCATTGGCAATCCGTTTGCCAACTCCTCACCGCCCTTCTCTGCTGACGCGCTCACCAACCCAACGCCATGCCTGAACGTTCAACCACCAAGCCCTCCGACCATGCCCTGTTCGACGACATTCGCCATCTCGGTCGCCTGCTCGGCGATGTGATCCGCGAGCAGGAGGGGCAGGCCATGTACGACATCGTGGAAAAAGTGCGGCAGCAGTCGGTCGCCTTCCACCGCGACGGCGAGGCGCAGCAACGCCGCGCGCTCGACCGGCTGCTGCAAGGTCTGTCGCGCGATCAGGCGGTCAGCGTGATTCGCGCCTTCAGCTTTTTCTCCATCCTCGCCAACATTGCCGAGGATCGGCACGCCCTGCGCCGCCGCCATGCGCATGAGTTGGTGGGCGACAAGCCGCAACCGGGCAGCGTGCGCGCCGCGCTCGACAAGCTGCGCAAGACCGGCATCGAGTCCGCGCAGATCGAGGAATTCTTCGCCCACTCCCTGATTTCCCCCGTGCTCACCGCCCACCCCACCGAGGTGCAGCGCAAGAGCCTGCTCGACGCCGAGCGTGTCATCGCGCGGCTGCTGGCCGAGCGCGACCAGCCGCTGTCTCCGAAACGACAGCGCGACATCGATGCCGAGTTGCGCGCGCGCGTCACGCAGTTGTGGCAGACGCGCCTGCTGCGCTTCACCAAGCTGCGCGTCTCGGACGAGATCAAAAATGCGCTGTCGTATTACGACAGCACCTTTTTCAGCGAAGTGCCACGGCTGTACATCGAACTGGAAAGCGACCTCGACGAACTCTTCCCGCGCGACGATGGCCAGCCCTGGCGCCTGCGGCCGTTTTTCCGCATGGGTCACTGGATCGGCGGTGATCGCGACGGCAACCCCTTCGTCACCGCCGAAACCCTGGCCTATGCCCTGCGCAAGCAGGCGCGCACCGCGCTGGAGCATTACATCAACCAGGTGCATGCGCTCGGCGCCGAGCTGTCGGTCTCGCTGATGCTGGCGTCGAGCAGCCCGGAGCTGCTGGCGCTGGCCGAGGCGTCGCCCGACAACTCCGAGCACCGCAAGGACGAGCCCTACCGCCGCGCCCTCATCGGCGTGTACGCGCGCCTTGCCGCCACCTTGCGCAAACTCGGTGACGCCGATGTGCTGCGCCATGAAGTCGGCCAGGCCGACCCCTACCCCAGCGCCGAAGCCTTCGCCGCCGATCTGCGCATCGCACGCGATTCACTCGCTGGCCACCACGCTGCGGCGCTGGCGCGACCCCGTCTCGACCCGCTGATCCGCGCCGTGGAGGTGTTCGGCTTTCACCTCGCCACCATCGATCTGCGCCAAAGCTCCGACAAACACGAGGAGGTGGTGCGCGAGCTGCTGGCCACCGCCCGCATTTGCACCGATTACTCCGCCCTGGACGAGGCCGGGCGCATCGACCTTTTGCTGCGCACCCTGCAGGACCCGCGTCCGCTGCGCGTGCCCGACGCCACTTACTGCGACTGGACGCGCGCGGAACTTGCCGTGTTCGAGCAGGCCCGCGCCGCGCGCCGGCTTCTGGGGGAAGACACCATCCGCCAGACCATCATCTCGCACACCGAAAGCGTCAGTGATCTGCTCGAAGTGCTGGTGCTGCAAAAGGAATGCGGCCTGTTCCACGGCACCCTGGGCCTGCCCGGCGCCAGCGCCGAACTGCTGGTGGTGCCGCTGTTCGAGACCATCGACGACTTGCGCAACGCGCCCGAGATCATGCGCGGCTTCTTCGCTCTTCCCGGCATGACCGATCTGGTGCAGGAGTCGAGCGCGCTGCAGGAAATCATGCTGGGCTATTCCGACAGCAACAAGGACGGCGGCTTCTTCACCTCCAACTGGGAATTGCACAAAGCCTCGGTGGCCCTGGCCGAGCTGTTCGCCCAACTGGGCGCCGACCGCGGCATTCGCCTGCGTCTGTTCCACGGCCGCGGCGGCAGCGTGGGCCGTGGCGGCGGCCCCAGCTACGAGGCCATCCTCGCCCAGCCAGCCGGCACCGTGGGCGGGAGCATTCGCCTGACCGAGCAGGGCGAAGTCATCTCCAGCAAGTACGCCAACCCCGAAATCGGCCGCCATAACCTGGAGACGCTGGTGGCCGCGACGATGGAAGCAACCCTGCTGTCGTCCCGTACCAAGGGTGGCGAGACCCCGCTTCGCCAAGGCGTGCGCACGGGTGCGCCGCTGCCCTTCCTGCAGGCGGCGGCACATCTATCGCAGGTGGCCATCAGCGCCTATCGCGATCTGGTCTATGGCAATCCGCGCTTCATCGACTATTTCTACACCGCCACCCCCATCAGCGAAATTGCCGGGCTCAACATCGGCAGCCGGCCGGCTTCGCGCAAGGCCAGCCAGAGTATTGCCGACCTGCGCGCCATCCCCTGGAGCTTTTCCTGGGGCCAGTGCCGCGTGGCCCTGCCCGGTTGGTTCGGCTTTGGCTCGGCGGTGGAGCAATTCATCGCCGACCACCCGGACAACGGCGCCGAGCTGCTGGCGCGCATGCACAAGCAATGGCCCTTCTTCCGCGCCCTGCTGTCGAACATGGACATGGTGCTGGCGAAATCCGACCTGGCTGTGGCTTCGCACTATGCCCAGCTCGTCACCGACACGCGCACGCGCAAGCAGGTGTTCGCCGCCATCGAGCAGGAATGGCAGCGCACGGTGCAGGCCATGCGCCAGATCACCGGCGAGCAGGAGTTCCTGCAAAGCAACCCCACCCTGGCCCGTTCCATCCGTGCCCGCTTCCCCTACATCGATCCGCTCAATCATCTGCAGATCGAGCTGTTACGCCGCTTCCGCGAAGGCCAGACCGACGAGCGCACCAAACGCGGCATCCACCTGAGCATCAACGGCATCGCCGCGGGGCTGCGCAATACGGGTTGAGCCCGGAACCGCCGCTGGAACCAGGCCCCCGCTAAGAAACCTCTAAGTCTCCCTGCCTAGGCTGCGTCTCACGCCGATCGGGCGGGCCTTGTGGGAGGCGCTGGCGGCTTGTTGCGTGCCGGCGCAGGGTTCAGATGCTTGCCTTCAACACCACCGTCTTTCTCTGGCTCAACGCCACGGCGCATCCCGCGACGTGGCTGTTGGCTTTGGCGCGTTTCGCGGCGCAAGATCTGATCTTCGCCGCACCCCTGCTGCTGGTGGCCGGCTGGTTGTGGCGCCGGCAGGCGCCGCGAGCGGCATTGGTGCATGCGGCACTGGCCGCGCTTCTGGGTTTGGGACTCAACCAGCTCATTGGCCTGGCCTGGACCGAGCCACGGCCTTTCGTGCTCGGCGTTGGTCACCGGTTCCTCGCACATGCGGCCGACAGCAGTTTCCCCAGCGACCACCTCACCGTCATCTGGGGTGTGGCCTTCGCACTCATGCTGCATCGCGACTGGCGTCGTGCCGGGTTCGGTTTGGCCCTGCTCGGCCTGCCGGTAGCCTGGGCACGCATCTACCTCGGCGTGCACTGGCCGCTGGACATGATCGGCGCCGCCGCGGTGGGTTTGGCCAGCGCGTTGCTGATCCAGCCCTGGCATGCAGCGGTGGGCAAGCTCACTGCCGCGATGAACCTGGCCTACCACAAGCTTGGCAAGCGGCTGATTTCCAGGCGCTGGATCCGGGCATGACCTCCACGCGAACCATGAACAAGCGCGCAGCGATCGGAAACGTGCTCAGCCCCGTGGGGACGCCGCGGTTGCAAGGCAAAAGCCCGGAAGCATGTCCACCCCAGCCCGCACGGCCCGGTGCGGCGGCCATGCCAGCCACGGCGCTGCGCCCTTTCGTCGTCGCCGAACGACAGCAACGGCGCTGCGCCCGCCACCTGGTGCGTGCTGCCAGCCTGGTGGCCTTGACCCTGGCGCTGGGCGCCTGCGCCAGTTATGCCCCCAAGCCATTGCCCGAGCAGGCACAACTCCAGCGCAGTCTTGCCGGACTCCAGGTGAATCGCAGCCGCATGGCCCTGCCGCGGCTTGCGGCGCAACCCATCGACCTGCATGCCCCGCTGACGCTGGATGCCGTGGCCACGCTGGCGGTGCTGAACAACCCGCAGCTGCAACTGGCGCGCGACCAGACCGGCATCGCCCAGGCGCAGGCCTTTGCCGCCGGACTGCTGCCCGACCCGCAGTTTTCCACCACGCAGGACTTCCCCGGCAACAGCGCGGGAGCCACCAGCAGTGCCTACAACTACTCCCTGAATTTCGACCTCGGCAGCCTCATCACCCGCCCGGCCGCGCTCGCCGCGGCCACGGCCCATGTGCGCGACATCGACCTGCAACTGCTGTGGCAGGAATGGCAGACCGTGGGGCAGGCGCAACTGCTGTTCGTGCAACTGAGCGGCCTGCAGCAGCGTGACACCTTGCTCCAGAATGAACGCGACTTGGTGCAACGAGGGTTGCAACGCACGCGCCAGGCGGTTGCGGCCGGCAACCTGCCGCGCACCAACGCCGACGCGGCCTTGGTCGAGCTTCAAGCGGTGGAGCAGCGCCTGGCGCGCGACGCGCAGCAGCGCCTCCAGCTCGAATCCAGGCTCCACGCCCTGCTCGGCCTGGCCCCCGCGGTGCCGTTGCAACTGGCGCCGCTGCCGGCCCTGCCGGCGCACGACGCCGCCGCCACACACGAGGCCCTGGCACATATCGCCGCCATCCGCCCCGACCTCATGGCCTTGCGCGCCGGCTACGCTAGCCAGGAGCAAAAACTGCGCGAGGCGGTGCTGGCGCAGTTCCCCTCGTTCAGCGTTGGCCTGAACCGGGCGCGCGACACGGCCAACGTCAACACCCTAGGCTTCGGCGTGAGTTTCAGCCTGCCCATCTTCAACGGCAGCCGCGGCGCCATCGCGGTGCAGCGCGCCACGCGGCAAGCGCTGTTCGACGCCTACCAGTTGCGGCTGGACCAGACCCACGCCGATGCGGCCCAGGCTCTCGCCAACCTCGACCTGTTGCAACGCCAGCGCCAGAACCTGGAAACCGGCTTGCCACAGCTCGAAAGCGCCGAACGCGCCGCCACCTCGGCGCTGGATGCTGGGGCCATCACCCTGCCCCAGGCGCAGGCCCAGCGCATGGCCTTGCTGCAGCAGCGCCTGGCCCTGCAGGCCAACGCCCAACAAGCCGCCGAGCAGGCCGTGGCCCTGGACCTGCTGACGGGTACGGGGGTGTACCGCCCTGCCGTCACGACCACGGCCGCACAGCCTCCCGACCTGCCCCAGACAACGTCCGAACTGCGGAGCCCATCCCGATGACTTCCCTCTCCTGCGCATCATGTCCTGACCACCCACTGCGTCGTCTGTTGCCGCTGCTTTTTCTCGGTCTGACGCTCGCAGCCGCCGTGCCAGGCCGCGCCGATGCCGAGACCGCCCCAACGGTATCGGTGCTGGCGCAAGTGGCACCACTGCGCCAGGGGCATCTCGCGCAGACGGTGCATGCGCTCGGCAGCGTGACGACGGCCAGCAGCCAGAGCCTGGCGATTGCATTTCCGCGTCAGGTGCAGGTGCGGCAGGTTCTGGTGCGCATGGGCCAGCGCGTGAAACAGGGCCAGCCCTTGTTGACGGTACAGACCGCCCCGGGCGCCGATCTGGCCTACGCCCAGGCCCGGAATGCCGTGCGCTACGCCCAGGCCGACTTGCAGCGCGTGCAGCAACTGGCCACGCAACAACTCGCCACCGAGACGCAGGTGAACGCCGCGCGCAAGACCCTGGCCGATGCCCAGGCGCAACTGGCCGCCACACAGCAGCAAGGCATGGGCAGCGGCGCGCACCGGACGACGGCGCCATTCGCCGGCGTGGTGACTGCGGTGCAGACTACGCCCGGTGCCTTGCTGGCCGCCGGCAGCGCAGCCCTGACACTGGCGCCATCGGCCGGTTTGCAAGCCGTCGTCGGCGTGACGCCGGAAGTCGCGGCCGCGCTGGTCGCGGGCCAGCCGGCACGCCTGCAACCCGTGTTCGACCCCGACAAGACGGACGCCGCCACGGTGTTGGCCATCGCCGGCGTGGTGGACCCGCAGAGCCACCTCGTGAACGTCACCCTCGCGCTGTCGCCTCAGGCCACGGCCTTGCTGCCTGGCCTTGCGGTCCAGGCCCAGATGGACCTACGCCACTGGCAGGGCTGGGTCGTGCCGCGTGAGGCTGTTCTGCGTGACGCCTCGGGCCAGGCTTATGTATTCCAGGACGACCACGGCAAGGCCCAGCGCGTGAACGTGAAGATCGAGCTCGATCAGGCCGAGCGCACGGGTATCAGCGGGCCGTTGAACCCCGGCCTGCCGCTGGTGGTTCTGGGCAACTACGAACTGCGCCCGGGCATGGCCTTGCGGGTGGCGAAATGAATGTCTCGGCGTGGTTGCAGCGGCATCGCCGCTCGGTGCTGTTTTTGCTTGCGCTGCTGGCTGCCGGCGGGGTGATGGCGGCGTTCAAGCTGCCGGTGGGTCTGTTCCCCAACGTCGATTTCCCGCGCGTGGTGGTGAGCGCGGACGCCGGCGATCGGCCTTCGCGCCAGATGATGCTGCAAGTGACTTATCCCCTGGAACAGGCGGTGAGACGGGTCCCCGGAGTGGTCGACGTGCGCTCGACCACCAGCCGTGGCACCGCCGATATTTCCGTGAGTTTTCACTGGGGCACGGACATGAATGTGGCTGCCGTCCAGGTGAATGAGGCGGTGACGCAGAAACTCCCCCAACTGCCGCCGGGAACCATCCTGTCCAGCAAACGCATGGACCCGACGGTCGATCCCATCATCGCCTACAGCCTGACGTCGGATACGGTGCCCCTGACCCGCATTTACGACCTGGCGCAATTCCAGTTGCGCCCGCTGCTATCCAGCATCAACGGCGTCGGGCGGGTTCAGGTTCAGGGTGGCGAGCAGGAGGAATACCACGTCATCGTCAATCCGGCCAAGCTGCAGGGCGATGGCTTGAGTCTGGGCGATGTGGAGCGCACCCTCGCCACCGGCAACGGCGTGCAGGCCGTCGGCAAGCTGGAGGATCGCTACAAGCTCTTGCTGGCGCTGGCCGACTCGCGCCTGCACGATGCCGCGCAAATCGGCAACCTGGTGCTCAGGGCCACGCCCACCGGGGTGGTGCGCGTGCGCGACGTGGCCGTGGTCACGCGCAGCACGGTTCCGCAGTGGATCCGCGTCACGGCGGATGGCCACAATGCCGTGCTGCTCAACATCTACCAGCAGCCCGGCGGCAACAGCGTGCAGATCGCGCGCATGGTTCGCCAGGCTCTGGCCAGCTACAGACTGCCCCCGGGCGTGAAGCTGGCGAACTGGTACGACCAGAGCAGGCTGGTGGTGGCCTCCGCCGCCAGCGTGCGCGACGCCATCCTCATCGGCGTGGTGCTGGCGGGGCTGGTGCTGCTGCTGTTCCTGCGCAGCTTCAAGATCACGCTGATTGCGATGATCACGGTTCCGGCGGTGCTGGCCGCCACCGTGGTACTGCTGTACGCGCTGGGCATGAGCTTCAATATCATGACCTTGGGGGGCATGGCGGCTGCGGTGGGACTGGTGATCGACGACGCCATCGTCATGAGCGAGCACATCGTGCGACGACTCGGCGAATCTCGTCGGCAAGGCGACAAGGCCAATGTGGCCAACGGGGGCCATACGGTCAACGACACGGCGCGCCACAGCGGCGTGATGCACGCGGCAATGGAGTTTTTCCGTCCGCTGGCCGGGTCGAGCGCCTCCACCGTCATCATCTTCGTGCCGCTGGCCTTTCTGTCGGGCGTGACCGGCGCCTTCTTCAAGGCGCTGGCACTGACCATGGCCGCTGCCCTGGTCATTTCCTTTTTCGTCTCGTGGCTGGCGCTGCCGCTGCTGGCCGACCGCTTCATCACCCGGCGCGACGTGGAAAAGGAGCAGCAGCGCGAGCATGGCCGTCTGCTGTCGGCCTTCCAGCGCGGCTACGGCCGCCTGCTGCCGGCGCTGCTACGCCGGCCCGTCTTGTTGCTGCTGGGGCTGGTGCCGCTGCTGCTGGTGGGTTGGATCGCCTATCACCACGTCGGCAGCGGCTTCATGCCGCATATGGACGAGGGCGGTTTTATTCTCGACTACCGCAGCCCGCCAGGAACATCGTTGACGGAAACCAACCGCCTGCTGACGCAAGTCGAAACCATCTTGCGTCAGACGCCGGAAGTGCAAACCTGGTCGCGGCGCACTGGAGCACAGTTGGGTGGGGGCATCACCGAAGCGAATGAGGGCGACTTTTTCGTGCGCCTCAAACCCCCGCCGCGCAGGCCCATCGATCAGGTCATGGAATCGGTGCGGCAGCGTATCGAAACGCAGGTGCCGGGGCTGAAGATCGAGATGGCCCAGCTGATGGAGGACCTGATCGGCGATCTGACGGCCGTGCCCCAGCCGGTCGAGATCAAGATCTTCGACGACAACCCGCAACAACTCGCGCAGTTGGCCGACAAGACGTCGGCGGCCATCGCCAAGATTGCGGGCATCGTCGATGTGAAAAGCGGCATCAAGCCTGCCGGGGACGCCCTCAACATCCGCCTCGACCCCACGCGCATGGCGCTGCAGGGGGTGGACGCGCAACAGGTGCAGTCCCAATTGGCGGCACTCATCGGCGGCAGCGTGGCGACGCAGATCGAGCAGGGGCCGAAGATGGTCGGCGTGCGAGTGTGGGACGCGCCTGACCTGCGCCAAACGCCCGAGGACATCGCCGCGCTTCCCCTGCGCGCGCCCGATGGCCATGTGTTCGCCTTGCGCGAAGTCGCCAACATCAACATTCTGACCGGCCAGCCCGAGATCACGCGCGAAAACCTCAAGCGTATGGCGGCGGTGACGGCGCGCATCAGCGGGCGCGACCTCGGCTCGACGATCGTGGCGGTCAAACGCGTGATCGATGCCCCGAACTATTACCCCGAAGGGGTTTACACCAAGCTCGGCGGCCTGTACAAGCAGCAGCAAATCGCCTTCAAGGGATTGCTGCAGGTACTGGTGGCCGCGGTGCTGCTGGTGTTCTTCCTCCTGCTGTTCCTGTACGAGCGCTTCAAGGTGGCACTCGCCATTCTCGCCATGCCACTGGCGGCATTGCCGGCGGTGTTCGTCGGGCTGTGGGTGTCGGGCATCGAGCTCAACATCTCGGCCATGATGGGCATGACCATGATCGTCGGCATCGTCACCGAGGTCGCCATCTTCTACTTCAGCGAGGTGCAGGAGCTGCAGCAGGCGCATCCCGACATCTCGCTCGACGCCGCGCTGGTGCAGGCCGGCATCAATCGCATGCGCCCGATCGCCATGACCACGCTGGCCGCGATGCTGACGCTGGCGCCACTGGCGCTGGCCATCGGCCAGGGTTCGGCCATGCAGCAGCCGCTGGCGGTGGCCATCATCGCCGGCCTGGCGGTGCAGTTGCCGCTGGTGCTGCTGCTCATGCCAGCGCTGTTCAAGCTGCTGGGCGGCAGCCTCGCCAGCGAAGACAATGACCCCACAACAATCGACGAGGTGACACCGGATGCGCATCCTGCTGGTTGAAGACGATCGCATGCTGGGCGCCGCCACGCAGCAGGCGCTGCGCGACGCCGCCCACGCCGTGGACTGGGTGCTGGATGGCGAATCGGCACTCAGCGCAGTCAAATCCACGCCCTACGAGGCCATGTTGCTGGACCTGGGACTGCCCAAGCGCGACGGCCTGGACGTGCTGCAGGCCTTGCGCCAGGGCGGCAACAACCTGCCGGTCATCATCGTCACCGCCCGCGATGGCGTGGACGACCGCATTCGCGGCCTCGACCTCGGCGCCGACGATTACCTCATCAAGCCCTTCGAGTCCGGCGAGTTGCTGGCGCGGCTGCGCGCCGTGGCCCGGCGCAAAGGCGGCCAAGGCCAGCCCGTGCTCAGCAACGGCAACCTGAGCCTGGACCCGACTACGCGCGAGGCCAGCGTCGGCGGCGGCACCGGCACCACGAGCGCGCGGCTTTCGGCGCGCGAGTACGCGCTGCTGCACGCGCTGTTGCTGCGGCCGGGCGCCATCCTCTCGCGCAGCGAACTCGAGGAGCGCATCTACGGCTGGAACGAAGAAGTGGAGAGCAACGCGGTGGAGTTTCTCATCCACGGCATCCGCAAAAAGCTGGGGCAGTCCAGCATCAAGAACGTGCGCGGCGTGGGCTGGATGGTCGAACGCGAAGGCTCGGCGCAATCCGGCCGTCAGGCGCCACGGCAACCGGACTGAGCTGCCACCGTCCAGTTCCACCATCACGCCACGCCCCAATGCGCCTGAACCCTATTCCCCCGCTGCGCCACTGGGCGGCGCAGTCCTTGCGTCGCCGCCTGTGGCTGTGGATGACCATCATCGTCGCCGTCGCCGGGCTGAGCACCGGTGCGGTGTCCTACTTTTTCGGCTACCAGGAGGCGAACGAATTGCAGGACGCGCAGTTGCGCCAGATCGCCAGCCTGGTGCACCGCTATGGATTGAAACCGACCAGCGTGATCGAGTCCCATGGCGCTGACGCTGACCGCGACGCCCGTTTCATCATCGAGCGCCTGCACGCATCCGGACCCGGCCCCCAACTGCTGGCGAACCGACTGGCGCTGCCCAGCAAGCTCACGCCGGGCATGCACACCATCGAGGCCGGCGCGCATTCCTGGCGCGTGTTCGTGCGGCAAGATTCGAGCGGCGATATCGCCGTGGCCCAGCGCAGCAGCGTGCGCAACGAGGCTGCCGTCGACAGCGGTCTGCGCACCCTCGTGCCCATGCTGACCCTGGTGCCCTTGCTGGTGCTGTTGGTGAGCTGGGTGGTGCGCCGCGCACTGCGGCCCGTGCGCCGCCTCGCCAGCCTGGTGGATGCGCGTGACGACCACCGCCTCGACCCTTTGCCGCTGGACGAAGTTCCGCTCGAACTGCGCCCATTCCTCGCCTCCATCAACAGCCTGCTGGCGCGGGTGGCGAGCATGCTCGAACGCGAACGCCGCTTCGTCGCCGATGCCGCGCACGAACTGCGCACCCCCATTGCCGCCCTGACGCTGCAAGCCGAAAACCTCGACCATGCCCTGCTGCCCAACGCGACCCGCAGCCGTCTGCACAGTCTGCAGCAAGGCCTGACGCGCACCCGCGCAGTGGTCGAGCAGTTGCTCAGTCTGGCCCGGGTGCAGAACAGCCCAGCCAGCACGCTGCAACGCATCGATCCTGTCCAGGTGGTACGCCACGTCCTCGAAGACCTGATGCCGCTTGCCGAGCAACGCCGGATCGATCTTGGTCTGGAACGCCAGGACGGCGCCCCCATTCTGGCCGACTCCACCCAACTCTATACCTTGTTGCGCAACGGTCTCGACAACGCGCTGCGCTACACCCCCGAGGGCGGGCGTGTCGACCTCGCTCTCAGCACCGAAAGCGCAGATGATGGCAAGTCCTGGGTCCACATCGACATTGCCGACACCGGCCCGGGCATCGCAGCGCAAGACATGGAGCGCGCCTTCCAGCCCTTCGAGCGATTAGACCGCGCCGCCGAGCCCACCGGCAGTGGGCTCGGGCTGGCCATCATGCGCAACATCGCGCAAAACCTCGGCGGCCAGATCACCCTCGATAACCGCCCCGAAGGCGGTCTGCGCCTGCGCTACAGCCAGTTGACGCAATCAGCCGCCACGCATGGCATGCCGTCCCCTCTTGTGCTTACACAAGACGACAACCGGCTAGGGCCGCTAACTGTGAAATAATCTTGTGTTTTGCCGGGATGGCGGAATCGGTAGACGCAGCGGACTCAAAATCCGCCGCCCTTAAAAGCGTGGGGGTTCGAGTCCCCCTCCCGGCACCACATGTTGTTTCAGATCTTCCAACGCTCAGCCAATTTGGATGGCCGCAAGCTGTCGTATTCCTCGAATGGCTGGTGAATCCAGGGGCTGGAAGGCAACATGTCGACGTAGTAGTCCGGCAGGACCGTTGAAATGCCCTTGACCCAGATCACGGCAGTGCGCATCTCGCTGATCTTCAGTGGACTGTGCAGGAGGCGATCCGCCACGGCCTTCAGAGTTTCACCCGAATCGGCCAAATCATCCACCAGCAAGACACGTCCTTCGAGCTCGCCACGCGGCAGCGTGATGTAGTTGGCAATATCCAAACGCCCCTGCTTGGTGCCTGCGGCTTCTCGGTAGGAACTGGTGGACATGATGGCTAGAGGTTTGTCAAACACTCGCGACAGGATGTCGCCAGGCCTAGCGCCGCCCCTGGCGAGGCACAAAATCTGATCGAATTCCCATCCCGACTTGTAGACCTTGAGCGCAAGTTTTTCGATCAGGGCGTGGTATTCGTCCCAGGACACATACATGTGCTTGCCGTCTTCGCTGAGCATGATGGATAGGGCCGGTGAGAGTATGGGAGTGGGGGATGGTTCTGCGCGACTCAGTCTTGGAAGGGATGGCGCAACACGATGGTGTGCTCGCGATCCGGTCCAGTCGACACCATGTCGACCGGCGTGCCGCTGAGCTCGGCAATGCGATCGAGGTAGCGCCGCGCATGCAACGGCAACTGCTCCCAGCGTGTGGCACCAGCCGTGCTCTCCTTCCAACCGGGGAAGCGCTCGTAGATGGGAACGCAGCGCGTGATGTCGTCGGCGTCCAGCGGCAGGATGTCGATCGCCGAGCCGTCCAGGTTGTATCCGACACAAATCAGGATTTCGTCCAGTCCGTCCAGCACGTCCAGCTTGGTGATGCACTGGCCGGTGGTGGAGTTGACGATGTTGGCGCGTTTGAGCGCAGCGGCATCCAGCCATCCGCAGCGACGCGGCCTGCCGGTCACGGTGCCGCGCTCCTGGCCGACCGTGTGCAGGTGATGGCCCACGGTACCCGGCTGGTCGATCGGGAGTTCGGTCGGAAACGGGCCGCTGCCCACGCGTGTTGTGTAGGCCTTGGTGATGCCGAGCACATAGCCGAGGTAGGCCGGGCCAACGCCTGAGCCAGCGGCGGCATTGCCGGCCACGCAGTTGCTGGATGTGACGAAAGGGTAGGTGCCATGATCGATGTCGAGCAGAGTTCCCTGCGCGCCTTCGAACAGCAGGCGCTCGTGGCGGGCATGGCACTGATGCACGAGGTAACCCACATCGGCCATCATGGGGCGAATGTCCTTGGCCAGTTCCAGCAGGCGTTGATACGTCGGCTCGAAGGCCACGATCTCGGTCTGCAGATAATCGCGCAGGATGAAGTTGTGTAACTCCATGGTTTCGCGCAGCTTCTCGGCCAAGCGCGCGGGATGCTTGAGGTCTTGGACCCGTACCGCGCGACGTGCAACCTTGTCCTCATAGGCCGGACCGATGCCCTTGCCGGTGGTGCCGATCTTGCCGATACCCCGTGTTTCGCGGCGAGCTTCGCGCGCCAGGTCCAGCGCCACATGCGAGGGCAGCACCAGAGAGCAGGACTCGCTGATACGCAAGCGCGAGCGCACCTCCACGCCTGCAGCTTCCAGACGCGTGATTTCCAGCAGCAGATGGCTGGGATCGACCACCACGCCGTTGCCGATGTAGCAGACCACCCCTGGACGCATCACGCCCGAGGGAATGAGCTGCAGCGCGGTTTTATGGCCATTGATGACCAAGGTATGCCCAGCGTTGTGGCCGCCCTGGAAACGCACCACGCCATGGGCATGCTCGGTCAGCCAGTCGACCACTTTGCCCTTGCCCTCGTCGCCCCATTGGTTCCCCACGACGACAACATTACGTCCTGTGCTCACGACACCTCTTGCAGCGGAAATGGAAATAAACCAGTTAAACGCGTGTCAACTGGGGGAATAGGAATGCACTTGCCACTGACCATCAGTGCAGGTCAGTTGGCGGTCGAACAGGAATTGCTTGCCTTCGAGCGCGGCGCCCTCAGGCAGCTCAATCACGGTGTGCCCCCGCTGCCGCAGATCGTGGACAGCCTGACCGTAATCGGGGTTTTGCGACCATGCGGCCCTGATGGCCGGCGTTGGCTCCGGCGCCTGCGCATGACGCACCAACTCGCGTAGATCCAGCGAAAAACCGGTGGCTGCACGCGGACGACCGAAGGTGGCGCCAATTTCGTCATAGCGCCCTCCTCGGGCCAGGGCATCGGGCTGGCCCTGCGCATAGAGACCGAAGATGACGCCGCTGTGGTAGTTGTAGCCGCGCAGATCGGCCAGGTCGATTTGAACATCGACCCCCGCATGCACATGCGTGGCGGCCAGATGTGCCAGATCGGCCAGCGCCTCACGAATCAGCGGACGATCCGGCAGGACTTTGGCGGCCCGCTTCAGAATTGCAGCATCGCCGTACAAGTCGGGCAATGCGAGAATGGCATCGCGCTGCGTGGGCGCTGCAGCCTGTGTCAACTCCAGCAGCCGCGCGTGGTCCTTGCGCGACAGGGCTTCGAGAATCTCGCCCAACTGCTGCGGTCCCGCGACCATTCCGGCAAGCACGCCGCGAACGATGCGCACATCGGACAAGGTCAAGGTCATACGCTGCACACCCCCCAATTGCAGGCTGCGCACGGCCAACTGCTGGACCTCGCGATCGGCGTCAAGCCCGGCATGACCATAGAACTCGGCACCGAACTGCAGCGGCTCGCGTGTGGCAAACACCCCCTGGGCCCGCGTGTGCACCACACTGCCGCAGTAGCACAGGCGCACGATGCCGCGGCGATTGAGCAGATGCGTGTCGATGCGGGTAGCTTGCGGCGTCATGTCGGCGCGCAATCCGAGCGTGCGCCCGGACAGCTGGTCGACCAACTTGAAGGTCTGCAGATCGAGATCCTGTCCCGTACCTGAAAGCAGCGAATCCACATACTCGACCAGCGGTGGAATGACCAGCTCGTAACCATAGCCACGCGCGGCATCCAACACAATGCGGCGCAACTGTTCAATCGCGCGCGCCTCGGCTGGCAGCACGTCGGAAAATTGCTCGGGCAGGAGCCAGGCGGTCATGAGCGATGGGAAATGGATGCTTGCTGAGATCAAGCCAGCATTCTAGGTCGCAGGCCCTGCAGACCCGACAGTCGTGTGGCACCGGGGATACTCATCTGCAGGGTCAGCGAAGACGATGCGTCGTGTTCATGAACATGGCACCGGGCGTGGCAGCGCCATGTCTGCACTCAATGTCGGGCCGGACTTGCTTTCGCTGGGGCGTCGCCGTCTGGATTGCGAAAGAAGCGGAAAAAAGCGGAGGATGGGTCGAGCACGACGACGTCGCTGCGGCTGTTGAAGCTGGCGCGATAGGCCTCCAGACTGCGATAGAACTCGGCGAACTTCGGATTCTGACCGAAGGCCTTGGCGTAGATTTCCGACGCCTTGGCGTCACCCTCGCCCTTGACGGTCTGGGCACGGCTGTAGGCATCCGCGATGAGGATTTCGCGTTGCTTGTCTGCTTCAGCGCGAATTTTCTCAGCCTCGGCCTGACCGGTGGAACGCAGTTCATTGGCGACACGCTTGCGCTCTGCAGCCATGCGGCGGTACACGGATTGCGTGATGTCGGCGACGAAATCAACCCGCGTCAGGCGCATGTCGACGATCTGCAGGCCGGTGCCGCTAACGGATTGCGTGATGACTTTCTGCACATCGGTCATGATTTTGTCGCGTTCGGAAGCCAGAACCTGACCGACCGTGCGACGCGTGATCTGTTCATTCAGCGCAGCCTTCACGATCTGATAGAGGCGATCGTTGGCGCGCTGCTCGCTGCCACCGTAACTGCGAATGAATTCGGTGGGGTTGACGATGCGCCATTTCAGGTACCAATCGACCACCACATTCTTCTTCTCCGCGGTGATGAAACGGTCGGTTTCGGGACTTTGCAACGTCAGCACGCGCTTGTCCAGAAACACCACGTTCTCCAACGGAGCCGGCCATTTGAAGTTCAGCCCGGGCGACTTGATCACCCGCTTGATTTCGCCCAGAGCAAAGACTGCGGCGTATTGCCGCTGATCGACGACGAACATGGAGGACACAAGGATACCCAGAACGACGGCCAGGGTAACGATGGCAAGAATGATTCGGTTCATGACTGGACCTCAGCGGGAGTTGCGCTCGCGCAGGCTGTCGCGCGAACTGCTGTCTGAGGCGTTGGCAACGGGGTTGGAACTCACCAATGCGGCCGCGCTGTCGCTGGCTGCGGGCGCGGAGGCGGGCAGATTGGGCAGCGGCAGGCCTGCCGCTGCCGAACGTGTCGGCGTCACCGGCCGCGGCGCTGCGCCCTGTTGCAGGAGTTTGTCGAGCGGCAGGTACAGCAGGTTGTTCGAGCCGCGCGACTCCACCATCACCTTGCTCACGTTCGACAAGATCTGCTGCATGGTTTCCAGGTACATGCGTTCACGCGTCACTTGCGGCGCCTTTTCATACTGCTGCAAGATGAGATCGAAACGCGAGCTGTCACCCTGCGCTTCCGCCACGACCCGAGCCTTGTAGCCCTCGGCTTCCTGGATCAAGCGCGAAGCGGTGCCCTTGGCACGCGGCACCACGTCGTTGGCGTAGGCCTCAGCCTCGTTCTTCAAACGCTCACGGTCCTGGCCGGCTTTGATGGCATCGTTGAAGGCGGATTGCACCTGCTCCGGTGGCTGCACGCTTTGCAGTGTGACGTTGGTCACCAGAATCCCGGTCTTGTAGCGATCCAGAATGGACTGGATCAAATCCTGCACCTTGATCGCGACTTCCGCGCGGCCCTCGTACAGCACGTAGTCCAGGGTCTTGTTGCCGACCACTTCACGGATTGCAGTTTCGGCAGCCTGTGTCACCACATCGTCAGGGCTGCGATTGCTGTAGAGGTAGTTCACCACATTGCTGATGCGGTACTGCACGGCAAAGCGGATGTCGACGATGTTCTCGTCCTCGGTCAACATGGCCGAAGCCGGCAGTCCGGTGGTGCGAATTTCTCCTCCACGGCCAATTTCGACCGAGCGCACTTGCGACACGTTGACGATTTCCTCGGACTCGATGGGATAAGGCAGACGCCAGTGAAAGCCCGCTTCTTCGATGTAAGCCAGCTTGCCAAAGCGCGTGACGACGGCCTGCTGACCTTCCTGCACGATGAAGAAGCCGGAGCCGAGCCAAGCCAGCACCAGAACGACAACCAGGATGATGAGCCCCAAGCCGGCAATCTTGGGCGAGGTCTGGAAGTCGGGCCTGCGCGGAGGTTTGAAGCTGCCACCGCCGCGGCCCTTGCGGCCAAACAGACCATTGAGCTTGCGATTGAAGTCGCGCCACAGTTCGTCGAGATCCGGCGGACCACTGCCTTGACCTGGACGCTTGCCGTCCTGACCCGGACGCTTGTCACCCTGCCCCGTGCCGTTGCCGTTCTTGGGATCGGGGTTTTGGGGCGGTTGGTCCGAGCCGCCTCGCCCCCAGTTGGGATCGTTCAAATTCCGGCTGGCTTCGGGCGGGGCAGAAGCGGCAGATGTCGCCGCTCGGGGCCACTTGAGTTGCATGGTGAAGGCGTTGGATGTCAAACGTGGAGAGTGGGATTGGTGTCGGTTTCGCTGCGGGCAACCAGGCCCGCCAGATACTCCCTAACCGTATCGACGCCCGCACCTGTCAAGGCGCTGACGTCAAAGCTTTTGATCCTATCACGACCACCTAATCCGACATGCGCTCCGTAACGAACTGTAAACGGAACAGGAGCTTGGAGTTTGTCGATTTTGTTGTAGATCAGGATTTGCGGGATGTCCTCGGCGCCGATCTCCGCCAGGACGTTGTTGACTTGCTCGATCTGCTGCTCACGCTGCTCGTTCGACAGGTCGACCACATGGAGCAAGACGTCGGCGTCCACGGTTTCGTCCAGCGTGGCCTTGAAAGCATCGACCAGCGGGTGCGGCAAATCGCGGATGAAACCCACGGTGTCGGAGACCACTGCGAAACGACCAGGCGCAAGAAACACGCGGCGCGTGGTCGTGTCCAAGGTGGCGAACAGTTGGTCGGCAACATAGCCATGAGCATGCGTCAGCGCATTGAACAGGGTGCTCTTGCCGGCATTGGTGTAGCCGACGATGGAAACGCGCAGCTGTCCGGCCCGGGCGCGGGCGCGACGCTGGGTGAGGCGCTGACGTTCGAGCTTGTGCAACCGCACTTGCAGGTTCTTGATTTTGTCTTCCAGCATGCGGCGATCTAGTTCGATCTGCTTTTCACCCGGGCCTCCGCGCAGGCCAATGCCGCCTTGCTGGCGCTCGAGGTGCGTCCAGCCACGAACCAGGCGGGTTGCCGCATGACGCAGTCGTGCCAGTTCAACTTGCAACTTGCCCTCCCCGCTGCGAGCGCGGCGCGCGAAAATCTCCAGGATCAGCGCCGTTCGATCCCAGACGGAAACGCCGAGTTCACGCTCGAGATTGCGTTGCTGTACAGGAGACAAAGGATTGTCGAAGAGCACGCAAGACGCCTGGTTATCCAGCACCTGCTGCTTGAGTTCGGCCACCTTGCCGCTGCCGATATACAGCGCGGGGTCGAGGCGACGACGGGTGCTCCACATACTGGCGGACGGAAGGAGGCCTGCCGATAACGCCAACTCACGCAACTCGCCAAGCGTGGAATCGGGGTTTGGCTGACCGCTGTCGACCCCGACCAGCACTGCGCCGGGGGTAGCCTCAGGCCGCGTCTGACTCAGACTCACCGACGTTGAAGCTCACGGGACGGGCCGGCACAACGGTAGAAATCGCATGCTTGTAAACCATCTGCGTCACGGTATTGCGCAACAAGACCACATATTGGTCAAACGATTCGATATGGCCTTGCAGCTTGATGCCGTTGACCAGGTAAATCGAAACCTGAACATGCTCCTTGCGCAGCAGATTCAGAAAGGGGTCTTGTAGCAACTGCCCTTTGTTACTCATAAAAAACTCCGGTTGAGATAGTGATACGAAAACTGCAAACTGCTATTGAACATAGCACAAACCCTTGTTGGCGCAGGCTTGCCGAACAATCGGGAAATTTTGCCAAAGTGACTGCCAACGGCGGTCACCAGCGCTCTGTTGCGTAGGGATTGCTGGAGGACCGATATTCCACCCGAAGCGGGGTTCCGCTGAGCTTGAAAGCCCTTGAAAAACGTGACTCCAGATAACGCGTGTAGCTGTTGGGCACACGATCCAGAGCGTTGCCGTGGATGACGATGACAGGAGGGTTTTGGCCGCCCTGGTGGGCATACCGCAGTTTGGGCCTGACGGTACCGGCGCGCGGTGGTTGCTGGAAGGCGACCGCCTCTTGCAAAGCACGCGTGAGTTTGGGGGTGGACATCTTGGCGAATGCCGCCTTGTAAGCCTCGTTCACGGATCTGAGCACGGCCGACAGACCCTTGCGTGACAGGGCGGAAATTTCGTGTTGACGGGCAAAACCGAGAAACGGCAGGCGCTCGATGAGGGCTTGGCTGAACTGATGCCGCTGATAGTCGTCGACCATGTCCCACTTGTTCGAGGCCACGACCACGGCACGGCCTGACTCCACGGCGAAGCCGGCAATATGCGCGTCCTGATCGGACACGCCTTCGCTGGCGTCGAGCAAGAGCACGACGACATTGGCGGACTCGATCGCCTGAAGCGTTTTCAGCACCGAGAATTTCTCGACGGTCTCGAACACCTTGCCTTTGCGCCGCAGACCGGCAGTGTCGATCAGGATGTACTCCACCCCATCGCGGCTGAACGGCACTTCGATCGCATCACGTGTGGTTCCGGGCTGGTCGAACGCAATCACGCGCTCTTCACCCACCAAGGCGTTGATCAGGGTCGATTTCCCGACATTGGGCCGACCCACGATCGCCAATTTGATGACGCGCGGTTGGAGGCTGAGGGCGGGACCCTCGGGGGTGACACTATCGGGCAATGCCGATTCAGCCTCGAGCGTAGCTGCGGCATCATCGGCTGCGCCTTCATCGGTCAGCGGTGGCGCGGGTGGACGCAGCAGGTCACCAACCGCATCGAGCAAGATGCCGACACCGCTGCCATGTGCCGCGCTGACCGGCAAGGGCACACCCAGCCCCAGTTCATGAAACTCGGCCATGGCCGTGGGCGGCAGGCCTTCGGCCTTGTTCACGGCCAGCAACACCGACTTGCCGGTCTTGCGCAGATAGGCGGCGATGCGCTGGTCCTGCGGCGCCAATCCGGTTCTGGCATCGGTCAGGAAAACGACGACGTCCGATTCGGCGATGGCCTGCTTGGTCTGTTTGGCCATCTCGGCGACGATGCCGCCATCCACCACGGGCTCGAAACCACCGGTATCGACGACGAGGAAGGACTGGCCATCCCATTGCGTTTTGGCGTAGTGACGATCGCGCGTGAGGCCGGGAATATTGGCGACGATGGCGTCGCGCGAGCGCGTGATGCGATTGAACAGCGTGGACTTGCCCACGTTGGGACGACCCACCAGAGCAACGACGGGGATCATGTGAAGGCAGTTGCCAGGGTCATGCTCATTGCGGCAGGAAACCGAAAACACCACCATCCGCAGTGACGGCCACGATGGTGTTGCCGGATATGACCAGGGGCGAATGAATCGCTGCTCCGTCGGTGCTGACGCGGCCGATGAGCTTGCCGTCCTTGGCCGACAGGAAGGTGATGTAGCCCTGGTAATCACCCACCGCAACCGTGACACCCACCAGCAGCGGCGCGCTCAGATTGCGGTACTTGAGCTGGTCGTTGCTCCAGCGCTTGGCGCCATCCACGGCGTTGTAAGCCTGCACCACGCCATCACCCTGTGTGGCTAGGAGCACATCGCCATTCTGGCTGATGCCGGTATCCCCGTCGGCCTTGTCGGTCCAGAGCAGGCGCCCGGTGTCGAGATCGGCGCAACCCACGACTGATTGGTACGCGCGGGCGCACACCATGGATGCCGCGACCGATGGCGCTCCGGTGATGCCCACCACACGCTCGACTTCGGTGATGCCGCGTGGCCGCGCCAGTGTGGCCTGCCACTGCATTGCGCCCGTTGCCACGGAGATGGATTCGATCCGTCCCAGCGCCGTCCCCAACAGTAGGCTGCCTGCCTGCGGGGTGATGCCGGAAGCCTGTTGCAACAGCAGCGCCGGAGGGCGCGAGTCAGCAGTCCAGAGCTTTTGCCCATTCGCGGCATCGAATGCCCATAGACGCTGGTCGGCGCCTTGAACGACGATGGTTCCGTCCACCACCGCCGGCGCGGTGATCACACTCGTGGGCAGTTGGTACAGCCACAACACCTGCCCTTGCGGTCCGATTGATACAACCTGGTTGTGCGTATTGACCACGGCCGTGAACGTGCCGTCGCTGCCCGTGCCGGCGCTGATGCCACCGGCAATTCTGCTGCTCCACAGGGTGCGCCCGGTTCTTGCATCCAGGCGTTCCACCGTACCGTCGCTCGAGGCGACCACCACGCTGCCAGCAGCAACGGCGGTGGAGAACGTGGCTGGAACCGGGCCGATACGCGTTTTCCAGGCCGTTTTCGCCTGCAGGATGGACGCGACCGGAGTCAGTGGAGTGGGGTCGGGCAGCTTCGGTCCGGAGGCGCAGGACGCCAGCAAGAGGGCGGAGCATGCCGCAAGGGCACCAAGCAGAGTGCGCGTCATGATGCCAGGCCCCCAACGCTTTGCAGCTTGATTTGCACCAGCTGGCGGTAGCTGGAGTCCGTCGGAAGTCGCTGCAGCGCATCCTCGTAGGACTTGCGTGCCTCTTGCGGCTTGCCCAGCAGCACTTCGATGTCGCCACGGCGCGTGGCGAACAGCGCGTCGAACGCCGGCGCGGGAGACTGCTTCACCGTGGCCAGCGCTGCCTGGAGCTGTTTGGCATCAACCTGCAGCGCCGACAGATTGAGCAAGGCCATGGCGCGGTAAGACCTGCTTTCAGCATGCTCGGAGGTCCAGTGCAGCAAGTCTTCGGCCTCGGCCATCTGACCTGCATCGGCATAGGCCTTGGCCATTCTCAAACCACCCATTTGCGCATAGGGACTGGAGGAAAATTTATTCTGCAAATCGGTCCAGGCAGGAGCCGCTTTTGGCAAATCACCGGCCTGAAGCTCCTTGCTGATCTGGGCGAACAGGGCGGATGCCTGGGTGGTTTGACGCACCTGCCACCATTGCCAGCCGGCATAACCGGCCCAGGCGAGGGCGACGACCAGCACGAGAGACGAAATCGGCGTCCCCCAGCGGCCCCAAAAGTCACGCAGGCTTTCAATTTGGTCTTGTTCTTCGAGGTTGTAGCTCATGGATTTTGGCGTTCAGTGCAGCGCGCCATTCTAGGGGGCCGAAGCTGGCGGCGGAGAGGCCGCGAGGTGTTCAATCAGAACCTCCGGCGGCTGGAGCGCAACCAGGCACTGCTGGCTGGCTTCCCTCTGGCTTTGACGCAAGGATTTGACCGTCACGGCTCCGGCGGCGAACTCTTCCTCGCCGAAGATGAGCGCATGGCGCGCAGCGCTGGCATCGGCTTTTTTCATCTGTGATTTCATCCCGCCGCCGCCAGCATGCAGCACGACATGCAGACCTGCTGCACGCAGGCGTTCTGCGGTTTGCATCGCGACGGCCAGGGCTGGAGCATGCGCCAGAACGATGTAGGCGTGCGGCTCCAGGGCTGGAAGCTGCATGCCGGCCTGCTCCAACAAATCGAGCACCCGCTCGACTCCCAGCGCCCAGCCGCAGGCTGGCATCGGCTTGCCACCGATCTGCTCGATTAAGCCGTCGTAGCGTCCACCAGCGCACACCGTGCCCTGCGCGCCCAGACGGTCAGTGATCCACTCGAACACCGTGAGGTTGTAGTAGTCCAGCCCCCGCACCAAACGCGGGTTGACGCTGTAATCCTGCCCGGCTGCACGCAGCAAGGCCTGCACGCCATGGAAGTGTGCCAGGGATGTTTCGCCGAGTTCATCGATCAGGCGCGGCGCGGCATCCACCAACGCTTGCATCTGCGGATTCTTCGTGTCGAGAATGCGCAGCGGATTGCTGTGCAGCCGGCGGCGCGCATCGTCATCCAGCTCGTTCTGATGCTGCTCGAAATAGCTGATGAGCTTGAGTCGGTGGTGCTGTCGCTCCTCGGGCTCACCCAGGCAGTTGATCTCGAGGCGCACATCGCGCAAACCGAGCATCTGCCACAAGCGGCGCACCATCAAAATGAGCTCGGCGTCGACATCCGGCCCGGCGAAACCCAGGGCTTCGGCACCCACCTGATGGAACTGGCGGTAGCGACCGCGCTGCGGGCGCTCGTGGCGGAACATCGGCCCGGTGTACCAAAGGCGCTTGCCGCCGTCGTACAGCAGGTTGTGCTCGATGCAGGCACGCACCACGGCGGCGGTGTTCTCCGGCCGCAAGGTGAGCTGCTCGCCATTGAGCGCGTCGGTGAAGCTGTACATCTCTTTCTCGACGATATCGGTCACTTCGCCGATGCCACGCACGAACAACGCCGTGGGCTCGACGATGGGGGTGCGGATGTTGCGATAGCCGTAGGCGCGCATGAGTTCACGCACCTGGGACTCGAACCACTCCCAGACTGCCGATCGCGGCGGCAACAGATCATTCATGCCTTTGACGGCATTCAGTTTTGCATTCATGCGGAGATTAATTCGCGTGAGCCTGTCGCGCAGCATTGCTGCCGTCGCATGCATCCTCATCCCTGTCGGGCAGAGACTGCAGCGGGACAGCGGCCGGGACATCCAGACCCCAACGCCGTTGGATATAACTGTTGACGATGTCGAGAAACTGTTCGGCAATACGGTCGCCGCGCAGGGTGTAGCGTTTCTCGCCATCGATGAAGACCGGTGCCGAGGGTTGCTCGCCAGTCCCCGGCAAACTGATGCCGATGTCGGCGTGGCGGCTTTCACCCGGGCCGTTGACGATGCAACCCATCACCGCCAGGCGCAGGGTTTCAACGCCGGGATACCGTTCCCGCCAAACCGGCATGTGCGCCCGCAGATGGCGATCGATGTCTTGTGCCAATTCCTGGAATACGCTGCTCGTGGTACGTCCGCATCCCGGACAGGCCGTGACGCTGGGGACGAAGCTGCGCAGACCCAAAGCCTGGAGAATTTCCAGCGCGACCACCACCTCCTGGGTGCGCGCTTCGCCTGGCGCCGGGGTCAGCGAGACACGAATGGTGTCGCCGATGCCGTCCTGCAGCAGAACCGAAAGGGCCGCGGTCGATGCCACGGTGCCCTTGGTGCCCATGCCGGCTTCGGTCAGGCCGAGGTGCAAGGCGTAGTCGCAGCGGCGCGAAAGTTCGCGGTACACGGCGATGAGGTCGCGCACACCCGAGACTTTGCACGACAGCAGGATTTGGTGGCCGGGAAGACCCAATTCCTCGGCGCGCTCGGCCGACTGCAAGGCTGATGCAATCAGCGCTTCGTACATCACCTGCTGCGCATCGCGTGGCTGGGGCTGTCTCGCGTTGTTGTCCATCAAGCCGGCAAGCAGTTCCTGGTCCAGGCTGCCCCAGTTCACGCCGATGCGCACCGGTTTGTTCCAACGCGCGGCAACCTCGATCATTTGGGAAAACTGACGGTCTTTCTTGTCGCCCTTGCCGACGTTGCCGGGGTTGATGCGGTACTTGGACAGAGCTTGGGCGCAATCCGGGTATTGCGTCAACAGGACATGACCGTTGTAGTGGAAGTCTCCGATCAGGGGGACATCCACGCCCATGCGATCGAGTTGCTCGCGAATCGCCGGTACGGCCGCCGCCGCCTCAGGGGTGTTGACCGTGATCCGCACCAGTTCCGATCCGGCTTGTGCCAATTCCTTCACCTGGATGGCGGTGCCGATGACGTCCGCGGTGTCGGTGTTGGTCATGGACTGCACCCGCACCGGGGCATCACCACCAATGCTGACGCTGTTCCCGCCCCAGCGCACGAGCGCCTGGCGCGTCAGCCGCCGCTGCGGCACGGCATCCGGAATCAAGACGGCATCTGGCATGAAAACGGCTTGCATCAGGGTTGGGGGATGGTCAAGCGGGCGACGTTGTTGTTGGTCTTGGAGGCCAGATCGACAGGCCGGCCGTCCAGGGTCACTTGCGTTTGCGCTGCGTTGCCCACCACGAGCCGCAACGGAAAATCATGTTGGGACAGTGTGACACGTTGCTGCCCCGCCGCAGGAACAAGACCTGAAAACAAGACGGTACCCTGTCCGTTGGTCACCTCAATCCAACTCTCGGCAACAGCCTGGATGCTCAGTGCCGCCCCCGCGGTCGCGGCAACGGGGTTACTGGAGGCTGCGGCTGACCGCCGGGCTTGCGCCAAGCCGGCGCTGGAATCGGGCACGGCAGCAGTCGACGATGTCGAGACGATGGCCGACGCCTCACCACCCGGCATCGTTGCCGTGCTCGATGCCGTAGCCGGGGTCGGAACAAGCGACGCATTCGACTGCGCCATGACGGCAGAAGCCGGTTTCGCAGGCATGGCCCGAGGCAACCACTTCCCCAGATCCTCCGCATGAGGCAGGAAGAACACGAGCAACGCTGCGATGACAAGGCCCGCCACGGCCAGCCACCAGAGCTTGCGTGTGCCATGGGGCGCACCCCCAGAGGCCGCAGGCATGGGTCTGCCGGAGCTTGCGGCCGTGGGCCGGGTCGGGATCGTTTTGGCATGCAGCAGCGGCGGCAGCACCTGCATGATGGACTCGGTGTCGGCCTTCAGCGCCTTGCTGGCGGCGCGAAGCAGGCCACGAGCAAAGGCCATGTCCGGCAGGCGCTCCCAATCTCCAGCCTCCAGCGCCAAGATCTTGTCGGACGACACCTTGAGCTGGGTTGCGAGTTCGCTGGCGCTTTTACCCGCGGCTTCGCGCGCGGCACGCAGCATGTCTCCCGCTCGAGCACGCGCTGCGTGCTGCGCATCAGCTTGTGAATGGGGACTTGTCATCGGCTGAAGTCAGCGGGGAAGCAGGCTCGGGTCGTCGAATCTGCCCTGCTGGACGGCAATGGCCTCGCGCGAGTCCGGGAAGCGCTGCTCAAGTTGCGTGGTCCAGGTGTTGGTATCCAGCGTATCGCCAGCGCGTCGCGCGATGAGAATCCCCACCCAGAGCGATTGCGCGCTGGCGTACTGACCCGAGTTGACGCGCTGGATATAGAACAGCGCATCCTTGAATTTGTTCTGGCGGTACAGCACCAATGCCAGGTTGGTGGACAGCGCGGGATTGGCTGGATCGAGGGCAAAACCAGCGCGCAGCGTTTTCTCAGCCCCTGCAAGATCACCATCCCGGTACTGGCAGACGCCGTAGGCCAGATCGGTGCGTTCCGGGTAGCGGTAGCCGGGAACCGCCAAGGCGCGCCGGAACATGGCGAACGACTCCGGATAGCGCCGATTGGCGCAGAGGAACCAGCCATAGTTATGCAGTGCATCGGCATTGCTCGGCGCAATCGACAGCGCTTTGCGGAAGCTCTGTTCAGCCTGGGGATTCTGGCCCAGGCTCATTTGAATCAGCGCCTGCATGGTGTAGGCCGGCACGTAATCGGGGGCCTGATCCAGCGCTTTGGCCACTTCGGAGAGTGCGACCTCGGCCTGACCGCGCTGGTAATAACCTTCGGCCAACTCCAGGCGGATTTGCGCGTTCTTGTCGGCCTCGGCACTGCCCGTGCTGGGCGTCGAGCTCGCCGAACCGTTGCTTAGGGTCGTATTGCCGGCGCAACCACCGAGTTGCAACAAGGCAAGAGTCAGCATGAGGATGGAAAGCAACGGCCATGCGGAACAACCACCTTCGGTCCAGCGGGTTTGCTTGCTCATAGCGTCAGTCCAAGTTGGACAAGCGGGTGGTCGGGCTTGCGGTCTCCACCCGAATGGGGATAATGGTCTGTGGCGGCACCACGGATGACGTGCCTGCACGCCTCGGCTTGCGACGAATGCGGTCTTGCACATCGCCGGCCAGTTGACCGCAGGCGGCATCGATGTCGTCGCCACGCGTCTTGCGCACTGTGGTGACAAAGCCCGCGTCCAGCAGGATCTGGGCGAATGCAGCCATGCGCCCGGCAGGCGACCTGGCGAGGCCAGACTGCGGGAATGGATTGAAGGGAATGAGGTTGAACTTGCACGGCATGCGATCGCGCAACAGACGGACCAGCTGCCGGGCATGTTCGGGAGCGTCGTTCACACCATCGAGCATGCAATACTCGAAGGTGATGAAGTCACGCGGCGCATGCGCCAGATAGCGTTCGCAGGCGCCCAGCAGTTCGGCCAGCGGGTATTTGCGATTGAGCGGGACCAGATCGTCACGCAATGCATCGTTCGGCGCATGCAGAGACACCGCGAGCGCAACGGGACAATCGGCCGCAAGGCGATCGATCATCGGTACGACGCCCGAGGTGGACACCGTCACGCGGCGGCGCGATAAACCGTAGCCGTCATCATCGAGCATGGATCGCAGCGCGGGGACCAGGGCGCTGTAATTCTGGAGTGGCTCCCCCATGCCCATCATCACCACGTTGGAGATGGCGCGCTCCCCGAGCGCAAGTCCGAGGGACGCGCGCATGCTGAACTCCGCGTGCCAGAGCTGCGCCAGGATTTCAGCCGTGGTCAGGTTGCGACTGAAGCCCTGCGCCCCCGTGGAACAAAAGCGGCAGGCCATGGCGCATCCGGCTTGCGACGACACGCACAGGGTGTTGCGCTGAGCCTCGGGAATGAACACGGTTTCCACGGCATCGCCTGCACCCACATCAAACAGCCACTTCACCGTGCCGTCACGCGAGTGCTGCTCGGCGAGCGTCGGCAGAGATTCGAGCCGCGCTGCGTCCTGCAACCAGGCCCGCAGAGGCTTGGCCAAGTCACTCATGTCGGCGAAATCGGCAACACCCCTCTGGTGCATCCAACGGAACACCTGGCGGGCGCGGAAGGGTTTCTCCCCATGCGCGGCGAACCAGTCCACCAGACCGGCACGGTCGAACTGAAGCAGGTTGGTGGAGGACATGGCCGCGCAGCGGGAATCAGCGACTGAAGACCCAGTTCGCAGGAAAGAAAAAGGCGATCTCGGTTGCCGCGTTCTCGGCACTGTCGGAACCATGCACGGCATTGGCATCGATGCTGTCGGCAAAGTCGGCTCGTATCGTGCCGGGAGCGGCTTTCTTCGGGTCGGTCGCACCCATCAGTTCACGATTCTTGGCGATGGCATTGCTCCCTTCGAGCACCTGAACCAGCACGGGGCCGGAAACCATGAAATCGACCAGGTCCTTGAAGAACGGGCGATCCTTGTGCACAGCGTAAAAGCCTTCGGCCTCGGCGCGGGAAAGATGCATCATGCGAGCCGCGGCGACCTTGAGGCCGGCCGTCTCGAAACGGTCGATGATCTTGCCGATGCAGTTCTTGGCGACAGCGTCGGGCTTGATGATTGAGAGCGTGCGCTCCATAAGATTTTTCTCCGGAAATCAAGTGATTAAAAATGAATTGTAAGGCTGCCACTCATGCGCAATGGCGAGCCTTCCAACCCTGGATGCCAGGCTCGGGAGGCCGTTGCCGGGCCACGTCAAGACCACCCTGACCTGGCCTGAGCCCTTGCGGAAAGACCTGCCCCTGTTTGTATCCGGGGCCGTTTCAACGCGGGAAATGGCGTCGTTTGCCGCCCTGCCCCGGGCCTGAGCGGGGACCCTGGCCCAAGGCTGAGTGCATGGGGTCCGGTTGGCCGCCCGACCCACCCTTCTTGCCGCCACGCGCCGAGCGTGGCTTGTTGTGGCCACCTGACCCGCCAGCGCCCTTGCCGAACAAGGCATCGACCGCGCTCATGGCGTAGCTGTTGGGGCCGGGTTCGCGCTCAGGAAGTTGTCGGTCATCGTGCTCATGGCGCGGAGCCGCGCGACGCGCCTCGCGGCTGGCCCGGCCGAAGAGCGCATCCACGGCGCTCATGGCATAGCTGTTGGGGCCGGGCTCGCGCTCACCACTCGTGCCGCCCCGCTTAGGATGACCATGGGCACCGGATGGGCCGTCTTGCCAATCTTGATTGCGGCTGTCGTTGTGTCCGCCCTGACCACGATTTTCATGCCGCTTGTCGTGACGTCCGCCGTGCTTGCGCTGGGACTGGCTATTCACGCTGTTGGAGCCACTGCCGCCTGGCCTCTGGCCCTTGGCGCGATCATCGAAAGCCTGAGCCGAACCAGAATGATTCATCATGGCCTTCACGTCGTCACGCTCGATTTCCGCGAAGTCGCCACGGCGCAAGCCGGCGGGCAAGGCGATGGAACCATAGCGCACCCGAATCAGGCGACTCACCGTCAGGCCCACAGCTTCGAACAGACGGCGCACCTCGCGGTTGCGACCCTCGGCGATGATGACCCGGTACCAGCGATTAGCGCCCTCGCCGCCGGCCTCTTCCAGACTCATGAAACGCGCGGGCCCGTCACTCAGTTCCACCCCCTCGAGCAATTTCTCGCGTGCCTGGCTGTCCACTTGCCCCAGCACGCGCACCGCGTACTCCCGCTCGACGCCCTGGCTGGGATGCATGAGCTTGTTGGCCAGTTCGCCCGAGGTGGTGAACAGCAGCAGGCCTTCGGTGTTGATGTCCAGCCGGCCGATCGCCGTCCACTTCGCGTTCTGCACCCGCGGCAGGTTGCGGAACACCGTGGGACGGCCTTCCGGATCTTTGAAGGTGACGACCTCGCCCACCGGCTTGTGATAAACCAGCACACGCGCTGGCGGCGGGCTGATGCGGAACTTCAGCGGCTTGCCGTTGACGCGGATCTGGTCGCCGGGCTGAATGCGCTGGCCCAGATGTGCCGGCTCGCCGTTGACGGACACCAGGCCGTCGACGATGAGTTGCTCCATTTCACGGCGCGATCCGACACCGGCCTGGGCCAGGACCTTGTGCAGTTTCGGCGCTTCGGGTGATGGCGGCAGCACACGTCGGGCACCAGGCTCGACAGCCTCGGCGATTTCGACGGCGCGGTCGAAATCGCCGGAGATGACTTCCTCGATGCGCACCGCGGGGACGTTTTTGGCTGGGCCGCGCAGCGGCGAGTTGTGCTTCTTCTTGCGCTGGTTCTGGTTTTGACGCGGACGATCGGGCCGGTTCGGGCGATCCACGCGCGCGGGGCGATGAGGCTGTAGCGGGTTGCCATTGGCATCGTGTTGGGCCTCAGTCGGCTCGGTTTGCTGCGCCTCCAGACCGAGGGATTCTGTCGGTTGAGTTTCGGTTTCGGTCTCGGCGAGGTCGGGGCCGGAGGATTTGCGCTTGCGACGTCGAGGCGCATCGCGTGGCGTCATGTCATCGCCCTCAGCCTGCCCGGCTTGCGGACTCGTGCCTTCGGCAGGCCCTGCGGCGGCAACGGAATTGGTGCTGGAGACCGTGTTGCTCGGCGAGGCGATTGCGGGTGGTTCCGAGCGATCTGTCAGCGCGTCTTCACCTGCATCGTGTGCCGACGTTGCTGCTTCAACTGCCACAGCCTTGCGCCGCCGCGCCGGGCGGTGCGGGGCTGGTTCGGTCACCACGGGTGTGGCAAGGTCGGGGCTGGCGTCAGCGTCAGAGGTGGATTCGTCGTGTTGCATGGAGTTGTTGGTGTGAGGTACGGTCTGGCCTGTTCAGGCGGCAGGCAGGGGATCAGGTGCAGCAAGACTGTCGGAAGCCGCCGATTCGGATGAAGTCTGGAATGCGTGAAATGGTTGCCGTGTGGCGGTGTCTGCGTCTGCAGCGGCAGCGCAGGATGATTCAGTCGCCTCGATGTCGTCGCCTGCAGTTGCTCGACTGGCGGATGTAGGTCCAGACGGATCCTCCATCTCGCCACCCATGGGCAGCAGATCGATTTGCTGCGGGTCGGCGTGAGCGCCCTCGGCCTGCATCGCGGGAAGATCGCCAATCGTGGCCAGACCCAGATCATCGAGGAACAGGCGTGTCGTGGCGAACAGCACCGGCCGCCCTGGCCCCTCACGATGGCCGATTGGCTCGATCCAGCCGCGATCCTCGAGTTGGCGCAGGATCTGCGTGTTGACCGCCACACCGCGGATGTCTTCGATGTCCCCGCGCGTCACGGGTTGCCTATGGGCAATGATGGCCAGCGTTTCCTGCACTGCACGCGAGTAGCGCGGCGGCTTTTCAGGGTTGAGTCGCTGCAGATATGGCTGCATGTCCTCGCGGCTTTGCATGCGCCAGCCACCAGCCACGGCGCGCAACTCGACCCCGCGGTCGCGCCAGTCGTGGCGCAAGTCGTCGAGCAGCGTGCGCAGGGTGTCGGCGCCGACCTGTTCGTCGAACAGGCCGCGCAGGCGCTCAAGGCTCAAAGGTTGTGTGGCACACATCAGCGCGGTCTCGACGACCCGCTTGGCCAGTGCAATGTTCATGCGTGTCAGGAATCGTGCGCCGATGGTGGCTTGCCGGAATGGGACTTCGGCAAGCGGGTTGCGTGAACCCGAGAAAACTGCTGTAGCGCGACGTAGGCTTATTTTAGCCCAGTCCGCCGGCCGAAGCTACCGGTATTCAGATCGCGTCTGCTTGCTGTGCCGGGTGGGCACCGATGAATGCCGGCAACTGCATGCAGGCATCGAACAGGCGCATGAGGTCTGGAACAGCTTGGAGGTCGCATCGAAAACGCTGGGCGTTGCAGATCTGAGGAATCAGGCAGCAGTCTGCGAGACCCGGTTGCGGTCCATGCACAAAAGGACCGCTCGGGCCGGGCCAGCGGCGCCACTGCTCCTGCCAGGCAGCAAGCCCAGTGTCCACCCAGTGCTGGTACCAGCGCTGACGCGCCGTCTCGTCGGCGCCGAATTGACTTCGCAAATGGTTGAGCACCCGCAGATTGTTCAGCGGATGAATGTCGCAGGCAATCGCCAGCGCCAGAGCGCGAACCCGCGCCCGACCGACGGCATCGGTAGGCAGCAGCGGCGGGTCGGGGTACTGTTCGTCGAGGTACTCCAGGATGGCCAGCGACTGCGTGAGGCTGATGCCGTCGTCCTCCAGCACCGGGATGAGCCCTTGTGGCGAACGCTGCAAATGCCCCGGAAGCCGTTGCTCGCCATGCGCCAGATGCACCGGCACGATGTCGTAGGGCAGGCCCTTGAGGTTGAGGGCGATGCGCACGCGGAATGCCGCGGAGGAGCGAAAGTAGCTGTAAAGCGTGCGCATTCAGATCTCGGATTGCAGTGGTGATGGCAAGGCTGACCGGTCATGTTCTGCGGCCGCGTCCACCGTCGCTTGCGCGGCCAGGGACAGTCCGGGCTTGGGCGCATAGAAAGCGTCGGCATGCACGTCTGCGGCGGGCAGGCCTCGTTCCAACAGGCAGGCACTCACCGTTTCGACCATGCCCGGCGAACCCGCGAGATAAACCTTGGCGCCGGCGAAATCGGCCACATCGTCCAGCAGCACATCACCGACGCGGCCGCTGCGGTCGCTCGCGCCGGCGTCCTGCTCCACCACGACGTCGAAGCGGAAGTTATTGAACTCACGCTGCAGTTGCGCAAGGTCCTCACGGCCATAGACCTCGGCCGGCGTCTTGAAGCCGGCATAGAACACCACGGGTTCGAGCTTGCCGTTATTCAGCGCCGTTTTCACGATGCTGAGCATGGGCGCGAAGCCGGTACCTGCCGCCACGGCGTAGAGCGGGCCTTGGTGCCGAGGGCGAAAGTGGCTGGAGCCCATGGGCCCGTCGACAGCAATGATGCTGCCCAAGTGGATGCCGCTCCCGAGAAGGCCACTGAAGGCGCCGGTGGCGGTGCGGCGGATGTGAAATTCAAGTTCGTCGTCGTATTCCGCGTCCACCGGGGTGCTGGCCATGGAAAAGTCGCGTGCGATCAGGGTGTCGGGGCCAGTTTGCACACTGAGTTGGACGTATTGACCGGCGGAGAAAAGGAAGGGTTCGCCATCGCGGTCGACATAGCGAATCTTCAGCCGCAATCCAAAAACTTCTGGCGCCAGTTCGCGCAGGGCAATGACCTCGGCGACGAGATGGCGTTCGGGGTGAACGATGTAGTCGTCGCTATCAATCAGGCGCAACTGCACGTCGCCCTTGAGCCGGCTGCAGCAGGCCAGGATCAAACCCTGCTCGCGCTGCGCTGGCGGCAAGGCGCTGTCCTTGTAGCCGCGCATATCCACCTCGCCCCCCTCGAGCACGCATTTGCAGCTGCCGCATTCCCCCTGTTTGCAGGAATAGTGGATGGGAACCTTGTAGCGGCGCAACACCTTCAACAGGTTGTCGTCAGTGTCGGCCTCGAGTTCGAGACCGTTTGTGGGGATGGAAATGATGGGCATGGAATCGTCGCAGCGCGTTTGGCGCATAGTCCTGATATTGTTTCAAAACTACGCGAAACATGGTGACAAGGACTGAAAAGCCCGCGGTACCTCCCGGCCCTGAAGGCCCTGCAACAATGGGCACATGCATTCACACCACATCCAACACTGCAACCATTGCGGTGCGTCCGTCGAGCACCGCGTTCCCGAAGGCGACACGCATCTGCGTGCGGTCTGCCCTGCCTGCGGTCATGTGCAATACGAAAATCCGCGCAATATCGTAGGAACGGTGCCAGTGTGGGAAGGCCGCGTGCTGCTGTGCAAGCGTGCCATCGAACCGCGCCACGGCCTCTGGACCCTGCCGGCCGGGTTCATGGAACTGCACGAAACCACCGAACAAGGCGCACTGCGTGAAACCCAGGAAGAAGCCGGTGTCGACGTCGAGCTCGACGGCTTGTACTGCGTGGTCAACGTCAGGCCCGTGAGCCAGGTTTACCTGCTGTACCGCGCGCGCATGTTGCAGCCCCGATGGGCCCCGGGGCCGGAAACCCTGGAAGCGCGGTTGTTCAGCCCCAGCGAAGTGCCGTGGGAACAACTGGCCTTTCGCACCGTGGGCGAAACACTCAGGCGTTTTTTTGCCGAGCAGCAGACTGGACACTATAACCTGCAGGTGTTCGACATCGATTGATGCGCCGCGCCGCGATCTGCCCCAGACCGGGGCTGGAGAAGTTGGCGACAGCCACTGGCTGCGAATGCGACGTTGCCCAATTCATGATGGCGCAACGCGCGGGCAGACGGGGCGCTTTGAACAGCCGAGCCGAAACAATGCCCGAACCCATGCAAGATGTGCGATAGTTGTCCCATCCGCTCCGACCTCTGCCGCACCATGAAAGCCATTCCTACTGCTCCCATGCATCGCATGGACAAGCCCCATCCTTGCGATGTGTGTTTTCAGAGTCGGTTCTGTCTGCCGATCTCGCTGCCGCAAGATGAGTTGGCACGCATGCGCGACATCATGCAGACCACAATCAGGCTGACCAAGGGAGAACGGCTGTTCGAGTCCGGACAAGCCATGGACAAGGTGTATTCGGTGCATGCCGGATCGTTCAAATCGATGATCAGCAGTGCCGATGGGCGGCAGCAGATCGTGGGCTTCCACGTTCCCGGCGAATTGATGGGCTTGGAAGGCTTTTCCGCACGCATTTACATGACGGACGTGATCGCGCTGGAAGATAGCGAAGCTTGTGAAATCGACGTCCGCATCTTGGAGAGCAATGCCCGCGAACTACCCACCTTGCAACACCAGATCCATTGCCTCATCGGCAACCGGCTGGCGCGGGCGCAGCAAGATCAATTCGTGCTTGGCAGCATGCAGGCCGACGAGCGTCTGGCGCGATTCCTGCTCGACCTGTCGGAGCGTTATAAGTCGCGCGGTCTCTCACCCGAAGAATTCGTGCTGCGCATGAGCCGCGAGGAAATCGGCAGCTACCTCGGGCTCAAACTGGAAACTATCAGCCGACTGATGTCGCGCTTTCACCAAGCCGGGCTGATTCAAGTTGCGCAACGCCAAGTGCGCATCACCAACCGCGAAGGCTTGACCGAGTTGCTGGTTCCACAAGAGCATTGAGTTCGACGCACAGGGGGCCGCAGCGCAGCATGGCAGGGTGTCCATCGGCCGGCCATCGGTGCCTGCGATCAACCCCCAGTTATCGGCCCTTGTCCAAGCGCGAAAAGGCCGCCGCCATGGCTGATGCCGACGCTGCTGTCGGCCGCGTTCTGCCACCCTTCCCCGGCGGCTGACGCGCCATACCGTTGCCGCGCATGTCTGCGGCGCTCCCACTAGGCGTCTGGGTGCGCATGCTCAAAGCAATGCGTTGACGCGGCACATCCACCTCCAGCACTGTGACCGTGACGATGTCACCGACCTTCACCACTTCGGCGGCGTCCTTCACGAAGCGGTCGGCCAGTTGTGACATATGCACCAGGCCGTCGCAATGCACGCCCAGATCGATGAAGGCGCCGAAGGCGGCGACATTGCTCACCGTGCCCTCCAGGCGCATGCCAGGCTGCAAGTCCTTGATGCTTTGCACATCGTCTTGCAGCCTCGCCACGCGGAAGACAGGACGCGGATCGCGGCCGGGCTTGTCGAGTTCAGCGAGCACGTCGCGCACGGTGTAGAGGCCAAAGCGGTCGTCCACCAGGGCTTCGGCGCGGACAGCTTGCAAGGCCTGCGTATGGCCCATCAGCACTTGAATGGGTTGGCCTGCAGCGGCAAGAATGCGCTCGACAAGCGGGTAGCTTTCGGGATGGACGGCGGAGCGGTCGAGCGGGTTGTCGCCATCCATGATGCGCAAAAAACCTGCGGCCTGCTCGAATGTCTTGGCGCCTAGGCCTGGAACATCCAGCAGGCTCTTGCGGTTGCGAAACGCGCCGGCCGTGTCGCGCTGGCGCACGATATGCTCGGCAATGCGGGCGTTCAAGCCGGCCACGCGCGCCAGCAGTGGCGCAGAAGCCGTATTCACGTCCACGCCGACGCGGTTCACACAGTCTTCCACCACGGCATCCAACCGACGCGCGAGCTGGGTCTGGTCGACGTCATGCTGGTACTGACCGACGCCAATGCTCTTGGGGTCGATCTTCACCAGCTCGGCCAGCGGGTCTTGCACGCGGCGGGCGATGGAGACCGCGCCGCGCAGGCTCACGTCCAGATCGGGCAGTTCCGCACTGGCCAGGGCGCTTGCGGAATACACCGACGCGCCGGCTTCGCTCACCACCACCTGCGTCAGCGCGAGTTCCGGATGGCGCTGCGCCAGTTCGCTCGTCAGCTTGGCGGTTTCACGGCTGGCGGTACCGTTGCCGATGGCGACGATATGCACGCCATGCCGGCGGCACAGCGTAGCCAATGTGTGCAGGCTGCCGGCCCAATCGCGCCGAGGCTCGTGGGGGTAGATGGTCGCGGCATCCAGCACCTTGCCGGTGGGATCGGTCAAGGCCACTTTCACGCCGGTGCGGATGCCCGGGTCCAGTCCCATCACGGTTTTGGGGCCGGCGGGGGCAGCCAGCAGCAAGGCGCCCAGATTGGCGCCGAACACGGCGATGGCCTCGCCCTCGGCCCGCTCGCGCAGCCTGGTGAACAACTCGCGCTCGAGCGAGAGCGAGAGCTTGACTCGCCAGGTCCATTGCACGCAGCGCTGCAACCAGTCGTCGGCCGCACGGGCAAGGTGGGACCAGCCAATCTGTGAAGCAATGCGCTCCTGTGCCGCGGTCGAGCCACTGTTGGCCGTGCCAGGGTTGGGCGTAGCGTCCTGGGGCAGTTGCAGGCTCACATCCAAAAGCTCCTGGCTGCGGCCGCGAAACACCGCCAGCGCGCGGTGCGAGGGCACGCGGGCGATGGCTTCGGCGTAATCGAAATAGTCACGAAAATTGGCGCCCTCCTCTGCCTTGCCCTCGCGCAGCTGCGCGCGCAAGAGGCCACAGTTCCAGAGCCATTCGCGCAATCGACTCACCAGGGTCGAGTCTTCGGCCCAGCGCTCTGCCAGAATGTCACGCGCTCCGTCGAGGCAGGCTTGTGGCGTGCTGAAGTCGGAGCCGTCCTCGCCCTTCTCGAGGCGCACGAACGCCTCAGCCTCGGCCAGCGGTTCCAACGCCGGGTTGGCCAACAGCGCATTGGCCAGCGGTTCCAGCCCGGCGTTGCGCGCCTTGTGCGCGCGCGTCGTCACGCGTGGCTTGTAGGGCAGATAGAGGTCTTCGAGCTGCTGCTTCTGTGTGGCAGCCGCGATGGCGGCCTGCAACTCGGAGGTGAGCTTGCCCTGGGCGTTGATGGATTTGAGAATGATCGCGCGGCGCTGCTCCAGTTCGCGCAGATAGGCCAGTCGCACCTCCAGGTCACGCAGATGCTCGTCGCTCATGCCGCCTGTGGCCTCCTTGCGGTAGCGGGCGACAAAGGGAACGGTGGCGCCGCCGTCGAGCAGTTCCACCGCTGCGGCAATTTGCACCGGGCGCAAGTGCAATGTGGCCGCAAGCTGGGCCAGGATCAACGCGTGCTGCGCGGCGCTGTCCTGTGAAATCGAAGAAGTGGTCATGGAAAAGGCGCTGCAGCAAAAAGCGCGCAGTCTAGCCCCTGCTGGACTCGAACCGAGTGCGTGAGCGACTCAAGCAGCCGCAGACACTTGGCCTTTGAACTCGCCCCCCGGTTCGGACGCGGACGTGAAACCCGCCTCGGCCCTCCGCACGGCTTGCCGCAAGGCGTGCATGCAGCGCGGATCCAGGGCCGTGCCGACGATCTTGTCCATCATCGCCAAGGTCTGGTCCACCGGCACAGCGGGGCGATAGGGGCGATCGGCCGAGATGGCGTCGAAAATATCGGCGGTCGTGATGATGCGCGTCTCCATCGCAATCGCATCCGCCGTTAGACCACGTGGGTAGCCCGTGCCATCAAGCCTTTCGTGATGCGCACCAGCCACTTGCGCCAATTCGGCGAAGGGTGCGATGCCGCTCAGAATCTGCTCGGTATAGGTGGCGTGCATGCGCATGGCTTTCCACTCGGCGGCGTCGAGCTTGCCGGGCTTGTCGAGCACGGCGTTGCTCACGCCGAGCTTACCCATATCGTGCAGCAACGCTCCACGGCGCAGCCAGCGGCGACGTTCGGGCGTCAGGTGAAGCTGCTCGGCGATCAAATCGGTGTAGAGAGCCACTCGTGCGCTGTGGCCCGCGGTGAAATGACTCTTGGCGTCGATGATCTGGCCGAATGCCTGGGCGATTTCGTCCAGGTAATCATCGTCCAGCGGCACGCTATGACGCGCCGGCTCCAGGGCGTAAACCAGATCCGGAAGTTCTGCGCTGCCCAGCGTGCTCCAAAAATCATCCCGCGCCGCCACCCGCTCGAAGACAGCAACCAGGCCGGGATCCAGCCATTGACCGCTGCGCAGACGGGCTTCAGCCATGGCCACGCTCGGGCCACCCGTCGTGTGGAAAACATCGACCACCTGAGCCAGCAACGCGATGCGCGCATACAAGGGAATCGCTTCGCCAACCAGGTGCTCAGGCTTGCCATGGCCATCCCAATGCTCATCCAGCGCATGCACGCCCTGCGCCACGGCTTCGCCGAAACGCAATTGGCGGGCAATGTCTGCACCCCGCTGGCAGCGGGTCTGAATCAAATCCAGCGCAATATCGCCGCCATGCTGGAAAATGTCCAACGTGGCGCGGAAGCGATCGGCAAGGCCCGACTTGAGCCCGGTGTGGGTCAGCACGAAACGCACGACCTGCGGTAGCGAGCTGCCCACAAGTTTGAAATCGCGCTTGAACTGCAGATCATCCGTGAGGTAGAGCTCGCAGATGCGCGCGGCGTTGCTGCTGCATCCCAAATCCTTGAGCAACAGGGTGTAATACAGTTCCCAGCGTTGCCGTGAGTCCAAACCCATATCCTGCGCCACCGCCATGCCGATATAGGCGCAGCGCACGCAATGCCCTTTGGGCTGGCCCTCGGTCATGTCGAGGGCATGGCTCAGAGAGCCGATCAGTTCGCAAAGCTTGAGGTCTTGCATCGTTCGCTCACTGCCAACTTGTCGTGAGGCGATGATGCCACGCGCTTGCTTACAGCACGTTGATGGGGACTTTGAGGTAGCTCACGCCATTGTCTTCGGCGGGCGGCATTTCTCCGGCGCGAATATTGACCTGCACCGAGGGCACGATCAGCGCTGGCATATCGAGTTGCGCGTCGCGCTGCTTGCGAAAGGCGACGAACTCGTCCTCGGTCGTGCGGGCGTTGAGTTGCACGTTGCCCTCGCGCTGTTCCTGCACGGTGCACACCCATTGGGCAGCGCGGCCGCCAGGCATGTAGTCGTGGCAGAGGTGAAGTCTGGTCTGGGGCGGCAGGCTGTAGAGACGTTGCACCGAGTGATAGAGGGTGTGGGCGTTGCCGCCGGGGAAATCGCAGCGGGCGGTGCCGTAGTCCGGCATGAACAAGGTGTCGCCGACGAAGGCGTCCTCACCCACCACATAAGCCACGCAGGCTGGCGTGTGCCCAGGCGTGTGCATGACGCGGGCCCGCAACTCGCCGATCGCGAAGGTTTCGCCATCGATGAAAAGCTTGTCGAAAGGACGGCCGTCACGCGGGATGCTGTCGTCGTGGAACACATCGCCGAACACTTTTTGCACGTCTTTGATGTGCTCGCCGATACCGATGCGCCCGCCCAATTGCTGCTTGATATAGGGCGCAGCCGAGAGATGGTCGGCATGGGCATGGGTTTCCAGCAGCCAGTCGAGCTTCAGACCTTCGGTCTTGATGAAGGTGATGATGCGGTCTGCGAATTGCGTGCGTGTATGACCGGCGGCGTAATCAAAGTCCAACACACTGTCGATCAGAGCGCAATGATGTGTTGCCGGATCGATGATGCAGTGGCAGGCGGTGCTGGACTGCTGATGGAACCAAGTCTGAACAACAGGGTTTCCGATCCGTTCGGAAGCCGCGGCAAGCTCGGCAATGGTACTCATGAGGGTATCTCCGGATATTTTGAGGATAGTAACAGCGCACCGAAACTGATACTGTACGGGGCATCTATTCAGAGATTGTTTGACCTGGATCAAACCACGTCTTCGGGGCTTCTATCCCACAACACCATCGACGAGACAAACCATGCTGTTCCAGCTCGATTTCACCGCCTTCACGCCGGCCACGGCAATTGCCGGCGGCGCGCTCATCGGCCTGGCTGCCGGAGCCCTGGCCCTTGGCGCCGGCAAGATTGCCGGCATCAGTGGCATTCTCGGCAGCACCTTGAACGATCTCACCACGCGCGCCCGACCCGAGGGTTGGCGCGTGACGTTTCTTGGAGGCATCGTCGCTGCATCGTTCATCTGGGCGCTGTTCGCGCCGGTGCCGGCGGCCGGATTTGGCGAGTCGTGGCCTGTTATCGCCATCGCCGGGTTGCTCGTCGGATTTGGCACCCGCATGGGCTCGGGTTGCGCCAGTGGCCATGGCGTTTGCGGTCTATCGCGCCTATCGGTGCGTTCAGCCGCAGCTGTGGCCGTGTTCATGAGCTTTGGCATCGCCACGGCGGTACTGAGCCAGCGGATCTAAACACCAAGGGGCTATCGTGATGAACATCTTGGCCTTCGTCTGTGGCCTGGTTTTTAGCATTGGCCTGTTGATCTCCGGCATGACCAGCCCGGTCAAGGTACTGAGCTTTCTTGACGTTGCAGGCCCGTGGGATCCCAGCCTGGCACTGGTCATGGTCAGCGCCGTAGCGGTCGCGCTGCCCATGGTGCAACTGGCCTCGCGCCGCGAACAAGCACTGCTGGGCGACGCCATTGCCTTCCCGCCACGAGTCGGCATCACACGCAAGCTGCTTATCGGAAGCGCCATTTTTGGGATTGGCTGGGGCTTGAGCGGCCTCTGCCCAGGGCCGTCCCTCGCCTCGCTGGGTGCATGCACCTGGCAGAACGGGCTGTTCTTCCTGGCGATGATTGCCGGCATGCTCAGCCACGAAACCTGGCAGCGTGCCTGCCAGTCAGCCCGCACGTGCACGCGGGAAATCGGCACGCATTGAATGCGCCCGATTTGGCGCGTGGGCAGGGATGAGCCTGAAGCCCCGCGCGCAGCGGCTGCAAGGGACCGTGGCCGATACCGATCAAACCATGGCGGCCTGAATTTGCTCGCGCAGTTTGTTCTTCAGAATCTTGCCCGTGGCTCCCAGGGGAATGGCGTCGACAAAGCGCACGCCATCGGGAATCCACCACTTGGCCACCTTGCCTTCATAGAACGCGAGCAACTCCTCCTGCGCCACAGAGGCACCCGGTTTTTTCACCACGACCAGGAGTGGACGCTCATCCCACTTGGCGTCAGGCATGGCGACGCAAGCCGCCATCGCCACGGCGGGGTGTGCCATCGCGATGTTCTCGATGTCGATCGAACTGATCCACTCGCCACCGGACTTGATCACGTCTTTGCTGCGATCCATGACGCGCACATAACCGTCGGGATCGATGGTGACCACGTCCCCCGTGGGAAACCAACCGTCGCGCAGAGGGCTGGGCTTGCCGGACTGGTAGTAGTCCTCCACGATCCACGGCCCTTTCACCAGCAGTTCGCCCACCGACCGACCGTCACAAGGCAGATCTTTGCCGTCCCCATCCACCACGCGCAGTTCCACGCCGAAAATCGGCCGGCCCTGCGTGGTCTGTACAGCCATGCGTTGCGAGGCGGGCAATTCCAGATGTTTGTTTTTCAGCGTGCAAACCGTGCCGACCGGGCTCATCTCCGTCATGCCCCAGGCGTGGCGAACCTCGACGCCGTAACCGTCCTGGAATGCCGCAATCATCGACGCAGGCGCTGCCGAACCGCCGATCAGCACACGCTGCAGCGCAGCTGGTTTGCGCGCTTGCTGCTGCATTTGATTCAGCAACCCCAGCCAGATGGTGGGCACACCAGCGGCGAAAGTCACGGCCTCGGCGTCCATCAGCGAAAACAGTGACGCGCCATCGAGCGAGGGGCCGGGAAATACCAGTTTGCAGCCCACCAACGCAGCGGCATAGGGAATGCCCCAGGCGTTGACATGGAACATGGGCACCACGGGAAGCACGGCGTCACGGGCGGAGAGGTTGATCGCGTCGGGCAAGGCGATCGCGTAGGCATGCAGCACGGTAGAGCGATGGCTGTAGAGCACGCCTTTGGGGTTGCCCGTGGTGCCGCTGGTGTAGCACATGGACGAGGCTGCGTTTTCCTCCAGTTCCGGCCAGGCGTAGTCGTCGTTCTGTCCGGCCAGCAGAGCCTCGTAACTGTGCAGATGGGGAACGGCCTGCTGCAACTCAACAGGAATGTGGGCTGCATCGCACAGCGCCACCCAATGCCGGACACGCGGACAACGCGAGGCGATGGCTTGGACGATGGGAGCGAAAGTCATGTCGAAACACAGCACGTGATCGTCGGCGTGGTTGATGATCCAGACGATCTGGTCCGGGTGCAGTCGGGGGTTGAGCGTATGCAGCACCCGCCCGCTGCCCGACACGCCGTAATACAGCTCGAAGTGCCGATAGCCGTTCCAAGCCAGGGTGCCGACGCGATCGCCGACCGCCAGGCCCATGCTGTCAAGGGCCCGCGCCACGCGCTTGGAGCGGCCAAGAATCTCGGCATAGTTGGTCCGGTGCAGATCGCCCTCGACCCGGCGCGACACGATTTCGGTATCGCCGTGATAGCGCGCCGCGAACTCGATCAAATCCGCGATGTTCAGGCCGTGCGCCTGCATCATTCCATTCATGCCTGTCTCCTGAATCTTGGTTTTGTGAGCCCCTCCGCAACACCGAAATTTCATGGATGCAGCGTTGGCCCATCGGAATGTACACCGCGGTGCAAACTCGGCCATTTCCGAGACTGCATCGGGGTTGCCGGCGTCCACCCGCATCCGCGCGCCCTGTGTGCGGGCTTCAATTGCCATCCGCAGCGCGGGCAAGCGCGCCCGATAAAATAGCCGATTGACCCAACATCAAGCGACAGGCTAAACGATGACTTTCGTCGTGACTGAAAACTGCATCAAGTGCAAGTTCACGGACTGCGTGGACGTGTGCCCGGTTGATTGCTTCCGTGAAGGTCCGAATTTTCTGACCATCGACCCCGATGAATGCATCGACTGTGCCGTGTGCGTGCCCGAATGCCCAGCGAATGCCATCTTTGCCGAGGAAGACGTCCCCGGCGACCAGCAAGCTTTCATCGCCCTGAACGCCGAGCTGGCACGCAAATGGCCCAGCATCACCAAGCGCAAGCCAGCTCCGGCCGACGGCGAGGAGTGGAACGGAAAACCCGGCAAACTCTCCTTGCTCGAGCGCTGAGCGATCCGGGCACCACGCCCCCCTTTTCTTCGATCCATTGATGGACATGCATATCGACCCGGCAATTGCCGACATCCCCCACCAGCAAGACCCGCCGCTCGAGACCGACGCCGTCATTATTGGAGCCGGTCCTGTGGGCCTGTTCCAGGTGTTCGAGCTGGGGCTGCTGGAGATCAAGGCCCATGTCATCGACAGCCTGCCCCACCTGGGCGGGCAGTGCGTCGAGCTG
>JAGWMO010000025.1:0-45167 GCA_028871675.1 Betaproteobacteria bacterium
TGCGACTTGGCGTAGCGGCGCGCCTGCTCCTTGCCGACCAGCGGGTTCTTGTCCGCGGCCTTGGCTTCGAGCACCAGCAGCGGAAAACCCTTGGCGTCGAGCAGCAGGAAATCGACGTAGCCGCGGCTGCTGCGCTCGAAGTTTTCGCCCAGCGCGTCGAGCGCGGGCCGGGTGACGGTGACGCCGGATTCGAGCAGGATGTTGGCCGGCTCGGCCCCTTCGGCGAAGAAGCGCCAGCCGGCCGCTTCCAGCAGCCGGTTGATCTTGATGCGGGCGGTGGCTTCCTTGTCGGGCATGCCGGTTCCTGTTTCAGCGGTGCGTGCAGCAAAACTGCGTGCGCCCTTGCGGGTCTTCGAGCGGCAAGTGTAGTGAGCGCTTGATGGCTCTTGCCTGTCGGGTCCATGCCGGATCGTGCCCTGCGCGGGCTCGCTTGTGTGGCCATGTGCAATAGCATCCGGCCCAGCGCCTGTTCGGTTGTGGTGGCCACGTTGATGCTTTGCCCGGGTTGCTTTGTCCGGGTTTCCGTCATGGCCGAGCGTGGCGCGACCCAGCATCCTTTGCCCACGCCCTGTCTTCCCCATTGCATGGCCCGCCAATCCCGTCTTTGCGCTCCCGGTTCGCCGCATCTGGTGCAACTGGTGGCGGCAGCGGGCGCTCGGCCCCTGGCGCAGGACGATCAGCGAACGCGTTTCCTGGCGTGGATGTCCGAGGCGCTGGACGCCTGCCCGACGCGCTTGCATGCCTACAGCTTGCTGCACGATGGGGTGTGGCTGTTGCTGACACCGGATGAGCCCAGGGGGCTATCCGGTTTTGTGCAGACCCTGGCGCGCCGCACCAGCCGTGCGCAAGGCGCCGTTGCGGCAACACCAGCGCCAGCGCGGCAAGCCATCTGGGCCGGGCGATTCCGCAGCGCCGTGATCGAGCCCACGGCCTGGGCCTTGCCGGCCATGGTCTGGGTGGATGATGCGGCACGCCGGGCGGGGCTGGTGGCCACGGGGCAGGTCTGGCCCTGGAGCAGCCAGTCGATGCATTGCGGGCTGGGAGCCGGCGGCGGCCATGCGCCAGCCCTGCAACTGCCTGCTGCGTACTGGGCGCTCGGCAACACGCCATTCGCGCGCGAGGCAGCCTATGGCCAACTGCTGCTCGCCGGACTGCATGCCCAGCGTGTGCGCGAGCTGGAACTGGCCCTGCGCCGCGGCGCGGCACTTGGCGACGCACATTTTCTGCAGCAACTGACGCAACGCAGCGGGCGCCAGCTCCAGTCGGCGCCGCGTGGGCGACCGGGCAAGTCCTGAGCGCCCAGGGTCTGGTCAAGCCGGGCCCGCCCGCTTGGGGGATGCGTCCTATCGCTCCATGTGGCCTTGGTTATTCTGTCCCTCAAATTGTTCAGGAGTTGGGAGAGTCGATTAAAAATGGGGACGGAAAAGAATAATTTCTTGCGCCTCCTGCTGCGCTGCAGTAAATTCGTGGCCTGTCCTCTCCCTTGCCGCGGAGCCTGCCATGTCCACGCCCCAGTCTGAAATTTCCGATCTTGCCCGCCACGGGCTGTACAGCCCGGGCAATGAGCACGATGCCTGCGGCGTGGGGTTCGTGGCGCATATCAAAGGCATGAAGTCGCACGACATCGTGCAGAACGGCTTGCTCATCCTCAAGAACCTCGATCACCGCGGCGCGGTGGGTGCCGACAAGCTGATGGGCGACGGCGCCGGCATCCTGATCCAGATTCCCGACGCCTTCTACCGCGCCGAGATGGCGGCGCAGGGGGTGGAGTTGCCGCCCTACGGCGAATACGGCGTGGGCATGATTTTCCTGCCGCGCGAGCAGGCCTCGCGCCTGGCCTGCGAGCAGGAAATCGAGCGTGCGGTGCGTGCCGAAGGGCAGGTGCTGCTGGGCTGGCGCGATGTGCCGGTGGACGCCGACATGCCCATGTCCCCCACGGTGCGCGCGAAAGAGCCGGTCATCCGGCAGGTGTTCGTCGGCCGCGGCCCCGACGTGATGGTGACCGACGCGCTGGAGCGCAAGCTGTTCGTCATCCGCAAAACCGCCAGCCACGCCATTCAGCAACTCGCGCTGCGCCACGGCAAGGAATACTTCGTGCCGTCGATGTCGGCGCGCACCGTGGTCTACAAGGGCCTGCTGCTGGCCGACCAGGTGGGCGAGTATTACAAGGACCTGAAAGACCCGCGCGTGGTCTCGGCCCTGGCGCTGGTGCACCAGCGTTTTTCCACCAACACCTTCCCGGAATGGCCGCTGGCGCACCCCTATCGGCTGGTGGCGCACAACGGCGAGATCAACACCGTCAAGGGCAACTACAACTGGATGCGCGCACGCGAGGGTGCGGTGACTTCACCCGTGCTGGGCAACGACCTGCACAAGCTCTGGCCCCTGATCTACCCCGGCCAGAGCGACACCGCCAGCTTCGACAACTGCCTTGAACTGCTGCTGATGGCGGGCTATCCGCTGTCGCACGCCATGATGATGATGATCCCCGAGGCGTGGGAGCAGCACACGCTGATGGACGCGCGCCGCCGTGCCTTCTACGAGTACCACGCCGCCATGATGGAACCGTGGGACGGCCCGGCCGCCATTGCCTTCACCGACGGCCGCCAGATCGGCGCGACGCTGGACCGCAACGGCCTGCGCCCGGCGCGCTACATCGTCACCGACGACGACCTCGTCATCATGGCGTCCGAGTCCGGGGTGCTGCCCATCCCCGAGAGCCACATCGTGAAGAAATGGCGCCTGCAGCCGGGCAAGATGTTCCTCATCGACATGGAGGCCGGGCGCATCATCGACGACAAGGAGATCAAGGATCAGCTCTCCGGCGGCCGGCCCTACGGCCAGTGGATCGAGAACCTGCGCATCCGCATCGACGACCTCGACCATCTCGGGCATCCCCAGGCTTCGGTGCTGCCGCTGCTCGACCGCCAGCAGGCCTTCGGCTACACCCAGGAGGACCTCAAATTCCTCATGGCGCCGATGGCCGAGAAGGGCGACGAGGCCGTGGGCTCGATGGGCAACGACGCCGCGCTGGCGGTGCTGTCCAACCGCCCCAAGCCGCTGTACAACTACTTCAAGCAGTTGTTCGCGCAGGTGACCAATCCGCCCATCGACTCGATTCGCGAGAACATGGTGATGTCGCTGGTGTCGTTCATCGGCCCGCGGCCCAACCTGCTCGACATCAACCAGGTCAACCCGCCGATGCGCCTGGAGGTGAGCCAGCCCGTGCTCGACGACGACGACATGGCGCGGCTGCGCTCCATCGCCCAGCACACGGGCGGCAAGTTCCGCAGCTACGAAATCGACATCTGCTATCCGGTGGCCTGGGGGCAGGAAGGCATCGAAGCGCGGCTCGCCTCGATTTGCGCCGAAGCGGTGGATGCGCTCAAGAGCGGTCACAACATCCTCATCGTCACCGACCGCAACGTGAGTTCCGAGCGCGTGGCCATACCGGCGCTGCTGGCCATGAGCGCGGTGCACCAGCACCTCATCACCCACGGCCTGCGCACCCAGACCGGCCTGGTGGTGGAGACCGGCAGCGCCCGCGAAACCCACCACTTCGCCGTGCTCGCGGGTTACGGCGCCGAGGCCGTGCATCCGTATCTGGCGCTCGACACCATCGCTGAAATGGCGCGTGACCTGCCCGGCGATCTGAGCGCCGACAAAGCCGTCGCCAATTACATCAAGGCCATCGGCAAGGGCTTGCAGAAGGTCATGTCCAAGATGGGCATTTCCACCTACATGAGCTATTGCGGGGCGCAGATTTTCGAGGCCATCGGCCTGTCGCGCGCCTTGGTGGACAAGTACTTCAGCGGCACCACCAGCCAGGTGGACGGCATCGGTGTGTTCGAGGTGGCGCAGGAAGCGCTGCGCATGCACCGCGACGCCTTCGGCGACTCGCCCGTGCTGGCCACCATGCTCGACACGGGCGGCGACTATGCCTGGCGCGCGCGCGGCGAGGAACATCTGTGGACGCCCGACGCCATCGCCAAGCTGCAGCATTCCACGCGCTCGAACAACTTCAACACCTACAAGGAATACGCCCAGCTGATCAACGACCAGTCGCGCCGCATGCTCACGCTGCGCGGGCTGTTCGAGTTCAAGCTCGACCCGGCCAAGGCCATTGCCATCGAAGACGTGGAGCCGGCGTCCGAGATCGTCAAACGCTTCGCCACCGGCGCCATGTCGCTGGGCTCCATTTCCACCGAGGCCCACGCTACCCTGGCCGTGGCGATGAACCGCATCGGCGGCAAGAGCAACACCGGCGAGGGCGGCGAAGACCCGCTGCGCTACCGCCCGGAAATGCGCACGGGTTCAACCGGCATCCGGGACGGCGACTCACTGGGCAGCGTGCTCGGGCCCCAGCGCGTGGTGAGCGACATTCCGCTCAAGGCCGGTGATTCGCTGCGGTCCAGGATCAAGCAGGTGGCGTCGGGTCGCTTCGGCGTCACCGCCGAGTACCTGACTTCGGCGGATCAGATCCAGATCAAGATGGCCCAGGGCGCCAAGCCGGGCGAGGGCGGCCAGCTCCCCGGCGGCAAGGTGTCCGAGTACATCGGCATGCTGCGCTATTCGGTGCCGGGGGTGGGCCTCATTTCGCCGCCGCCGCACCACGACATCTACTCCATCGAAGACCTGGCGCAGCTCATCCACGACTTGAAAAATGCCAACGCGCGCGCCTCCATCAGCGTCAAGCTGGTGTCCGAGTCCGGGGTGGGCACGGTGGCCACCGGCGTGGCCAAGGCCAAGGCCGACCATGTGGTCATCGCCGGGCACGACGGCGGCACCGGCGCCTCGCCGCTGTCGTCCATCAAGCATGCGGGATCCTCGTGGGAAATCGGCCTGGCCGAGACGCAGCAGACCCTGGTGCTCAACCGCCTGCGCGGCCGCATCCGCGTGCAGGTCGACGGCCAGCTCAAGACCGGGCGCGACGTGGTCATCGGCGCGCTGCTGGGTGCCGACGAGTTCGGCTTCGCCACCGCGCCGCTGGTGGTGGAGGGCTGCATCATGATGCGCAAATGCCACCTCAACACCTGCCCGGTGGGCGTGGCCACGCAAGACCCGGCGCTGCGCAAGAAGTTTGCCGGCAAGCCCGAGCATGTGGTGAACTACTTCTTCTTCGTCGCCGAGGAGGTGCGCTCCATCATGGCGCAACTCGGCGTGCGCAAGTTCGAGGATCTGATCGGCCGCGCCGACCTGCTCGACGCCCGTCCCGGCATCAGCCACTGGAAGGCGTGCGGGCTGGATTTCTCCCGCGTGTTCCACATGCCGGCCGTCCCTGACGATGTCGCCCGCCGCCAGGTCGAGGAGCAGGACCACGGCCTCGCCCGCGCCCTCGACCATGTGCTGGTTGAACGTGCCCGGCCGGCGCTGGAGCGCGGTGAAAAAGTGCAGTTCATCCAGAACGTGCGCAACGTCAACCGGACTGTCGGGGCCATGCTGTCCGGCGAGGTGGCCAGGCGTTATGGCCACGAGGGCCTGCCCGACGACACCATCCACATCCAGATGGAAGGCACGGGAGGCCAGAGCTTCGGCGCCTTCCTGGCGCGCGGCATCACCCTGTACCTCATCGGCGACGCCAACGACTACACCGGCAAAGGCCTGTCGGGCGGGCGCATCGTCGTGCGGCCGACCATCGAGTTCCGCGGCGAGGCGCAGCACAACATCATCGTCGGCAACACCGTGCTGTACGGTGCGATCGAAGGCGAGGCCTTCTTCCGCGGCGTCGCCGGCGAGCGCTTCGCCGTGCGCAATTCCGGCGCCACCACCGTGGTGGAAGGCACCGGCGACCATGGCTGCGAGTACATGACCGGCGGCACCGTGGTCGTGCTGGGCGAGACCGGGCGCAACTTCGCCGCCGGCATGAGCGGCGGCGTGGCCTATGTCTACGACGCCGACGGCCAGTTTGCCCGCCGCTGCAATGCCTCCATGGTGGCGTTGGAGAAGGTGCTGCCGGCTTCCGAGCAGAAGGCGCAGCTCGCCGAGGCCCTGTGGCACCGCGGCCAGAGCGACGAGGCGCAACTGCGCAAGATGCTGCAGGACCATCACCGCTGGACCGGTTCCTTGCGCGCTCGCGAGCTGCTCGACAAATGGGAGGAAGCACGCGCCCGCTTCGTCAAGGTGTTCCCGCACGAGTACAAGCGCGCCCTGGGCGAAATGGCGGCCAGACGCGAAGCGCAGGTTGTCACCGCCAAAGCCAAGGCGCCAGCCGACAACACCAGCGTGCCGGTGAAGTGACCTTGAAGTGAGCGGAACTCGGGGTTGCGAGGTGGTTGTCGCAGCCCCCAATCGCACAGGCGATCCACATTGAAACGCCCGGCCGCGCCGGGCAACGCAGCAATAAGGAAAGACCATGGGAAAAGTCACCGGTTTCATGGAGTTCGAGCGCCAGGAAGAGCGTTACGAGCCGCCTGTCGCGCGCCTCAAGCACTGGAAGGAGTTCGTGCATGAGTTGCCCGACGACAAGGCCAAGACCCAGGCCGGGCGCTGCATGGACTGCGGCATTCCGTTCTGCAACAACGGCTGCCCGGTGAACAACATCATTCCCGACTTCAACGACCTGGTGTGGCAGGGCGACTGGCGCAATGCGCTCGACGTGCTGCACTCTACCAACAACTTCCCCGAGTTCACCGGCCGCATCTGCCCCGCGCCATGCGAAACCGCTTGCACGCTGGGCATCAACGAGGCCCCGGTGGGCATCAAGTCGGTGGAGCACGCCATCATCGACAAGGGCTGGGAGATGGGTTGGGTGCTGCCGCAGCCGCCCGCGCACAAGACCGGCAAGCGCGTCGCCGTGGTCGGCTCCGGCCCAGCCGGGCTGGCGGCGGCGCAGCAGCTGGCGCGTGCCGGACACGACGTCACCGTGTTCGAGAAGAACGACCGCATCGGTGGCCTGCTGCGCTACGGCATTCCCGATTTCAAGATGGAGAAGACCCACATCGACCGCCGCATCGCGCAGATGCAGGCCGAAGGCGTGAGTTTCCGCACCGGCGTGCTGGTGGGCGACATGCCGAAGGACGGCCCCGGCGCGACCGTCACCAACTGGGCCAAGGACACCATCAGTCCGGCGCAACTGCAGGCCGAGTTCGACGCTGTGCTGCTGGCCGGTGGCGCCGAGCATCCGCGCGACCTGCCGGTGCCCGGGCGCGAACTCGACGGCATTCACTTCGCCATGGAATTCCTGCCGCTGCAGAACAAGGCCAACGCGGGCGACAAGCTCAAGGGCCAGCTCCTGGCCACGGGCAAGCAGGTGGTGGTCATCGGCGGTGGCGATACCGGTTCCGACTGCGTCGGCACCAGCAACCGCCACACAGCTGCCAGCGTCACGCAGTTCGAGGTCATGCCGCAGCCGCCTGAAGCAGAGAACAAGCCGCTGGTGTGGCCGTATTGGCCCATCAAGCTGCGCACCTCCAGCAGCCACGAAGAAGGCTGCTCGCGCGACTGGGCGGTGGCCACCAAGGCCTTCCTACCCGGCACCGGCAAGGACAAGAACAAGGTCAAGCAGATCAAGGCCTGCCGCGTGGAGTGGAAAGACGGGCGCATGCAGGAAGTGCCTGGCAGCGAGTTCACGATGCAGGCCGACCTGGTGCTGCTGGCCATGGGTTTCGTGCACCCCGTGGCCAGCGTGCTCGAGGCCTTCGGCATCGACAAGGACGCGCGCGGCAATGCCAAGGCCGGCACCGAAGACGAAACCGGCTACGCCACCAACGTCCCCAAGGTGTTTGCCGCGGGCGATATGCGGCGCGGGCAATCCCTTGTTGTCTGGGCGATCCGCGAAGGCCGCCAGGCCGCCCGCGAGGTCGACCGCTTCCTCATGGGCTCGAGCGAGTTGCCGCGATGAGCCGGCGCGCGGCCTTCACGAATCGCCCAGGAGGGCGCCTGGTGGAGCGCGGCCCGTTGCGGCCCGCTGAGCGCGAAGGCCGCCAGGCCGCCCGCGAGGTCGACCGCTTCCTCATGGGTTCGAGCGAGTTGCCGCGATGAGCCGGCACGCGGCCTTCACGAATCGCCCAGGAGGGCGCCTGGTGGAGCGCGGCCCGTTGCGGCCCGCTGAGCGCGAAGGCCGCCAAGCCGCCCGCGAGGTTGGCCGCTGCCTCATGGACGGCATGGAGTTGCTGCGCTGAGCACGGGTGCCAGGCGAGCACATCGGCGTCATGAGCCCCGACATCACCGACGCCCACGATCTGCCCCAGTTCCCGGGGCGCGATCCGCAGGACATGCTGGAGGCCGCGCTGGTGACCCGGCCGGCGGGCGATCTGTGGGTGTTCGGTTACGGCTCGCTGATCTGGAACCCTGAAGTCGCGCATGTGGAAATGCGTCCGGCGCGTGTTTGGGGCTGGCGTCGCACCTTGCGCATGTGGTCGCGCATCAACCGCGGGACCGAGCATGAACCCGGCCTGGTGTTCGCACTCATGGCCGGAGGATCCTGCAGCGGCATCGCCCTGCGCGTGCCGCAGGCCCGCGCCGAGCGCGAGCTGCGCTTGTTGTGGAAGCGGGAAATGCCCCGCGCCGTGTACGACCCGCGCTGGCTGCGCTGCCATACGCCACACGGCCCGGTGCGGGCGCTGGCCTTCACCCTGGACCGCGCTAGCCCCAGCTACACCGGCGAACTCGACGACGCGCGGATCCTCGCCATCCTGCGCGACTGCCGTGGGCGCTACGGCACCACGCTCGACTACGTTGCACGCACTGCGCACGCCCTGCGCACGATCGGCATTCGCGACGCCGAGATCGAGCGCATCATGCATCTGGCGGGACGTTGCAAGCTGGTTTAGGGCCTGTTCACGCTCGTTCTACACCAGCACTGGGGACTTGGACGGATGCGGAATTTTGCGCACACGCGATCCGTGGATCGGCGTTTGCCATCCGCGGGTTTCCCGACCCGTGCAAGGACGGTGGCGCAATGGCGCACTTTCCAACTGACCTCATCGGCAACCAGGCGCGTGGCGACATCGCCCGCGTGCCGGAATTGCCGGGCGAGGCCATGGTGTCGATCCGTTCCTCGCGCTGTGCCAGCTTGTCGGCCGGGCTTGCTCCATCACCCTGGGTGATGGGCCCGCCCGTCGCGCATGGCCGCCATCCCCGGGCAGCCACCCCTGGCCCGCATACCCCCGCAATGCGATGCAGCATCGGATCGATCCCTGTGGCCACGTCGGCGCCGCTGCAGATGGCGCCGCTGCCGCCGAACACGCGGTTGCTCAGCGCATGACACGCGCGAGCGCCTGGTCAACGCCGCATACCGTGGCGAACCGGTCCTGCAGCACGGTGGCCGTGCGTTGCACGATGGCGTCGGCGGGCAGGGTGCTGCCGTCGGCTTGCTGCATGTCGAAGGTGAGCGTGGCGGCGGCGACGAAGTCCACCTCCCAGCCCAGGTCGGAGGCATGGCGCGTGGTGGTTTCGCAGCATTGTTCGGTGCGAATGCCGCTGACGATCAGCTTGCGCACTCCGTGCCGCGTCAGCCAGACATCGAGCCCCGTACCGACCAGGGCGCTGTGCCGGGTCTTGACGAATTCGGCCGCTGGCTCGAACACGGCCAACCCCTCCAGCGGCCGCACGAGGCCTGAGCTTCGGGCGAAGGGATTGCCGGCATGCTCCGGGCCATCGCTGTGCAGTACGCGCACGATGGGAATGCCTTGGGCTGCACATCCCTGAATGAGGGCGTTCTGCGCAGCAAGGTAAGGCGCGGCGCGCTCGGCCGCGAAATAGGTGCGATGCCGGAACGACTCCTGCGCATCGATCACCAGCAGACAGGTGTTCATCGCGAAATTCCTTGGAGGTTGGAAACTGCATTGTTCACCGAGGCGGCGATCTCTGCGCGCCGTTGTGGGACCAGAATCGATCCAATCAGGACATGCTTCGAGGTTTTGATGGCCGCTCCGCCCATGGCCTATGAAGCCGCCCGTTCGGCGCCGGCCCAAGGCAAAAAAACTGATGTCCGAATCCGGCCAGTCCTTTTCTCGTGATGGCTCTAGAGTATGGGCATGAACCCGGATCCGGACATCTGCTACGAAGCCCTGCTGGCGCGCGACCGACGCTTCGATGGCTGGTTTTTTGTCGGCGTTGCCTCGACCGGCATCTACTGCCGCTCGGTCTGTGCCGTGCGCAGCCCGAAGCGCCGGAACTGCCATTTCTTTGGCAATGCCGCGGCGGCGGAAAAAGCCGGTTTCCGGCCCTGTCTGCGCTGCCGGCCGGAACTGGCGCCCGGCCACGGGGTGCTCGATGTGTCGAGCCGCCTGGCGCAGGCTGCGGCGCTGCGCATCGACGAGGGATTTTTGAATCACGCCACCATGGCGCAACTGGCGGCGCGCATCGGCGTGAGCGAGCGGCACCTGCGGCGCATCTTTCTGGCGGAGTTCGGCGTCTGCCCGGTCGATTTTGCCCAGACCCAGCGCCTGCTGCTGGCCAAGCGCTTGCTGACCGAGACGCCATTGCCGATCACGACGGTGGCGCTCACGGCGGGTTTCGGCAGCGTGCGGCGCTTCAACGCCGTGTTTCTGCAGCGCTACGGTTTGAATCCGCGCCGCCTGCGCCTGCGAACAGGCGCCAGACCGGCCGACACCATGACCTTCGCCCTCGGCTATCGCCCGCCCCTGGCCTGGTCCGCTCTGCTCGATTTTCTGGCGCAGCGCCGTATCGATGGCGTCGAGACCATCGATCACGCTGGCTACGCGCGCACCCTCGTGCTGACGCACGATGGGCGCGACCTTGCCGGGTGGCTGCGCGTGACCCACGCGCCAGCGCGCTACGCCGTCGACGTCACGCTGCCGGCCTACCTGGCCCCGGTGGTCGGCCCCGTCCTCGCGCGGGTGAGGCGCCTGCTCGACTTGAGCGCCAACCCGGATCTGGTGGACACGCAACTCGGTTCGCTGGCCGCCGGACACCCTGGCATGCGGGTGCCTGGCGCCTTCGACGGCTTCGAGATCATCGTGCGCGCCATCGTCGGGCAGCAAATCTCGGTCGTCAACGCACGGGGGATCTTGGCGCGCATGGCCCAGCGCTTCGGCGTCGAAGTCCATGCGGCTCCGCAAGCCTTGCGCATGGCCTTTCCTCGCGCAGCGGTGTTCGCCGGCTTGACGCCCGCCGCACTGCAGGCGTGCGGCATCACCCGCATGCGCGCGCAAGCGCTCATCGCGGTTGCGCGGGAGGTGTCGGCCGGCCGCATCATGCCCGAGCCCCTGGCGCCGCTGGACGAGACGCTGGCCGCATTGCGGCGCATTCCCGGCATTGGCGCATGGACGGTGCAATACATTGCCATGCGCGCGCTGGCTTGGCCGAACGCCTTTCCCGAAGGCGATGCCGTGCTGAAACGACAACTGGGCTGTACGAGCGCCGCCGCGCTCAGGCAACACGCCAGCCAGTGGGAGCCGTGGCGCGCCTACGCCACACTCCACCTGTGGCGCCAACACGAGGAGGCACGCGCATCATGCAAGCCTATTGGGTAGACAGTCCGCTGGGCGACATCGCCCTGCGCATCGAGCACGAGCACCTGACCGGCCTGTTTTTCGTCGGCCAGAAATACTTTCCCGACATGCGCTTCGGTCCGCTGCGCAGCGATGCGACACCGCCGGCACGGCTGGCGCAAGCCCAGATCGAGGCTTATTTCGCCGGGCGCAGGCAGGTCTTCGAGCTGCCGCTGCAGTTGCAGGGGTCGGCGTTCGAGCGTGCGGTGTGGCAGCAGCTCGCCACCATTCCCTATGGCACCGTCACGTCCTACGGCGCCATCGCCAAGCGCCTGGGTCTGGCCGTGGGATATGCCCGCGCCGTGGGCGCCGCAGTCGGCAGGAATCCCCTGTCCATCATCATTCCCTGCCACCGCGTCCTCGGTGCCAGCGGCCAACTGACCGGTTACGCGGGAGGTGTGGATCGCAAGCAGGCCTTGCTCACGCTGGAAGCCGGCGCGGCTGGCATGCGGCCCGAGCCGACACGGCAAGCCCACGCCGGAGCGCGCGGATGAGTCTGATCGAGCTGTTGTTGCTGGCCGCCATTTGGGGCGCGTCGTTTCTGTTCATGCGCGTGGCTGCTCCTGAACTCGGCCCGATTGCGCTGATCGCGCTGCGCGTCGGCATTGCGGCGGTCCTCCTGGCACCCGTGCTGCGGTCCGCGGCGGCCCGGCGGCAGTGCCACGCCAAGGCATGGCCGCTGTTCGTCGTCGGCGTCACCAACTCCGCCATTCCGTTCAGCTTGTTTGCCTATTCCACGCTGTTCGTGCATGCCGGCCTCGACTCCATTCTGAATGCGACGACGCCACTCTGGGCCGCGCTGATCATGGCTGTGGGCTACAAGGTCGTGCTCGGCCGGCAACAAGTCGCGGGTCTGCTGCTCGGCTTCGTGGGTGTTCTCGTGCTGGTCTGGAACACCCTCGACAGCGGCGGTGCGGGGGTGCCCCTTGCCGTGGCGGCCGCGCTGCTCGCCACCTTGTTCTACGGCTTCGCGGTGAACTACAGCAAGCGGCATCTCGCGGGCGTCCAGCCTTTGGTCATTGCGTTTGGCAGCCAGGCGTTCGCCGCGTTCGTCCTGCTGCCTGCGGCCTGGGTGTTGTGGCCAAGGCATGCGGTCACGCCCCTGGCCTGGGCGTGCACCGTGGCCCTGGGCGTCGTCTGCACGGGGTTTGCCTATGTTCTCTACTTCAGGTTGATCGCCCGCGCCGGTGCCGCGTATGCCGCGTCCGTCACCTTGCTCATCCCGATCTTCGGCGTGCTCTGGGGGGCCCTGTTCCTGGGAGAGCCGGTCACGCCGAGCATGCTCGTCGGGGGTGTGATCGTGCTGATGGGCATCACCCTGTCGAGCGCAAGGCCAGGATGGATGGGAGCGCTTGTTTTGAAACGGCGCAGCGCGAATCCGGCCCCATCCACAGCAAGATCCAGCGCCGACGAGGACGTGTCGTAGCGCTGGTTCGCTGTGGGCTTGTTCGCGTTACTTCGCGAACAGCGACGCCATGTCGGCGAAGGCCTTGAACTCCAGCGCGTTGCCGGAAGGGTCGAGCAGGAACATGGTGGCCTGCTCGCCCACTTCGCCCTGGAAGCGGAGGTGCGGTTCGATGATGAAACGCACCCCTGCAGCCTGCAGCGTGTCGGCCAGTTCCCGCCATTGCGGCATGCCGAGCACGGCGCCGAAATGGCGCACCGGAACCTGGTGGTCGTCCACCGTGCTGGTGGCCGCGGCAGAACCCTGCGGACGACATTCGCCGGGGGCCAGGTGGGCAACGATCTGATGGCCGTAGAAGTTGAAATCCACCCAGTCCGGCGCACTGCGCCCCTCGGCGCAGCCGAGCAGGCCACCGTAGAAGCGTCTTGCCTCGGCAAGGTCATGCACTGGGAAGGCCAAATGGAACGGGGGCTGGGTTTGTGTCGCGTGGGGCATGGGGATGTCGCTCCGGTTGGACTGCCTGGGGCCGAGTACTGCTGCATGCAGGACGGTCTTCGGCAACTCGAAAGGGTGGGGTGCGCAGAGCCGAGTATCGCTCGACCCGCAGCGCTCAACTCTGGGATGGGTCGTTGTCGTGCTCACTGTAATGGCGCCAGCGGCCCAGCGCGTGCCGCAGGGTTCGCACTTCCTGCGCGAAGTTGGGGCAGGCCTTGCACACCAGGAAGTGAATGCGAATGGCCAGCCGCTCGGGGAAGGCGAGGGCGCGGTCCTCCCGCGCCAGGATGAGCGCAGCGACTTCGCGGCAGGTACGGCGCAGGGGATAGTTCACTTGGCAGGAGTCCCGAACCAGTTGAGTTGCAGGCATTCGCGCAGGCGCATGCGGGCGCGGTGCAGCATCGTCCAGACATTGGTCGAGGAAATACGCAATTCCTGACAAATGGCGTCGGTGTCGAGTTCCAGCCATTCGCGCATCAGGAACACGCGGCCGATCTGACCGGGCAGGGCGTCCATGCAGGCTTCGAGCACCTCGAAGAACTGGCGCTGCTGCAGGGCGTCGGCGGGTGTGTCCCAGGTTTGCGGGAAGTTGCGGAAATGGCCGTCCGGGGCGAACACCAGGTCGTCGAGCACCTCGCCGTCATCGTCGGTGTCGTATTGCGCCTCGCGCTGGCGCAGACGCAATTGATCGAGCACCTTGTGCTTGAGGATACCCACCACCCAGGTCTTGAATTGGGATTTGCCGTTGAAGCCCGACGCTCCTTCGAGCACCGCCAGCATGGTCTCCGACACCGCATCTTCCGCCCAGGCCAGGTTGCGCAGCTGCAGTTGGGCCAGGCGCAGCAGCGTGGGGCGCAGGGCCTCGACGCGGCGGTGCAGTTCGGCGAGCGTATCGGCGGTTTCGGCGGACATGGGGGATGCGAAATCGTCCAGGGCGAGATGCGTGATGCAGGCCTGTTGCATGCGGATCCGTCCATTCTTCCATAGCGCCGTGCGTGGTCAAGACCGTGGCGCCGTGGATGCGGGGCCAGTGGACGGCCGAACGAGGACTGAAAACCCGGCGTGGCGCGTAAGCTGCCGGTCATGTATCCCCAGTGGCGTCAGTCACGAACACGTCATGAAACCCAACAAATCGGCCCTCCTGCTCGGCATCGCACTGGCGGCCGGGCTGCTGCCCGATCAACCTGCCAGGGCCCAACAGCCAGGCACAACCGTGGTGGCGGCCAAACCCTCGCCCGACATGGTGGCCGCGGCTCGGGTGCTGCGGCATCTGGACGCAGCCACCGCCATCAGCGAAGGCCGGGGTGCGCGGGTGCTCATCATCTTCTTCGACCCCAACTGCCCCTATTGCCGCCAGCTTGATGCGGATCTGCGCCCCTTCGCCGGCAAGGACGGATTGCAGTTGCGCTGGGTGCCCGTGGCCATCCTCGCCCCGTCCAGCCTGGGTCAGGCTGCCGCCATCTTGCAGGCGAAGGATCGCTTGCGGGCTTTTCGTGCAACCGAAAACCACGGACTCGACCCCAATCGGCCAGCACCCACCCAACCCTCGGCCGGCCAGATCAGCGCCCAGACGCGGCGGGCCTTGAAGGCCAACGACGCCGTTCTCCGGCGTGCCGGGATCTATTCCAGCGTACCCCTGGCCGTGTTTCGCGATCGCGAAGGCCAGCCGCAGCTCCTGCTTGGCGTGCCGCACGGGGACAAGGCGCTGGCCGAGTTGCTGCAGACGGTCGGGCCGTAAGCGGGGGTGCCAGTCGTTGCTGGAGATGCTCGTCAGGGTGAAATCGGCGCTTGGCACAGTGGTTGCTGCCGGGGCATGCCGGGATGGCAACAACGCGACGCTGCACGGCGCCACAGTGTTGGCCTGTCGCCAAAGCTGCCGTTGCAGCCCCATCGTGGGAACTGGTGCGACGTCGGCCTATCGTCCTCCCTATACTCGAATCCATGCAGACACTCGCTGATTTACGCAAGGATTACACCCGCGCCGAACTGGACGAGGGGCAAGCCGATGCCGACCCGTTCAAGCTGTTCGAGCGCTGGCTGTCCGAGGCGGTGCAGGCGCAAGTCCCCGAACCCAACGCCATGACCCTGGCGACGGTGGGGGAGGATGGCCGGCCGTCGACCCGGGTCGTGCTGATCAAGGGGTTCGATGCCCGCGGCCTCGTCTGGTACACCAACTACGCCAGCCGCAAGGGGCGTGAACTGGCGGCACATCCCGTTGCCGCGCTGCAGTTCCATTGGGTTGAACTGGAGCGGGTGGTGCGCGTCGAGGGCCGCGTGGAGTTGGGGGATGCGGACGAGGCCGATGCCTACTTCGCCAGCCGGCCTCTGGTCTCACGCATCGGCGCCTGGGCTTCGCCGCAAAGCGAAGTCATCGACAGCCGCGAAGTGCTGGTCAAACGCGCCGCCGAGTATGGCTTGAAGTTCGGCCTGCATCCGCCACGCCCGCCGCACTGGGGCGGTTACCGCCTGGTGCCGGATGCCTGGGAATTCTGGCAGGGCCGCCGCTCGCGCCTGCACGACCGGCTGGCGTATCGGATGCAGCGCGACGGGATGTGGCTGCGACAGCGACTGGCGCCTTGAACCGGCGCCTGGCACGCCACGCCGCATCGCGGTCACCCGACGTCCGACGCGCGAGCCTTGCAACCACCGCAGTGTCAACCATCTTCCGTGTTCGCGCCACGCGCCTGCAGTCGCCCGCGCCTTCACTCACCCGCACCGCACCGGAGACAGCCATGCAGCAGCATCCGCGTTTCAGGCCTGATCGACGCTTCACCCTGCGCGCCTTGGCGCTGTCGCCGCTGGCGGCGATTCTGGTGTCCACCGCGGTTCCGGCCGCGGCGCAAGACATGCGCCAGGCCGAGGGCGTGCTGGCGCAAATCCACGGAACCACGTGGATCGCTGAAGGCCAGGGCAAGCGGGTGCTGACCATTTTTTTCGATCCCAACTGCCCCTACTGCCACAAGCTGTACGGCATGCTGCGTGCCGATGTCGGCAAGGATGATTTGCAGTTGCGTTGGGTTCCGCTGGGCATGCTCACCCCGAGCAGCCTGCCCAAGGCTGCAGCCATTTTGCAGGCCAAGGACCCGCTGCAGGCCTTTCATCAGAACGAGAACGACTACGACTTTGCCGCCAACGGCCAGCCCGGCGGCGGGATCGAGCCGGCCACCGCGATCACGCCGAAGGTGCGACAGGATCTGGCGCGCAATCTGGCCGTCTACAGCAGCAACAAGTTGTTTGGGGTGCCGGTGATGGTCTGGACCAAGGTCGACGGCAGTGCCGCATTGCTCACCGGGGTACCCTCGGCTGCCGCGTTGAGCAGCATCTTGCGCTCGGTGCGCTGAAAGCGCCGGAACCCTTCAGCCAGGCGGAGCGCGATCCGATCGGCGCAGCCTCCTGGGCAGCCAGACCTCGGAATGCCGGCTCAGGCGCGCAGCTTGTCGGCGAAGCGATGCTGCAGCTTGTGCATCTTGGGCGCGATCACCGCCTGGCAATAGCCCTGCTCGGGATGGCGCTCGAAGTAGCGCTGGTGGTAGGGCTCGGCGGGCCAGAACACACGCAGCGGTTCGACTTCGGTGACGATGGGCGCAGTGCCGCCGTATGCGCTGGCGGCGAGTCGGGCGATGTAGGTCCGCACCCCGGCTTCGTGCTCGGGCAGCTCGAAGTAGATGCCGGAGCGGTATTGCGGGCCGACATCGGCGCCCTGGCGGTTGGGCGTGGTCGGGTCGTGGATGGTGAAGAACAGGTCCAGGACGTCGTCGAGGCTGAGCTTGGCGGGATCGAATCGGATGCGGACTGCCTCGGCATGTCCGGTGCGTCCGCCGCAAACCTGCTCGTAGCTAGGCTGTTGAACCTGGCCCTGGGCATAGCCGCTGGTGGCTTCGAACACCCCATCCACCGCGTTGAACGCGGCCTCCACGCACCAGAAACAGCCGCCGGCGAGGGTGATGGTTTCAAGTTTGGCGTTCGTCGCCGGGGGGGGCGTGAAAGCGGGGCTGGCGGCTTGCATGGTGGTGCTCCGGTGGGTCTGCGAACAGTTCGCATTGTGCGCAGTTTTGGCCCCCGGCGTCGGCATGCGGGTCATGCCTGAACTCACGGGGGGCGGGCATTGGCAGCGCGGTTGCTGGGCTGGGCTTGTTGTGCATCACGCACAATGGCAGCCCGAACCGCACTGTCCGCATGGTCATGAACTTTCACGATGTGTTTCAGAACGCCCCGGTGTCGTTGTGGATCGAGGATTACAGCGCCGTGCGTGCGCTGCTCGACGCGTTGCGCCAGCAGGGCGTGACGGATTTCGAAGCCCATCTCGAAGCCCATCCTTACGTGCTTGGGCAGGCGATGGCGCGCATCGTCGTGGTAGAGGTAAATGCCACCACGCTCAAGCTGTTCAAGGCCGAGAGCCAGGACGCGTTGCTCGCCAACCTGCACCGGGTGTTTCGCGACGACATGTCGCGACACTTCGCCTACGAGCTCAAGCGTATGTGGGACGGGCAGGTGGACATCGAGATCGAGGGGATCAACTATGCGCTCGACGGCATGCCGGTGCAGGTGCTGTTGCGCCGCAGCCTGCTGCCAGGACACGAGCAGGACTGGAGCCGCGTGCTCATTTCCATCACCGACATCACCGAGCGCAAGCGCGCCATGGAGCGCTTGGCGGCATCCGAGCTGCATGCCCAGGGTCTGTTCGAGCACTCGCCCGTGTCGCTCTGGCTGGAGGATTACAGCGCCTTGCGCAGTTATCTGGAGGGTTTGCGCGCGCAGGGCATCACCAATATCCGCCGGCATCTGGTGGAGCATCCCGAGGTGGTGCTCGAATCCATGCAGCGCATTCGCGTGGTGGATGTGAACCAGCAGACCCTGGAGCTGTTCGGCGCAGCGAGCAAAACGGCGTTGATCGATAACCTGCACCGCGTGTTCCGTGACGAGGCGCGGCGGCATTTCGAGGCCGAGCTGGTGGACCTGTGGGACGGCAAAATCACGGCCGAATACGAAGGCATCAACTACGCCCTGCATGGCGAGCCGGTCGATATCCTGCTGCGCCGCACCGCGCTGCCGGGTTCGGAACGCAGCTGGCAGCGGGTGCTGGTGGCGATCAGCGACATCACGGCGCGCAAGAAAGCCGAGAGCTATATGCAATACCTGGGCACGCACGACGTGCTGACGGGTCTGAAGAACCGCGCATTTTATGAAGATGCGTTGCACCGCCTGCAGGCCGAGCAGCGCGTGCCGGTGAGTGTTCTGGTGCTGGATCTGAATGGTCTCAAGCCGATCAACGACGCCCAAGGCCACGAGGCCGGCGACCAGTTGCTGCGCCGCGCCGCCGAGGTGCTGCTCAAGGCTGCCGGGGCGAATGACGTCGTGGCGCGCATCGGTGGCGATGAGTTCGCCATGCTGCTGCCCTACCAGGACGAGCGCGCCGCGCAGCAGTTGCACAACCGCATCCTGCACATGGCTGAAGTCAACAACCAGTTTTACACCGGTGCCCGCCTGAGTTACGCCGTGGGTCGCGCCACCGCCTACGCCGGCATGGCCCTGGAGCAAGCCCATCACGCCGCCGACCAGCAGATGTATCAGGCCAAACAAGCTTTCTACGCGGCAGGCTGAGGCTGTCGCGCAGCCAAGATCCGCATGAGAAGGCCGCGTACCTTGCGGTGACGCGGCCCGGTTCAGCACGGCACGAGGGTTTGTTGCCAGGTGCCAACCCCGCAGGGATGCAGGGATTTTGGGGGGACTCCGGCCCGAGCTTCACCCGGTCCGGCCACCGCTGCGGCTGCACCGCCTCGGCCATTCCAATGTAGGCCTGTCGCGCTCCCGGCGTCAACCAAACTGATGCTTGCAACTGGGTTATTGCGGGACACACCTTCAGCATGCCGCACAAACGCTTGATTCAGATCACTTTGCGTCACGCACAAGCCTGAAGCCGGTTCAAATGCGATGTGCCGGCACCCGTATCACGGCAAGGTCAGCGACAGGCTGGCCTGCGGCGTCCAGCCGGCAGCAGGCCTGTCCAGCAACAAGGGTGCGGCAATGAACTGGCGCGCCCCGGGCACGCCCAGCGCTTCGAGCGCGGCGCGCAGGCTCACCGCACGCTCCATGGCCAATGCCTGCAGGCGATCGCTCGACGCCGGGATGTTCTGCAGCAGCAGCTTTTGCATCTCGGCCTCGGGCAAGGTCTTGGGCAGTCCGATGGCGTCGCGCGGCTTGTCGGGCAACGGGGTTTGGCGGTAGACGGCGGCCAGCACCTTGGCGTAGTCGGCCCGCGGCACGACCTCGGCCTTGGCGTTGGCATAGGCCTCGGCGCGCGGCAGGTCGCGCTTCCACAGTGCCAACATCTGCTGATTCAAGCGGGCTTCGCGGTAAGGCTCGCCTTCAGCGGCTGGATCCACCTCGCCGGTGATGGTGAGGATGAGCTCGGACTTGGCCTTCAGGGCTTTGGCGACGTCAGCCAGCTTCGCCTGGTCTTGCGGTTGGAGGACGGCGGTTCCCGGCACGAAGGCAACCTGGCTGAGCTGATCGGCCGACTGATCGCTGCCGATCAGGTTGCCGAGCAGGCTGAACGGTGCCGTGACGGCGCGCACCAGCAAGTTCACGATGGCGCGGCTGATGACGGAGCCGAGGCTGAACTCCGGGTCGTTGAGCGAACCGGAGATGGGAATGTTGACGTTGATGTTGCCGTTGCGATCCTTCAGCAATTCCACCGCCAACAACACGGGCAGCTTCGTGGCCGTCGGGCTGTTCACCCGCTTGCCGAAGGTGAGCTGGTTGAGTACGAGTTGGTTGTCGGCCTTCAGCCGGCCGTTTGCGTCGATGTCGTAATGCACGTCCATGGACAGCAGGCCGCGCTTGATGTCGTAGCCGGCATAGCGCCCGGAATAGGGTGAGAGCGGCGCGAGCTGCAGATCGGTCATCCTGCCGCGCAGATCGAGTTGCGGTGGCGACAGCAGTGGGTTGGCCGTGCCGCTCAGCACCACCGCCGCAGTGCCCTCCGCCGTACCGCGCAGATCCACCGAAGCAGGTTGGACCGTGGACGTGCCGAAAGCGCCGATGCTGCCTTCGACGCCCGAAAGGCTGGTGGAGTAATTGGGCTGAACGAAATGGTCGGTGTAGTCCACCAGGCCGCCGGCCAGGGTGATGCCGCCAACGTCGACCACCACATTGCGCGCGGCCGATGGCGTTGCGCTGTTGCGGCCACCGAAGGGCGACCCGGCGCCGTTGTGTCCGGCGGCGCCTTCGGCCACGCGATTGTTTGTGTCTTTGGTGGTGGATGTGGTGGTGGATGCGCCTGAGTTCGCGGTCGTGTTGGCGGCGATGCTTGTGGTTGCAGTAGCTGGCGCCGGCAGGGGTTTGAACACCTGTGCGAGGTTGAGCTTCGCATCTTTGCTCAGGATGACGCGGGCATAGAAGTCGCGTAACGCCACCTGATTCACCACGACCTTGGTGGTCGGGCCCAGACCGGTGCGCGGGGTGTGCGCAAAGTGCAGGCCCTTCAGTTGCAGGCTGTTCCAGCCCAGCAGGCGCTCGCGCGGTTCCAGGGTGTCGGCCACGAAATGGCTCAAGCCGGCGCTGCCGTCGAAGCTGAAGGCAAGCCCGGCGGGCCCCTGGCTCAGGGCAACTGTGCCTGAAGCGCTGGCCGGAGCGCGCAGCACTTCGGCGTTCACGCGCGGTGGCAGGTAGTGATCGGCAATCTGCGCTGGCAGGTCGCGCGCATCGAGCTTGCCGTGCAGGCTGAAGGGGCTGGCCTGCACCTGTCCGGTGAAGTGCAACGAGCCCGCCGCGGGGATCGGCTCCGAGCCCGTATTCGCCATCGTCATCCCTGTGGCTTGACCGGGATTGCCAGGTGCTGCGTTCTCAGTCCCAGGGGCCACGATTGCCTGCGGCGCGCTGGCGGCGGCGGTGCCCGCCGCGTTTGATGGCCTGCTGGCGGCGTGGGCTGTGGGCGTGGCGGTCCCCTGCGCCAGATCAACGGGCAACTCGTCGCTGATCTGCGCGGCCAGGGTCACGTCGGCCGGCTGGGTCTGCGGCCAGACGACGTTGCGCAGGCCGATATGGAAGCCGGTGATAGCCACCACCACCGGCTTTTTCGGGCTGGAGTCGGCAAGGTAGAAACGCCCCCCGTTCACCTCGGCCTGCTGCACCTGCACGCGCCAGGGGACGGATGGCTGTGCCGCTTGGCCTCGCTGGGCGGGTGACGGGGCCTTGCCGGGGGGCGGCAGCAGACCCTGCGGCAGCCACTGCCGGAACGACCATTGCCCGGTGGAGTCGCGCGCGACGCTGGCTTGCGGATTCAGCACTTGCACCAGGCCGAACTGCGCCGTGTGCGCGCTCAAATCAACCTTCGCCTGGCGCACGCTCAGCTGCGCGGCGCGCAGCGCGGCGTTCTGGCCTGCGGCGAAGCCGTCGATCTGCGCCTGGCCGATGTCCAGCGTCAGGGTTTGCGGCATGGCGGCCCAGTGCAGGCTGGCATCACGCACGGCAAGGTCGTGCGCCACCAGACCGCCAGCCGGGCCGAAGGCGAAACCCGTCCAGTGCAGCCGATGCATCTGGATCACGGCGCTGCGGTTTTGAGCCTGCCATTGCAAGTCGGCCTGCGCACTGAGCAGACCGCGCGGCAGGGCCATGCCATGCAGGACTGGGATCGCGTAGGGGGCGGCGATTTGGGGGTCGATGTGCGTGGCCGTGAGCGATGCTTGCGCCTGCTGCAAATTGCCCTGGCCTTGCAGTTGCAACTGCAGGCCCTGTGGGCCGGTGATGTCGGCGGAGAAAGACGCCGGCGCCGTCAGTGGCCAGCCGATGTGATGGACCTCCAGTTTGGGCACCGCGAAGCTCCAGTCGACCGCGGGCTTGACCGTCGTGTCGCGCCAGCGCATCCGGCTATCGGCCAGCGTCACGCTGCCGACCTGGATGCTCCAGGGGTTGGTGCCGGGTCTTGCAGGGTTCGCGCTCTGTGTTGCCCGCGCGGCGGGCGACGCACCGGCGGCCGTGGCGGGCCCCTGGCTTGCCGTTTCGCCAGGCGTCCGACCGAAGCCGAGCAGACCTTGCGGGCCGCGGTCGATCTCGGCCGAGAGACCGGAGACCTGCACCGAGCTGACCTCGACCATCCGAGCCAGCGGGCGCACCCGAGCGAAGGTGAGCATCAGAGTCTTCCAGTCGGCCAGTGGCGCGGCCGGCGTGTTCACGACACCGTTGCGCACCTGCGCCGTGCCGCTCAGCGCCAGGCTGTCCAGGTGTGCCGGCACGAGACTGAGCTGCAAGCGCGTGCTGAGCTCGCCGCCTTGCAGGCGCGCGGGCAGGGTGGCTGGCTGGTAGGGCGCGAAGGCGGCCAGGGCCAGGTGTTGCAACTGCGCCGTCATGGCCAGTGGCGTGCTGGTGGCGAACGGCATGCCGCTGGCGCTGAATTCCAGCGGCGCACCGTTGAGCTTGGCACTGGCGCTGAACTGCATGCGCCCCTTGTTGCCCGCCAGGGTGGACAGCGCCGGCAGGCTGGCGTTCAGTCCGGTGAGGTGGGTCGTGACTTTTACTTGTTGGTCGTCGAAGGTCACGCTGCCGTTGCGGATGCGTCCGTCATGGAGCGCAAAGACTGGGGTGCCGCTGGAGGGTTTGCTCGTTGTCTTGGCGAGGTGCGCGAGGATGTCGTCGAAGTCCATCCGTCCCGTGGGCGCGCGCACGATGCGCAGTTGCGGCGCCTCCAGCAACAGCGATGCAATCTGCGGCTTGCCGGTCCACACCGTGCGCCATGCCAGACGCACCTGCGCGCTGCCCAGGCGCAGGCTGTCGGCCGTGTTGGCGGCATTGCGCAACTGCAGGTCGTCCACCCGCAGCCGCAGGCTCCAGGGGTTGAATGCGATGTCGCCGATGCTGGCTTGCCGCCCTGTGCCCTGCTCGATCCATTGCGCCGCCCTATCGCGCAGCAAGGCGGGCACGGTGAGCGGCGTCGTGACGAAGGCCAGGATCAGCAGCACGAGCAGGCCGAGCAAAAGCCAGAGCAGTCGATGCAGCGTTTTCGAGCGGATGGCGAGCATGGCCGCATTATGGCGTGCCCGACCCGGCCATTGCACTGTCGTGCCGCGCCGGCAGGCGCTTGCCATCAAAACGCGCGGACTGCAAAGTGAGGCGTTGGCCGAGGTGCCAGCGCCTGCCTGCACAGTCAGTCCATGTCGCAGCGTTCAGCGCGGCGGCGTATTCCTGCCGGCGCACAGCCGCTTCACCAGCGCCGCGGCGCGCGCCGTGGCGTCGTCGTCGGGCACGATGGCGCGGCCCCATTCGCGCCGCGTCTCGCCCGGCCATTTGTGGGTGGCGTCCAGCCCCATTTTTCCGCCCAGCCCTGATTCGGGTGAAGCGAAATCCAGGTAGTCAATGGGCGTCTGGTCGATCAACGTGGTGTCGCGCACCGGGTCCATGCGGGTGGTGATGGCCCAGATCACCTCGCGCCAGTCGCGAATGTCGATGTCGTCGTCGGTGACGATGATGAACTTGGTGTACAGGAACTGGCGCAGGAATCCCCACACCCCGAACATCACCCGCTTGGCGTGGCCGGCATACTGTTTGCGGATGGACACCACGGCCAGGCGGTAGGAACAGCCCTCGGGGGGCAGGTAGAAGTCGGTAATTTCCGGGAACTGCTGTTGCAGCAGAGGCACGAACACCTCGTTGAGGGCTACGCCGAGCACGGCGGGTTCGTCGGGTGGCTTGCCGGTGTAGGTGGAGTGGTAGATCGGCTGCTCGCGGCGTGTCAGGCGTGTCACCTCGAACACCGGGAACCAGTCCTGCTCGTTGTAATAGCCGGTATGGTCGCCGAACGGCCCTTCCAGGGCGTGCAGGTAGCCTCCCATTTCCTGGAGTCTGATGCCGGTCTCGCTCGTGCCGGCATAGCCCGGCGCGGCAGACGGAATATGTCCTTCGAGGACGATTTCCGCATGCGCCGGCACCTGCAAATCAAGCCCGATGCAGCGCGCAAGCTCGGTGCGCCCGCCGCGCAACAGCCCGGCAAACTGGTATTCCGACAGCGAATCCGGCACCGGCGTGACGGCGCCGAGGATGGTGGCTGGGTCCGCCCCCAGCGCCACGGCCATGGGAAAGGGCTGGCCGGGATGAGCGGCGGCATGGTCGCGGAAGTCGAGCGCGCCGCCGCGATGCGCCAGCCAGCGCATGATGAGCTGGCGTCGACCGATACGCTGTTGGCGGTAGATGCCCAGGTTCTGCCGTGTCTTGCGCGGTCCGCGCGTGACCACCAGCCCCCAGGTCAGCAGCGGCGCGGCGTCGCCTGGCCAGCACGTTTGCAGGGGCAGGGCGTTCAAGTCCACTTCGGCCCCCGCCAGCACGACTTGCTGGCAGGGCGGCTTGCGGATTTCGCATGGGCGCATGTCCCACACCGCACGCGCCAGGTGGAGCAACTCGCCCGCATTCTTCAGGCCGCGTGGCGGCTCGGGCTGCTTGAGCCGCGCCAGCACCTGGCCGATGCGGCGCAGTTCACTCACATCGCCCACCCCCATGCCCAGCGCCACGCGCTTGGGCGTGCCGAACAGGTTGCCGAGCACCGGCATGGCATAGCCCGTGGGCTGGCGAAACAGCAGAGCAGGGCCTGCGCGCCGCAGCATGGCGTCGCACACCGCTGTCATGTCCAGGTGCGGAGAGACTGGCTCGTCCACCTCCATCAGCTCGCCTTGGGTTTGCAACACACCCAGGAAATCCCGAAGGTCACGGTATTTAATAGACATAATAGTTTTATTTTTCTACTTTTTATAGATTGACAAGAAATAAGCAAACCCTAAAATTCAACTTGATTGCGCACAACAGACCGCCAACATCGCGCGGCGTGCCAACAAAACGTCCCGGAAATGCCAACGGCAAGAGACAAGCCGGCAAAGATGCCAATGCATCTTAGGCGTGAGGCTCCACTTAGAGCCCGTTCCGGATCTGTGCCCAGCATTGGTGTTCAACCTGTCGTGCTTCCCAGCATGGCCTGCCACACCGATGCGATTTGACACAGGAGAGCAAGATGTCGAATGCCTCACAGGTTCAAGCCCAGCTCCCGAGCTGGCGCACCTTCGGCGCCGAAGTCCTGGAGTGGACCCATCACACGCTGATGATGGTGGGTTTTTTCGTGGTTGCCGCCGGTGCGTATCTTTATATGCACCCGCAAACCGTGCTGTCGCTGGAAAAGGGCGTCACCCAATGGGTGGTTGCTCGCAAAGCGGCAGTCGAGGAATTGCAGGCCCTCGGCCAGCAAGCCGCTGCGGCCGGGCCGGTGGTTGAAGTCGCCATGCCCGCAGGTCCGCAACTCAACCGTACGCAAATGGCCGTGGCCAACTGGTTGTCGCGCCGCTACAGCATTGCCCCGCTGGCCATGCAGGAGTTGGTGAGCAGTGCGTGGCAGGTGGGCAAGCAGGAGCAGCTCGACCCCACCCTCATTCTGGCGGTGATGGCGGTCGAATCCTCGTTCAACCCCTATGCGCAAAGCAGTGTCGGCGCCACGGGCCTGATGCAAGTCATGGCCAATGTGCACCGCGACAAGTTCGCCCCTTACGGCGGCCCGCGTGCCAGCATCGATCCTCTGGCTAATGTGCGTGTCGGCGCCCTGGTCCTGAAGGATGCGATCGTCCGCGGTGGTTCTTTGCAGGCTGGTCTGCGCATGTATGTGGGCGCCACCAGCGATGCGACCGAAGGAGGCTACGCCGCCAAGGTGATGGCCGAGCAGGCGCGCCTGGCGCAGATCGTCGCCAGCAGCAAGCCAGCCGCAAACGCAGCCGTGACGGCTGCCGCGCCCGAAGCCAAGCCTCAGGTACCAGCGCCCAAGGTCGAGCAAACAGCCCAGGCTATCGTGGCGGCCGAACCCGCCAAACGCAGCACTTGAGGTGTTTGCAGAGCCCTGGTCAGCCGGCAGCGCGCGGTTGGATTGTTGGCGGTTCCGCGGGGCTGCTGCCGTCGGTTCCCGGCCTTTCCTTGGTGCAGCCGGGTAGCCAGGACCGGGCGCAGCTTGCCTGCGCTACCATTTCTCCCGTTGCGCGACTGGCGATAAGACGGTATGGCGGCTCTGGCGCTGCCACGGCCCGTCGAGGTGGACGAACCATCGGGAAGCGCAGCGTATCTTGCCGTTCGCCTGGGCGCTCCCTAGCGCAAGCCAGCCCGCTCACGGGCCTACCTGCGTACTTCACAGCAGCCTGCAAGGACGTCACTCATGTTTGACCGCAACATCACCATCGCGCAAGCCGATCCTGAAGTCTGGGCGGCGGTCCAGAACGAGAACCAGCGTCAGCACGAACATCTGGAACTCATCGCCTCCGAAAATTACGCCTCGCCCGCAGTCATGCAGGCGCAGGGCACGCAACTCACCAACAAATACGCCGAGGGCTATCCCGGCCGTCGCTACTACGGCGGTTGCGAATTCGTCGATGTCGCCGAGGCGCTCGCCATCGACCGCGCCAAGCAACTGTTCGGTGCCGAGGCCGCCAATGTGCAGCCGCATTGCGGCGCCTCCGCCAACGAGGCCGTGTTTCTCGCGTTCCTCAAGCCCGGCGACACGATCATGGGAATGAGCCTGGCCGAAGGCGGCCACCTCACCCACGGCATGGCGCTGAACATGAGCGGCAAGTGGTTCAAGATCGTGCCCTACGGACTCAACGCGCAGGAAGAGATTGACTACGACCGTATGGAAGCGCTGGCACACGAACACAAGCCCAAGCTCATCATCGCCGGTGCTTCTGCCTACAGCCTGCGCATCGACTTCGCCCGCTTCGCCAAGGTGGCCAAGGACGTGGGCGCCATTTTCATGGTGGACATGGCGCATTACGCCGGCCTCATCGCCGCAGGCATCTACCCCAACCCCGTACCGCATGCCGACGTCGTCACCTCCACCACGCACAAGACCTTGCGCGGGCCGCGCGGGGGCATCATCCTGATGAAGGCCGAGCATGAGAAAGCGATCAACTCGGCCATCTTCCCGGGCCTGCAGGGCGGGCCGCTGATGCATGTGATTGCGGCCAAGGCCGTGGCGTTCAAGGAGGCGCTGACTCCCGCGTTCAAGACCTATCAGCAGCAGGTTCTCGCCAACGCGCAAGCCATGGCGCTGGCGCTGCAGCAACGTGGCCTGCGCATCGTCTCGGGCCGCACCGAAAGTCACCTGATCCTGGTGGACCTGCGCGCCAAGGGGATCACCGGCAAGGAAGCCGAGGCCTTGCTCGGCCAGGCCCACATCACGGTGAACAAGAACGCCATCCCGAACGATCCGCAAAAACCCATGATCACCTCCGGCATTCGCGTCGGCACTCCGGCCATGACCACGCGCGGGTTTGGCGAGGCGCAGGTGGTGCAGACCGCCCATCTCATTGCCGACATGCTGGACGCGCCGCAAGACGCCGCCGTGATGGCGCGGGTGCAGGCAGCGGTCAAGGCTCTGGCAGATGCCCATCCGGTGTATTCCGCCGGGGCATGAACTGAGGTCACACTGAACAAGTTCAGGCGAATACGCGACCTTGTGCAGTGTGGCCCGAGCGCGGCCAGCTCGGTGGGTTGGCTGGAGATGACGGCTGCTCGGTCATGCGGCCGCAGGGCATTCAGCCGCCGTAGCCCTGCGGGTTGCCCTGTTGCCAGCGCCAGGCATCGGCACAGATAGTGTCCAACCCACGCTTGGTTTTCCAGCCCAGCAAACGTTCAGCGGCGGCCGGGTCGGCCCAGCATTCGGCGATGTCGCCGGGCCGTCGTGCGACGATGTCGTACGGCAGTTCGCGGCCGATACTGCGGCCGAAAGCCTGAACCATCTGCAACACCGAGTAGCCTCGGCCTGTGCCCAGGTTCACAGTGAACATGCCATCGTGCGCGAGCACATGCCGCAGTGCCGCCACATGGCCCTCGGCCAAATCCATTACATGGATGTAGTCGCGTACTCCGGTGCCATCAACCGTCGGCCAGTCGCCGCCAAAGATCCTCAGTCGAGGCAAGCGGCCCACCGCCACTTGCGTGACATAGGGCATGAGGTTGTTGGGAATGCCGAGGGGGTCTTCGCCAATGAGCCCACTTTCATGAGCCCCCACAGGGTTGAAATAGCGCAGCCGAGCGATGCGCCACTGCGGCTCGGCGCGATGCAGATCGCCCAGAATCTCCTCGATCATCAGCTTGCTGCGCCCGTAGGCATTGGTCGCGCTGAGTGGAAAGTCTTCACGGATGGGCACCGAGGCCGGGTCCCCGTACACCGTCGCGGAAGACGAGAAGATGATGGTCCTCAGCTCCGTGCGTTGCATGGCCTGCAGCAACGCGACCGTCCCGCCCACGTTGTTGTCGTAGTAGCTCAGCGGCTTGTCCACCGATTCGCCTACCGCCTTCAGCCCGGCGAAATGGATGACAGCCTGAACGTCATGCGCGTTGAAAGCGCTGTCCAACGCCGAGGCATCACGGATATCAGCCTTGATGAAGTCAGGCCTGACCCCAGTGATGCGTTCCACCCTGGCCAGGGATTCCGCGCTGCTGTTGCACAGGTTGTCATAGACCAGAGGCTTGTAGCCAGCTTCGATCAGAGCGACGCATGTGTGCGAGCCGATGTAGCCGGCGCCGCCGGTGACGAGGATGGTTGCAGACATGGACAAGCCTTTCAAAGTGCTGAATGCCATGAACTGTAAGTCAACAAAACCAACGCCCACGAAACAAAAGGCCGCATGATGTTGATTGCTCAAGCGCACGCGGCCTTTACCGGCAAAAATATGGTGGGGGCACAGGGACTCGAACCCAGGACCTACTGATTAAGAGTCAGCTGCTCTACCAACTGAGCTATACCCCCGAAAACCCAGCAGCATAGCGCATTTTGCCTCGTCTTTTGCCAGGCTGGTCTGGCAAAAGACGAGGCCCTAGCCATGGCTGATCATGTGCTGTTGACAATGGTGGTTGAAAAACAGGGGGTCGGCTATTCTGGACACTCGTTGGTCAACTTGAGGAGGACTGGAAAATGGGTCTATTCGACGATGCGCTGTCTGCTCTGACTGGTGGCTCTGGAACCAGCCCGAACTCCATCTTGAGCGCTGCGATGAGCATGATTCAGAACCAGCCTGGGGGCTTGGCTGGGCTGGCCGAGAAATTCCAGAGCGGCGGGCTGGGCGATGTTGTGCAGTCGTGGATTGGCACTGGCCAGAACCAGCCGGTCTCCGCTGATCAGATCCAGCAAGTTCTGGGGAGCGATGCGGTCAAGGAGCTTGCCGCCAAGGCCGGTATCGATCCAGCACAGGCCGCTTCGGGCCTATCGGAAGTGCTGCCGCAGTTGGTGGACAAACTCACGCCAAGCGGCCAAATTCCAGAGGGCGATTTGTTGTCGCAGGGTCTTGGCATGCTCAAGGGCAAGCTGTTCGGCTGAGGTTTCGTGCCGCTGTTCCTGGAGTCCCGGCGAAAGCAGAAGCCCGTGGATGCAGACCATGCAGCCACGGGCCGAGGCTACCGAGGCGGTGTCAAAGCCGCCGCGCCGCTGGCGCAGTTGGACGCCGCCGCAATCGAAGCGTGGGCTGCACGCGAAGGACGGACGCGCCCCACATCGGCCCGGCTGGCATGGCGACTGCTGCGCGCCTTCCTGACGTGGTGCGCTGAACACCCTCAACAGGCGCTCATCGTGCGGCCTCCACCCAACAGCCCAATGCCTTGCAAGCGGCTTTGAAGTCCTGCCCGTACCTCCGCCGCTGGAATACATGAACAGTGCGAGGAAGCCGAAAGGCCAAACAGCCTAGGCCGAAAATAGCCTAAGCCGTTGAATTCGCTGGTGGGTCGTGCGTGACTCGAACACGCGACCAACGGATTAAAAGTCGAGTTCCATGGCCCGAGGTGCTTTTTTCATCTGTGGCGAGACGCTGCCAGTGATGGGCTTCGACTGGGCAGCGCGTCACATTGGCGGCACAACATCGTTTATCGCAGCTCATCCTTTTGCAAGCCCGCCTTTGGCGGCATTCTGTGCTTTTGTTACGGGCCGCGCGGCCCGCGAGCTGCACGGCAACGGTGTTGGCCTATTTGAGCGCATTAGCCGAGAATTGAATGCGCGCGCTAATCAGAGGGGTTTTTATCGACCCTTATTTGATATGCTTCGCCCATGACCAAACCTCGTCCCCGTGCTCCCTCTCTTGATGCGGATGAAGCCATGCGCATGCTTGAGCTTTTCGACAACGCAGTGCACCGTTTCAGCGGCCAGCTTGATGAGCTCGAATCGGCCATCGGCATGTACGTTCTCGGGCGTCACGTTGGTTGGAAGGTGCTGTATCTGGTGCACACAAAAAAGACCGTTGCCAAATATGAGGCAATTTTAGGTATCAAGGTTCGAGAGGCATTCGACGAGGCTGGTCCAGAGTCCAATCGTTCCTTGGGCTTCCTTGCTGCACAGGCGTTCAGCAACTTCTGGAAGGTTGTTTCTGGAGCGCAAAAGCTGGATATAGCCAGAGAAGAGCGCCGCACTCTGAAATAGGGGTTATTAAAATCCCTTGACGTAGTTTCATGGCCCCTCTAAAGTTGAGGGACCATGAAAAACCCTCTATTTCCAGACTCCGCAGTACCGCATGCTCATCTGCACCTGGTGTCTCGGTTCGACATCTCTTCACAGGTGCTTGTTTCTCTGGTTGAGTGCGCCCCCATTGAGCTTGCAAACTTAGTCGAGCTAGGAGGTCATCAGCTCTCTTTCCTACTCGACATAGGGGCAGACCGGCTTCTGCCTGTGGCCAGCTCAGGCTCTGGCGAGCTTGACCAGCTGTCTCCCGCCGATTTTATGGCGCTGGAGTTCGTGCCGCTCCACGATGTCATCGGTCACGATCTTGTACCCATGGTTGGGCTCGGCGGTCTTCAGTTCGTGCCCTTCGTCAAGCTCGGCTCTGTCTGGTTCGTGCCACAGATTCAGCTAGGAGCACAGCAGCGCACCCTTTTGTGGGGGCTCATGCTTGGACACCCGCAGGGGCGCTCCTGATGGCTTCCACGAGACAGCAGACGGGGTTTACACCGACCACCCCCGCGCGGTCGTTGGGCGGCTCGGCCGCCCCCGTTCGCGCGGGGTCGTTTCCTCTTGATGTTCATTCGGCATCAGCCGGAGCCTTCTCTCCTGCTCTTTTTGGGTCTTCTTCTTTTGCCTTTTCGCACCATGCCGCGGTGCCGCCCGCTGGGCTTGTCAACTATGGAACAAGTGACACGCCCTTACCTCACTCGATGGAGATCGATCAGCGGGAAGGCCGCATGCGGCGCATGAAGCGCTCGGTGATCACTTCTGCGCGGATGATCGACTTCGCTGCACGCGGACAGCGCTTCAAACCTGCGATGCTGACCCTGACCTATCGCGACGTCGATGGGTGGGCAGCTCGTCATATTTCAGTCCTCATCAAGCACATCCGGCAGTGGATGGAACGCCGCGGCCACAGACTCTCCTACGTGTGGGTCGCCGAGCTGCAAAAGCGCGGGGCCTTGCATTACCACGTTCTGCTTTGGTTGCCACGTGGCCTTTCCCTTCCAAAACCCGACAAGCAAGGATGGTGGCCCCATGGACACACTCGGATCGAATGGGCGCGCAACGCCATCGGATACCTCGTCAAGTACATCAGCAAGTTTGACGCCGAAGAGCAGTTGCCCAAGGGAGCACGGCTCCATGGCGGCGGCGGGCTCGACGCGCTCGGTCGTCAGGTTCGCACATGGTTCAACCTGCCCGCATGGCTTAAGCCTTTCGCGGGCGTCGGCCAACGCTTTGTGCGAATCAAATCGGGCCGCCTGGCGGAGAAAGGAACTGGTGTTTGCATGCAATCGCCCTGGCGGGTGTCCGTTCATGGCGGGCGAGTTGTTGCCACTCAGATCTTTCGGTACGCCGGGGGCATAGCCGACATCGGCGGCCCCTACAGCCTCCTTGGCGAATTCGGGGGTGCGACGTGCTGACGCTTTCGCTCGTCGAGGCGTCGCAGTTCCTCAAGCTGCACCAGCAGGAGGTCAGTAAGCGTGCCCGTCGAGGTTTGCTCCCAGGGGCCAAGGTGGGGCGGCGCTGGGTGTTCATCGAAAGCGATCTCGCGGACTACCTGCGATCGCTGTATGCGCGACCGACGCCCTCGGTCGTTTCGGTCCTCGGCAATGGTGGAGCATCATGCCTCTCTACAAGCGCAAGACGACCTGGTGGATCGATTTCACCACTCCAAGCGGCGAACGCATTAGAACGTCTGCTGGGACCGGTGACCGGCACCAGGCGCAAGAGCTGCACGACAAGCTGAAGGCCGAGGCCTGGCGCGTCGCCAAGCTTGGCGAAAAACCCGTGCGTACCTGGGACCAGGCAGCGTTGAAGTGGATCGAGGAAACCGCGCACAAGGCTACGCATGAAGAAGACAAAGCCAAGCTGCGCTGGTTGCACCAGCACCTGACGCTCAAGCGCCTCGAGGCGATCACGCGGGAAGTGATCGGCGAAATCGCGCGAAAGAAGGCAGCGGAGTCGTCCAAGGCCACGGCGAATCGTTACTTGGCGCTGATCCGCGCGATTCTGCGGCGAGCCTGCCACGAATGGGAATGGATCGACCGCGTTCCCAAGGTGTCGCTGTTCGCTGAGGCCAAGCGGCGCATTCGCTGGATTACTCCCGAGCAGGCGCGCAGGCTGCTCGACGAGCTCCCAGCGCACCAGCGGGACATGGTGTTGTTCGCGTTGGCGACTGGGCTGCGCCAGGCGAACGTGCGCGATCTACGATGGGACCAGATTGACTTGGTGCGCAAAACAGCATGGATTCACCCTGATGAGGCTAAGGCAGGGCAGGGCATCGGGGTTCCGTTGAACAGCATGGCCATTGGCGTTCTGGAACGTTGCCAGGCCAAGCACGCGCAGCGCGTATTTACGTACAACGGGGAACCGATTGCCTACGCCAACACCCGCGCCTGGCGAGAGGCGTTGAAGCGCGCCGGGATAGCGGATTTCCGTTGGCACGACCTGCGCCACACCTGGGCAAGCTGGCACGCGCAAAACGGCACGCCGTTGTACGTGCTGCAGGAGATGGGCGGATGGCAAACCGCCTCAATGGTGCGACGCTATGCCCACCTGGCGCCGTCGCATATGGCACCCCATGCCGAGGCCGTCTCAGAGCTTGTGCGCGACACACTCACGGCACAAGGTCAAGAAAAAGCCCCTGACGTATGACGCCAAGAGCTTGAAGTTCTGGTGGGTCGTGCGTGACTCGAACACGCGACCAACGGATTAAAAGTCCCATTTTTTGAACTTTGGCGAACCGCTGCGAACAGAGGGAACTATCATAACTACATGATTTACAATGAACATTGTGTTCGCTATAGTCCACTCGTGTTCGCAGCCATCTTCACCTCTTGGTGGAAATGAAGCGGAAACGACGAGAAGCGGACAAGGTGGGAGCGTAATCATGGCGGCATGGTTGGACGAGGCACGGATCAAGCAAGGGCGGTTCGTCACTATCGAAAAACTCGAAGCGGGTGGGTCGTTGCAGGCACGAGTCAATCAGCAAGGTGTCATAGCTTTTTACTTTCGTGCCAAAGCCGGCGGACAGGAAGTCCGTGCGAACATCGGTCGCTTCGACCCCAAAGCCCCACCGCGATCGATTCATCCGACTCTTGGGGGAGGTCTGTCTCTCACTGGCGCGCGTGCTGCGGCGATCCTGCTGGCCGTCGAGCATACGAAGACGTGCCAAGCTGGCGGCTTGGCCGCGCGGCGTCGCCAAGAAAGTGCACAGCGCCGCGTCATCAAGCAAGAGCGAAACAGGATGGTGAGCATGACGCTTGATGCGTTGTGTGATGCCTATGGCGCTTGGCTCGATACGCGGAGCAAAACGGGATCGAAGGATGCCCGCTCGACCTTGGGCCGTTTTCTTATCCACAACCCCGCGCTCGCAGGAAAGCCTGCGCGCGACGTGAACGCTGACGATCTTGTAGTAGCGTTGCGCAAGATGCACGAGGCTGGCAAGGTACGCGAACCCGGCAAGGTGCGAGCGTACCTGCATGCTGCATATAAAGCTGCTTTGACCGCTCGCACCAGTCCGTCTATCCCGCAGGTGTTCATCAATTTTGGGGTCCAACACAACCCGGTTGCCGTCATTCCTGCCACTGCCGCACGCGCTAACAAAGATCCACTTTCAAAACATGAACTGCACCTGTTCTGGCAAGTGGCATGCGGCACGCCCGGACATCGCGGTGCCCTGATGCGCTTGCATGTTCTCACCGGCGGACAGCGATTGGCGCAACTACTGCGCCTGCGACGGGACGATGCGCGAGGCGACAACATTATCCTCCATGACCACAAAGGTAGACGCGTGCAACCCCGCCGCCATGTTTTGCCCTTGCTTGCGGAAGCACAGGCGGATCTTTCACTGTTCACGAGCACGCCATACGTTTTTTCCACAGATAGTGGACTGACCAGCATCTCGACTTCGACGTATTGGGATTGGGCGACGGACGCTGTGGGTAATCGCATTCAGCGCTTCACGCCGAAGCGGTTGAGATCCGGCATCGAAACTGCGCTGGCCGCGCTTGGCATTCCCGAGCACATCCGCGCGCAATTGCAATCCCACGGACTCGGTGGCGTGCAGGCACGGCACTACGACGGATATGACTACCTCGCTGAGAAACTTGCTGCACTCAAAGCTCTCCGCGAGATTCTCATATGTGATGACTCCGCATAGGACACGCTGAACTATTCGATATGTGAGCCCAATTTGATGATTCAGCGATGACCTGGGCCGCTTCGCGTCAGTGTGATGGTTTGCTTGGGCGTTTTCTCCGGTCCGTGGGGCGTTTCAGCCCTGTTTTTGGTCCTCATGGAGCTTCCAGCAGGCGGCGAAACTTCAGCAAGGTCGTCGAGTCAGAGGCGGCTCGATGCGCAGATCGATGCCGACGAAGCGCCGTAATGCCGCACTGTCGTACAGGGCGTCCTCTACCCCTTCGTCGCTCAGGTTAAACCACAGTTGGATATAATATAGCCTCAGCATGCGTTCGGCGCCCAATGGGCGGGCGACCGCGACGACCGTTTTTGGGGTACACCCGTCTCGATGGCCTGCACCAATCGCTCTCGCCGGGCCACGCGCGCATGCAACGCGGTCTCGGTATCGGTGAAGGTCATCTGGGGCATCGGTGCGGCTCGTCTGGTATGGCTCTCGTCTTCAATGCGTCAGGGTACCGGGCTTTGTATCGGCGCGGATAAATCAGCGTGTCCCATACTGAGGGCTACGCTGAATAAGCCCCGTCAAAGGATCCACTCGGGTTGATGACGGATCGATTTCGGCTCTATACGCCGTCGAGCGACGTTTCTTGCGGCCCATGGGGCCTGTTTCGCGGGCCTCTCGGCCCGATGCCACCCTCATGGGCGCACCTGTGCCATCAACCGCTGTCGGCTGAGGTAAATGTTGGCCAGTGCCAGGGCCGTGAATGCGCGTGTGGCCTTCTTGGCCAGGCCGCGGTAGCGCACCTTGCCAAAGCCCCACAGCCGCTTGACCACGCCGAACACGTGCTCCACCCGCGAGCGCATGCGCGACTTGTTGCGATTCTTGGCCTTCAGGGCCTCGTCGTCGACGCCGTTGCGCCGCGTGCGCTGGTTGGTGAAGTCCCGGGCTTGGGGCGCCTTGCCTTCGATCAGTTTCTTTTGGCTGGCATAGGCCGAGTCACCGTATACGCGTTGCTCGTTGCCATGGAGCAGACCAGGCAGCGGGGGCTGTCGTGCACGTTGGCCGCCGTGACCACAGCGCTGTGCGCCAGCCCGCTTTGGCTGTCCACGCCGATGTGCAGCTTCATGCCGAAGTACCACTGCTGGCCCTTGCGGGTTTGATGCATCTCGGGGTCGCGCGCTTTGTCCGCGTTCTTGGTCGAGCTGGGCGCGCCGATGATGGTGGCATCCACGATGGTGCCGGTGTTGACCTTGAAGCCTCGGGCCTGCAGTTCTTGCCCCACCTGGGCGAACAGCGCCTCACCGAGCTTGTTGTCATTGAGCAATCGACGAAACTTCAGCAGGGTGGTGGCGTCGGGCACGGGCTCGCGGCCTAGATCGATACCCACGAAGCGGCGCAGGCTGGCGCTATCATACAGGGCTTCCTCGCAGGCCAGATCGGCCAGATTGAACCAGTGCTGGATGAAGTGAATGCGCAGCATGCGCTCCAGTCCGATGGGCGGGCGGCCGTTGCCGGCTTTCGGGTCGTGCGGCTCGATGACTGCGCACAGCGCCGCCCAAGGCACGATCGCCTCCATGGTCGCCAGAAACGCGTCTCGCCGCGTGGGCTTGCGGTACTGCTCGTAGCTCGATTGGTCAGCGGCCATGGCAAGAGTCTGTTGTTTCATCGTCATGTAACGCTTGAGCTTCCCACGCGGTGGACCTTAATTAGCGTTGCCCTGAGATCGGTACGAAGGTTTTACATTCCTTGAAAACCATGTGAAAAGAGTGCGTTTTCGTCCGCGAAGGTGGCATGGATTGCAGAAGAATGAGTCCATGGAAACGGAAAGAAAATTGTTGAGGCTGCGAGCCGTACTGCACCGACTCGGAATTGGTAAGACAATGCTCTACAGATTGATCAAAGACGAGGGTTTCCCGCCGCCATTGCATATCGGATCTTGCTCATGTTGGGATTCGTGGGAAGTAAACAAGTGGATCGACAATAGGTGCGAAATTTCTGCAACCTACGGTCGAGAAACTGAGGTCAGTGCGGCCGCAAAGCCAACGCCATACAAGCCGACGATCGGCGTGTAGCCGAAGAATGCGGTACCCACCATCTCGAAGCTGGGCCCCGTCAACATGGGGCCGTGAGCGATTTCTGGGCCCCTCATGCGCAGGCGAAGGCAAGGGGCAGTGGGAAGAGCCATCCAATCCACGCCCATTGCCCCTGTATCGTACATACATATGCGCAAAGACCCAGAACAACGCACCCGTGACCGCGAAGCATGCCGGGTAACCCAGTTCGTCGTGGCCGAACGACAGCCCAAGGCCCGCGCCCAGGATGGCGGCCACGAGCCCTGGTGCCAGCGAACCGATCGCCGCAAGACGGCGGTCTTTTGCATGGCCGCAGGACGTGTCAGCCTCTGGAGAGATTTCTGGAATGGGCACGGCGGTGGTGCTTGGAAAGCGTGACCGTTGCGTCAAACCCGGACCGCTCGTTTTTGGGTTTCCTGCAAGATCAACAGCTTGCATAGTGCTGGAGCGTTTGGGCGCCCAATTTCTGGATGCATTGGGCGCCATGCATCTCGACGATTGTCGAGGCGCCGCTGGCGCTGGACGAATGCGCATGAACGACTCACGCCGTCCTGGTCGCCACCTTCCAGAACCCACGGGCGTTCGCCAGCACCGGCTTGGGCAGGACGCTGAAATCCACCCCGGCAAACACCTCGCGCATCGCATCCTCGAAATACTGCGCACCACCGCCCGCCAGGATCAGGTGATCCACACGCACCTTGTTGCTCTGCTGCCTGCGCTGGAGCATCTCGGCCATGCGCTGCGCGATGATCCAGGCGCCCTTGCGCACCGTCTGGCGATACTCCGAGAAATCGATGCTGCCGACGCCGACCAACCTGAGTTTGCCGCGCTCCAGCCTGTCCTCGACCGTCTGGATGTCGACGCGCGCGTTCGGATGCTTGCGGGTGATAGCCACAGAAACGTCCTTGAGCAGTTCCGACACCCCGCCGTCGAACGCCCCGGACAGATCCGGGATAATCACGTGGCCGCGCATGGCGAACCAGTCGAACGTCTTGTAGCCAGGCGCCGGCGCGGCCGCTTGATGTGCGGCCAATGAGGCTGGCATGGGATGTTGCGCTGCGCCTTGCCCGTAGAGCATTGCCGTGCCCGCGTAGAGAACCTGTTGAATCGCCCTGGCGCGATGCTGCTTGCCGGGGCCATGCGGAAGCGCCGCCAGTCGCTCATATAATGGCTTCAAGGCCGGGTCTTCCGGGTCTTCCGGGTCGATGGTGAGATTGAATCGCACGCCTTTCCCTCACGATTTGGTTTGAAACGGGAAAACAAAAACAAAGCACGTCAAGCCGACGTTGATGCAGCGGATCAAATGCTGAATTGAGCGGTTTTTGTCCGCCATCCGAGTCAATCCACGTCAAGGCCATGCAGTTGTTCTACACCGACATCGTGCATGCGCAAGCCGATGGCGCCGGAGCCGAAAAATGACCCGCGCGACGTGGGATTCGACCCACACAACCCCCCTGTATCCGGTTTAGGATGCACCAAGCCCGTCACCGGGCACCGTTTTTCCAGTCCCCGCACAAGCGGAATGAGTCTCCGACCGGCATGCCCGGCGATCGCGCCCCAGTCTCTGGCGCGCAACCAGTGCTCCATGCGAGCCCATGACGCGCCGACCGCCGCCAGGCGGTTTTTTTTGCGGTGCGTCCGGCAGGGCGCACTCACTTGGAGGTGGAAGTTCTCTACTCGCCCTGCAAGGGGAAGAGTTAGCCAATGGCAAGGGTTTCGCGGGCGACTGCGAGTCTGAAGGAAGCCGGATGGCAAAGCGCTGGTTCGACGAACAGGAAGTGGATATGAGGCGTTGTGGCAGGGTGAGGAGTCCGTAATCTCTGAAGCCCAATACTTGCACGGAATGCCGCAGCGTAGATCCAACGGACATAAGCGTGAAGGTGGGTGTGTCATACCCGGAGAGGTCTGATCGTGGTGCCCGAGAGGGCTACCGGCATCGAGAGGTGACGGGACGCCCGGTCAGAAGTCAGCAGAGGGCATAGTAGGCGGCAACGCTGAAGGCCCGAACAAGTGGAGACGAGAGTAGGACCGAGGTGACTCGATGACAGTCGATGATGCAGAAGCCCTGGCAGGAGGGGCCAGCGGCGAAGCAACCGGACGGAATCCGGGGAGTGCGCACGCGGGTGCAGAGGCTGACACGGCGTGCAACGGAGCACCGAAATCGGAGAGAGACTGGCTCATGAGCCAGGTGGTGGAGCGCACCAACATGCAGCTCGCATACAGCCGCGTGATGAAGAATCGCGGCGCACCCGGCGTAGACGGGATGCGATGCGGGGAACTCAAAGTGTGGCTGCAAGCGCACTGGGTGCGCGTGAAGCAGGACCTGCTGGCAGGCCGGTACCGGCCGCAGCCGGTGCGCCGGGTAGACATACCCAAGCCGCAAGGCGGAGTCAGAACACTGGGCGTGCCGACGGTGGTGGATCGGCTGATCCAGCAGGCATTGCACCAAGTGATGCAACCGATCTTTGAGCCGACGTTCTCGGGCAGCAGCTATGGCTTCCGCCCGAGGCGCAGTGCACAACAGGCGGTTGTGCAGGCGACGGAACACATCCGCAGCGGCAAGCGCTGGGTGGTGGACATGGACTTGGAGAAATTCTTTGACCGTGTGAACCACGATGTGCTGATGGCTCGGGTGGCGCGTCAGGTGAAAGACACGAAGGTGCTGCACCTGATACGGCGCTTCCTTCAGGCCGGGATGATGGCCGATGGAGTGGAGACGGTGCGGGAACAGGGGACGCCGCAAGGCGGCCCACTATCACCGCTGCTGTCGAACATTCTGTTGACCGATTTAGACCGGGAGCTGGAGAGGCGCAACCTGTCGTTCTGCCGGTACGCGGACGACTGCAACATTTATGTCAGCAGTTCAAGGGCGGGGCAGCGCATCATGGTCGGCATCACGGCGTTCCTCGCGGAGCGTCTGAAACTGAGCGTGAACGCGGCCAAAAGCGCGGTGGCCAGACCCTGGGAGCGCAAGTTTCTGGGATACAGCATCACATCGCAGCGAACCCTGAAAATCCGCATTGCCAAATCCAGCATAGCTCGCCTGCGGCACGCCGTAGGCGAGCTATGTGCACAGGGACGGGGTCGTGCGTTGCACGACACCATCGAGAGGCTCAACCCGATACTGCGAGGCTGGATGAGTTACTTCAGCCTCACGCAAAGTCGCAGGCCGATCGAAGAACTGGATGCGTAGGTGCGGCGACGACTGAGATGCTTGGTCTGGCGGCAATGGAAGCAACCCCGCACGCGGGAATCCAAGATGCGGTCATTGGGCCTTGATGCCCAGCGGGCGTGGAAATCCAGCGTGAATGGGAGAGGCCCCTGGTGGAATGCCGGGGCCAAACACATGGTTGCAGCGTTGTCGCCGAAATACTTCACCCAACTCGGGCTGGTCTCGCTGGTGGCAACCCACCAGCATCTCCAGCGCTCTGCTTGAACCGCCGTATGCGGAACCGCACGTACGGTGGTGTGAGAGGGCTGAGGGAGTAATCCCTCACCCTACTCAATCCCCTTACCAGAAAAAACAGCAGAACCCTGAGTGAGGCAAGAACCGTGTCCACGCGCGCTTTTCCGGGCGTCAAAGACACCCTTCACCCTCCAGTAGCAGAAAAAATCTTCGCCTTAGAAAGCTGGGCCAGGCAGCCCGCACCGGCGTTTCGCACTCACCCTTGCGGGTGTAGCGAGCACGGTTGCCGCCATCACTCCCGAGGGAGCATGGCCGCCCGATCGAGGTCGGGTCTCAGATCATTCAAGCGTTGATGCCACGCTCCGGCATCCGCATGGCCCCCGTCAACGGGCCGGTTCCCTCTTTGCAGAGGGAGATCACGTACCGCAAGGGCGTGACTCACAAAAGCCGTGGCGACGGTTGCGTGAGAATTCGGGACTCCTGAAGTAATCTCGCCCCTCGTATACGAGTGCAAGGCAGGACCCGGGGCCTTATCCGTGGCGACGAAGAGCACCGTCTGACGTGCTCACACCACCGCCCGGCTGATGCCGTGCGGGCAGGCTCTTTACCCTCATTGCACGTGCCGGGATGATTGGCGAGATGCGCCGCGGCCTCCACAGGAAAACTGGCGGCCTGCGCCGCGGCGGGCGCAACGAAAGCTCCCCATGAGAGGCTTGCTTTTGCGTCAGCGTGCGCCGCGGCCGCCTCTACCTTGACGGCTTCAGGAAGGAGCAGCCATGGCGAAAGGCAAAGAAACGAGTCCGATCATTCACCTCAGGTTCGAGGGATTTCCCATTTGGGTGCAGATGGGCGGCGATGGCAGCGTCTGGTACACGGCCAAGCCCTTGTGCACGGCGCTCGGGTTCAAGAAGATGACGGAAGCCCTTGAACGGCACGTCAAGCGCGAAAACCAGCAAGCGCGTGCCTTGAGGCTCGATTCGCCTCACAGGACACTCCTCAGCCGAGCATCTAGCCGTGGTCTTTGCTCGGCAAAAATACCCCAGATCGCTTCGCCATCGATCACGGTGATTGGTGCCACGCGTACGCCATAGCGCGACTTGGCCTCGGCAGCGATGCCGGGCTGGGTGACGTCACGTTCCTCGTAAGTGACGCCCTGCGCCTTGAGATACTGTTTGAGCGCCGCACAGTCGGGGCAGCCAGGGCTGGTGTAAAGGACAATGGTGTGCTGCATGGAAGTCTCCCCAGGTCAGGCTTCAACCCAGCATCTCCGCTGCGTAGCCCGCGTCTTTCACGGCAGCGATCAACGCCGCCGTATCCGCAGGCCCACGGACGATTGCCACGCCGCTTTCCAGTTTGACTTCTGCCTTATCCACGCCGGCCACGCTATCCAGCGCCTTGATGACGGCATGCACGCAGTGCGCGCAGGTCATGCCAGTGATCTTCAGTTTGACGTCATTCATCTTGCATTTCTCCTTGCGATTCGCTTGATACAACGCGCACGCCCTCAGGCGCGCAGAGCCTCGGCGACGCGCTTGAGTTTGTCGCGCACTTCGGCCCCAAGCTTGTCCACCTCGGGGCGCTTGACCATGCCGAGCACGGCTGCGGGGTCCATGAACACCACGTTGACCTTGCCGTCAACTTCTTCACGCACGACGACATTACAGGGGAGTAACGCGCCGATGTCTGGCTCCGCCTGCAGGGCCTGATGGGCGTAGTGCGGATTGCAAGCACCAATAATGAGGTAGGGGCGGCTCTCAATGCCGAGTTTGGCTTTGAGCGTGGCCGCCACATCGATGGTGGTCAGCACGCCAAAGTCTTCTTGTTTTAACGCTTCGGTCGCCGCTTGCACGGTGGCTTCAAAACCTTTGGGGCTGGTGACGGTAAAGACATAGGCACTCATGGATCAGACTCCTGGATTTAGGGATGAACGGGTCGGGGATGGGCTTGAACGACCACTGATGGATTGAGCGGGTCGGCTTGAAACGCAGGGATGCGTTTGAGTCGCAGGCTGTTACCGAGGACAAAGATCGACGACAGGCCCATGGCCACACCTGCCAGCATGGGGTTCAGATGCACGCCGAAGGGTGCAGCCACGCCTGCGGCGATGGGAATGAGGAGGATGTTGTAGAAAAAAGCCCAGAATAGATTGCCACGAATATTGCTCAAGGTGCGTCGCGCAGCGTCAAGAGCGGTCACCACTTCCTGCAGGTTTCCTCGTGTGAGGGTCACATCCGCTGCCTCCATCGCAATGTCGGTCCCGGAGGCCAGGGCGATACCCACATCGGCATGCGCCAGGGCCGGAGCGTCGTTGATGCCGTCGCCGACGAAGGCCACCCGACGGCCTTTTTTTTGCAGATCGGTGACCACCTTCGCCTTGTCCTGCGGCAGCACCTCGGCGTGGACTTCGCCGATACCGAGCTGCGCTGCGACCGTCTCGGCGGTACGACGCGCATCGCCCGTCACCATGACGATGTTCAATTTCCGCGCGCGCAGCGCCCGCACCACCGCAAGCGACTCAGGCTTGATGCGATCGGCAATCGCCAACAATCCCAAGACCTGATCCTCGGCGGTAACAAACACCACCGTGCGCCCAGCCCCTTCCGACTCGTCTGCCCACCGTGCTTCCTGTGCATCCAGCGCGATGCCTTCACGCTCCAGGAAGCGACGCGCGCCGACGCGCACCAAACGCCCCGCCACACGACCTTCGATGCCATAACCCACCACGGCGCGAAAGTCGTCGACCGCAGGCAGGTCCATTCCACGTTGCTGGGCCGCCTCCACGATGGCACGACCCAACGGGTGTTCGCTGGCGAGTTCCAGCGCAGCGGCCAAGCGCAGGGCCTCGTCGGGCTGCGGGCCACTGCTGTCGGCCAGCGAGGGGCGCCCCTCTGTCAGGGTGCCAGTTTTGTCGAAGATCACTGTGTCAATACGCGAGAGCGTCTCCAACGCCTCGCCCTTGCGGAACAACACGCCGAGCTCTGCTGCGCGCCCAGTACCGACCATGATGGCCGCAGGCGTAGCTAGACCCATGGCGCAGGGGCAGGCGACCACCAGGACCGCCACTGCGGCGACTAACGCCAAGCTGATATTGCCCACGATCATCATCCACGCGGTGAAAGCCACGATGGCAATGAGTATCACCACCGGAGCGAACACGCGCACGACGCGATCGGCCACGCCCTGAATCGGCAGTTTGCCGGTCTGTGCGCTTTCTACCAACTTGACGATTTGGGCCAATACGGTATCGCGTCCCACCGAGGTGGCCTCGATCACCAACCGTCCGTCCTGATCCACCGTACTGCCGACAACGGCATCGCCCACGCCTTTGGCCACCGGCAGTGGCTCGCCGGTGAGCATGGATGCATCCACATGCGCGCGTCCCTCGACCACGCGGCCATCCACCGGGATGCGCTCGCCTGGGCGCACCACGATGCGATCCCCCACGTGCAACTGCGCCGTCGGCACGTCCTGCTCGACACCGTGTTCATCGAGACGACGCGCGGTCTTGGCTTGCAGGTTCACGAGTTTGCGGATGGCTGCCGAAGTACGCCCCTTGGCCAACTCCTCCATGTACTTGCCGAGCAACACGGCTGCGACGACGACGGCCGCCGAATCAAAATACACGTGACGCGACTCAGGCGGGAAGAGAGCGGGTGTCAGCAGCACAAGCAGGCTGTACAACCAGGCCGCCCCGGTACCCGTCGCCACCAGGGAGTTCATGTCGGGCGAAAAATGCCTATAGGCGATGAGCCCAGGGCGGAAGAAGCGTCGGCCCGGCCCGAACAGCACCACGCTGGCCAGCACCAACTGCACCCAGTCCCAGAAACGTGGGAAAGGGCTTGTGACGGCGAGCCAATGCGCCAGGGCAGGCACGAAGGTGGCGCCCATGGACAGGGGTAGGATCGCAAGGGCGAGCACGGCGGCAATGATGACATCTCGTCCCATGGCGTGGCGCACGGCACGGCGGCGGCTGCCCTCATCCTCCTCAGTGGCACCCTCCAATGCGTGGGCGCTGTAGCCGGTGTCTGCCACGGCTGCCGTTAAGTCGCCCACGTCCAAGGACGCTGGCAGGTAACGCACATGCGCGTGCTCGGTGGCCAGATTCACGCCAGCCTCCAGCACGCCGGGGAACTCGCGCAGCGCGCGCTCGACTCGGCCAACGCAGGAGGCGCAGGTCATGCCTTCGATGGCTAAATCCACCTCGGATGTGACAGCGGCGTACCCGGTTTCGCGCACGGCCTCAACCAGCCGCGCGGCATCGACCTGAGCCGGATCAAACTTCACCTCGGCGCGCTCGGTTGCCAAGTTCACACCCGCCGAGTCGACGCCTGGCAGTTTGCGCAGGGCTTGTTCCACCCGCGTACTGCATGAGGCGCAGGTCATGCCCTCGATGTCAATCTTGAGAGTGTTCTTTGCGGCTCGGGCTGCGTCCATCGCGATCTCCTTGGTTTGCGGCAAGATCAAATCTATTCAAGTCAACAGTTTACAATAATATGTAATGTTTTTGAGCTTAGCATTCAGCAATCACCTTCTTACTCAGAAAGCGGTCAGTCGTGAGACAGCACATCGAGATTTCGACCCGCGAGAGACGCTGGATCAACCGTCTCGTTCTTCGGCCTTGCTCCATTCAAATAGCCAAAGCCGGAACCCAGGCGTAATAGCCGTTGAGCAGATAGACCCCGAACAGAATCAGCGTGATGCCGCCAGCAGCTTCGAACAAGCGTCGATAGGCGTCCAAGCGCCGGAGGTTCT
>JAGWMO010000026.1:0-45116 GCA_028871675.1 Betaproteobacteria bacterium
CGCGGCGGCGCGCCCTGCTGGAGTTCGCCGCGCGCCGCCGCTGCTGGATTTTCGAGGACGACTACGACAGCGAATTCCGCTACACCGGCCGCCCCTACGCCAGCCTGCAAGGCCTGGACGAGCATGCCCAGGTGCTGTACTCGGGCACCTTCTCCAAGGTCATGTATCCCGGCATCCGCCTGGGTTACCTGGTGGTACCCAAGGACCTGGTGCCGGCCTTCAACACCGGGCTGTACGACCTGTACCGGCCGGGCCAGCTCATGCTGCAGGCGGCTCTCACCGACTTCATCACCGAAGGCCACCTCAACACCCTCATCCGCCGCCTGCGCGTGACCTACCAGACGCGGCGCGACGTGCTGGCGCGGCAGATCCAGCAGAGCCTGGGCGGCCGTGTGCGCATCTCCGGCCAGGACTCGGGACTGCATCTGTGCCTGGTGTTCCAGGATCCCGGCGTCGACGACCAAGCCATCGCCGCCGCGGCCGACGCGCAGGGCATGACGGTGCGGCCGCTGTCGCGCTACTCCATCGGCGAGCCGCAGCAGCAGGGCCTCATTCTCGGCTACGCCTACGTGCCCACGGAGCGCGTGGCGCCCTGGGCCAAGAAGCTGTGCGAGCTGATCCGGCAGGCGCTGGATTGACGCCTGGCGCCGGGGCTTGCAGCGCCGCCCGCCGAGCGGCACACCGGGCCGGGTTTCGCGCCGTGCGCGCCGGCGCGTTCTGGCAATTCCGGCGTTGCCGCACTAGCATCGTCGTGCTGATGATCAGCCCGCGCCCACAAGGCGCGGAGGCGGCCCGGGGTGCAACACGTTCCAGGGCCAGACGCACAAACCGCAGCTTGCGCTGCACCGGCTGGCCGCATACCCTGCTCAGGCCGCCACTCAGGAGACACGCGCCATGAACGCACCTTTGCCCGAATCCATCCGTCGGGCGCTCGAGCTGGTCACGCTCGACGACAAATACACCCTCGAATCCGGCCGCGCCTTCATGAGCGGCATCCACGCCCTGGTGCGCCTGCCGCTGCTGCAACGCCAGCGCGACGCCCTGGCCGGGCTCAACACCGCGGGTTTCATTTCCGGCTATCGCGGGTCCCCCTTGGGCGGTTACGACCAGGCGCTGTGGAAGGCCAAGCAACTGCTGGCAGCCAACAACATCGTGTTCCAGCCAGGTGTGAACGAGGAGCTTGGCGCCACCGCCTTGTGGGGCACGCAGCAGCTCGACCTCTACCCCGGGCAGAACAAGTTCGACGGCGTGTTCGGCATCTGGTACGGCAAGGGCCCGGGCGTGGACCGCTGCTCAGACGTGTTCAAGCACGCCAACATGGCGGGCACCGCCCGGCATGGCGGCGTGATTGCGGTGGCGGGTGACGACCATGTGGCGAAAAGCTCCACCGCCGCGCACCAGAGCGACCACATTTTCAAGGCCTGCGGCCTGCCGGTGTTCTTTCCCAGCAATGTGCAGGACATTCTCGACCTCGGCCTGCACGCCTTCGCCATGAGCCGCTATTCCGGCGTCTGGGCGGGGATGAAGACCATCCAGGAAGTGGTCGAGTCGTCGGCCTCGGTGGACGTGGCGGCGGACCGCGTGCGCATTGCGCTGCCGAGCGATTTCGTCATGCCCGAAGGCGGCGTGCACATCCGCTGGCCCGACGATCCGCTGTCGCAAGAGGCGCGGCTGATGGACGTGAAGTGGTACGCGGCGCTGGCCTATATCCGCGCCAACCGGCTCAACCACACCGTCATCGACAGCCCCAACGCGCGTCTCGGCATCATGGCCTCGGGCAAGGCCTACAACGACACGCGCCAGGCGCTGGCCGACCTCGGGCTGGACGACGCCACATGCGCCCAGATCGGCATCCGCCTGCACAAGGTGGCCGTGGTGTGGCCGCTGGAAGCGCAGCTCACGCGCGAGTTCGCCACCGGGTTGCAGGAAATCCTGGTGGTCGAAGAAAAGCGCCAGGTCATCGAATACCAGCTCAAGGAAGAGCTGTACAACTGGCGCGAAGACGTGCGCCCGAACGTGATCGGCAAGTTCGACGAACGTGAAGGCGACAAGTCGGGGGGCGAATGGAGCCAGCCCAACCCCGGCGCCAACTGGCTGCTCACGGCCAAGGGCGACCTGAACCCCGCGGTCATCGCCCGCGCCATCGCCGCTCGGCTGGAACGGCTGGGCATTCTGCGCGAGGCCGGGGTGGACGTGCAGCGCCGCGTGCAGCAGCGCGTGGACGTGATCAACGCCAAGGAGCGCGCGCTCGCTGCCATGCCCATGGGCGAGAAGCGCCCGCCCTGGTTCTGCTCCGGCTGCCCGCACAACACCAGCACCCGCGTGCCCGAGGGCTCGCGCGGCCTGGCCGGCATCGGCTGCCATTACATGGTGGTGTGGATGGACCGCGGTACCTCCACCTTCAGCCAGATGGGCGGCGAGGGCGTGGCCTGGGTGGGGCAGGCACCGTTCACCAAAGACCGGCATGTGTTCGCCAATCTGGGCGACGGCACCTACTACCACTCGGGCCTGCTCGCCATCCGCCAGGCGATCTCGGCCCAAGCCAACATCACCTACAAGATTCTGTACAACGGCGCCGTCGCCATGACCGGGGGCCAGCCGGTGGAGGGCAGCCTGAGCGTGGCGCAGATCAGCCGCGAGCTGCAGGCCGAGGGCGCGCGGGAGATCGTCGTCGTCACGGACGAGCCGCAGAAGTACCAGCAGGTCACCGACCTCGCCTCCGGCGTCACGGTGCACCACCGCGACGCGCTCGACGCCGTCCAGCTGCGCCTGCGTGACGTGCCGGGCGTGACGGTCATCCTCTACGACCAGTACTGCGCCACCGAAAAACGCCGCCTGCGCAAGCGCGGCAAGATGGTGGACCCGGCCCGCCGCGTGGTCATCAACCCGCTGGTGTGCGAGGGCTGCGGCGACTGCTCGGAGCAGAGCAACTGCCTCTCGGTGGAGCCGCTGGAAACCGAGTTCGGCCGCAAGCGTGCCATCAACCAGAGCACCTGCAACAAGGACTTTTCCTGCCTCAAGGGCTTCTGCCCCAGCTTCGTCACGGTGGAAGGAGGGCAGTTGCGCAAGCCCTTGGCCACGCAGGGACCGAGCCTCGACGCGCTGCCGACGCTGCCCGAGCCCGTCGTGCCCGACCCGGTGAAGGCCGATCGCGCCGGTGGCGGCTGCTACGGCATTCTGGTGGCGGGCGTGGGCGGCACCGGGGTCATCACCATCGGCCAGTTGCTGGGTGTGGCGGCGCATCTCGAAGGCAAGGGCATCGTCACGCAAGACGCTGCCGGCCTGGCGCAAAAAGGCGGCGCGACCTGGAGCCATGTGCTCATTGCCGACAAGCCCGAGCAGATTCACACCACCCGCGTGGCCATGGCCGAGGCCGAGCTCATCCTCGGCTGCGACCCCATCGTCACCGCCGACCGAGAAACCCTCTCCCGCGTGCGCGAGGGCCGCACCTTCGTCGCGCTCAACACCCACGGTGCGCCCACCGCCAGCTTCGTCCACCAGCCCGACTGGCAGTTCCCCGACGCGGCCTGCAGCCAGACCATCGCCCAGGCCGCCGGCGCCGGGCAGGTGGCCGGTTTCGACGCCGAAGCCGCCTCGCTGCGCCTGCTCGGTGACGCCCTCTACGCCAACCCCATGCTGCTGGGCTTTGCCTGGCAAAAGGGCTGGATTCCGCTGGGGCTGCCCGCGCTGCTGCGCGCCTTCGAGCTCAACGCCGTGCAGGTGGAGAAGAACAAGGCCGCATTCGCTTGGGGCCGCCGCGCCGCGCACGATCCGCAAGGCTTCGCCGCGCTGGCCACCACGGAACAGGTCATCACCCTCGCGCGCCGGCCGTCGCTGGACGACGTGGTGAAGCGCCGCGTCGAGTTCCTCACCGCCTACCAGAACGCCGCCTATGCGGCGCAGTACGCCGGGGTGGTGGCGCGGGTGCGCAGCGCCGAGGCTGCGCTGTCGTCGACGCACCCGAGCACCCGCCTGAGCGAGGCCGTGGCCAAGGGCCTGTTCAAACTCATGGCCATCAAGGACGAATACGAAGTCGCCCGGCTGCACACCGACGCTGCGTTCGCGCAACAACTGCAAGGCCAGTTCGAAGGCGATTTCAAGCTGCATTACCACCTGGCCCCACCCATGTTCGCCAAGCGCAACGCGAAGGGAGAGCTGGTCAAGCGCGCGTTCGGCCCCTGGGTTGGCGGCCTGTTCAGGCTGCTGCGCCACGGCAAGGCCATCCGCAACACCTGGCTCGACCCCTTTGCCCGCACCACCGAGCGCCGCGCCGAAGTCGCGCTGCTGGCGCGTTACCGGCAGACGCTGGAGCAACTCCTCGCCGGTCTGCGTGCCGACAACCTGGACCTGGCGGTGCGCATCGCCAGCCTGCCCGAGCAGGTGCGCGGCTACGGCCATGTGCGCGCGCGCAGCCAGGCCGCCGTGCAGCCGCAGTGGGACGCGCTGCTGGCGCAATGGCCGAACGGCGCCGGCGAAGCGGCCCGGACCGCGGCCCCGCGCCAGCCCGTCGCCGTGTGAGCGCGGACCCGTGCATGCACCGGGCTGCGCGGCGGGCCAGTTGTGTCCAAACCCCGCCCGGGAAGCTCGGCGCGGCACAGGCGCCGTGGCCCTTCGCATCGTGCGTGAACCGGCGCGGGCCTGTTCGCGGGTTCATGCTCATCTCCCCGGGGCCTGACGCAAAGCGCCGAGTCGGGAGGCGCTAACCTGTCGACGGCGCTTCAGCCGCGCGGCCTTGCATGCGTCGGCGCGCGGGCCGCTCCAACCTCCTGCTCCCTCTTGCGATGACCGACCTGCCCAGCTTTGATGACGTCGTCGCCGCCGCCCGGCGGCTGCATGGCCAAGCCCACCGCACACCGGCGCTGAGTTCGCGTACCGCCAATGCGCAGCTCGGCGCCGAGGTGTTTTTCAAATGCGAGAACCTGCAGCGCATGGGCGCTTTCAAGTTCCGCGGCGCATACAACGCGCTGGCGCAGTTCGACGCCGCGCAGCGCAAGGCGGGCGTGGTGGCGTTTTCCTCGGGCAACCATGCCCAGGCCCTGGCGCTGGCCGGGCGGCTGCTGGGCATTGCCGCCACCATCGTCATGCCGCGCGACGCGCCTCCGGCCAAGCTCGCCGCCACGCGCGGCTACGGCGCCACGGTCAGGCTGTACGACCGCTACACCGAAGACCGCGAGCAGATCAGCCGCGAGCTGGCGCAGCAGCAGGGCATGACCCTGATTCCGCCTTACGACCACCCGCATGTCCTTGCCGGCCAGGGCACCGCGGCGCTCGAGCTGCTGGAGGACGCGGGCGAGCTCGACGCGCTGTTCGTGCCGCTGGGCGGCGGCGGGCTGCTCGCCGGCTCGCTGCTGGCGGCGCGGGCGCTGTCGCCGCGCTGCCGCGTCTATGGCGTCGAGCCCGAGGCGGGCAACGACGGCCAGCGCTCGCTGCGCAGCGGCAGCATCGTGCACATCGCCACGCCAGACACCCTGGCCGACGGCGCGCAGACCCAGCATCTGGGGCAGCTCACTTTCGCCATCATCCGCCGCGAGGTGGCCGACATCCTCACCGCAAGCGACGCTGAGCTGGTGCAGGCGCTGCGCTTCTTCGCCGAACGCATGAAGCTGGTGGTCGAGCCCACCGGCTGCCTGGGCTTGGCCGCGGCGCGGCGCGAGCTGGAGCGGCTCGGCCTGCAGGGCCGGCGCATCGGCATCATCGTCAGCGGCGGCAATGTGGACCTGGCGCGCTTCGCGTCGCTGCTGGCGCGTTGAGGCCCGCGCTGGTCCGAACCGCCATCATGGCCCAGCCCTGGCACGCCAGCGCCATGCAGAGCCGCTGTTGAACGCCGCCCGCCCACTCGACCCACGCCCCCGAACCGCCATGCCCGCATCCTGGCTCACCGCCCTCAACACCGCCCTGCCTTATGTCGAATCGCTGGCCAAGCTTGCGCTGCCCGTGTTCGGCCAGCGCAAACAGGCCAAGGAAGCCACCGACGCCAGCCAGCAGCAACTGGCCGAACTGCAGACCGCCGTGACCGACAACGCCGAGCATGTGCGCGAACTGGCCGTGCAACTGCAGCAGGCGCTGAAGGCACTGGAGCAGGCCGGCGTGGAACTGGCGGCAACCCAGCGGCGCCAGCGCCGCAGCCTCGCGCTGACGCTGGCACTCGCGCTGCTGGCCTTGGCGCTGGCGGCTGTTGCGCTCTGGCGCTGAAGCGACGCTGCAGCCGATCATCGAGGCACGTCAGGCCATGCCTGTAGCCGAGCCGCCGAAACTCTGGTTCCGCGCCAAGCGCTATGGCCTGGGCTGGACGCCTTGCACCTGGCAGGGCTGGGCCGTCATGCTGGCCTTCGTGCTGCTGCTGATCGGCGGCACGTTCGCCTTGCGGCGCCACGGCCAGGGAACCGCCGCGGTCATCGCCTATGCCCTGGTGCTGGCCGTGCTGCTCACGGCGGTGTGCTGGCGCAAAGGGGAGCCGCTGCGCTGGCGCTGGGGCGAGCACGAACGCTGAGCGTCGCGCGCTACGTGCAGCGCATGTGCCTGCGCCGTGCCTCCTTCCGGCTGGTTTCCGAGCCGCAGGAATCGGTGCTCGACATCGCGCTGCAGGCCGGCTTCGACAGCGGCGAGGCCTTTGCCCGCGCCTTCAAACGCGCCTTCGGCCAGAGCCCGTCCGTCTTCCGCCGCGAACCGCTGCGGCAGGCCTGGAACGCGGCCTTCGTGTTTCCAACCTTTATCTGGAGCGTCATCATGCAAGTCGACATCGTGCAGTTTCCCGCCACCCGCATCGCCGCGCTCGAACATCGCGGCCCGACCCGCGAGCTGCCGCGCAGCGTGCAGGTCTTCATCGTCTGGCGCCAGCGCAGCGGCGTCTCGCCGGTGGCGCAGTGCCGCAGCTTCGGTATTCCCTACAGCAACCCCGACACCACGCCACCGGCGGACTTCCGCTTCGACATCTGCGGCGAACTGGGCGCGGGCGAGAGCGTCGCCGCCAACCCCGAGGGCGTGGTGGAAAAAACCATCCCCGCCGGCCGCTGCGCCCGCGTGCGCCATCTGGGACCACGCGACCGCCTGGGCGAAACCATCTACCCGCTGTACCGCGACTGGCTGCCGGCCAGCGGCGAGACGCCGCGCGACTTCCCGCTGTTCTTCCACGACGTGACGACCAAGCTCGGGCCGGACCCGGAACACGACATCACCGACATCTACCTGCCCTTGCACGATGCCGGGCAGGCGCTATAACTGTGCAATCGCGTGCGGTTGCGCCATCCCAAGGAGGCATCATGCAAGATCCCTTTCATCGCCCGGTGTTCTCCCCCGCCGTGTACTACCGCGATCCGCTGGCCGCGCTGGCCTGGCTGGAGCGCGCCTTCGGCTTCGCGCGCAGTCTGTACATCACCGACCGCGAGGGGCGCTTCGGCCATGCCGAAATGCGCTGCGGCAGCGGCGTGCTGATGATCGGCGGCGAGTGGGCCCAACACACCGCCAGCCCCGCCGGCCTCGATGGCAAGAACACGCAATCGGTGCACGTGCTGCTCGAGCAGGATCTGGATGCACACTGCACGCATGCCCGTGCCGCCGGCGCCATCATCGTGCAGGAGCCGACGGACCAGTTCTGGGGCGACCGCAACTATCGCGCCCGCGACCCCGAAGGCCATGACTGGACGTTCTGCCGCGTCGTGCGCCGGGTCACGCGTGAAGGGGCCGAGCGCGACAGCGGCCTGCGCATCGAGGGCTGGTGGCCGCACACTTGACGCAGCCCGGCCCGATGGGGACAGAGGTGGATCGCTGACCTCGCGCGTGCCCGCTGCCCGCGCCGCTCATCGCGGGCTTTGCGGCTCGGTGGATGTCCACGCCTCGAGCGCGCGCACGGCGGCGAACCAGCGCTGCACGTGCTGGAGATCGCCCACCGGCAGCCTGGCGCGGGCGCTGTCGGCCAGCGGCGCGGCGATGGAAAAATCAGCCAGGGTGAGCGCGTCGCCGCTGATCCACGCGCGCTGCGCGAGGTGGGCGTCGAGCACGGCGCCGAGTTCGCGCAGCTGCTCCTCGCCGCGCGCCACGATGGCCGCATCGGGCGCGCCCAGGCCGAGCATGCCCTTGATGTGGTTCTCCCAGTTGAGGGCGCCGACCGCAGGCATCAGGTGCGCCGCGCACCAGAACAGCCAGCGGTTGACGTCGGCGCGCGCGCGCAGCGCCTTGGGATAAAGCGTCTGCCCCGGCGTCTTGTCGGCGAGGTACTGCATGATGGCGTGCGACTCCCACAGCACGAAGCCGTCGTCGTCGAGCACCGGAACCTTGTGGTTGGGGTTGATCTGCACAAAGCCGGGAGCCATGTGCTCGCCCTTGAACAGATCCACCCGCACGAGCTCGACCGGCGCATGCAGATGCACGGCGGCGAGCACGGCGCGGCGCGCGTTGGAAGACATCGGGTGGTGGTACAGGCGCATGGTGTTCGCTCTTTGGGGCAGGCCACATCGGCAGCGCCATCGTAGGCGCGGCGCGCGTCAGTTTCTGTCAGCAGTGTTGCTTGCCGGGCGCTGCGGTTCGCGGCAGGCGATGTGCTCGCGCCAGCGCCTGAGCAGTTCGCGGCGCGGGCGCGGCAGCGGCGCCTCCATGACCTGCAGCGCGGCGATGCGGTCGAGGCGGAAATGGCGGAAGTCGGCGCGCAGTTCGCACCACGCAGCGACGACGCGCGCGCCTTCGAAGTAACCCAGCGCCACCGGCCAGATCACGCGCTGTGTGCTGGCACCGGCGGCGTCGGCGTAGTGGATATGCAGCTTGCGCTCACGGCGGATGGCGGCGCGTAGTGGCGCAAGGTGCTGCACGCCCGGCGCCGGCGCGCTGCGGCGCGGCGCGAACAGCCCGGTGTCGGCCATGCGGTCGCGCAGGTCGCGCGGCGCAGCGACGGCGATCTTGGCCAGCACCGTCTCGGCGGCGTGCGCCAGATCCGCATCGCCCTGCCCCTGCACCCAGCGCGCGCCGAGCACCAGCGCCTCGATCTCGTCCTCGCCGAACATCAGCGGCGGCAGGAAGAAACCGGCGCGCAGCACATAGCCGACGCCGGCGTCGCCGTCGATGCGCGCGCCGAGTTCGGCGAGGGTCTGGATGTCGCGGTACACCGTGCGCACCGACACCGACAACTGCGCGGCGAGCTGCGCCGCGGTGACCGGCAGGCGCCGCGCGCGCAGCGCGTCCATCAGGCGGAACAGGCGGGCGGTGCGGCTCATGGGCGGATGGGGCGAGGCGGGTGCGAACAGCCGCGAATCGTCGCTGACAGCACATGCGCCTTGCCGCGAACACCGCCGACGCAGCGACTAGGCAACAACCTCAAGCCCCCGCGTCTGAACAACAAGGTGCAGCAGCTTCAAGGCCGTGCCCGTGGGCCGCTTCTGCTTCTGTCCGATCTCTCGCTTCTGCACGGCCTTGTGCAAGCCCTTCGCCGTCTCATGAACGGCGTCGAGGATGGGGGATTTCATCTTGCGCATCGCAGTCCACCTCAATCAGTTCGCCCGCCTGCCTGGCTTGGTTGCTGATCCTTGCTCGCGGGGCGCGCCGTCACAGCCTACGCCCACGCGCATTTGCGCACCGTCTCCAGGGTGCGGGTGGTGATGTCCGGCCCCAGGGTGCGTTCGAGCAGGCGCATGAACACCGGACCCTTCGGGCCGGGAACGTAGGCGGACAGCACTTCGCTGCCGAGGGACTTGAGGATGCCCGCGCCGTCGCGTTCCAGCGGCAGATCGAACGGCAGCGCGGCGGGGTGGCGCAGAAAGGTGACCACACGCTTGGCCGAAGCCGGCAGCGCGAACTCGGCGTAGGGGTCGGCGTCGATGAACTGCTGCAGATCGCCGGCGCGGCGCACGAAGCAGCCGAAGGCGTGGCCGAGAACGGCCTGCATGGCGCGTTCGGCGCGGCGTTCCAGCGTGGCTTGCGCGGATGCGCGCGCGTCGAACGCCACGTTGCCGCTGGACAGCAGGGTGCGCACCGCGCCGAAGCCCGCCGCCTCGAAGCAGGCCTTCAGTTCGGGCATGCGCGCGTTCATCGGGCTGACGCCGCGCAGGAAGGCGACATAGCGGGGCATGCAATGGCCTCTCGCCCGCTCAGGCCTAGTGCTGCCGCGCCCAGGCCACCGTGGCCGATGCGGCCTCGTCGGCGGCGACGTCGGGGATGTAGTGATAGGTATGCACGGCGTCGGGATCGAACGGCAGTCGCACCGTCTTGCCGGCCAGCGCCGCGGGCCAGAAATGGTCACCGACGAAGGTGGCGGCGCCGCCGGGGCCGTAGAAGTCGGAGGCGCGCCCCACGGTGGCCTGCACCTCGCCGCGGCGGTGCGCGGCGAACAGCAGCTCGGCCACCTGTGCCCGCACCTCGCCCTTGCCCGCGGCCAGCAGCCGCTGCGCCAGGCTCTGCCCCACCTGTCCGGCGCCGAACAGCACATGCAGTTCATCGTTCATCGACCGCTCCCGAAGTTGGATGCCTGGCCGCTATTGTGGCGCGACGCCCTGCAGTCGGACATGCGTGGCGCGCTCGCCGGGGGCGGCCTGGGTGCAGGCATAGCCATCCTCGCTTCAGCCCGGCCTGAACACCATCCAGTCGAGGTTGATCAGCGGCAGCACGGTGGCCAGGGTGCCGAACCCGATCGACAGCCTGCCGAGCAGCCAATAGCGCGCGGGAATGACGCCGCCTGCGGCGAAGCGCCTGGCCATGCGCGCCTGCAGGATCTGCACCGGAATGAGGATGGCCACCCAGATCACCCCCGAGGCGATGAACAGTCCCATGCCCCAGGCGAGCCAGCGGGTGCCCCAGAGCGCCCCCAGGGTCGGCTCGCCGACCCGCCCCCCCGTGGGGGTCAAGGAAACTTGGGGCGGCCCTGCGTTTCCTTGAGATGTCCACGTGGGCGATGGCGGTGTTGCCCAGGCCGGTGGCCAGGATCAGGGCGGCGCCGCCCGCGGTGAAGACGAAGTCGGTGAGCGTGACCTGGCGCTGGGCGAAGGCGGACGGCCTGCCGGACGCATCGGCTCAGCTTCATCCGCCAGCAATCGCACCGACGATGAGCAGCGCCTCACGGCCGGTGGCGACGGCCTCGGGCAGCGCGGTGTCTGCGGCGGCGTTGGAGAAATCCATCTGGCAGGCATAGAAGCGGATCAAGGGACGGCGTTGTCCGCTGGCGCGATCGCGCAGCGCGCCGAGCAGCATGGGGTAGGCCGCTTCGAGCGCATCGAGCACGGCGCCGAGGGTGACGCTGCCGGCGATGGGCAGCGTGATCTTGGCGCCGCCACACCGTGCGAGGGTGTGGAGCTGATACGGCAGGACGACGCGCACGCTCGCCATCCCGGCCTGCGCGGCGGCGTTCACGGCAGCGTCTGCACCGACACCGACAGCACCGCCGGCAGGTCGCGCACGACGGCCTGCCAATGGTCGCCGGCGTCGGGCGAGACGTAGACCTGGCCGCCGCTGGTGCCGAAGTAGACGCCGCAGGGATCCAGCGTGTCGACCGCCATCGCATCGCGCAGCACGTTCACATAGCAATGTTGCTGCGGCAGACCGTCGGTCAGCGCGTCCCATGCCCGGCCTCCGGTTGTGCTGCGGTAGACGCGCAGCTTGCCTTCGGGCGGGTAATGCTCGGAGTCGCTCTGGATCGGCACGACGTAGACCGTGTCGGGTTCGTGCGCGTGCACCGCCATGGCAAAACCGAAGTCGCTCGGTAAATTGCCGCTCACCTCGACCCAGGCGTCGCCCGCATCGTCGCTGCGCATCACGTCCCAGTGCTTTTGCATGAACAGCGTCTGCGGCCGCGCCGGGTGCATCGCGATGCGGTGCACGCAATGGCCGACTTCGGCCTCGGGGTCGGGAATGTATTGCGAGTGCAGGCCACGGTTGATGGGTTTCCAGGACAAGCCGCCGTCATCGCTGCGGAAGGCGCCGGCGGCTGAAATCGCCACATACAGGCGCTGCGGGTTGGTCGGGTCGAGCAGGATGGTGTGCAGGCACATGCCGCCGGCGCCGGGCATCCACTTCGCGCCCTGCTGTTCGCGCAGCGCGGGCAGCTCCACCCAGGTCTGCCCGCCGTCGGTGGAGCGGAACAAGGCTGCGTCCTCGACCCCGGCGTAGACCATGTCCGGGTCGGTGGGTGAAGGTTCCAGATGCCACACGCGCTTGAACGCCCAGGGCTTGGCCGTGCCGTCGTAATGCAGATGCGTGCCCGGGTCGCCGGCGTAGGCGAACGCGTTGCCGACCGGGTTCCAGCTCGCACCGCCGTCGTCGGAGCGCTGGATCACCTGGCCGAACCAACTGCTGGTCTGCGAGGCGTAGAGCCGCTCGGGGTTGGCCTTTGATCCCGCCATGTGGAAGATTTCCCAGCCGCCGAAGTGCGGCCCCCTCACCTGCCAGTCGCGGCGGGCGGCGTCGGACGTGAGGATGAAGGCGCCTTTGCGCGTACCCACCAAAACACGGATGCGGGCCATGGTCTGTCTCCTGTGTGAGGTTCCTCGGGGGTCGCTCAGTGTGCCGCGACGTGGCGCGTGAAGTGGTCGAGAATCGCCTGCCAGCCGGCCCGCTGCTGCTCGATCGGGAAGGTGGTCTCGGGGTCGAACGTGACGCGAACCCGCACGCCACCTGCCATCTCGGTGAACGTGACACGCGCGTGGCGCCCGCCGAACTCGTATTCGATCAACCGCTCGGGCTCGACGCGGGTGTAGGTGCCGGCAAAATCGAAACCCTGGCTGCCGTCCTTCGCTTCCATGCGCGAGGAGAACGCGCCGCCTTCGCGCAGGTCGACTTCCGCCCGCGTGGTGTGCCAGTCGCTGGACGCGGCGTTCCACTGCACGATGTCGGCCGGCGTGACGTAGGCGCGCCAGACTTCGGCGAGCGGCGCGGCGACGGTGGTTTCGACGGTGACTTGCATGGCGGGCTCTCGTGGACTTGGGGGGACGGATGCGGATGCAGCTGCTCACACGCGCAGCAGGGCGCGGAAGCCGCGGGCGGCGTAGTAGGACTCGGCCCCGTTGTGATAGACGAACACCTGGCCGTAGCGGCGATCGCAGAACAGGGCGCCGCCCAGCGCGCGGACAGCTTCAGGAGTCGCGACCCAACTGGATGTCCGGGTATCGAACTCGCCGAGCTGCTGCAGCGCGCGGTAGCGCTGCTCGGTCAGCAGTTCGACACCCATCGCGGCGGCAAGGTCCACTGCGCAGCCTTTCGGCTTGTTCTCCTTCCTCGCGTCCAGCGCCTGGCGGTCGTAGCACAGGCTGCGGCGCCCTGCCGGAGTCTCCGCGGAGCAGTCGCAGAACAGGAACTGGCCGGATGCTTTGTCATGGCCGATCACGTCCGGCTCGCCGCCCGTGCGTTCCATCTCGCCCAGCGACTGCAGTGCCGCCTGGCTGGCTTCGAGCCGGGCCTGCACCTGCGCCCAGGCGATGCCTGCGTGGCGCTGCGGGTTGTTTTCAAACCGGGCTTTCAGCGTGTCGATCAAGGCGTTCATGGCGTTGGGTTTCATGCGCGGTTCTCGCGAAGGATGTGCCTGGCATTGGACTGCACTTGCTGCGTTGTGTCCGTGCCGTTCTCAGGACCGCGAGTCGAAGCCGAACACGCGCAGCTCCTGCTGGCAGCGGCAGGCCTTGGCGATGCGCGCGGCCCACGCGACGGCCTCCTCGCGCGTGGGCAGTTCGAGCACGGTGAAGCCGCCGTCGAGCGGGGGCGCCCACGGGTAGCCGCCCTCGGCGACCAAGCCGTCGGCAGCGACGAGCACGGGCGGCACGGCTGCGTCGATGCCGCCGGCGAAGACGTAAACGCCGGCGGCCTTCGCCTCATCGATCACGGCGGCCGCGTCGCGGCCCACCGTCTCCCACTCGTCGTCAGGCACGACCATCGCCGCGCTGGGGAAGGAGATCAGGTACTTGGCCATGGCGCGCTTTCCTTGACGATGGATGACGGTTGTGAAGTGTGTGTGCTGTCAGCCCGCTACGACTCGCGCACATAGCGCAGGTGGGTGGCGGCCGGGCCATCGAGCACCCGGTCGATGCGGAACTGCGGCCCGGGTTCGCGCAGGTTCTCGAACAGCCGCCGTCCGCTACCGAACAACACGGGTGCCAGGGCGATTTCCAGCTCGTCGACCACGCCCAGGTTCAGGACCTGCTGGATCACATCGGCGCCACCGGCGATGCGGATGTCTTTGCTGCCCGCAGCTTCCCGTGCCAGTTCCAGCGCACGCTCAGGCCCGTCGTTGACGAAGTGAAACGTCGTCCCGCCGGGGCGCACCCAGGGTTCGCGTTTCGTATGGGTCAGGACGTAGACCGGGGTGTGGAACGGCGCCTCCTCCGGCCAGGCGACCTCGCCCTGGTCGAACATGCGCTTGCCCATGATGCTGGCGCCCGTGCGCTCGACGGTACGGCGCACCAGGTCGTTGACCGGGCCGGTCTCGCCGCCCGATCCGAACTGGAGGTTCTCGCGGAAATACTGCTGCTTGACGAGCCAGCCCATCAGCGCGCCCCACTTGGCGCCCCAGTTCTTGTAGCCGGGATTGCCCATGGTCATGCCGTCCGGCGCCATGTAACCGTCGAGGCTGAGTCCGATGTTGACGAAGACTTTGCTCATGATGATGATCTTTCGTGGGGTTGGTGGTTGGTTTGATGAAAACTTCAGCCGCGCCGCGCGGCCTCGATGGTGGCGATGTCGATCTTGCCCATCGTCATCATCGCCGCGAAGGCTCGTTTGGCAGCGGCAGGGTCGGGGTCGGCAATCGCTTGCATCAGTGCACGCGGGGTGATCTGCCAGGACAAGCCCCAGCGGTCTTTGCACCAGCCGCACTGGCTTTCCTGTCCGCCGTTGCCGATGAGGGCGTTCCAGTAGCGGTCGGTTTCCTCCTGCGTGTCGGTGGTGACCTGGAACGAAAACGCCTCACTGTGGCGGAAGGTTGGGCCGCCATTGATCCCCAGACACGGAATGCCGAGCACGGTGAACTGCACCGTGAGCACGTCGCTGGCCTTGCCGCTGGGGTAGTCGCCCGGCGCGCGGAACACCGCGTCGACGGACGAGTCGGGAAAGGTCGCGGCGTAGAAGCGCGCGGCGTCTTCGGCGTCGCGGTCGTACCACAGGCAGACGGTGTTGCGGGCCATGTCGCTCATGATGAAGCTCTCACGGTTGGTCTCATGGTTCGTAGCAGGGCACGCAGGCGCGGACCTCCACGCTGGCGTAGCGCGCGGCGGGGCAGCGCCGGGCGATGGCCAGGGCCTCGTCCATATCGGCACACTCCAGCAGGAAGAAGCCGCCGAGCATTTCCTTGGACTCGGTGAACGGGCCGTCGCGCAGCACTTGCCGGCCCTGCTGCGTCTGCACCCGCACGGCATGGCGGTCGGGTCGCAGCGCGTCTCGGGCGACGAGCCGGTCGCCCAGGCTCTCGCCGAAGGCCACCATCTCGGCGTAAAGCGCGCGGCCCTCAAGTTCGCTGCGGGCATCGCGCTGTTCGCGCGGTTCGTGGATCAACAGGACGAAGCGCATGAGGTCTCCCTGGGTTGACGGTGATAGATGAGTTCAGCCCATGGCCGCGGCGGCGGCTTCGCGGATCTGCTCGGGGCTGAGGTCGCGCACATGGGTGGCGATGCTCCAGCGGTGGCCGAAGGGGTCGGCGAGCTGGCCGTAGCGGTCGCCCCAGAACTGATCGGCCAGCGGCATGGCCACGGTGGCGCCGGCGGCAATGGCGCGGGCGAACACGGCGTCGGCGTCCTGCACCTGCAGGTGGATGGTGACGGGCGAGCCCTTGAGCGTCTGCGGCCCGAGCGCGCCATGCTCGGGCATTTCGTCAAACAGGAACAGTTGCGAGTCGCCGATCTGCACGCAGGCGTGCATGATCTTGCCGTCAGGTGTCGGCAGGCGGAACAGCTCGATCGCGCCGAAGGCGCGGCCGTAGAAATCGATGGCGTCCGCGGCGCCGCGGCAGACCAGATGCGGGGTGAGGCTGTGCATGCCCTCGGGAATGGCCTGGACTTTGCTCATGGTGTTTCTCCTTGCGTGGGAGGCGCGCGGACTGTGCGCCTTGTCAGTACGACGATCCGGTGGGGCGCGGATCGACAGCGGCGGCGAGACGATTTTGCGCGGCCCGGCGCCCGCCCGTGCCATGGCTACTCCGCGGAGACGACTTGGAACAATGCATCACGCATGCACCTTTTCGTGCCGTTCGAGCATCTCCACGAACTGGACAATTTTGTTCGCCCGCGTTTCGGCCTTCTTGGCAGTCTGAATCCGGAACAGAATGGCGTACCGATTGCGGCCATCCAGCGTTGCAAAGAAGGCCTTGGCGCGCGGATTCGCATCCAATGCGGACTGGAAGTCGCTGGGTACCGTGGCCCTGCTGGCCGAGTCATACGCGGCATCCCAGCGGCCGTCCCTTTGGGCGCGCTCGACTTCATGGAGTCCGGCGGCTTGCATCTTTCCGCTTTCGATCAGGGCCAGCACCTTGTCCCGATTGATCTTCGACCAGACACTTTTGTCCGCGCGCCGGGTGAATTTCTGCAGCCAGAACTGCTCGCTGTGGGTCTGTTTCTGCCCATCGATCCAGCCAAAGCACAGCGCGACCTCGACGGCTTCATCGTAGGAAACCGATTGCATCCCGCCGCCTTTTCTGGCGAGCTGCAGCCAGGCGCCGGGCGAGGCTGCGTGGTGCTCCGTCAGCCAATCGGCCCAGTCCGGCTGCCGTTCGAAGTGCAGCACCGGCAGCGTCGCGGATGCCTTGGATGGAGGTTTCATCGGCTCGGCACTGGCCGGTTCAATTCAGTGCCGGGGTGTGGCCGTTGTCCGCGATCCACTGCATCAACTCGTTCCAGGCGCCGGGCAGACCTTGGTAGACGCCGTGGTACACCATGCGTGCCACCGTGGCGGCACGCTGGAAGAAATCCATCTGGCTGCTGGAGACGCGCGCCTCCAGTCGCGCTTTGCGCGGCTTGCCGCGGGTTTCAGGCGTGTTGAGCATGGCGGCCTCGCAGACATCGGTTCGTGTATTTCAGTGTGCGCCGTTTGCCCGCACACATCAAGATGGAACGTGCGCTCCGTGCGTACCCGAGCAGCTGATTTGGCCATCGCGCAAACCTGTCGGAATTGCGAATCGCCTCGAACCGTTCCATCGTCTGATCGGCTGCTGCATGCGAGGCAACGCCCGCGTCAAATGGCCGGTACGGTTACACGAAGAGCCCGACTCATTTGGCGTGGCCCGCCGCGCCCATTCCATGGCCTCGGCGCGTGAGGCGACCTGGATCATGGTGTGGCCGGCGTTGAGGCCGCCGGTGCCGGCCAGTTTCTCGTGGTAAGCCGTCATCGCGGCGAGCATGGCGCGATCGGCCTGGAGGCGAGTTGGAAGCGAGTTGGAAGCGGGCGCCAGGCCTCGCCTCGAAGGCAGGGTGGACTGGACGAAGATCAGGTCGCGCATGGCGGGCTCCTGTCGGATCGGTGCATGGGCAACACCTCGAGCTGCCCCAGCCAAGACGACGCGTCAAACTTGGCTGCATCGACTCCGCGGCGCGGGCTTCTCGCGCCAGCGTCCGGCGTGGGGCACCGCGCGCGCCAACCCAGGCTCGACCCAACTCGCCCTGGCTCCGGCGCCGGACGGCGGGGTGTGTCGCCACGGTGCGTCGTCCCGACGGGCGCCGTTCAGCTCTCCACCGCACTCACGCGCACCGCCACCTCCAGCGTGTGCTCGCCGCCGCCGCGAATGACGCCGCGCAGGGGGGAGACGTCGGCGAAGTCGCGGCCGACGGCCACGCGCACATAGTCAGCCGCGGGCAGGCGGTCGTTGGTGGGGTCGAACGCGACCCAGCCGTGGGCCGGGCACCAGACGTCCACCCAGGCGTGGGAGGCGTCGGCGCCCACCAGTTGCGCTTCGCCGGGCGGCGGGCGCGAACGCAGGTAGCCGCTGACGTAACGCGCCGCCAGCCCCACGCCGCGCAGGGCGGAGAGCATCACATGGGCGTAGTCCTGGCAGACGCCGTGGCGCAGTTCCAGGGCTTGCGGCGCGCGGGTGTGGACCTCGGTGCTGTCGGGGTCGTAGGTGAAGTCGGCATGGATGCGGTGCATCAACTCGAACGCGCCTTCGAGCACGGGGCGCCGGGGCGCAAAGCTGGGCGCAGCGTAGGCCGTGGCCTGCGCGAACAGCGGCGAGAAATGGCTGCCGAAGCTGAACTCGGCCTGCGCCACGAAGGGCTTGCCGGCGCGGTACAGCAGCAGGTCGCGCACAGCGTCGCAGGCGGGGCTGGCGGCGAAGTCCGGTGGAGTCTGGGCCTGCACCCGCACCAGGCTGATGGCGGTGACGCTCAAGGTGTCGTGCGGGGTGTAGAAGGCGAACAGGCGGCGGGCGTTGCCGAACACGTCCTGGCCTTCGCTGGCGTGGTCGGGCGCGGGCTCGACCACGCAGTCGTGCAGCACGCATTGCTGCGCGGTTTCGTCGCGCGGGCGCAGGTGGGCGAGGTGATGGGCCAGTTCCACCGGTGCCTCGTAGGTGTAGGCGGTGCGGTGTTCGACGCGGTAGATCGGATCGGCCGCGCCCGGGCGCGGAGCAGGTCTGGAGCCGGATGGGGTTTGCGACTGGATCATGGGGGCATGCAGTGGGTCGGCGGCGTGGGTCTGAGTCCGACGGGCTCAGTAGCCGCCCAGGCTGCGATCGACCGCACCGACATGGGCAAAGTAGCGGCGGCTGATGTCGTCCGACAGGCGCCAGGTGGTGGCGCTGATCTGCGTCAGAGTCTGTTCCAGCCACGCGTGGCGATGGGCGGTGTCCTGCACGCAGAGCTCGGGCAGATGCCAGGCGTCGGGGTCGGGCGCGAGCGCCAGCAGGGCCTCGCGGTCAGTGCTGCTGCCGGGCAGCTTGGCCAGGCGCGCTTGCAGGGTTTGCGCCACCCAGCCCAGGGCGCGGGGGTTCTCGCGGTCGAGCACCAGCAGGTCGAGCAGGGGGGGGACTTCCAGCCGCTTCTGGTAGAGCGCGCGATAGGTGATGATGCTGTTGAACAGGCGCAGCAGCAGGTTGAAGCCGCTGTCGCTGCACACCGCGCCGGTGGCGAAGGCGCTGTTCAGGGCATCGGCCATGAGGATCAGGCGTTCGATGTGACGGCCGATGCTGAGCAGGCGCCAGCCGTCGTCGCGGGTCATGCGATCGGTCTGCGCGCCGGTGATGGCGCAGAGGATTTCGCTGATGCGGTCCAGCCCCTGCATCGCCTGGCTGGGCTGCCATTCCTGCCAATCGGCATGCTGCGGGGCGCTGCTCGGCGGCAGGATCTCGACCGCGGCCGCGGCCCCGATCCACTGCCGGTGCTCGGCGCCCAGGCGCTCGCGCACCTGCCCTGCCGCATGCCCCAGCGCCTGCAGGTTCTGCACGATGCCGCCGGCATGCCGCCCGGCCACCAGGCCGCGAATGAGCGCGCGCTCGAAGCCCTGGGGCTGCTCGGCAAGTTGGGGCGTGTCCAAGTCCACCAGGCCGCTGCGGCGGCACCATTGGTCGAGCACGGCATGCACCGCCGGGCCGAGGTCGTCGTCGCCCGAGAGCGCCTGCAGCGCGAGCTGGGCCAGACGCGTGCTGTGCTCGGCGCGCTCGGTGTAGCGACCGATCCAGAAGAGATTTTCCGCCGCGCGACTGGTGACGGCGCGGTGACGCTGCACCAGGTCCTGCGGGCGCATGGGAGCGGGCAGCATGGTGCTGTCGTCCACCGCCTCGCCGGTGATGATCCAGGCGTCCTGGCTGCCGCCGCCGCGCTGCATCGACACCGTGTTGCCGCCGGGCGGCGCGGTGCGCACCAGGCCTCCCGGCAGCACGCGCCAGCCGCCGCGGCCGTCGGCCAGGGCATAGACGCGCAGCATCGCGGCGCGCGCACCCATGCGGCCGTCGCTCCACACCGGCACATGCGGCAGCGGCAGGTATTGCTGCAGCGCCACCTGCGCCGGCTGGGTCTGCACGCGGCGGCGCCACGCCGGCAGTTGGCCGAAGTCGAGGCTGGCGGTGACGGCGGCTTCGAAGCCGCATTCGGCATGCACCGGCTTGATCACCCAGGCGCGCAGATCGTCCAGCGGCGCATCGCACACGCCGGGCTCGCCGCACCACCAGGTGGGCAGCGAGGGCAGCATCAACGGCTCGCCGAGCAGGGTTTCGCACAGCCGCGGCATGAAGCCGTGCACCGCGGGCGATTCGAGAAAGCCGGCGCCCAGGGCATTGGCCAGCAGCACATTGCCGGCGCGAACCGCCTGCAGCAGGCCGGGAACGCCGAGCATGGAATCGGGCCGCAGCTCCAGCGGGTCGCAAAAGCTGTCGTCGAGCCGGCGCAGCACCGCGTGCACCGGCTCCAGGCCGCGCAGGGTCTTGAGGTAGAGGCGGTCTTCGCGCACCGTCAGGTCGTTGCCTTCGGCCAGGGTGATGCCGAGGTAGCGGGCGAGATAGACCTGCTCGAAATAAGTTTCGCTGTAGGGGCCGGGCGTGAGCAGCACGATGCGCGCCTGCGGTCCGCCCGGGGCGAGGCGCTGCAGCGTGTCCACCACCAGGCGGTAGCTGGCGGCCAGGCGTTGCACCCGCAGGCTGCTGAAGGCTTCGGGGAACAGGCGCGAGATCAGCAGGCGGTTCTCCAGCAGATAACCCAGGCCCGATGGCGCCTGCACCCGCTGGTTGACCACGCGCCAGTTGCCGTCCGGCCCGCGCGCCAGGTCGAACGCGGCGATGTGCAGCCACAACTCACCTGGTGGACTGTGGCCGTGCAGCGCGCGCAGATAGCCGGGGTTGCCCTGCACCAGCGCCGGCGGCAACAGGCCTTCGCGCAGGGTGCGTTGCGGCCCGGTGTAGATGTCGGCCAGGATGGTGTTGAGCAGGGCGGCGCGTTGCGCGGCGCCGGCGGCGATTTGGGCCCAGGAGGCGGCGTTGACGATCAGCGGAAACAGGTCGACCGACCAGGCACGGCTGGGCTGCTCGGCGTCGGCGTGGACGTTGTAGGTGACGCCGTCGTCGTGGATCTGCTGGCGCAGCAGGGCTTCGCGCGCCGGCAGACCGTCGAAGCCCCCAGGCCCGAGCTGGCGAAAGAACTGGGCCCAGTGCGGGGCCAGGGGTGCGCCGGTGCTGCCGTCGCCCAGACGTGAGCGCAGCGAATCCCAGTGGCCGGCTGGCACCGGCGAGGCGAGGTCGGCCGCGAGGTCGACCAGGGCGTCGGCGGGATCCGTGGTGGGGTCGGTGTGAAACAGGCTTGCCATGGAGCAATTGTCACATTGTCGGTGGTGCCCGGCGTCCGGCCGGGCGTGGGCTCAGCCCGTGCGCCGGCGCAAATCGAGCGTGAACGGAAACTCCAGGCTGGGCCGGACGGGCGCCACCACCATGCGCCCGTGGGTATGGCCGATACCGGAAAAGCGTGCCAGCCGCCGGCTCTCGGCCTCGTAGGCGTTCACCGGAAAGGTGTCGTAGCTGCGGCCGCCAGGGTGGGCAACGAAGTACTGACAGCCGCCGAGCGAGCGCTCCATCCAGGTGTCGACCAGGTCGAAGGTGAGCGGCGCATGCACGCCGATGCTCGGGTGCAGCGCGGAGGGCGGCTGCCAGGCGCGGTAGCGCACGCCGCACACAAACTCGCCGCTGCGCCCGGTGGGCTGCAGCGGCACGGCGCGACCGTTGACAGTCAGCACATGGCGGCTGTCGGCCATGCCGCTGAGCTTGACCTCCAGCCGTTCCAGCGAGGAATCGACATAGCGCGCGGTGCCGCCGGCGGTGGTTTCCTCGCCCATCACATGCCAGGGCTCCAGCGCCATGCGCACGTCGAGCTTGATGCCGCTGGCGGCGTATTCGCCCAGCAGCGGGAAGCGGAAGCTGTGGTGCGGCGCGAACCACTGCGGATCGAAGTCGAAGCCGGCGTCGCGCAGCTCGGCGAGCACGTCGTCGAAGTCCATGGCGATGAAGGTCGGCAGCAGGAAACGGTCGTGCAGGGCCGTGCCCCAGCGCTGCAGCGCCGCGGCGTAGGGCTGGTTCCAGAAGCGGGCAATGAGCGCCCGCAGCAGCAGTTGCTGCACCACGCTCATGCGCGCGTGCGGCGGCATCTCGAAGGCGCGCAGCTCCAGCAGCCCCAAGCGCCCGGTGGCGCTGTCGGGGCTGTAGAGCTTGTCGATGCAGAACTCGCTGCGGTGGGTGTTGCCGGTGACGTCGATGAGGATGTTGCGCAGGGTGCGGTCCACCAGCCATGGTGGCGCATCAAGGGCCAGGCGATGCGCGCGCAGTTCGGCCAGGGCGATGTCCAGCTCGTAGACCTGGTCGTTGCGCGCCTCGTCCACCCGCGGCGCCTGACTCGTGGGGCCGATGAACATGCCGCTGAAGAGATAGCTCAGGGACGGATGGTTGTGCCAGTAGGCCACCAGGCTGGCGAGCAGGTCGGGGCGGCGCAGGAAGGGGCTGTCGGCCGGGGTGGCGCCGCCGAGTACCACATGGTTGCCGCCGCCGGTGCCGGTGTGGCGGCCGTCGAGCATGAATTTCTCGGCGCCGAGCTTGGTCTCGAACGCGGCCTGGTAGAGGAATTCGGTGTGATCGACGATTTCGGCCCAGTTGTGCGCCGGGTGGATGTTGACTTCGATGACCCCGGGGTCGGGCGTGACCTGGAGCAGCACCAGGCGCGGATCGCGCGGCGGCGGGTAGCCTTCGAGCACCAGCTTGACCTGCAGGCGTTGCGCCGTGGACTCGATGGCGGCGAGCAGTTCGAGATAGTCTTCCACCTCGGCCAGGGGCGGCATGAACACATAGAGAATGCCCCCGCGCGCCTGCACGCACAGCGCGGTGCGCACGGTGCTGGCGGCGGAGGTGAACCGGGCCGGCGGCAGTTCGACCGCGGCGGCCGTGCCGGTGGACGCTGTAGCCGGCCTGCCTGCGCCCCCTGCTGGTGCGCCACGCTCCTGGTCCTGCACCGCGACCGTGCCGTCTCGGGCGACACCGTCCCCGGTGCGGTGCGCGCCCCAACCGCTGCCGGGGCCGAATTGGCGGCGCAGCGGCGCGGCGGCGGGCAGCGGCCGGCGCGGCGCGAACGGGTCGGGGGTGAAGTCGGCCTGGCGGTCCCCGGCAGTCGCCCAGGGCAGCGAGTCCAGCGGCAGGCGCCAGCCCATGGCCGAGTCGCCGGGGAACAGGTACATGCGTTCGTCGCGGAAGAACCAGGGGCCGGAGACCCAGTGCGGTCCGCGCAGGGTGACGCCGTTGGCCGCCCCGAGGCCTGGGGAAGTTCCCGCGTTGGCCGCGTCGCGCCGCAGCGGCAAGGCGTAGCCGGTGGGCGTGCGCAGGCCCTGCTCGAACACGCGGTGCAGGCGCTTGCGTTCCAGTTCGTCCTCCACCCGCGCGTCGAAGGGGTCGACGTTCACCGGCAGGCGACGCTCGCGCCACAGGTAGTACCAGGCATCTTCATAGCCAGGCTGCACATGCGACGGGTTCACGCCGAGGGCATCCACCAGGGCGAGCATGAAGGTGTGGGCCTCCGCCAGGGTGGCCTGGCCGCCCTGGCGCTCGTCGGCGAACAGCGACGCGTCGTGCCAGCAGGGCTGGCCGTCGCGCCGCCACACGGCCGACAGCGCCCAGCGCGGCAGTTGCTCGCCCGGATACCACTTGCCCTGGCCGAAGTGCAAAAAGCCGCCGGGGCCGTAACGGGCGATGAGGCGGTGGATCAGCTCGCCGGCGTAGCCGCGTTTGGTGGGGCCTTGCGCGTCGGTGTTCCACTCCGGCGCGTCGCGGTCGGTGATGGCGACGAAGGTGGGTTCGCCGCCCTGGGTCAGGCGCACGTCGCCGTTCCTGAGTTGCTGGTCGACGACTTCCCCCAGGGTCAGCACGGCCTGCCACTGGTCGTCGTTGTAGGGCTTGGTGACGCGCGGCGACTCGTACACCCGCGTCACGGTCATGTGGTGGCTGAAGTCGACCTCGCATGCGTCCACCAGTCCTTCCACCGGCGCGGCGCTGGATGGCGACGGGCTGCAGGCCAGCGGGATGTGGCCCTCGCCGGTGAGCAGGCCGGAGGTGGGGTCGAGGCCGATCCAGCCGGCACCGGGCAGGAACACCTCGCACCAGGCGTGCAGGTCGGTGAAATCGGACGTGGCGCCGCTGGGGCCGTCGAGCGCCTTGACGTCGGGCGTGAGCTGGATGAGATAGCCGGAGACGAAGCGCGCCGCCAGGCCCAGATGCCGCAGCACCTGCACCAGCAGCCAGCCGGTGTCGCGGCAGGAGCCGCAGGCGAGTTCCAGCGTCTGCTCGGGGGTCTGCACGCCCGGCTCCATGCGGATGAGGTAGCTGATGTCGCGCTGCAGGCGCTGGTTGATGGCGACGATGAAGTCCTGCGTGCGCTGCGGCTGGCTCAGGTCGATGCTGTCGAGCAGCGCCGCCAGCCTGGGGGTGCGCGCGCCGGCCTGCAGATAGGGCGCCAGTTCCACCTTTAACTCCGCGGCGTAGCGGAAGGGAAACTCGGCGGCCTCGGGTTCGAGAAAAAAGTCGAAGGGGTTGTAGACCGACATCTCGGCCACCAGGTCGACGGCGATCTGCAGCAGTTGCGTCTTCTCGGGGAACACCAGCCGCGCCTGGTAGTTGGCGAACGGATCCTGCAGCCAGTTGACGAAATGCTCGTCCGGCTCGACCCGCTGGCTGAACGACAGGATGGGGGTGCGGCAATGCGGCGCCGGGCGCAGGCGCACCACGTGCGGGGAGAGGTTGACGGGCCGGTCGAAGCGGTAGGTGGTGATGTGGCTTAAGGCGACGTGGATGGCCATGGAGGCACCTGTGGACTTGGGGCGGCGAGCGCGTGAAGGCGGCGGAAAGGGATGTTGCGAGACAGGGGGCGTGCGACTGGCGGCGGCGGGTCGAGGATCATCGCAGCGGCATATGTGGGGATATCGGGCGCGCTCAGGAGGCCACCAGAAAGTCCTGGCTGATGCTGTTGCCCAGGTCGTTGATGCGTTCGAGAAACCGGGTGAGCCAGGCGTGCAGTCCGGTGGCCATGATTTCGGCCACCTGGCCGTATTGCAACTCGGCGTTGAGCAGGCCGGCACGGCGCAGGGTTTCCTGCGAGCCGCGGTTGGCCACGGCGCGCAAATGCACCGTGCCCTCCAGCAGGCAGGCGGCGAGTGAGCGCGGCATGTCGGGCCGCAAAATGAGCAACTCGGCCACGCGCTCCGGGGTGATGACGTCGCGGTAGACCTTGCGGTACACCTCGAAACCCGAGACCGAGCGCAGCACGCTCGACCAGTAATAGAAGTCGTATTCCTGCAGCCTGCCGTTGGCCGAGCCGTGGAATTCGGCTTGCAGCGCGTGGAACTTCACATCCAGCAGGCGCGCGGTGTTGTCGGCGCGCTCCAGAAAGGTGCCGATGCGCAGGAAGTGAAACGCCTCGTCCTGCAGCATGGTGCCGGAGGTGACGCCGCGCGAGAGATGCGAGCGGTTTTTCACCCACTCGAAGTACTCGGCCGGGTCGCGCTCGAAGCGGCCGTCGGCCAGCAGCCGCCACGATTCCAGCCAGGTCTGGTTGATGGTTTCCCACACCTCGGTGGTGATGGCGCCGCGCACCGCGCGGGCGTTTTCGCGCGCCGCGCGCAAACAGCTCTGGATGGACGAGAGGTTGCCCATGTCGCTGACCATGAAGTCCAGCACCTTGCCGGCTTCGATGTCACCGTGACGCGCGGTATAAGCCTCGGTCAGCTCGGAGATGCCCAGCAGGCCTTGCCAGTCGAGATGCTCCGCCGAGCGCGCCGCGGCGGCGCTGCCGGCGTCGGGCTGGGGCAGGAGCGCGGCCTGGTGCTGCACGTCGAGCATGCGCGCGGTGTTTTCGGCGCGCTCGGTGTAGCGGGCCATCCAGAACAGATGATCGGCAGTGCGGCTCAGCATTCAGCGCTCCAGGACCCAGGTGTCTTTGGTGCCACCGCCCTGGGAAGAATTGACCACCAGAGACCCTTCGGCCAGCGCCACGCGGGTGAGGCCGCCGGGCACCAGCGAGACTGTTTTTCCCGACAACACGAACGGCCGCAGGTCGATGTGGCGCGGCGCGATGCCGACCTCGACGAAGATGGGGCAGGTGGACAGCGCCAGCGTCGGCTGGGCGATGTAGCGCTCGGGGTGGGCCTTGAGCCTGGCGGCGAAATCGGCCAACTCGGCCTGGCTTGCCGCCGGGCCCACCAGCATGCCGTAGCCGCCGGCGCCATGCACCTCCTTGACCACCAGCTCGGGCAGATGTGCCAGCACGTAGCCCAGACCGTCGGCCTCGCGGCACTGGTGGGTGGGCACGTTGTTGAGCAGGGGTTTTTCGCCGAGATAGAACGCGATCATCGCCGGCACGTAGGGGTAGATGGATTTGTCGTCGGCCACGCCGGTGCCGATGGCGTTGGCCAGATTGACGTTGCCGGCGCGGTAGGCCGCCATCAGCCCAGTGCAGCCGATGGCGGAGTCGGCGCGGAAGGCTTGCGGGTCGAGGAAGTCGTCGTCGATGCGGCGGTAGATCACGTCCACCCGCTGCGGCCCCTGGGTGGTGCGCATGTAGACGAAGTCGTCCTCCACGTACAGATCCTTGCCTTCCACCAGCTCGATGCCCATTTGCTGCGCGAGAAAGGCATGCTCGAAGTAGGCCGAGTTGTACATGCCCGGGGTGAGCACCACCACGGTGGGGTCGTTGACCGCGGGCGGCGCCACGGCGCGCAGTTTTTCCAGCAGCAGGTCGGGGTAATGGGCCACCGGAGCCACCGGGTGGCGGGCGAACAGGCCAGGGAACAGGCGCATCATCATGCGCCGGTTTTCCAGCATGTAGCTCACTCCCGAGGGCACGCGCAGATTGTCTTCCAGCACATAGAACTCGCCTTCGCCCTGGGCGTTGGCGGCGCGCACGATGTCCACCCCGGCAATCTGCGCATAGACCTGCTGCGGCAGGGTGATGCCCTGCATCTGCGGCCGGTACTGCGCGTTGCCCAGCACCTGCTCGGCGGGGATGACGCCGGCGCGCAGGATGTCCTGGTCGTGGTAGATGTCGTGCAAAAAGCGGTTGAGCGCCGCCACGCGCTGCTTCAGCCCGGCTTCCAGGTGGCGCCACTCGTGTGCCGGGATGATGCGCGGAATCAGGTCGAAGGGGATGAGGCGCTCGGTGCCGGCGTCGTCGCCATACACCGCGAAGGTGATGCCGACGCGGCGAAAGATCAGCTCCGCCTCCTCGCGCTTGGCCTGCATCGCCAGCGGCGGCTGTGCTCCGAGCCACTGGTCATAGCCGGCGTAATGGGGCCGCACGGCGCCATCGGCCGCGTGCATCTCGTCGAAGTCAGGCATGGTTCGCTCGTGACCAGCTTTCGGGGAATCCGGGAATGGTCCCAACGAGCTTGCAAAAAGCAGGCCAGTCCGGATCAGGCCGGGAACATGCCGGCCGGCCATCCGACAAGGCCGGCAGCTTGCTGTCTGATTGTGCCTGCCGTTCGTGGCCCTTGCATCCAGCTGCCGCCTGCCCGGCGCGGGCGATGGGGCGAGCCGCCGTCGTCAGAACTCGGTCGGGTCGACGTCGATGGCCCAGCGGACACGGGCCTTGGCATGTTGCAAGGCGCTGCGCCAATGCTGGAGAAACTCCTGCAGGCCGGCGCGGTCGCCGCCTTCCACCAGCACATGCTGGCGGTGCACGTTCGCAACCCGTGCCAGACTGGCGGGTACCGGTGGGTAGACCATCAAGCCGCATGCAAGGGGCCCGGAGATTGCCGCTGCAAGCTCGATGGCTTGCGCCAGAAACGCTTCGAGCACGTCGGGCCTCTTGTGTTCGGCGCGCAGCAGCGCCTGGTAGCTGAACGGTGGCATGCCTGCATGCATGCGCTCCTGCAGCTCCTGCGCGGCAAAACCCGGATAGTCATGCGCCACCAGGGCACGGTAGAGCCCGTGTTCGGGGTAAGCGGTCTGCACCACCATCTCCGGGGCTGACGACGGGGCCACGGCGTGACCGGCGATGTCCGCCAGGGGGGCGCCGGCGCGGCCGGCGCGGCCGGCGGCCTGCATCAGCTGGGCGAACAGGCGCTCGGGGCCGCGTAGATCGTGGGTGAACAGCCCTGCGTCGGGGTTGAGCGCGGCCACCAGGGTGACGCGCTGGAAGTCGTGGCCCTTGGTGATCATCTGCGTGCCGACCAGAATGTCCACTTCGCCCGCGTGCATCTGCGCGAAGCCGGCCTGTGCCGCCCCCTTGCGCCGCGCGGTGTCGGCGTCGATGCGGGCAATGCGCGCTTGCGGGAACAGCACGGCCAACGCTTCCTCCACGCGCTGCGTGCCGCGCCCCAGCGGTTGCAGATCGAGGCTGCCGCAATCGGGGCAGGCGCGGGGCACGGCGGCGCGGTGGCCGCAGTGGTGGCAGCGCAGGCTGCGGTCGGTGCGGTGGTAGACGAGGTGGGCGTCGCAATGCGGACAGTCGCTCAGCCAGCCGCAATCCGGGCAGCGAATCACCGGCGCGTAGCCACGGCGGTTGAGAAACAACAGGCTTTGCTCGCCGTGCGCCAGGCGCTGTTCGATCGCATCGAACAGCACCTGGCCGATGAGGCCGCCCTGACGCAGCAGCGGATCCTGGCCGGCGTGCAGCAGGCGCACCGCCGGCAGGCTGCCGCTGGCGCGTCCGGGCAGTTCCAGCAGGCGGTAACGGCCACGCTGCGCCGCGCGCCAGCTCTCGAGCGAAGGCGTCGCTGATCCCAGCACCACGGCGATGCCGCGTTGCCGCGCCCGCCACACCGCCAGGTCGCGCGCCGAGTAGCGTGCGCCTTCCTGCTGCTTGTAGGAGGCGTCGTGCTCCTCGTCCACCACCAACAGCGCCAGTTGGGGTAGCGAGGCCAGTGCCGCCAGCCTCGTGCCCAGAACGATGCGCGCCGCGCCGCTGTGGGCGGCGAACCAGTGGTCAAAGCGCTCGGCTTCGGCCAGGCCGCTGTGCAGCACCGCAAGCTGTTCGCCGGGAAAACGTTCGGCAAAGCGCTGCACCAACTGCGGAGTGAGGTTGATCTCGGGCGTGAGCACCAGCACCTGCGCCTGCGGGTTTTGCGCCAGAACATGCGCGACGAGTTGCAAATACACCTCGGTCTTGCCGCTGCCGGTGACGCCGAACAGCAGGAAGGTCGCATAGCCCCGGGCCGCGCAGACGGCATCGACCGCGGCTTGCTGTGCGGCTTGCAGTGCAGGGGGCGCAGGAGATTGTGGCCACGCGCTGTGCACAAGGTTTCGGACCCGGCCTTGGGGGGCGTCCGGTACCGCGTCCACCCAGCCCTGCACGACCCAGTCGCGCAGCAGGGCGGCGGCCTTGGGGTGCAGCCTGCGCGCCGCGTCGAGTTGCAGCGGCGGGGGCGCGGCATCCTGCTGAATGATGGCCTGTGTTGATGCCGCATTCGGGGCGCCGCTGGCTTGAAGGGGCTTGAGCCCCAGCGCTGCGGCCAAGCGCCACAAGGCCACATGGCGCGGGGACAGTTGCTGCGCCAGTGCCGCGTCGCCCGCCGGCGTGAGGCGAAACGCCTGGGGTTCGCGCCGCTGATGTCCGGCGATCACGCGTTTGGCGGCCGCAGCGGCACCGTGGTGGCGCAGCCAGGTGGGCAGGGCGGCGGCCATGAGTTCGCCGAGGGGGCGCTGGTAATAAGTCGCGGCGAACAGCAGCAAATCCAGCCAGAGGGCATCCAGCGCAGGCACGGCAGACACGACCTCGCTCACGGCGCGCAGCGACGCCTCGGGCGCCGTGCTGTTCTCGGCAGGGCCCAGCACCACGCCCAAGACGTTTTGCCGCCCGAGCGGCACCCGCACCAGGCAGCCGCGCGGCAACGTCCTCGCATGGAGGTAGTCCAGCGCATCCCAAAGTGGGGCGTCCACCGCAATGCGATGCAGGGTCATGGCGAGGTGGAGGCGAGGGTCGGGCGGCGGTTCGGCGCCAGGGTTAACCACGAAACTCGAGGTCAGGGGCCGCGGTTAAGTGAGTGTTGACTCGCATGCGGCGCAAAGCCTTTTCGGGGCCCCGGAGGTTTGAGAACTTGTCAAGCCATGCTGTGCATAACTTTGTGAATAGTCCGTGCCCAGCCGCATCTCCGGGTTGTGGATAAATTTGTGGGCAAATTCAGGCGGCGCTATTTTTGGTGACAATAATTATGAATAATCAATGACTTAACTGATGTAACTTCAAGTTTCGCCTGTGATTTGTTTGCTGCGATGCATGGTATCGAAAATTGTGCATAAGAACGCACCGATCTTGACATCGTGGCTTGCATCGGCCTGACATTTACCGCAAAACCCGGCCGCAAGACCCGGCCGCGAATGGGCTGGCAGGCCCCTTCAACGGAGCGCCGCCGACCAGCCCGTCGGCTCAACGGCGCAGCGTGCGGCTGTGGTTGTGCACGGCCTCGACGAGGGCGCTGACATGCTCGGGTGGCGTGAACTGCGAAATGCCGTGGCCCAGGTTGAACACATGGCCCACGGCTTCGCCCGGGCCTATGGTGCCGAAGCTGTCGAGCACGGCGCGCGCCTGCTCGGCCACTTTTTGCGGGGGCGCGAACAGGATGCTGGGATCGAGATTGCCCTGGAGTGCGACACGGTGGCCGACCTGGGCGCGCGCCTGGCCGAGGTTCACGGTCCAGTCCACGCCCAGCGCGTCCGCCCCGCTGTGGCTCATGGCGCCGAGCCACGGTCCGCCGCCCTTGGTGAACAGGATCACCGGCACTTTGTGGCCTTCATGCTCGCGCTTGAGCTGGGCGATGACGCGCTGGCTGTAGGCCAGCGAGAACTCCTGGTAGGCCCCGTCGGCTAACGCCCCGCCCCAGGAGTCGAAGATCATCGCGGCTTGCGCCCCGGCGTCGATCTGGGCGTTAAGGTAGGCCGCCACGGCGTCGGCGTTCACCGCCAGGATGTGGTGCATCAGGTCGGGGCGCGCATAGAGCAGGGTCTTGGTGGCGCGCCAGTCGTCGCTGCCGCGGCCTTCCACCATATAGCAGGCCAGGGTCCAGGGGCTGCCGGAAAAGCCGATCAGCGGCACGCGCTGGGTTCTGTTTTGCACCAGGGCGCGGCGAATCTGCGCCACGGCGTCGAACACGTAGCGCAGCTGGTTCAGGTCAGGGGCGCGCAGGGCGAGGATGTCGGTCTCGGTGCGCAGCGGGTGCTCGAAGCGGGGCCCTTCGCCGGCCTCGAAGCGCAGCTCCAGGCCCATGGCGTCGGGCACGGTGAGGATGTCCGAGAACAGGATGGCCGCGTCCAGCGGATAGCGGTCCAGCGGTTGCAGCGTGACTTCGGTGGCGAAATCGGGGCTCTGCGCCAGGCCGAGAAAGCTGCCGGCGCGGGCGCGGGTGGCGTTGTACTCCGGCAGGTAACGCCCGGCCTGGCGCATCAACCAGATGGGGGTGTAGTCGGTGGGTTGGCGCAACAGGGCGCGCAGGAAGGTGTCGTTGGCGATGGCGGTCATGGGGGTATTGTCGCAAACCCCCGCGGCGCGCCAGGCCCGGCGCCGGGCCTGGCCTCACACCTGACGCAAGCGGTTGAGTTGCTGCAGTTCGTACTGGGTGCTCACGCTGGACTGGGTCGCCTTGTCCACCGTGGTCTCGATGCCCTTGACCGAGCGGCCGGCCGCAGGCGCATACCAATACCGGCTGGTGACCGTGGCGTTGGGCGTGGTGTAGACCCCGTGCAGGCGGATGGCGACAAAGCGGCCGGCAGGCACGCTGATCTCCTCGCTGGCCTGCACCTGCACCCGCACGCCGATCTGCGACTCCTGCCACCACTCGGGTTGGCTCTGGACGATAACCTCATCCCACGCTTCGCCGCTGGACATGGGAAATTTGAATTGCGGAAACGCCGGTTTGTAGAGAATGGGTTCACCGGGGGTGAGTTCGCGCGACAGCAGGTCGAACTGGTTGTCGTAGATGCTTTTGAGCCAGGTGGCATCGGCCTTGTCACCGTTGTTCACGTCCATGTGGATCTGTCCGTCGGGCAGCAAGTCCACCACGCGGCTACGGATCAACAGCCCCGCGTCCTGCTTGTCGCTGTCGTCCAGGGTCCGGGTCAGAAACAGCCATTCATCGCCGACGCGGATGTCGGGGCGGGGCAGTTGGCTCAAGGATGAGCCGGCGCTGGCGGGTGGGGACATGGGCATGGGCGTGGTGCCTCGGGGATTGGTCGCATGGGCCAAGCATAGTCGGCGACAAGATGGGGCAGCAACACACCAACATGGCTCGCGTCCAAGCCGCCAGCCCGCCCGGAGTGCTGTTGCAGCATTCCGATACATCACCATGTCGAGGCATTGCGTATTCTGTGCAACGTTATGGTGCGCGATCCGGCAAGCCGCATCCGGCCGCATCCCGATCCACGGGCCGAGCAAGGCTCGATGGGTGCGACGGCAGCGCAGCGCGCGCCATGGTCCATCGCCCATCCCGCCTCTCCATGCGTCCCATGCCCACTTCACCGCCCCAGCAAGCGCAATCCCTGCCCCTGGCCCCCTCGCTGGGGTCGTTGTTGCAGGCCGCGCACGCAGGCCCTGACCCCGGCGGCGTCAACCGCCGCACCCTGTTCATCGGTCTGCTGGCGCTGGGGATTGGTGCTGCTGCCGCCCTCGTCGCGCAGGCGCTGCTGGCCCTCATCGGGCTCATCACCCATCTCAGCTTTCAGGGCCGCATCGGCTGGACGCTGGCGGATCCGGCGCACAACGCGCTGGGGGCCTGGGTGATTGCGGTGCCGGTGATCGGCGCGCTCGTCATCGGCGTCATGGCGCGCTACGGCTCGCCGGCCATCCGCGGTCATGGCATTCCCGAAGCGATGGAGCAAATTCTCACCAACCGCAGCCGCATCCCACTGCGTGTGTTGTTTCTCAAGCCGCTGTCGGCTGCCATCTCCATCGGTACCGGTGGACCCTTCGGCGCGGAAGGACCCATCATCGCCACGGGCGGCGCGCTCGGTTCGGTGGTCGGGCAATGGGTCCACATCACCCCTGGCGAGCGCAAGACGCTGCTGGCCGCCGGGGCCGCGGCCGGCATGAGCGCCGTGTTCGGCACGCCGCTGGCCGCGGTGATGCTGGCTATCGAACTGCTCTTGTTCGAGTTCCGCCCCGCATCCCTGTTGCCGGTGCTGGCCGCCTGTGCCACGGCTGCTGGCGTTCGCACGCTGTTTGTCGGCTTCATGCCATTTTTTCCCATGCCGCCTCTGGCCTGGCCGCATGGGCCGGCTTTGCTGGCCTGCATCCCGCTGGGTGTGGTGGTGGGGCTGGTGGCGGTGCTCGTCACCCGCGCGGTGTATGCGGTGGAGGATGCCTTCGACCACCTGCCCATTCACTGGATGTGGTGGCCAGCACTCGGCGCCGTGGCAGTGGGCCTGATCGGCTGGTGGCAGCCGCGCACCCTGGGGGTGGGCTACGACAACATCACGGAAGCCCTGTCCGGCGGCCTGGTCGGCCCGGCGCTGTGGTTGCTGGGCGCGGCCAAGTTGGTGTCGTGGACGCTCGCGCTGGGCAGCGGCACATCAGGCGGCACGCTGGCACCGCTCATGACCGTGGGAGCTTGTCTCGGCGCCGCACTCGGCCATGCCACAGCCCTGCTCTTTCCCCAACTCGGACTGAGCCCGAATCTGGCCGCTCTGGTCGGCATGGCGGCCATATTCGCCGGGGCGTCGCGGGCGCTGTTCATGTCGGTGGTGTTCGCGCTGGAAACCACCTGGCAACTCCCGGGGCTGCTGCCGCTGCTCATCGGCTGCGGCACCGCTTTCCTGGTGTCCAGCCTGTTGATGCGCCAGACCATCATGACCGAAAAAATCATCCGCCGCGGTGTGCAGGTGCCCGACACCTACCAGGCCGACCCGCTGGCGCAAGCCCGTGTGCGCGACTATGCCAGCCGCGCCCCGGTGGCCCTGCAGGCGACGCAGCAAGTCGGCGAAGTGCGCGCCTGGCTGGACACCGACGCCCCCGGCAGCCGCCATCTTGGCTATCCCGTGCTCGGCGCTGGGGGTGCGTTGCTGGGCGTGCTCACGCGCAAGGATTTGTTCAACGCCGGGGTCGACCCCAGTCAAGTCATGGGCAGCCTGGTGCGCCAGCCGGCCGTGATCGTGCGCGAGGACGCCACCCTGGCCGAGGCCATGCGCAAGCTCGCGGTTCACGACATTGGCCGCCTGCCTGTGACGGCGCAAGACGGCTCAGGCCGCCTGGTCGGCATGCTGACCCGCAGCGACATCCTGGCCGTGTGGCGCGAACATCTGCTCGACCAGCATCAGCGCGGACGCTGAGATCGGAACTCGGCATGCTCCGATCATTACGCAAATCACTTGCGTTATTGGGCTGGTCGGCGGCATCATGTGCCCATGGCACGCCCTTCGCACCTATCCGCCGCGATTCTCACGCTCCTGCGCGCCGCGTCGCGCCACGCCTGGACGCTGGAGCAGATCCATGCTGACCTTGCCGCCCAGGGCTTGCGGGCCGACTTCTCGTCGGTGTTTCGTGCCGTCGAGCGTTTGCTGGCCGACAAGGCGCTGCGCAAGGTGCAGTTGCAAGCGGCGTCAGCGCGCTACGAGCTGTACGGTCCGCATCACGACCATTTGCATTGCACCACCTGTGACGCCATGACACCGGTGCCCTGCCTGGCGACAGGCCTGGGTCTGGGGGCGCTGGAGCAAAGCACCGGCTACCGCGTGACCGACCACGAGATCGTGCTGGAGGGGCTGTGCCCACAATGCCGGCAGCAAGACCTGGGCTGATGCAGCCGCTCGCGCTCCGGCGGATTTCCAACGGCGCCGACGGCTGCAACGCCGTCGAGCATGTGGCGGCATATGCCCGTCAGCGCGTGCATCCATTCCATCCACAATCGACATGAACTGGTTTCCCCCCATCCCTGTCCGAACCCTGCGTGCCATGCACCGGCGTCTCCGTGGCTATGCTGGCCTCGCCCTGGTTGTTGCGCTATGGCCGCTCACCGGCGTCCATGCTGCGCCGATCACGGTGGTGGCAGCCGAGAGCACGTATGGAGCGATTGCCCAAGCCATCGGCGGGCCGTATGTGCAGGTCAGCAGCATCATTCAGAACCCCAATGTCGACCCGCACCAGTTCGAAGCCACGCCGCAGACGGCGCGCCACGTGGCGCACGCTGCCATCGTGGTGATGAACGGGCTGGGGTATGACGACTGGATGCGCAAGATGCTCGCCGCCAACCCGGCGCCCGGGCGGGTGGTGATCGTCGCTGCAGCGCTCGACCCCGCGCTGGTGATGCCCGACCAGAACCCGCATGTGTTCTACGACTCGCGTGTGGGCGCTCTGGTGGCGCGGCGCCTGGCCAACCTGCTGCGGCAGGCCGACCCGGCCCATGCGGCCGACTTCAAGCGCAATCTGCAGGCCTTCGAGCAGCGCCTGAGTCAAGTGGGCGGGGCGGTGCGCCGACTCGCCGCGCTGCATCCCGGCCTGGCGGTACTGGCGACCGAGCCGGTGTATGGCTACATGCTGCGTCAACTCGGCTGGCGCAGCCTGGGTGAGACGTTCCAATTCAATGTGATGAATGGCACCGAACCGGCGCCGCGCGTGGTGGCCCGCTATGAAGACGAACTGCGGCTGCACCGTGTCGCCCTGCTGGTTTACAACAGCCAGGTGAGCGACCCGCTGACCGTGCGCATGCGCGACATCGCGCGTCAAAGTGGCATCCCCAGGGTCGGCGTGAGCGAATTCGCGCCGCCTGGAATGGACTACCCGGACTGGTTGCTGAGCAGCCTGCACGCCGTGCGGCAAACACTGGCCGCGGGTGGGCGATGAACGCACCAGCCCATACGCATGCTGGGATCGCGGCGGACACCGCAGAAATCGGCGACAACCAAGCGGGGGAGAACAGGGGTGCGTCGGCCGTCTGGGCCGTGCAAGCACGCGGCCTGTGCTGCCGGCACGGCGAGCAGGCCGTGATCACCGCACTGGACCTGGCACTGGCCCCCGGCCAGCTCGTGGGCGTGTTCGGCACCAATGGCTCGGGCAAGACCACGCTGTTGCAAACCCTGGCCGGCATCCTGCCCGTGGGTGGCGGCAGCCTGGAGCTGCTTGGCCAACCCCTGGCGACAGCGCGCACCCGCATCGGCTATGTGGCGCAGACGGTGCCGGAGGGCGCATTTGGCCGCATCGACGCGGCCAGTTTCGTCGCCGCTGCCTGGCAGGGCGAGCGCTGGGGACTGGGCCTGCGCCACGCCGCCGAGCGGCGCCAGGCCACGCAACAAGCGCTGCGCCGCGTGGAGGCGCAGCATCTGGCGGCGCGACCGATGGATGCGCTCTCGGGTGGCGAGCGCCAGCGCGTGTGCATCGCTCAGGCGCTGGTCAACCCGGTGAGCCTGTTGTTGCTGGATGAGCCGCTGTCCAACCTCGACCCGCGTTCGCAGCAAGGCGTTCTGGCGCTGGTGCGGCGGCTGTGCGATGCGCAGCAACTGGCGGTGATGCTCAGTGCGCACGACATCAACCCGCTGCTGCCGGTGATGGACCAGGTGTTGTATCTCGCCGCCGGCCGCGGGCGCATCGGCACGGTGGACGCGGTGGTCAACGCCGCATCGCTCACCGAGCTTTACGGCCTGCCGATGGCGGTGGCGCGGCACGACGGCTATGTGTTCATCCACCCGGCACGCGGCTTCATGCCCGAAGAGTCACCGCATGGCGACCACGCCCCCAGTCAAAGTCGCGGTCAGCCGCATGGTCAGGCACCTCAAGGCCCTGCCGTCCTCCCTGCGCAAGAACAGGACGGCGGGGTGCGAAGCAACCGGCCCGGCGCCGTGGAAACCTCGGGTGGGCGTCCATGATCCTCGGCCTGGAATACGGCTTCATGCGCCACGCCCTGCTGGCCGGCAGCAGCATTGCCGTGGCCTGCGCCGCGGTGGGCTATTTCGTCACCTTGCGGCGCCAGGCGTTTGCGGCGCATGCGCTGTCGCATGTCGGCTTCACCGGGGCGGCGGGTGCCATTCTGCTGGGTGTCAGCCCCTACCTCGGCCTGTTCGGCTTCACCCTGGCGGCGGGCTTCGCCCTGGCGCTCGCGGGCAGCCGGCTGCGCGAGCGCGACATCGGCATCGGCATGGTGTTGATGTTCGCCCTCGGCCTGGGCGTGCTGTTCCTCAACCTCTACACCGCCAATGCCCAGGCGGCCATGAGCATCCTGTTCGGCAGCATCGTCGGCATCACGGCGGCTCAAGCCGGGCTGTCGCTGGGAGTGGCGCTGGCGTGCCTGCTGGCGCTGGCGGCCATCTACCGGCCATTGGCCTTCGCCAGCCTCAACCCCGAAGCGGCGCGGGCGCGTGGCGTGCCGGTACGGGCGCTTGACCTGCTGTTCGTCGCCCTGCTGGCGGCGGTGGTGGCTATCGCCGTCCCGGTCATCGGCGCGCTGCTCATCTTTGCCTTCCTCATCGGCCCCGCAGCGGCGGCGCAGGCCTTGGCGCGCGGCATGGCGCGGGGCGTGCTGCTGGCCATGGTGTTCGGACTGCTGCTCACCTGGTCAGGCCTGGCGGCTGCGTACTACATCGGTTATCCGGCCAGCACCTGGATCGCCTCGCTCAGCTTTGCCCTGTACCTCGTGGCGCAAGCCGCGCGGCCACGCCGCGCTGCGCGTGCGGCTGGCTGAGCCCGCCGTGGTGGCATCGCAGACGAACCTGGACCACCCGCGTGGGCAAACCGAGGGGCGGCCGGGTTCAGAGATGCGCAGCCGCCGTGCCCGCCACCCAGGACACCACGCTGGCCAGCAAAAAAATGAGGAATTTGGTGTTGGTTTCCAGGCCGATGTTCTCGAACAGGCGCTTGAGCCACCAGACGGCAAAAGGATAGGACACGAAGGAGACAGCCAGACCCAACATGGTGCAGAACGGAGCAGGAAAGTCGCGTTGATGACGCGACGATTATCGGCAACGTCGGAGCGCCCGGCTGTGTGCGGCTGTAACGGCTGGCGGCCGGCTCCTCAAACCGGCTCGGCCGACGCCCTGGTCGAGTCCGTCTGCGACCAGGGCCAGAGCGCAGGGTCGGCGAAGCATCGCTTCAGGTAGTCGATCCACAGTCGCTGGCGCAAGGGCATGTGCTTGCGTTGGGCGAACACGACATGAATGCCGACCGGTGGCGCGGCGTAGTCGGCCAGCACCTCGACCAGGCCGCCCGTGGCCAAGTCGTCGCCGACCTCCCACATCGAGCGCCAGGCCAGGCCGTGCCCCTGGATGCACCACTGGTGCAAGACGGCGCCGTCGGTGCAATCGAGGGGCCCGCTCAAGCGCAGGTGCAAGGACTCGCCAGCCTGCTGGAACACCCAGCCGCGCGGCTGGCTGGCCACGCTGGAATAGGTCAGGCAGCGGTGCCGCTGCAGGTCCTGCGGCGCTTGCGGAGCCCCGAAGCGGCGAATGTAATCCGGCGACGCGACGCAGGCGCGGCGGCTTTCCCCCAGGCGTACGCTCACCAGGCTGGAGTCGGCCAGCGCGCCCACGCGTATGGCGCAGTCGTAGCCTTCGTTGACCAGATCGACCAGGCGGTCGGTGAGGTCCAGCGACAGGGTGACGTCGGGATTGCGCTGCCGGAATTCGGGCACAAGCGGCGCCACATGCTTGCGGCCGAACCCGGCTGGGGCGGTGATGCGCAGATGTCCACTGGCTTTGACCCCGCCTGCGGTCACACTGGCCTCGGCGCTTTGCAGATCGGCCAGCAGGCGGTGGCAATCTTCCAGAAAGGCGACACCCTCATGCGTGAGGCTGATGCGCCGCGTGGTCCGCACGAGGAGCTTGACACCGAGACGCGTTTCCAGCGCGTCGATGCGTCGCCCGATGATGGCCGGTGCCACGCCCTCGGCGTTGGCTGCTGCCGTAAGACTGCCGCGGCCCGCTACGGCGACGAACGTTTCAATCTGCTTGAGTCGGTCCATATCGGTCTCTTGAGCCCGCCCAACTCTGGCCGGCATTGTTCATCAGTTGGGTACTCGCGCCGATATTCAGCATCATTACCACCATCAAAGTCAATGGTGACTTACGCCATGGCCCTGGCGATTGCGCCAAATCAACTTACACTTTGCAATGCAACATCGCGGTGTCGCAACGCGACAACCACTCCCCGCCTTGCTCGCCGTTCGAGCCGTCTTACCTCTTTGGATCATGCGAGATGGCCTGCATCGCCGCCTTGCGCGCCGCAACATAAAACACATCACCCAACTCAGGAGATTCGCATGAAAGCCAATGATCTGCCGCAGGGCATCCGCATCGACGCCCCTCACAACCCGGCCTTCGACATCGTGCTCAGCCCCGAGGCGCTGGCTTTCGTCGCCACCTTGCACCGGGCCTTCGAGCCACGGCGCCAGGCATTGCTGAACGCGCGCAAGGTGCGGACGGCCCGTCTGGATGCCGGCGAGAAACCCGATTTTCTGCCCGAAACCCGCTCCATCCGCGCGGGTGACTGGACCATCGCGCCCCTGCCCCCAGCCTTGCAGCGTCGCCGTGTGGAAATCACCGGTCCGGTGGATCGCAAGATGGTCATCAACGCCTTCAATTCAGGCGCCGACAGCTACATGGCCGATTTCGAAGATGCCAACACACCGAACTGGGACAACCAGATCCAGGGGCAGCTCAACCTGAGCGAGGCCATCCGACGCAGCATCGTGCTGGAGCAGAACGGCAAGACCTACCGACTGAACGACACCGTGGCCACGCTGCAGGTCCGCCCGCGGGGCTGGCATCTGGACGAAAAACACATGCTGGTGGACGGCCAGCGGGTGAGCGGCGGCCTGTTCGACTGCGGCCTGTTCCTGTTCCACAACGCGAAGGAACTGATCGCGCGCGGCGCCGGCCCGTTTGTGTATCTGCCGAAGATAGAAAGCCATCTGGAGGCGCGGCTGTGGAACGACGTCTTCGTGCTGGCGCAAGACGCCTTGGGCCTGGCGCAAGGCACGATCAAGGCCACGGTGCTGGTGGAAACCATCCTCGCGGCCTTTGAGATGGACGAAATTCTGTACGAACTGCGCGAGCACAGCGCCGGCTTGAACGCCGGGCGCTGGGATTACATCTTCAGTGCCATCAAGAAATTCAAGGTGAACCGCGACTTCTGCCTCGCCGAACGCGGCCAGATCACCATGAACGTGCCGTTCATGCGCGCTTACGCCCTGCTGCTGCTCAAGACCTGTCACAAGCGGCACGCACCCGCCATCGGTGGCATGAGCGCGCTCATTCCCATCAAGAACGACCCGGAGAAAAACGCCAAGGCGATGGAGGGCATACGCCTGGACAAGCGCCGCGACGCCACCGACGGTTACGACGGTGGCTGGGTCGCTCATCCCGGACTGGTGGCGTCGGCCATGGAAGAATTCGTCGCCGTGCTCGGCGACAGGCCGAACCAGATCGACAAGACCCGCGACGACGTGGCGGTGGCCGCCGCCGACCTGCTGGACTTCCGGCCCGAGACGCCCATCACCGAAACGGGTCTGCGCAACAACATCAACGTCGGCATCCATTACCTCGGCGCGTGGCTGTCGGGCAGCGGCGCAGTGCCCATCCACAACCTGATGGAAGACGCAGCGACAGCCGAAATCTCCCGCAGCCAGGTGTGGCAGTGGATTCAAAGCCCCAAGGGCTTGTTGACCGATGGCCGCAAGGTCACGGCGGAGCTGGTGCGCGGGTTGATTCCTGAAGAGCTGGCGAAGGTCGAGGCCAGCGGTGCGGAAGGTCAGTTCGACAAGGCGGCGCAGATTTTCGAGCGCATGGCCACTGGCAAGGATTTCATGGAATTCCTCACCCTGCCGCTGTACGAAGAGCTCGACTGAAGGGGGCGGCGGGCGGCGCGTGCCCGCGCGCAAAGCGCGGTCCGCCGCATGACGACTTCAGGCCGAAGACCCGGATTCCGAAGCGTCGGAAGCGGAGCCGTGATCGGTCGCAGCACCGCTGCTCGATTCGGCGTCATGCCCATGGGCGGCGTCCGGCGAGCCATCCGGCTTGTGGGCCTTGCGCTGCAGCTTCTCCTGCTTCTTGCGTTGCTTGGCGAGTTCCTTCTGGCGTTTTTCGTAGGAGTAATTCGGCTTGGCCAATGTGAGTCCTGGTGGGGTTGTGAAAATCAGCCGTTGAAGAAGCCGCCATCGCGGGCTTGTTGGTCGGCGTGATAGCTCGAGCGTACCAGCGGGCCGACTGCGGCGTGGGTGAAGCCCATGGCGCGGGCTTCGCGCTCGAACATAGCAAAAGTTTCGGGCGGCACATAGCGCGCCACCGGCAGATGGTGGCCGCTGGGGGCGAGGTACTGGCCAATGGTGAGCAGGTCGATGTGGTGGGCACGCATGTCACGCATGACATCCAGAATTTCATCGTCGGTTTCCCCCAGGCCCACCATCAGCCCGCTTTTGGTGGGGATGCCGGGGTGACGGCGCTTGAAATCGGCAAGAAGCTTGAGCGAGTGGGCGTAGTCGGCGCCGGGACGTGCCTGTTTGTAGAGGCGCGGCACGGTTTCCAGATTGTGGTTCATCACGTCCGGAAGGCCAGTGGCAAACACATCGAGCGCTTTGTCGAGTCGACCGCGGAAGTCAGGCACCAGCACTTCGATCTGTGTGGCGGGCGACAGCTCGCGCGTGGCGTGGATGCAATCGACGAAGTGCTGCGCGCCGCCGTCGCGCAAGTCGTCACGGTCGACACTGGTGACCACCACATAACGCAGCTTGAGTGCGGCGATGGCTTGGGCCAGGTTGCGCGGCTCTTCGGCATCGAGCGGATCGGGCCGGCCGTGTCCGACATCGCAAAACGGGCAGCGGCGGGTGCACTTGTCGCCCATGATCATGAAGGTGGCGGTGCCGTGACCGAAGCATTCGCCGATGTTCGGGCACGAGGCCTCCTCGCACACTGTGACCAGCTTCTGCTCGCGCAGCAGGCTCTTGATTTCGTAGAAACGCGACGAAGGCGCGGCAGCCTTGACGCGAATCCAGTCCGGCTTTTTCAGCGCCGGGCCTTCGGCCACGATCTTGATCGGGATGCGCGCGGTTTTGGACTGGCCCTTCTGTTTGACCGAGGCGTCCGCCGACAGTGGCTTGGCCATGTGGATGTTGCCCGGTGCGGTTTCGGGGCTTGCGTCGAGCGGAGCGTTCATGGGCTATGGGGTGTGAGGTTCATGCCTGCGATGGGGTGTCGGGCTTGGCGGCCGGCACGATGTCGGATGTGGTGTCAGCCAGCATCGCCAACTCGGTGGCGAAGCACATGCCCACCGCGTCGGCCCGGGTGTGCACGCCGAGTTGGGCCAGATCCACCACGTCGAGCCCGGAGAATCCGCAGGGGTTGATGCCGGCGAAGCGGCTGAGATCCATGTCGACGTTGATGGCGACGCCATGATAGGTGCAGCCTTGACGCACCTTCAGGCCGAGCGCGGAAATCTTGGCGCCGGCACGGGGATGGGGGGCGCCCAGGTAGATGCCAGGTGCCCCAGGGCGTCGCACGCCCACCACGCCCAGGCGCGCCAGGGTGCGAATCACAGCTTCTTCCAGACGATGCACGGTCTCGCGCACCATCCAGTGCCGACGGCGCAGATCCATCAGCACATAGACCACCGCCTGCCCCGGGCCGTGGTAGGTGACTTGTCCACCACGATCGGTTTGCACCACGTCGATGCCGTGCGCATCCAGCACATGCTGGGCCTGGCCAGCCTGTCCCAGGGTGTAGACGGGCAGATGTTCGACCAGCCAGATTTCGTCGGGCGTGGTGGGCAGGCGCGCAGCGGTGAACGCGCGCATCGCGTCCCAGGTGGGGACGTAAGCCTGCAGGCCGAGTTGACGCAAGCGTATCCCGCCGGGCAGCGCTTGCGGTGCACGCGCCATGCTTTGCTCCAGCATCTGCTGGTCGGCTCGGTGAGCGGGCTGAAGATGGGCCAAGCTTCCCAGGGCTGTGCGCTCCGCCAAACTCCGTGATGCTGTTGCGTGCGCAGCAGCATCACGATGGGGGCTGGAGTGATCCATCTATCTATCGTAACGCCATCTCAGGGTTTTCCCGAGTGACCAGAGCGCGGCCCCGGCCAAATCACTCCCGCAAACGGCCCGCCTGGTCAGGCCCGTTGTGCCAGCAACTGGCTGATCAGGCCGTGCAGCTCGGCGAAATTCGGCGGCCCGACATACTGCTTCACGATGTGGCCAGACTTGTCGATCAGGAAGCTGGTGGGCGTGAGGCGCACATCGTGGAAGGCTTTGGCGATGTTGCCGCTGGTGTCCATCGCCACCGGGAACGGCAGCGAGCCCAAGGGGCCGGCAGTGGCGAAGGTTTTCACATAATCGGGTCGGTCGTAATTCATCGAGACGGCGACCAACTCGAAGCCCTTGGGTGCAAACCGATCATAGGTTTGCACCATGTGGGGCATTTCGCTGATGCACGTCGTGCAACTCGTGGCCCAAAAGTTCACCAGCACCACTTTACCCAGCATGTTTTGCGAGGTGAGGGTCTTGCCGTCGAGCAGGGTGTAACTTACCTCCGGGGCTTTCGGGTCGCGACCGATCGCATTCCAGGCCAGATAGCCGGCCAGGACCACGGCAACCAACACCATCAAAGCTGTCCATTTTTTCAACGATGCTTGCATCACGGGCTCACCTGGCGCACCTGCGCCTCTGATCATGCAATTTTAGGCGCCACGGGAAGTTTTGCTCAGGCTGGCGGGCGCTGGCTGTTTGAAGATCAAACCGGCGAAAAGTTCGCCCGCATTGAACTGCTGCAAGTCCTGGGGCCCCAGTGTCGGCTCGCTGACCCGTCCCGCATGGGGTCAAGGAAACTTGGGGACGGCCCTGCGTTGCCGTGAGAGCGCGCCGTCCACGGAGTGTTCAAGGACTCGGCTTGACCACGCGCCCCAGTTGCCAGTTGGTTTCCCAGTGGCGGGCGTAGGTTTCGGCCAGCGCCGGGTCGTTTCGCACCACAAGCACGTTCTCGGCGTTGTAGCGCGCCGCGGACACGCTGTAGTTATATTGTGTTGTCAAGGTGTTTCTCGCTGTCTAACGCTTCAGCCGCCGCCGCACATAAGCCAACCACAATGTGATACTGCTTCGCATTGTTCCAATGTCCAACGTTGGGCCTGCACTTCGTCGTTGAATTTATCGCCCGCCGGGATCCCCTTTTTACACGACCTGTTCCTGCACAAACCCGTGGAGGTCAGTGCGTTGCTGGCGGCCGTATCGGCGCTCGCGATGGTAGCTGGTGCAGCAGAGGCGGAACAGGAACACGCAAACCCGGATGAAAAAAAGACCGGTGGGAGTCGATCTCCTCATCTACCACCTCGTACACCCAATGCCCTTCCTGCTAATTAGTCGGACCTGCAAAATTCAATTTGCGTAGCGAGCTAAGCTGAGGGTGTGGCCTGTCGACGAACGGAAATCAGCCCATCGAAAGCGGTTGTGGCGAGCAAGCGCTGGCTTCAACGTGACATTGGCGAGCCAATGCAGCAACGCGAGGATAAAAAATACAGGCCTCAGGCCCAGGCGGACGATGGCGCGCAGCAACCAGCGCAGGTTGTAGCCGGCAGCACACAGTACCGCGTAGCGCATCGCCGGTTTGCCCTTTAAGCCAGCACCGGCGCATACCGTGGTCGTGCTTCACATGGCCGATGACCGGTTCGATCGCCTGCCGTCGCTTGAGCCAACGTCGCTGGGTGCTGGTCAGGGTCTTGTGCTTGCCGCGATGAATAAGTTGTACCAATGACACTTCGGCATCGACGCCACGAAACCCGAGATCGACCAGCACGGTCTTCGGTTGCGGCGTACCGGGCAGATCCTGCAACAGAATGGCGCTCTGTTCAAGTTGCTCCGCCAGCGTGTGGCCGTCGTATGGGTTGCCTGAGAACGCCCGTGCGCCGACGATCAGTCCTTGTTTCTCCGTGATCGCGAGACTCACCTTGACGCCGAACTCGTAGGGTTGCCGCGCCTTGCCTTTGCCGATGCACTCAACTTCAGGCGCGTGCAGGGCGTACAACTTGTCACGTTGTTCGGCGCCATGCGCGACGTGGCCGCATGCCGATGAGCGCTATGAAGAAAATCGCGCCCATGCTCGTGAACATCGCCATCCACAGAATCGCGCGGCCGCATCAATCGGGCCTCAGTCTTCGCGTACGGCCATCGTTTCTTTAGGCGGGTTTGAGAGCCGCCGACCGAGCGAGAAGAACCAGAAAAAGCAGCGCGAGAATCGCGCACGTGACAAAGCCCACACGCACGCCAAATACCTGCGTAAGCAGCCCGATCAGGAGCGGCCCCATCATGTCGCCAAACTCCTTGAAGGATTGGGCTGCGCC
>JAGWMO010000007.1:0-135891 GCA_028871675.1 Betaproteobacteria bacterium
GACGGCGTGATTTCCGGCGAGCACGGCATCGGCATCACCAAGCTGGAGTTCTTGACCGACGCCGAGATCGGCCCGTTCCGCGACTACAAGCTGCGCGTCGACCCCGAGGGCCGCTTCAACAAAGGCAAACTGCTGCACGATCCGAAGCTGCCCGCCGACCTGACCAACGCCTATACGCCGAGCTTCGGGCTCATGGGGCACGAGTCGCTGATCATGCAGCAAAGCGACATCGGCGCCATCTCCAACTCGGTGAAGGACTGCCTGCGCTGCGGCAAGTGCAAACCGGTCTGCGCCACCCATGTGCCGCGCGCCAACCTGCTGTATTCGCCGCGCAACAAGATCCTCGCCACCTCGCTGCTGGTCGAAGCCTTCCTGTACGAAGAGCAGACCCGGCGCGGCATCAGCATCCACCACTGGGAAGAGTTCGAGGATGTGGCCGACCACTGCACCGTCTGCCACAAATGCCTGTCTCCCTGCCCGGTGGACATCGATTTCGGCGACGTGTCCATGAACATGCGCAACCTGCTGCGCAAGATGGGCAAGAAAAGCTTCAATCCCGGCAGCAGCGCCGCCATGTTCTTCCTCAACGCCACCGACCCGCGCACCATCAAGACCGTGCGCACCGGGCTCATGCAATGGGGCTTCAAGGCGCAGAACGCGGCGGTGAAGCTGCTGCGCGGCCCGGCGAAACGGCAGACGGCCGCGCCGCCCGCCACCACCGGGACATCGCCGCTGCGCGAGCAGGTCATTCACTTCATCAACAAACCCATGCCCGGCGGCCTGCCGAAAAAAACCGCGCGTGCGTTGCTGGACATCGAGGACAAGAATTTCGTCCCCATCATCCGCAACCCGGCCACCACCACGGTGGACAGCGAAGCCGTGTTCTATTTCCCCGGCTGCGGCTCCGAGCGCCTGTTTTCGCAGGTCGGCCTGGCCACCCAGGCCATGCTGTGGCAGGTCGGGGTGCAGACCGTGCTGCCGCCGGGCTATCTGTGCTGCGGCTATCCGCAGCGTGGCAGCGGCCAGTTCGACAAGGCCGAAAAAATCATCACCGACAACCGGGTGCTGTTCCACCGCGTCGCCAACACCTTGAACTACCTCGACATCAAGACCGTGGTGGTGAGCTGTGGCACTTGCTACGACCAGTTGCAGGGCTATGACTTCGACAAGATTTTCCCCGGCTGCCGCATCGTCGACATCCACGAATTCCTGCTGGAGAAGGGCATCACCCTGCCCCACACCGGCACCGCCTACCTCTACCACGACCCCTGCCACAGCCCCATGAAGCAGCAGGAGCCGATGAAAACCGTGAAAGCCCTGCTGGGCGACGGCGTGCGCAAGAGCGAGCGCTGCTGTGGCGAAAGCGGCACCCTGGGCGTGAGCCGGCCCGACATCGCCACCCAGGTGCGTTTCCGCAAGCAAGAGGAACTGCGCGCCGACGAAGCCGCACTGCGGTCGCAGGGCCACAGCGGCGACATCAAGATCCTCACCTCCTGCCCGAGCTGCCTGCAGGGCCTGTCGCGCTACCGCGACGACCTGCAAAGCGGCCTGCTCGAGGCCGACTACATCGTCATCGAGCTGGCCCGCCACATCCTCGGCGAGGATTGGATGCCGGCGTATGTGCAAGCCGCCAATGCGGGTGGCATCGAGCGCGTGCTGGTGTAGAGGGAAATGGGGTCTGTCCCCATTTCTCCTTGCCTTTCCTCAGCAGGGCGAAAAAAAGCCGCCCGAAGGCGGCTTTTCAAAACACCGTTGATGCAGCTTGCGCTGATCAGAACTGGTGACGAATGCCCAGGGCGAAGCCGCTGGAGGTGAAGCCTGTGCCAACGACCGGTGCGTCGTTGTTGCCCGTCGCATCTTGCACGGTGAAGGCAGCGCCTGAGTCGTTGGAAATGTGCGCGTACGAGGTGTACAGATTGGTGCGCTTGGACAGCGAGTAGGTGTAGCCGATCGCGTACTGCTTGGCACCCAGACCTGCCGTGGTCTTGTCCTTCTCGGCCGTGTAAGAGGCCAGAATGGCACCCGGGCCCACAGGCACGGTCGCGCCCAGCATCCAGACATCCAGCTTGTCGCCGCTCACACCAGTAACGCTACCCAGTTGGTTTTGGGCATACATGCCCGCCAGCTTGGCCACGCCGAAGTCGTAGCTGCCGACAATCATGGTGTGCTTGTTGGTGGGGTTGCCGGTATTGGAGTTCACGCGCAGGTAATCCAGGCCAACCATGACCGGGCCGTTGTTGTAGCCGGCGTGCAGGTTGTAGGCGCCCGTGGTTTGGGTGGTCGTGGCGGTGGTCAGACCCAGGCCATCACCAAACACATACATGCCGGCGACATTGAAGCCGCTGAAATTCGGCGATTGGTAAATCATCGACTGGCTGGCGCGAGCCGGAGCGCCGATCGTGCCGATGTTGCTGATGGTGCCGGTCAGGCCGTAGCCGAACGGGTCGATGTTGGCTTGGTCCAGGAAGGTCAGGGTGTATTGGCGACCGAAGGACACGGCACCGAAGTTGCCCTTCAAGCCGGCGAAGGCTTGACGGCCCATGAAGCCCTGGCCACCAGGACCGCCGGTGCAATAGGGGCTGACGTTGCCGGTATTGGGCGCGCCGGTGCCGCCGTTGGCGCAGAAGCCGGTTTCAGCGTCGAAGAAGGCCGACAGACCGCCGCCCAGGTCTTCCGTGCCTTTCACGCCGATGCGTGAGCCGGACTGAATGCCGGTGCCCAGCTTGCTGACGCTGCCGCTGCCATTGCTGTAATGGGCAACGCCCAGGTCGATGATGCCGTACAGCTGCACGCTGCTTTGGGCCATGGCGGCGCCGGAAAATGCGCCGAGCACGGCCAGCGCGAGTAGTGATTTTTTCATAGGTGCATCTCCAGAAGATTGTTGGATGAAACGGTTTGCCACAATGCTGCTTACCGCTGCGTAGCAAGCCGGCTTGGGCTGGGTGCCGGCCGTCAGACTCGCCAACTCCGGGATGGGAGTTGCATGCATTTCAGCACCCGCCAATGGCCGGTGCAAGACCTGCTTCCGACATCGGGCCAGATTCCTGGCGTTGCGTTGCGGTGGCACAACATGCAGGGCGCGGCAGCGGGACGAGCGGTGCGCCCGGATGGACACTTCGCTGTCAGGAGGCGTCTATGCTTTCAACCTGGGCCGAGCGCATGGGCATGGGCATAGGTTGCCGGTTCGTGCCCTGGGCCTGACGCTGAAAGGAGTTTCATCATGGTTGCCATCCATCGCGCCGAGCCAGCATCGTCCGCCGGACCGCATGCGCCGACACGCCCGAGTGCAGCCGACCGCTTGCTGGTGGCGGCGGACAACGCGCTGAAAACCCTGGCCGGCGGTCTGCAACCGTCGCGGCCGATGCCGGCGCCGCCCCTGGCGAGGCAGGCGGCCAGTCAGGGCACTCCCATGCCCCTGGCCGAGCGCGAGCTTGCGGCCAGGCTGATGCGGGTCAACCACGTAGGCGAAATCTGCGCCCAGGCGCTGTACCAGGGGCAGGCGCTGGCGGCGCGCGACGGGCGGCTGCGCCAGCATTTCCTGCACGCCTCGCGGGACGAGGGCGATCACCTGGCCTGGTGCGCGCAGCGCCTGCGCGAACTGGACTCGCGCCCGAGCTGGCTCAACCCGCTGTGGTACGCCGGAGCCTTCGGCCTGGGCTTGCTGGCCGGACGCGTGGCGGGCGACAAGGTCAGCCTGGGCTTCGTCGTGGAAACCGAGAATCAGGTGGAGCAGCACCTGGCCTCGCACCTGCAGCGCCTGCCGCAGGCCGATGCGGAGTCGCGTGCGGTGGTGGCGCAGATGCGGGCCGACGAGGTGGAGCACGCGCGCGCGGCGGACAAACTCGGCGCGACCCGCCTGCCGGCTCCGGTGCGCTGGGCAATGCGCGGCGCCGCCAAGGTGATGACGACGACGGCGCAGTGGGTGTGAAGGGGCGAGCCGGGGCAACTCGGCTGAGTAACCTTCACGTCGTATTCGACCGTCTTGGCCACGCCTGCATCGCTTCTGGAGCCGCGTTGCGCGGCTCCATGACCCGCCGAGGCTCGGAGGCGTGCTGTGCTGAAAGCCCCTGGCGCATCCGGCGCGTCTTCGGCGTCGACCAGCGTCTACAATGGCACGACCATGTCGACAGTCACGTTCGATACACACAAATTCATCCGCCGGCTGCGCGATTCGGGTATGTCCGACGCGCAGGCCGAGGCTGTTGCCGACGCATTCCGCGACGCCCAGGGTGAGGCCGACCTGGTGACCAAACCCGATTTGCGCGAACTGGAACTGCGCCTGACCATCAAGATTGGCGGCATGCTGGTGGTCGCTGTCGGGGTATTGCTGGCGCTGCTCCGATTGCAGTGAGTCGTTCATGGCTGTGTCTGCCGTGCCCGGTCGTCCCCAGCACGAGCAAGCGCCAGGCGACGGGCCGCCCGCTGGGTTGAGCGCGCGGCATCACAGCAACGGCCTGGCCTTGGCCTGTGCGGTGGGGCTGCTGCTGGCGCTGGGCGGCTGCTCCAGCGTGCCGCTGCAGTCGTCGACCGGGCAGGCACCGGTGAACGGCGCCAGCGGCTGCTATGCGCCGCCGCCCAACACGCGCGCGGCCTACAACCGCACGTACCGCGTGCTGGGGCGCAGCTACACGCCGCTGGCCAGCGCGTCGGGCTACGAGGCGCAGGGGCTGGCATCGTGGTACGGCTGGGAGTCGGGCTCGACCACGTCCATGGGCGACCGTTTCAACCCGCGGGCCTTCACCGCGGCCAGCCGCACGCTGCCGCTGCCGACCTGTGTGCAGGTCACCAATCTGGCCAATGGCCGCAGCGCGCTGGTGTTGGTGAACGATCGCGGGCCGTTCGTCGACAGCCGCATCATGGATTTATCGTATGGCGCGGCCCAGGCGCTGGGCATCACGCGCACGGGAACGGCCCGGGTGCGCATCGTCGCGCTGGCGGGCAATGGACCGCCGGCTCCAGCTCAGGGGGCGCCGGCTGCGCCCGTCTCGCCTGGTGCGCCGCAGATGGATGCAGCCGCGCAACCGGAGACCTTCGCCCCGGCACCCATTGCGGTGGCGCAGGCCGGCGCGGTGAACGCGCCAGGCATCGAGAGCCAGCCGCTGCCGCCGCTGCAAGGCGCAAACTCCGGCAGCACGGCAAGCGCAAGCGAAACCAAGACTGGCGTGTCCTCGGCCGCACCCGCCGGGCTGGCAGCGTCAGCCGCCGTCGCGGCCAGCCCGACTCTCGCCCCCAACTCCAGCGGCGCCCCTGCCGCCGCGTCCGCCGCCGTCACGTCGACGATGGCAGTAGCAGCCTCACCCGCCGAGCTCGCGCCGCCGCCCCCCCGCATGTCGGCGTCCGCTCCCACGCTGCAGACGCTGGCACCACAGTTGCCGGGTGCGCCACGGGCTTATCTGCAGACCGGCGCTTTCGCGCTGCAGGCCAACGCCGAGGCCGAGCGTGCGCAGCTGCAGGCGGCGGGGATTGGCCCCGTGCTCGTTGTTCCAGGAATCCTGCATGGCGCCGTGGTCTACCGCGTGCAGATCGGCCCATTGCCGGGCCATGCGCCGGACACGGCGCTGCTGCACAAGCTGCGCCTCCTGGGTTTGAGCGCCTACGCGGTGGTGCAGCAGTAGCGCGGTGCGACCCGCGCCGGACGGGGTTTCATGTGGCCTGGCCGAAGTTCACGTCCTGACGGGGGAGACTCTGCCGACAAAACACAACGGGGCTGCAAGGCAGCCCCGTTGTGTTGGCAAAGCGGGTGTCGGCAAGCGTCGCGGCCATCGGGCCGCGACGGAAGCGATACCCCGGCGTTGCTCTTGCCCTCTTACTTCTTGGCGCTCAGGCATTCCTTCATGAACTTCTTGCGATCGTCGCCCTTCAGCGCCTTGGTCTTGGCGTCCTTGTTGCAGGTGACCATTTTTTCCTGCTGAACGGTCAGCTTCTTGCCGTCGTGCGCGGCAGCGGCGGGCATCGCCTTCTTCTCTTCGACCTTCTTGGCGGGTTCGGCAGCCTTGGCGCTCAGACATTCCTTCATGAACGTCTTGCGGGCCTCGCCGGTGAGCGCCTTGGTTTTGGCGTCGGCGTTGCAGGTGGCCATCTTGCTGGTTTGCGCCGTGGCAGCTTGGGCTGAAACCAGGCCTGGCAGAGTGAAGGCGGCACAGGACAGGCTGATGGCGAGGATGATCTTTTTCATGGGTGAAACTCCGAGCGAGAGGTGAACGGGAACGTGGATACAGACGGCGGACCCGTCTGCGGGGCCAGAGGAACCAAAAGGGCGCTGCGAACGCAATTCCCCGCCTGCAGGGCGGCAACCGTGGCGGAGGGCGACCCTAAAATGCGTGGATTTGCATCGCAACATCACCATAATGCGCGACTATCTATCCCGGTTGACAGGAGTTCTCACCACAACTGCGAGACATCTGCATCCGCAAGCCCCCGAAGCCGTGCTGGAGCGGCCCAAATCAGCGGGGCATGGTGATTTTTCCTGCACGCTGTCGATGCAACTCGCCCGCAGCCTCAAGCGCAGCCCACGCGATATCGCCCCCATCCTGATGGACGCCGTGCGCACCGATGCGGCCTTGATGGCGGGGCTGGCGAGCATCGATCTGGCGGGCGCGGGCTTCATCAATTTCACCCTGGACCCATCGCTCAAACAGGCGGTGGTGGCGACCGTCAACGCCCTGGGCGGGGCTTACGGCCGCGAACCGGCGGGCAGCGCCGGGCAAGTCCTGGTCGAGTTCGTCTCGGCCAACCCGACGGGGCCTTTGCACGTCGGCCACGGCCGGCAAGGCGCTTTGGGCGACACCATGGCCGCCTTGCTGGCCGCGAGCGGCTGGGCGGTGACGCGCGAGTTCTATTACAACGACGCCGGGGTGCAGATCCGGAATCTGGCGCTGTCAGTGCAGGCGCGGGCGCGCGGGCTGATGCCGGGCGCAGCCGGCTGGCCCGAGGCGGGCTACAACGGCGAGTACATCGCCGAGATCGCGCGCGACTATCTGGCGCGGGCCGTGGTGCAGGCCGAAGACGGCGCGGCGGTGCAGGCGTCAGGTAACGCCGACGATCTCGACGCCATCCGCCGCTTCGCCGTGGCCTATCTGCGGCGCGAGCAAGACCTCGACCTCAAGGCCTTCGGCATCCGTTTCGACAACTACTACCTGGAGTCCAGCCTGTATGCCGACGGCCGGGTGGAGCGCACGGTCCAGGCCCTGGTCGCTTCCGGCCACACCTACATGCACGAGGGCGCATTGTGGTTGCGCACCACCGCATTCGGCGACGACAAGGACCGCGTGATGCGCAAGTCGGACGGCAGCTACACCTACTTCCTGCCCGACGTTGCCTATCACCTGGCGAAGTGGGAGCGTGGCTTCCACCGCGCCATCAACATCCAGGGCTCGGATCACCACGGCACCGTCGCGCGCGTGCGTGCCGGCCTGCAGGCGGCGAATCCGGCCATTCCCGCAACCTACCCGAGCTATGTGCTGCACAAGATGGTGACGGTGATGCGCGGCGGCGAGGAAGTGAAAATCTCCAAGCGCGCCGGCAGCTATGTCACGGTGCGCGATCTGATCGAATGGTCCGGCGGCATGCGAGACGACATGACGCCAGACGAGCTCGACGCCGCCCTGCAGCGCGGGCGCGACGCGGTGCGCTTTTTCCTCGTGTCCCGCAAGGCCGACACCGAGTTCGTCTTCGACATCGACCTGGCCCTGGCGCAGAGCGATGAAAACCCGGTGTACTACGTGCAGTACGCCCACGCCCGCATCTGTTCGGTGCTGGCGCAATGGGCCGAACGTGACGGCGGCGATGAAGCGGCGCTGCGGCGGGCCGACCTGAGCCCGCTCATCAGCCCCCGCGAGCAAGAGCTGATGATGCTGCTGGCCCACTACCCCGAGATGTTGCGCCAGGCGGCCGACGAGCTGACGCCGCACGATGTGGCGTTCTACGCGCGCCAGCTCGCCGGCAGCTTCCATGCCTTCTACAACGCCGAGCGCGTCCTGGTGGATGATGCCGCGCTCAAGCAGGCGCGGCTCGCGCTGCTGCAAGCCGTGCGTCAGGTGTTGCACAATGCGTTGGCCGTGCTGGGCGTGAGCAGCCCGCAGCGCATGTAAGGCCCGCCCAGGCCAGCCTGCACAGGTTCAACAGCCAGCGGTTCGCGCCGCCGTCACTCCATCGCACCCCATCCCATCACGCCATGCCTCAACACCTTCGCCCCATCCGTTCGCCCGGCTGCGCCCAGCGCGGTGGCACCCTGCTCGGCCTGATCGTCGGTCTGGTGCTGGGCCTGGCCATCGCGCTGGTGGCGGCCCTCTACATCACCAAGGCGCCGCTGCCCTTCATGAACCGCTTCCAGGAGCGCCCAACCGGCGCGGCGTCCGGCGCGGCCAACTGGAATCCGAACCAGGGCCTGGTCAGCGGCGGCGCTCCGGCTCCGGTGGCCGGCAGTTCGATGCCCGTGCAGGTGAGCAGCGCCCCGCTCTCGCCCAAGGCGATCGAGTCGCTGGGTCAGCCACCCACCGGGGTGGTGCAGCCGGGTCAAGCGACGGCCGCCGCCGGTGCCACGGGTGCGTTCAGCCCGGCAACGCCAGCACCGGCGAATACCGCCGCTCCGGCGGGATCGTCCAATCTGCTCTACATCCTGCAAATTGGCGCCTACAGCACCAAGGCCGATGCCGAGAGCCAGCGCGCCAAGGTCGCCTTCACCGGGCTGGAAGCGCATATTGACGAACGCCAGGTGGGTGGCCGCACCTTGTATCGCGTGCGCGTCGGTCCTTACCCGGCCGCGGAGCAGGCCGACAAGGCGCAGAAACTCTTGAATGACAACGGAATCGAATCCGCAGTCGTTAAGGTCTCGAAGTAACGCTGCCGAGCAGGGGCGGCCTCAAGCACGACCCCGCACGCGGCGCATGAATTGCACACCCATCCCAACCCGTTGAAAGGAAGCACCATGAATCGCTGGTTCGCCCGCATCGCCGCACTGCTGTTGCTTGGCTTCAGTGTCGCGGCAAACGCCGCAGGACCCGCCCCGTTCCAGGAGGGCGCTGGTTACACCAAGTTGCCGATCGCGCAGCCGGTTGGCCACAAGGGCAAGATCGTCGTCACGGAATTTTTCTGGTACGACTGCCCGCATTGCTTCGAGTTCGAACCCCTGCTGGAAGCCTGGGCGAAGAAGCAACCGGCCGATGTCGTCCTGGAGCGCGTACCGGTGGCGTTCGCGCCGCAATACGTCGCGCAGCAAAAGCTGTACTACGCGCTCAAGGCTCTGGGCAAGGTCGATGCCTTGCAGGGCGCCATCTTCAACGCCATTCATGTGCAGCACATCCCGCTCGGGACGCCTGAGCAGATGGCCAACTGGCTGGTCGGGCGCGGCATTCCGAAGGCCACCTTCATGAACGCCTACAACTCGTTCGGCGTGCAGATGGAAGCCAAGCGCGCCACGCAAATGGTGACGGATTACCAGATCAACGGCGTGCCCACGATGGCGGTTGGCGGCATGTACACCGCCTCAGCCTCGATGTCGGAGACGCCCACCAACGAGAAGGTCTTGCAGGCGGTCGATTTTCTGGTGCAGCAGTTGCGCGCCGGCATGGCCAAATCAGCCAAGTAAAAACAGATCCCGGTGATTTCCCCGCCGCCGGAAAAGCCCGCAATCGCGGGCTTTTTCACGCCAGGAGCAAGACCAGCCGATGGCCGGCCGCGCGCTCGCGTCGGGCGGCTCAAAACGGGGGCCGACATGCCTACAATGCTTCGCATGAAAGCAAACTTCATGCCCATGCTTCGCCCCGCCACGCGTCTGCTGCTGGCCGTGGTGTTGACGGCGACGCTGGTCCCGGCTCAGGCGCTGCAGTCCGACAAGGCGCAGCCCATCCAGGTCGAGGCCGACGCGATGCACTACAACGACGTCAAGCAGACCAGCGTGTTCACCGGCAATGTGGTGGTCACCAAGGGCTCGCTGGTGATCCACGCCGCCCGCGTCGAGGTGGTGCAGACGCCGCAGGGCTATGACGACGCCACCGCATTCGGCACGCCGAACAAGCTCGCGACCTATGCCCAGACACTGGACGCGCAGCCCGGACAGCCCACCCCGTCGATGTTCGGCAGCGCCGTCACCATTCACTATGACGGCAAGAGTGACGTGGTCACATTCACCGGCCAGGCCACGCTCGACCGCCTGAGCGACGGCAAGCTGACGGATCGCGCCCAGGGCGAGGTCATCACCTACAACGACCTCACGGATGTCTTCGCCGTGGTCGGCGGCAAGGCCGGCGCCACGCCTTCCAACCCCAACGGCCGGGTGCGGGTGATGCTGTCGCCACGCACCGCGCAGCCCGCAGCCAAGCCCGGCGGACCGGCGCCGGCGTTGAAGGTGACTCCAGGCCTGGGAGCGCAGCCGTGAACGCGGCGGTGTTGAAGCCGGTGGAGCCGGCGACGCCGGCCCAGGCCCAGCATGCCGGGGTGCTCAGCATGCGCGGCTTGCAAAAGCGCTATGGCGGCCGCCAGGTGGTGCGCGACGTGAGCCTGGAGGTGCGCGGTGGCGAGGTGGTCGGTCTGCTCGGCCCGAACGGCGCCGGCAAGACCACCTCGTTCTACATGATCGTCGGCCTGGTGCGGGCAGACGGCGGCGACATTCACCTCAACGGCCAGAACATCACGCATCAGCCGATGTACCGGCGCGCGCGTCTGGGCCTGTCCTACCTGCCGCAGGAAGCCTCGATTTTTCGCGGCCTGTCGGCGGCCGAAAACGTGCGCGCAGTGCTGGAGCTGCAGCATGACGCCGAGGGCCGCACCCTGAAAAAGTCCGAGATCGAAGCACGCCTGGTGCAGTTGCTGCGTGAGTTGCATGTGGAGCATCTGGCCGACAGCCCGGCTATCGCCCTGTCCGGCGGCGAGCGGCGACGGGTGGAGATCGCCCGGGCGCTGGCCACCAATCCTCAGTTCATCCTGCTCGACGAGCCTTTCGCCGGGATCGATCCCATCGCCGTGATCGAAATCCAGCGCATCGTCCAATTCCTCAAGTCGCGGGGCATCGGCGTGCTCATCACCGATCACAACGTGCGCGAGGCGCTCGGCATTTGCGACCACGCCTGCATCATCAGCGAGGGCAGCGTGCTGGCCCTGGGCAAGCCCGACGACATCGTCAACAACCCGGCCGTGCGCAAGGTCTATCTGGGTGAGAGTTTTCGCTTATGAGCATCCCTGCATCTGCCGTTTTCGAGTGCGCGACAAACCCATGAAGCAGTCGCTCAACCTTCGCCTGTCGCAGCATCTCGCACTCACACCCCAGTTGCAGCAATCCATCCGCCTGCTGCAACTCTCCACGCTGGAGTTGCAGCAGGAAGTCGAGCAGATGCTCGAAGCCAATCCTTTTCTGGAACATGAGGAAGGCGAGGGCGATGTCGAGACACCGGCCGAGGCGCAAAGCGCGACGGAAGCCGCCGAGGCACGCAAGGAGACGCATGAGGAGACCGTCGAACTCAAGCTCGACCGCGAGGACTGGCAATCCGGCGCTGAGCAGGGTGAGTGGGATACCGCGCCAGGCGAGAACTGGCAGGGCAGCGGGGGCGAGGCCGACGACGATTTCGACCCGGTGGGGCTGGCGCATGTGGGGGCCGACCTGCGCGCCCATCTGCGCGGGCAGCTCGCGGGCCTGGGACTGAGCGAGGCCGACCGCGTTGCAGCCGAGGCCATCATCGACTCGCTCGACGAGGATGGCTACCTGGCCGAGGGCCCCGAGTTGCTGGCCGCCGAGCTCGACACCGACGCCAGCGAGGAGGAGCGCGATGCGCTGTGCAGCGCGCTGCGCGTGGGTTTGAAGCTGGTGCAGAGTTTCGACCCGGCTGGCGTTGGCGCCGCCAATCTGGGCGAGTGCATGTGTTTGCAACTCCAGCGCCAACCCCCCTGCCCGCAGCGCGATCTGGCCATCGCCCTGTGCGCCGGCGGCCATCTGGACCTGTTGTCCAAGCGCGACTGGAAGCGGCTGGCCCGCGCCCTGCAGGCTGACGAGGCGGCGTTGCGCGACGTGCAGCAACGCATCGCGCGGCTGGATCCGCGCCCGGGTGCGAGCTTCGTGCCGTCCACTGCGCAGGCCGTCACGCCCGATGTCATCGCCGTGCGCACGGGCCGGCGTTGGCGCGCGATGCTCAACCCCGAGGTACTGCCCAAGCTGCGCATCAACAGCTTGTACGCCGATCTGCTGCGCCGCTCGCGAGACGGCACCGGGCTGTCGGGGCAGTTGCAGGAGGCGCGCTGGTTCGTGCGCAATGTGCAGCAGCGCTTCGAGACCATCGAGCGCGTCGCGCAGGCCGTGATCGAGCGCCAGCAGAACTTTTTCAGCCACGGCGAACTGGGCATGCGCCCGCTGGTACTGCGCGAAATTGCCGATGAGCTCGGCTTGCACGAGTCCACCATTTCGCGCGTGACCACGCAGAAATATGTGCTCACGCCGTTCGGTACCTTCGAGTTGAAGTACTTTTTCGGCTCGGGCCTGTCCACCGACACCGGCGGCAATGCATCGAGCACCGCAGTGCGCGCCATCATCCGCCAGATGGTGCAGGACGAGAATCCGGCGGCGCCGCTGTCCGACGGCGAACTTGCCGAGCGACTCGCCACGCAGGGCATCACCGTGGCGCGGCGCACGGTGGCCAAGTACCGCGAGGCCCTGCGCATTCCTCCCACGGCGCAGCGCAAGAGCGCGACCCATCCCTAGGAGCGTGCGGGCCGGCCGCGCGGCCTACATCCCGGCCGCCGGATGCCGGTCGCAACCACGCGGCCTCAGCCGTCGCCGCGAATGCGCCGCACCAGCGCCGTGGTGGAGCGGCCGGCGACAAAGGGCAGGATGCGCACTTCGCCGCCCCAGCCGCGCACCAGCGGGGTTTCGGGCAGGGTTGCGACGCTGTAGTCGCCGCCCTTCACATAGATCTCGGGGCGTACCTGTTGCAACAGCGCCAGCGGCGTGGACTCGTCGAACAGCACCACCAGGCTGACGCTTTCCAGCGCGGCCAGCACGGCGGCGCGATCGTCTTGCGGGTTCAGCGGGCGCTCCGGGCCCTTGCCCAGGCCCCGTGCCGACGCGTCGGAATTCAGCCCCAGCACCAGGCAGGCGCCGAGGGCCCGCGCCTGCGCGAGGTACGTCACGTGACCGCGGTGCAGGATGTCGAACACGCCATTGGTGAACACCATCGGTCGCGCCAGCGTGGCCAGGGCCTGCGGCAATTGCGCCGGTGCGCAGAGTTTGCGCAGAAACGCCGGGGCCGGGGTGGGTGTGGAGTCGCCAGACATGGCTGGCATTGTCGCAAAGCCGCTGGCGCTGGCGGCGCGAACCCGATCACGACGCTGCACGGCCGCCACCGAGCAACTGGGCAGCTGGGCAGCCACGCAATCCCGCAAAGGCGCAAACGCACTTCACCAGAATGACCGATGACCCGTGGTGCTGGCGCAGCGCCAGTTGCCGGCGTTCACCAAACTTCACCGTTGTGGGGCGCGCGAGCCGATACCATTTCCCCAATGTCTACCTTGCGCAGCGCAAGGTCCTGCCGCACCTGCTCGTCATGTCCGAATCCCTCGCCTACCGCCTCCGCGCCCTGCTCGTCCATCTGCGTCTGGGTCTCGACCCGATGGTGCCGATGATGTTGATCGCGGCCATCATCGGTTTTGTCGCCTCGGTGGCGGTGGAGGGCTTTCGCCAGGCGATGTACGCCATCATCCACCTCTACAGCACCCACGAGCACCTGGTCACAGCGGCAGCCGGGCTGCCGCTGTGGAAGCGGGCCATCATCCCGGTGATCGCTGCGGTCGTCGGCGGTCTCATCATGTGGGCCGGACAGCGCTGGATCAAGCGCCCGCGCGGGCCCGAGTACATGGAGGCGGTGCGCGTGGGCGACGGCCTGCTCCCGGTGGTGCCCAACCTGATGCGCACCGCCTCGTCGCTGGTGGCCGTGAGCGGGGGCATCACCATCGGCCGCGAGGGCACGATGATCCAGTTCGCCTCGCTGGTGTCGTCCTTCATTGGCCGGATCGGCCGCGCCGACCCGGCGCATCAACGGCTCATCGTCGCCTGCGGCGCGGCAGCGGGCTTTGCCGGCGCGTATCACGCGCCGATCGCCGGCACCCTGTTCGTCGCTGAAATCATTCTCGGCGGCCTGCAGTTGCGCGAAATCACCGCCGTGCTGGTGGCCGCGGTGATCGGGGAACTCACCACCCAGAGCCTGTTCGCCACCGGCCCGCTCTACCTCGCGCACCAGGTGCCGCCGATCAGTTTCATCGACCTGCTCGATGCCTCGCTGCTCGGCCTGCTGGCCGGTTTCATCGGGCCGGCCTTCCTCTGGTTGCTCGACACCGCGCGCCGCAAGTATCAGCCGATGGTCGCTTTTCTGCCGCTGCGCATGGGCCTGGCCGGGCTGTTCATCGGCCTGCTGTCCCTGCTCATGCCGCAGGTCTGGGGCAATGGCTACAGCGTGGTGCAGTCTTTCCTGGTGGATCACTGGACGCTCGCGGCCGTGGCCGCGGTGTTCGTGTTGCGCATGCTCGCCGTCACGGCCGCGAGCGCCGCCGGCATTCCGGGCGGCGTTCTCACGCCGACCCTGGCACTGGGTGGCGCCATGGGGCTGATGGTGTCGCACCTGTTCCTCGTGCCCGAGGCCAGCCATTCGCAGGCGCTGTGGACCCTGGTGGGCATGGGCAGCCTGCTGGCCGCCACCACCCACGCGCCGGCGATGTCGGCCATCATGGTGTTCGAGATCACGCGCAACTACAACGTGGTCATGGCGGCCATGCCGGCCTGCGTCATCGCGTCCGTGATCGGCAGCCTGCTGCGCCATCGCTCGGTCTACTCCGAAGCCTTGGGGCTGAAGGAGGGCGAGCACCGGGAGCCGAAGGTGGCCGGCGGCGAATTTCCCGCCACCGCCGTGCCGTTGCCTGCCGAGGCGATCCCTGAGGGTGATCCGCAGACGCCTGAGCCGAGCAACCCGGCGGCGCCCAAGACCTGATGATGGGTCAAGGCGTGCCGGCGGCCGCGGGTGGTGGAGACTGCGCGCCGCGCCAGGCCGCCACGGCCTCGGCCAGCCAACCGAGGGCGCGCGTGACCTGAACGCCGGGCACCGCGCGTTTGAGCGCGGGTGAGGAACCGCCAGCCCACAAGGCCACATGGGCAGGCAGCTTGTCGCGCAGCTCAGCCAGCGCGTTCAGCACCTGGGTCTGGGTCGGCACGCCGGAGAAACTCAGCACCAGCACATCGCTCTGGTGGGCCTGCACCGCCAGCAGCATGTTCCACAGCGGCGTCTGCACGCCCAGCGAGATGCAGTGGCATCCCTCCAGCGCCAGCATGGCTTCGGCCATCAGCAAGCCCATGCCGTGCGGCTCTTGCGGGATGGTGGTGAGCAGCACGCGGGGGCGCGCTGCGGCCGTGGCTTCCGGACCAGGAACAGCCGCGATGCCGGCGCGCAGCACGCGATGCATGATTTCCGAAAACAGGTGCTCTTCGAAAATTTCCAGGTCGCCGCGCATCCAGGCCTCGCCAACCTCGGTGATGAGCGGGGCGACGATCTCGGTCACGAAGCGGCCCAGGCCCAGGCGCATCTGGGTCTGCACCAGTTCACGCCGCAGCTTCTCGGCGTCGTGTTGCTTGATCAGCTGCAGGTAATGCACGCTCTGGGCCCGAGCCTGGACCTGCATGCGGGCGAGTGGCGCCGGCGCGAGGCCGTCCTGCGCCCGTGCCAGGGCATCGAGGTGCTCGGTGGGCAGGCCGACGATGCGCCCGGGCCGGTGCCCGGCACCCATGAGGCGCTTGATCAGCCGCAGCTTCTCCACCTGATCGAGCGGGTATTGGCGCTCGTCCATGGCATCGCGCAGCGGTTGGGGAAAGCCGTAGCGCCGTTCCCAGACCCGCAGAGTGTCCTTGGGGATTCCGGTATCGCGTTCGACGGCGGCAATGTTCATGCGCAGGGCGGACAAGGCGGTGCGGTCATTCATGGGCGCGAGTTTCGCGGTCGGGTTGAATCCGTATCGACATGGCAGGCGTTGTCAAACATGGGTGTCCAGCGCCGATTGCTGAAAGACGTGGACAACCGTCCTTCCGGCCATTGACGTTGAGAGGCATCTTTGTCGTGCTGCCATCGTATTCCTGGGCATCTTAGGCGGCCTTGACTCGTCCTGGACAAAACCCCACAGTTGTCCTGGACAAAATCGGTTCCGATTGTATTTTGTCCAGGACATCCTGCATCATCCGACCCACGCTCATGCCTGCCATCGAAACGGAGTTACCCATGCGCCTCTTTCCCATCGTGGTTGCCATTGCCTGCTTCGGCGGCCTGGCCCTGAATGCCCAAGCCGCCAACACGCAAGCTCTCGCCGCCACCACTCCCCAGGCGGCCTCGGGTACCTGCCCGACCCTGCTCAACCAGACGGTGCCGCGCTTGCAGGACGACAAAGCCATTGACCTTTGTCAATACGCCGGCAAGGTCGTGCTGGTGGTGAACACCGCCAGCTACTGCGGCTTCACCCCGCAATACAAGGGGCTGGAGGCGATGTACAAGAAATACGGGCCGGAAGGCTTGGTGGTGCTCGGGTTCCCATCCAACGACTTCAACCAGGAAATGAAGGATCCGAGCAAGATCGCCGCGTTCTGCAAGGACACCTACAACGTGAATTTCCCGATGTTCGCGCCTTCGCACGTCACCGAGCCCCAACCCAACAGCTTCTACAAGAAGCTCATCCTGGCCACGGGCGATCAACCCAAGTGGAACTTCTACAAATACCTCATCGATCGCCAAGGCAAGGTGGTCAACGTGTATTCCAGCCTGACAACCCCCGAGAACACGGAGTTCGTCGACAAGGTCCAGGCGCTGCTGAAGCAAAAGAGCTGAGGTCGGCGAGCCAGCCGCGGCCGCAAGATCGGTCGGCGCCCGTGCCGACAGCCGCTGACTGGCTTTGCGCGAGTGTGTGCGGCAGGACCCTACACACTCGAAATCACCACGCACCCCCAGGCGCCTCGCGCCGCAAGTCGAAAGGACCGCAGATGAATGCCCCGGAAAAGTTGTTCAGCAAAGCCGCTCCGCTACCTGACATTCAGGCCACCCCGGACCGCCGCAATCTGCCCATCCAGCACGTGGGCGTCAAGGGTGTGCGTCATCCGGTGCTCATCCGCACCGCGGACGGCGCGACTCAACCCAGCGTGGCCACGTTCGATCTCCACGTTGCGCTGCCGCCGCAGGTGAAAGGCACGCACATGTCGCGCTTCGTCGAACTGCTGGAGGCCCACGCCGGCGAAGCGCTCGAACCGGCCAGCCTGCGCGCCCTGCTCGCCGACATGCTCGCCCGCCTCGGAGCCGAAGCCGGTGACATCACGCTGAGCTTCACCTATTTCATGCGCAAGACCGCGCCGGTCTCGGGCGTGAGCAGTCTGATGGACTACGCGGTCACGCTGCATGCGGCGGGTCGTGCCGGCGAGCCGGCGCTGCTGCGCCAGACCGTGCAGGTGCCGGTCACCAGCCTGTGCCCCTGTTCCCGTGAAATTTCCAACTACGGAGCCCACAACCAGCGCTCCCATCTCACGCTCGCGGTCGAACTGAACGCCGACATGCATCTGGAGGAGCTGATCCGCGTGGCCGAATCCGCGGCTTCGTGCGAGCTCTGGGGCCTGCTCAAGCGGCCCGACGAGAAATACGTCACCGAGCGCGCCTACGACAACCCCAAGTTCGTCGAAGACCTGGTGCGCGACGTCGCCCTGGCCCTGCAGGAGGATGCCCGCGTCGACGCCTTCACGGTGGAATCGGAGAACTTCGAGTCCATTCACAACCACTCGGCCTATGCGCGCCTCGTCTTCTCACGGGCCACGGTCGATGCCGGCTGAATCCAGTTTCAAGAGCGAGTCGTATGCGTAGACAAGGAGCTCGCGCAACGACGCCCGTCAGGGCATGGACGGCTCCCATCCCATGCCGAGGACTGTGACATGACCGCCCGCCCGACGACTTCGCCCTCTGACGCACCACCCGGCAGACATCGCACGCCTTCGCCCGCGAGGAGCGGGTGATGCGCGTCGCCATCGTCGGTTCTGGCATCGCCGGTCTCGCTGCCGCCTGGCGACTCAAGGACCAGGCGCAGCTCACCGTGTACGAAGCCGGCGGGTATTTCGGCGGCCACACGCACACGGTGGACGCCACGGTCGGCGGCATCCACCATCCGGTCGACACCGGCTTCCTGGTTCTGAACCGCCGCACCTACCCCGGTTTGCTCGGCTTGTTCGCAGAACTGAATATTCCGCTCGCCGAGTCCGACATGTCGTTCTCGGTGCAGCAGCCCTTGGCTGGCGGGCGGCTGGAGTGGAGCGGCGCCAATCTCGACTCGGTCTTCGCCCAGCGCTCCAACCTGCTGCGTCCGCGCTTCTGGTCCATGTTGCGCGACATCCTGCGCTTCAACCGCGAAGCCACGGCCCTGGCCGAGGCCGGTTGCGACCCGGGCCGGGACACACGCAGCGTCGGCGACTTTCTGCGCCAGGGCGGCTACGGCGAGGCCTTCACGCAGTGGTATTTCCTGCCCATGGCCGCCTGCATCTGGTCTTGCCCCACCGAGCAGATGCTGGCCTTCCCGCTTGCGACGATGGTGCGCTTCTGCCATAACCACGGGCTGCTGCAAGTGCGCGACCGGCCGCAGTGGCTCACGGTTCGCGGCGGTGCGCGGCAGTACGTGCAGCGCATCGTCGAGCGCCTGCCGGACACGCGCCTGAACACCCCGGTGCGGCGCATCAAGCGCTTCGACGTCGGTGTGGAGGTGAGCACGGACGCGGGCACCGAATGGTTCGACCATGTCGTGCTCGCCTGCCACAGCGACCAGGCCCTGGCGCTGCTGGCCGATCCGAGTGAAGCCGAGCGCAGCGTGCTCGGCGCCATCGGCTACCAGCCCAATCGCGCGCTGCTGCATACCGATGCCAGCCTGCTGCCGCGCAACACCAAAGCCTGGGCGGCATGGAATTACGAAAGCGCCGGCGCGCGTGTCCACGGCGCTCCCGCACTTGCGACGGCCCAGGCCGCAGCCGCGCAGCCCCAGACCCAACCCGCGGTGTGCCTGCACTACCTCGTCAACAAACTGCAACCGGTGCCCTTCCAGCAGCCGGTCATCGTGTCGATGAACCCGCTGCGTGAACCCGAGCCGGCCAGCGTGCTGCGCGAGATGACCTACGCCCACCCTGTGTTCGACGCCGCGGCCATGGCGGCGCAGTCCCGCGTGCCCGAACTGCAGGGCCGGCAGCGCTCCTACTACTGCGGCGCCTGGTGCGGCTACGGTTTTCACGAAGACGGACTGAAGGCCGGCTACGCAGCCGCGCAAGCCCTGCTCGACCAGGTGCAGAAGCATGTTCACGGCAGCTTGCAGACCGCGCTGGAGGCGCAGCCGCGATGAGCGTCGCCACCCGCCTGCTGCGCAGTGTCCCGCCTGGGACGGCACACACCTCCAGCCAGGATCCGGGAGTGCTGCAAGCGCGCGGCGGCGCAGCCCGGGTGCAGCCCCTGATCGCGCGCGGCGTGGTGCATCACCAGCGCCTGCGGCCCACCGCCCACCACTTCGCCTACCGCGTGTTTTTCCTGCTGCTGCCCATGCGCACCCTGGCGCGTGACCCGGCACTGCTGCGCATGGCCCGTAACCGCGGCGGTCTGATGAGCTTTCACGACAGCGACCATGGCGACGGCGGCGCCGACAGCCTGGCCTGGTTGCTCGGTGTGCTGCGCGAGCAGGGTGTTGCCGATGCCGACGGCGAGATCTGGCTGCAGACCTTCCCGCGCGTGCTCGGCTACGTGTTCAACCCCGTGAGCTTCTGGTACTGCCACCGCACGGACGGCGCGTTGCGCGCCATCGTCGCCGAAGTCAACAACACCTTCGGCGAGCGCCACTGCTACCTGCTGGAGCCGCCGCAACAAGGCGGCGCGCAAACCCTGGCGTGGGGCCAAGAGCTGCGCGCCACCAAGGTGTTCCACGTCTCGCCGTTTTGCCACGTCCACGGCAGCTACCGCTTTCGCTTCCTGCGGGCCCGGCGGCGCGAGGGCCAGGTCGAGACGGAGCGCATCGTCGCCCGCATCGACCATGACGACGCGCAAGGGCCCTTGCTCCTCACCAGCATCAGCGGCGTCCTGCAGGCCCTCACCCCGGGCTCAAGCCGCGCCGCGTTGCTCAGCCATCCCTTCATGACCCTGGGCGTCATGGCCCGCATCCATTGGCAGGCGCTCAAGCTCTGGCGCAAGCGCGTGCCCTTCTTGTCCAAACCCGCTCCACCAGAAACCCGAGTGACGCGATGAACAGTCAACCTTCTTCCGCAGCCGCCAGAACGGCCAACCCGTCCGCCCTGGGTTCTTTACCGCTGCACGGCATGCCGCTGGCGGCACGCACCTTGCTTGCCCTGCTGCAACGCCTGCAGCACGGGAGGTTGGAATTGCGCCTGCCCGATGGTGCCGTGCTGCACTTCGGCGAGCATGAGGTTGCCGCGCCGCTGGCGCACCTGCATGTGCATGACTGGGCGGTGTTCTCGGCGGTGCTGCGGCGCGGCGACATCGGCTTTGCCGAAGGCTATTTTCAGGGGCAGTGGAGCACGGTCGATCTGCCTGGTCTGCTCAAGCTGCTGCTGGCCAACCGCAACGCGGTCGAGCGGGCGCTCCACGGCAGCGTCTGGGGCACGCTGTTCGCGCGGCTGCGCCACCTGTTCAACCGCAATTCGCGCAGCGGCAGCCGCCACAACATCCATCAGCATTACGACATCGGCAACGCCTTCTACCAGCTCTGGCTGGACCCCGGCATGACCTACTCCAGCGCGCTGTTCACGGCGCCGGGGCAAAGTCTGCAAGCTGCGCAAGACGCCAAGCTGGAGCGCGTGCTGCGCCAGCTCGACCTGCCCGCCGGCAGCAGTGTGCTGGAAATCGGCTGCGGCTGGGGCAGTTTCGCCGAGGCGGCCACTCGCGCCGGGCTGCGGGTGGACGGCCTGACTCTGTCCACCGAGCAGTTGGCGTATGCGCAAGCCCGGCTGCAGGCCGCGGGGCTGGACCAGCGGGCCCGGCTGGAGTTGCGCGACTACCGCGATGCGAGCGCCATCGCACCGGCCGAGGGTTACGACGGCATCGCATCCATCGAGATGTTCGAAGCCGTCGGCGAGGCGTACTGGCCGAGCTTCTTCCGCACCCTCGCCAGCCAACTCAGGCCGGGAGGACGCGCCTGCATTCAGACCATCACCATCGCCGAAGCCATCTTTCCGCAGTACCGCCGCGGCACCGATTTCATCCAGCAATACATTTTCCCCGGCGGCATGCTGCCCAGCCCGTCGGCCTTTGCCGCGCAGGCCCGAAAAGCTGGGCTGGAGGTCGTCGCCACCCATGCTTTCGGGCAGGACTACGCCACCACGCTCGGCTTGTGGCGCGAGCGTTTTCTGGCGCAGCGCGAAGCGTTGCGCGCCCAGGGGTTCGATCAGCGCTTCAACCTGCTGTGGGAGTTTTACCTGGCGTATTGCGAGGCCGGTTTCGCCCAGCAGACCATCGACGTGATGCAGTTCACGCTGCGCCACCAGCGCGCTGCTTGAGGCCGGCGACCGCATCCATGACCTCGACGCGATCGCCCTGGTCCATGCGCGAGCCCCGCATCTTCACCCATATGCGCCGGTTGCACAGGCAAGCCGCGATGCCGGCATCGCCAGCGCGTCGTGCCGCGCTGGCGGGTCTGGCGGCGGGCGCCACCACGCTGCTGGCGCCAGGCATGGTTCATGCCGCGACAGGCGCCATGTCCGTGCCGCAGGTGGTGGCTCATGCCATCCCCGGCGCCCGCCTGTCGGGAAGCGGCCTGTTCCGTTGGTGGGGCTTCGCGGTCTATACCGCAGCGCTCTGGGTTGGCCCCGGCGGGATCGACCCGGCGCGACTGACCGCCGCCCCCTTTGCGCTGGAGTTGCGCTATGCCCGCAACCTCAAGGGACGCGCGATTGCCGATCAATCGGACGTCGAAATGCGCAAGCTGGAGCAGGGCACCGCTGCCGAGCGCGCACAGTGGTTGGCGCAGATGCGCGCGATCTTCCCCGATGTGGGTGATGGCGACTGGCTTTGCGGCCTGTTCGAACCCAAGACGCCGGACGGGCCGCGCACCACGTTCTGGTTCAACGGCAAGCCCATCGGCGTGGTCGGTGGAGATGCCTTTGCCCAGGCTTTTTTCTCCATCTGGCTGTCGCCCGAGACCGCCGCCCCGGATCTGCGCAGGGCCTTGCTGGCCCAGGCCGCGCCATGAATCCGGCGTTATCCACATCCGCCATGGCACCGCCGTCCGCCATCGCGCCCAGCGCCATGCCCCCGGACCGGGCGCCCTATGGCTCGCTGCAACTGGTCCGTTATGGCGCACCGCAGTTTGCGTTGAGTTTCGTCGCCTTGCCACTCTATGTTTTTTTGCCGGACTATTACGCCACCCGCTATGCCGTGCCGCTCGGCTTTCTCGGCGTCGTGCTGCTCCTGGCGCGGCTGCTGGACGGCTTGATCGATCCCGTCATCGGCCGCATCGCCGACCGCATGCTGGGGGCCGGTCGCGGCTGGGGCTTCATGGCGGCCAGCGGCGTGGCGCTGGCGCTGGGTTTCGCCCTGCTGCTGGGTTTCCCGGCGTGGCTGGCCTACGCGCCGCAACCCGCCCTGTTTGCCGCTGCGATGGGGCTGGCTCTGCTGCTGACCTACGCTGGCTACAGCGCCGTGGGCGTGACGCATCAGGCCTGGGGCGCGGGCTTGGGCGAGACCGAAGCCGAGCGCGCCCGCACCTTTGCCTGGCGCGAGGCGCTCGGTCTGGCCGGCGTTCTCGTGGCCGCGACCGTGACGCAACTCGGCGGCGCCTCGGGCTTCACGCTGGTGTTCACCGCCAGCCTCGCGCTAGGCCTGTGGCTGGTGAAAACCGCGCCCATGCCGCGCCATGTTCCCGGTTTGCAGCATGGGTTGCGTGGATGGCAAGCGGCCCTGGAGCCTTTGCGCCATGTCGCCTTCCGCCGCCTGTTGCTGGTGTATCTGGCCAGCGGCGTGGCGGCCTCGGTGCCGGCCACGCTGGTGCTGTTCTTCATCCGCGACCGTATCGGCGCGGCCCAACTCTCCGGGCTGTATCTGTTCATCTACTTCGCGTTCGGCGCCGCTTGCGTGCCCTTGTGGCTGCGCGCGGTGCGCCGCTTCGGCGCAGCGACCAGCTGGCTCATCGGCATGGGGCTCACGGTGGCGGTTTTCCTGTGGGCGGCGTTGCTGCAGCCCGGTGACCGCTGGGCTTACGCTGGCGTGTGCGCCGCCTCCGGCCTGGCGCTGGGTTCCGATCTGGTGTTGCCGCCAGCGCTGCTGGCAGGGTTGATTCGCAGCCTGGGCCACGGCGGCCGGCTCGAAGGCGCCTACTTCGGCATCTGGGGCATGGCCACCAAGCTGACCCTGGCGCTGGCCGCCGGTGTCGCCCTGCCGCTCCTGGCCAGCCTCGGCTATACACCGGGCTCACCCGCCACGGGCGTGCTGCCGCCGCTGGTGGTGGTGTACTGCCTGCTGCCCTGCGGGCTCAAGCTGGCGTCGGCAGCACTGCTGTGGTCGGGCTGGATGCGCCCGGCGCGCAACCCTGATTTCTTGACGGCTCGACAACGGAGGAATTCGCCATGAATCATGTCTGGAAACACCTGCGCCTCGGCGGCATCGCGCTGCTGTTTGCCGCCTTGCTGGGGGGCTGCGCCAGCGTCACGCCGATGGACTACCGCGGCGAGAAGCCGACGCTCGCGCTGGAGCGCTATTTCAACGGCCCGCTGTCAGCCGATGGCGTGGTGTTCAACCGCTCGGGCAAGGTCATCAAGCGCTTCCACGTGGACCTCACCGGCACCTGGAAGGGCGACGAAGGCACGCTGGTCGAGCACTTCGTCTACAGCGACGGCAGCAAGCAGGAGCGCATCTGGAAACTCACGCGCCTGCCCGGCAAGAACGGCGAGCGGCGCTACGAAGGCACGGCTGGCGACGTCGTCGGCACCGCCCATGGCTATGCCGAGGGCAATGCCTTCAATTGGCACTACACCCTGGCGCTGCCGGTGGACGGCACGATCTACAACGTGCAGATGGATGACTGGATGTACCAGATGAACGATCATGTGCTGCTGAACCACACCGTGATGACCAAGTTCGGCTTCCGGGTGGCCAGCATTTTCATCGCCTTCCACAAGCCCTGATGCGCGTCTTGAAGCGCACCCCGCGGCGCCAACAGACGAGTTGAACCATGCCCCTGAACGCGCCGCTCACCCACTGGTCCGGTCAACGTGTCTGGATTGTCGGCGCCTCCAGTGGCATCGGCGCCGCACTCGCCCACGATTTGCTCGCACGCGGCGCCCGCGTCGCGGTGTCGGCGCGCAGCGCCGACAAGCTCGCCGCCCTGACGGGCGCCCTGGCCCTGCCGCTGGACGTGCGCGACGCCGCGGCGCTGCCGGCGGCGATGCAGCAACTCCAGGCCGCATTCGGCGGGCTGGACCTGCTGGTGTATTGCGCCGGCACCTACGTGCCGCAACGCGCCGCGGCCTTCGATCTGGCGTCGGCGCTGGTCCATGACGACGTCAATTACCGCGGTGCGCTGCACACGCTGGCCGCTGTGCTGCCGGTGCTGCAGGCGCAGCACCGTGGCCACATCGCCCTGGTCAGCAGCGTGGCGGGTTGGCGCGGCCTGCCGCAGGCGCTGGCTTATGGCCCGACCAAGGCGGCGCTGACCAATCTGGCCGAGGTGCTGTATGTCGATCTGCGCGCGGCCGGCATCGGCGTCAGCGTCATCAACCCGGGCTTCGTCGAGACCCAGCTCACAGCGCAGAACGCATTCGCCATGCCGGGGCTGCAGACGCCGCAGCAAGCAGCGGCGGCCATCGTCCGGGGCTGGCAGCGCGGGGACTTCGACATTCACTTTCCCAAGCGCTTCACCTTCGTGCTTCGGTTGCTGCGCATTCTGCCCTACCGCCTGTATTTCGCGGCCGTGAGCCGCTTCACCGGGCTGTGAGCCGATGGATCCGCCGCGCCTGGCGCCACCGGAAGACCAAACTCCGCTGGCGCGTTTCGTCGCGTATTTCGAGACCTTGACACCCCAGTCGCTCACCGCACTCGGCAGCGTCTACGCAGTCGGGGCGCGTTTCAAAGACCCGTTCAACACGGTGCAGGGGCTCGACGCGGTACGGCGCATCTTCGCCCATATGTTCGCCACCACGGAATCTCCGCGTTTCGTCGTGCTGCAGGCCTTGGGTGATGCGGCGCAAGGTTTCGTCATCTGGGACTTTCACTTCCGCAGCAAGGGGCGCGGCGGGCGTGACTGGACCATCCACGGCGCCAGTCGGTTGGAGTTCGACACCGCCGGGCGGGTGACCCTCCACCGGGACTACTGGGACGCCGCGGAAGAACTCTACGAGCACCTGCCCTGGCTGGGGGCGGTGCTGCGCGGGGTGAAAAAGCGATTGCGGGCGCCTTGAGCCACTGCCCGCGTGCGGCGCCCGGCGGAACAGGCGCGGCACGCGGCACAGGCGGAACACGCGCTGCAGGCGGAACAGGCCCGAGCGCGCAGGCGGGCGCGGTGACGCCGAAACCCTCCTGCGCACGGGACGGCTCTCGACTCGCGGGGTCGCCTGGATCGACCCACACCGGGCCCAGCCCTGCGAGGTCGTCTGCATCCTCGATGGCGCGCTGCACGAGGCGATGGTTCGGCAGGGTGAAGACCTCCGGCATGGGCAGAGCAGGTTGCCGCCGCCTGGCGAGAACGTCGAGCTTCATGGCTCAGGGCGCCGGAACCTGGATGTCGATGAAGCGTCGGATGACGTCGGCCTGGGCCAGCGCGTCACGCTCGCCCAGTTGCGTCAACTCGGTGCAGAAGCCGGGTTCGAACAGCAGATAGCTGGCGAGCGCCGCGCCCGTGGCTTCGGCTGCGCCGACGGCACCCATGAGGACACGCATGCCGCGCGGCATGCGCTTCCAGTGTCGCGCGGCGATGGCGTTGATGGATTCGGACGGCGTGATGAGCAGCACCGGAAATTCGCGAAACGGCTGCAGCGTTCGCGCCTGTGGCGGCAGTCGGCGCACGGCGGTGTTGATGTGCTCGGCCAGTTGCGCATCGGCCGGCAGGGTGTCGAGAAACACGGTGGACAGCACATGCCCGGCAATCTGGGCGATGGAGGGGTAGTCGCGTTCGTCCGGGGCAATCCAGGCCGTGGCGCCGCGCGGCTCGCTCACGCCGATGGCCAGCGCGCAGCGCGCGCCCAGCCGAATCGCGGGGGCCAGGGGCGCGAGTTGACGCATGGCGCCATCGCCGCAAAACTCGGCCTGCTCGCCAGTCCACAGCTTCACCGCCGGAAAGACGAAAGGCAGGGCGCTGCTGGCGAGCAAGTGGTCGAGGGAGATGGTCTGCGCCAGTCCCCAGATGCCCGGGCGGCGCCAACCCGGCATATCCGCTGCGCCCTGGAAGAAGGTGATGTGCCGGCCGGTGGAATAACTCGATGCGGTGATGGCCAAGGCCCGCAGCGCGCCGCTCTGCACAGCGGCGTCGACCCGGTCGAGCCGGATGTGGCGGCCCAGGGTGTCGGCCAGCGGCGTGTTGTCCAGCAAGGCACGCGGACTCTGACGCACCAGCCAGCCCGTCGACATCAAGCCCAGCCAGCGCAGCCCGCCGCGCAGCAAATGGTGTGGCTGGGTGTGAAACACCTGATCGGCATGCAGACCGTTCCAGATCCCCGGCAGTGCGCGTAGCGTCTCGGCCCAGGTGGCCACGCCGCTGGCGTAATGCGCCGCGTTGATGGCCCCCGCCGAGGTGCCGCAAACCACCGGAAACGGATTGCGCTGCGCCGGCCAACCCTGCTGCTGCAAGATGTCGGCCAGCCCCTGCAGCACGCCGGCCTGGTACGCGGTGCGGGCCCCACCGCCAGGCAGCACCAGCGCCGAGCCCTCGAGCGTCAAGGGTCGGGCGCAGGGCGGAGTCAGGGGCGGTTCGTCTTGCATGGACATCTCAGTTGCCACATGGTGCGGCAATTCCGTGCGGCGCTCAAGGTGATTGTCCGCAACGCCGACAGGGCGCCGCTCCTTGCACCGCAATGAGGCGCCGAGCCCGGTCCATGCCCTCGTGCCGGGAATTCAGGAGCCGCAATGATAGGAACAATTTTGCTGCGATCCGGCGCAAATCAATGCAGTTGGGCAATTTAAGCCGGCGTTGACTGCGGATTTCCGACATGAAGCGCGCTGTCATGGTCGCCGTGATGCAATCCAATCTTGATTTTGGCGGGCGGGGGGCGCACACTGCAATCGCCTCGTTGTTGCGGGCACGGCAGGCCAGCGATCGGCCTTGCCGTCCTGCCAGCAGGCCTTGTTTCGCGATCAACCGTTCGCTCAACGTCTACCTGGAGGGATCTATGAACCTGACCATCAGCGGCCATCACATGGACGTCACACCGGCCTTGCGCAGCTACGTCGAAGCCAAGCTCGACCGTGTGGTGCGACATTTCGATCAGCTGATCAGTGTCAACGTGTTGCTCTCCGTGGAGAAGCAAAAGGAAAAGGAGCGCCGGCAGAAAGCCGAATGCAATCTGCAACTCAAAGGCAAGAACATCTTCGCCGAAGTTCAGGACCAGGACCTGTACGCCGCCATCGATGAACTGGTCGACAAACTCGATCGTCAGGTGGTGGAACACAAAAACCGCATGCGTGCTCACCAGGCCGTGCCGAGCAAGCATCTCGCATCCTGAGGCCGCCCAAGTCGCCGTCGGGACTTCACACAAGGGGGCCCGTGCGGCGCAGAACCACCCGATATCGCGCCGCAATAGCCGTCTCGGCCCAGGCTTGACGTCCTGTCAGTCCATGCCGATACACTCGCAAACTTCCCGTCATCTCACCCCATGCCATGAATCAACTGGCCCTGATTTTGCCGCTGGCCCATGTTCAGATGAACGTGGAGGCCAGCAGCAAGAAACGCGCGTTCGAGCACGCGGGTCTGCTGTTCGAGAACAATTTGGGGCTGGCCCGCGCCGTCGTCACCGACAATCTGTTCGCGCGCGAACGCCTGGGCTCCACCGGCCTGGGTCAGGGCGTGGCCATTCCGCATGGCCGCATCAAGGGCCTGAGACAACCGAGTGCCGCGTTGCTGCGCCTGGCAACCCCCGTGCCTTTCGAGGCTCCTGACAACCTGCCGGTGCAATTGCTGGTGTTCTTGCTGGTGCCCGAAGCGGCGTCCGCCAAGCACCTCGAAATCCTCTCCGCCATCGCCGAAATGTTGTCCGACGACGGCTTTCGCCAGCGCCTGCTGGATGCGCCAGACGCCATCCAGGCACACCGCCTGGTGCACGACTGGTCGACACTGCAGCATGCAGCCTGAACACGCCCGTTGGGGTGCCGCGCTGCACCGCTCCACCCCCCGGGAGCGCAGGCCGAGATCGGGACGGCTCGGCGCCAGGGTCGTGTCGGTCCTGCATGCGCCACCTTGCCGGTTTTCTCCAGCCGCCACTTGAAAGCCGCAACCCTTTCCGCCGATAGCCTGTTCGAGGCCAACGCGTCCTTGCTGAAATGGCAGTGGCTGGCTGGGCAGAGCAACCCCGAGCGCCGTTTTGACGACGCCGCCGTGGAGGGGGCCAGTTCCGGCGCCGATCTGGTCGGATACCTCAATTACATCCACCCTTATCGTGTCCAGATTCTCGGTTGGCGCGAGGTGCACTACCTGGTGCATGCCGACGAGGCCGACAGCGCCCGGCGCATCCGCCGCGTGGTCGGGCTGGAGCCGCCGGCGCTGGTGATGGCCGATGGCGCGAAGCCCCCCGACACACTCATCGATGCCTGCGAGCAAGCTCGCATTCCGCTCTTCACCACCGCCGAACCGGCAGCTTTCGTCATTGACGTGCTGCGTGCCTATCTTTCGAAACTGTTCGCCAACCGCACCACGCTGCACGGCGTGTTCATGGACATCCTCGGCCTGGGCGTGCTGATCACCGGCGAATCCGGCCTGGGCAAGAGCGAACTGGGGCTGGAGCTGGTGTCGCGTGGCCACGGTCTCGTGGCCGACGATTGCGTCGAGCTGCTGCGCGTGTCGCAAACCGCCATCGAAGGCCATTGTCCCAAGCTGCTGCAGAACCTGCTGGAGGTGCGCGGGATCGGCATTCTGGACATCAAGACCATCTTTGGCGAGACCGCGGTGCGACGCAAGCTGCGCCTGCGGCTGATCGTGCACCTGGTGCGGCGCGATACCCAGGATCAGGATTTCGAGCGCCTGCCCACCGGCTATGTGCGGCAGGACGTGCTGGGCGTGGCCATCCGCAAGGTGCTCATTCCGGTCGAGGCCGGACGCAACCTCGCGGTGCTGGTGGAGGCCGCGGTGCGCAACACCATTCTGCAGTTGCGCGGTATCGACACGTTCAAGGAATTCCAGGATCGCCAGCGCGTGGCCATGCTGGAAAACAGCGACGATTGACGGGGCCGGTCGACGGACTGAACCAGGGTTCGACAGCTTGCGGCCTGCCGTGCCGGGAATTCAGCGCCCGTCTCGCTCGCCCGGGAAGATCCGCGGCTCGGCGGGGCGATGCGGGCAAAGCTCGCGCTTGCAAGTGGCGTACAACGCCAGGGAGTGCTCTTGCAGCACGAAGCCGTGTTCGGTGGCGATTTTTTTTTGCCGCCGCTCGATCTCGGCGTCGACGAACTCTTCCACGCGACCGCAATCCAGGCACAGGAGATGGTCGTGGTGCTTGCCTTCGTTGATCTCGAAAATCGCCTTGCCCGACTCGAAATGGGTACGCGACAAAATGCCCGCCTGCTCGAACTGGGTCAGCACGCGGTAGACCGTGGCGAGACCGATGTCGCGCGAATTGTCGTTCAGCAATTCGCGGTAGACGTCTTCAGCCGTCATGTGGCGCAAGACGCTTTTCTGAAAGATTTCCAGAATTTTCAAGCGGGGCTGGGTGACCTTCAGCCCCGTGCTGCGCAGACCTTGAGCGTTGGAAGGCGGCATGGCGATGAGGGGTGTTTAGAATGAACATCATAGTTCACCCCCGGGGCGGGAACCACCCGCCGAATCCCTGATGCACGTCACGCGTCCCCGTCTTGCGCATCACGCCTCGTCTGCCCTGCGTCTGGGCTGTCTGGCCGTGATCCTGCCTGCAGTCTTCGGTTTGGGGGCCTGCAGCAACCTGACCCAGCAACACGATCTCACCTCCATCTTCAAGCCCTACCGCATCGACGTCATCCAGGGCAACTTCGTCTCCAAGGACATGGCCGAGGAGCTCAAGCCCGGCATGAGCAAGGACGAGGTGCGCGCCATTCTGGGTACCCCGCTGTTGCAGGACATTTTCCATGCCGACCGCTGGGAGTATGTGTTCAGCCTGCGCCAGGGCTATCAGGCCCCGATCGTGCGCCGCTACACCGTGTTTTTCGACAAGGAGGGCAAGATGATCCGCGCCGATGGCGATCCGCTGCCGTCGGAAAACCAGTTCGTGGCGCAGATCAACGCCCTGCGTTCCACCGGCAGCCAACCCAAGGTCCTGACCGAGGCGCAGTTGCAGGCCGAAATCGCCGCAGCGCAGAAAGAACTGGCGCAGCGGCATCCCGTGGCGGCCGCGCCCAGTGCGCAAGGCCCGCTGCAGGTGGTCGCGCCTGCGGCAGAAATCAGCAAGCTCGAAGCTCTGGCCGCGCCAACCGCGGCAGCGCCACGGGAAGGCCCGGCAACCCCGGCATCGGCAGCAAGCAGCGCGCAGTAAGGGTATGGGTACAGCGCGCTTTGCGCATGGTGCGGCCGGGCTTGGCGCAAACCGCCCCTGCAGTCGCGGGGGGCCCCGTGCGATTCGTCGCCACATGACAGTCGACTTCCAAGCGCAACGCCCGACGCCAGCATGACCGCACAAGCCCCTCCAAATCGTCACCGTATCGCCATCGCCGGCAGCAGCGGCCGCATGGGCCGCACACTGATCGAGGCCATCGTGGCCTCACCGGATTGCCAGCTCGTGGGCGCGCTGGATCGCAACGATGCACCCGCCCTGGGTCAGGATGCCGGCGCCGCGCTGGGACTGACGACGGGCGTGAGCGTCAGCGCCGATCTCGCGGTCGGCCTGCAAGGCGCACAGGTGCTGATCGACTTCACCCGGCCGCACGCCACGCTCGCGCATCTGGACGCTTGCCTGCAACACCGCGTGGCCATGGTCATCGGCACAACCGGGTTCGACACGGCCGGGCTGGCGCGGATTCGCGCGGCGTCGGCGCACCTGCCCATCGTCATGGCGCCGAATATGAGCGTTGGCGTCAACGTCGTGCTCAAGCTGCTGGAGCAGGCCGGGCGCGCGCTGGCCGAGGGCTACGACATCGAAATCATCGAAGCGCACCACCGCCACAAAGTGGACGCACCTTCGGGCACCGCGCTGAACATGGGCGAGGTCGTAGCGCAGGCCGCCGGGCGCGACCTGGAGCGCGACGCCGTCTGGGCGCGCCACGGCCAGACCGGCGAGCGCAAGCCGGGCAGCATCGGCTTCTCGGTGATTCGCGGTGGCGACATCGTTGGCGACCACACCGTACTGTTCGCCGGTGCCGGCGAGCGCATCGAAATCACCCACAAGTCCAGCAGCCGCGCCACCTACGCCGCCGGCAGCCTGCGCGCCGTGCGTTTCCTGGCCGGCAAGAGCAGCGGCCTGTATGACATGCAGGCCGTGCTCGGCTTCGACGGCTGAATCACCCAAACCCAGGGAGCGGCATGATGGGTGGCCTCGCAGCATTCTGGCAAGAAGGCGACACGCTGATTCGCACCGTGGCCTTGTTGTTGCTGGCGATGTCGATGGCGAGCTGGTTCGTCATCTTGTGGAAGTTCACCATGCTGGTCGCCGCTGCACGCCGTGTGCCCCGCGCGATAGCCGCGTTCTGGGCTGCGCCACATCGGCAGGACGCCGCCGCCGCCGCGCTCGCGGCCGATCCGCAGGGCCTCACGGTGCAACTGGCCGACGTTGCCGCCCGTCTGTGCACTCCCTCGCTGAACCCCGCAGGCAGAGACGACGCTGCGCCGGCGCCCGGCTGGCAGTCGCACCCCGACCGCGTGCGCCGCGAACTGCGTAGCGCCCTCAACGCCGCCAGCCGCCAGCTCCACGCCGGCCATGTCTTGCTGGCCAGCGTCGGCAGCACCGCGCCCTTCGTCGGGCTGTTCGGCACCGTCTGGGGCATCTACCACGCGCTCACCACCATCGCCGCCACGCAGCAGGTCAGCATCGGCAAAGTGGCCGGCCCGGTGGGCGAAACCCTCATCATGACCGCCGCCGGCCTGGCCGTGGCCATTCCCGCCGTGCTGGCCTACAACGCCCTGGGCAAGCGCGCCCGCGCGCTGGACGCCGAGCTCGAAGGCTATGCCCTCGACCTGCAGCACTTGCTCAGCGGCGAGGCGGCGCCGCGTCATGTTGACGGCTCGGCATGACGCGCGGCGCTGATGCCCAGCGGCAACCGCACTCGCGCGAAGCTTCACGCCTGGCGCTGCGATGCGCAGCTCCGGAGACCAGGCCATGAGCTTCGGCCGTTTCGATCGGGGCGTGGACGACGCGCCGATGAGCGACATCAACATGACGCCGCTCATCGACGTCATGCTGGTGCTGCTGGTGATTTTCATCATCACCGCGCCGCTGCTGGCAGGCCATATCGCCCTCGACCTGCCCAAGGTCGACGCCGCGGCTTCGCGGCAGGCTCCGAAGAGCCTGTCGGTCTCCATCCAGAAAGACGGCAGGCTGTACCTGGGCGATCAGCCCACCACGCTCGGCGCACTCACCGCCCGGTTCGCCGCCGCCGCCAAGGCCCGCGCCGACACCGAACTGCGCATTCGCGCCGATGCTGCAGCACCCTATGGCGACGTCGCGCAGGTCATGGGCGCCGCCCAGGGCGCAGGGCTCGACCGCATCGGCCTCATCACCCAACCCACAGTGGCCGCCTCCGCCGCGGCGCATTAGGCACCAGCCACCACAAGCCTGCCGCAGCCCAGCCGGGCGATCGGCGTGGCTGTCAGGGTGCATCCAGCGCGGATCAGGATGACGTCTGCACCCCTTCGATCTCCACCCTCACCCGCACCTTGTGGCTCAGGCCGCTGGGGTAGGCGCTCATGCCGAAGTCCATGCGATCGATGGTGGCCGTGGCGACGAAACCGGTGAGGTAGCCGCCCCAGGGTTTGGGTAAATAGGGCACCTTGCCAGCGCCCTCGAGCTGGACATGAAAGACCACCGGCTTGGTCACGCCGCGCAGGGTCATGTCGCCATAGAGCAGGCCGCGATCCTGGCTTTGGGGCACATACTTGGTGCTGACGAAATGGATGTCGGGGTTGGCCTTGGCGTCGAAAAAGGCGGCTCCCTTGAGGTCGTCGTCACGCATCGGGAAAAAGGTGTCGAGGCCGTCCACCGGAACCGTGATGTCAGCCTTGTCGGCCTTGGGGTTCTTCGGGTCGAAGGTGTAGCTGCCGGTGACCTTCTTGAACACACCGGTGAACAATCCGATGCCGGCATGGCCGATGGTGAACTGCAAGCCGGAGTGGTCGGGGTCGACCTGGTAGCTGCCTGCCGGGCTGGCGTGCTGGCGGGCGTATGCCTGAGTGGCTTGGGGCGGAGCTGCCCAGGTGGGAGCGCTCAGGATCAACGCGGTCGCGGCGGCCAGGGCGAGGCGGGGCAAGACGTGCATGGGAAAACTCCTTTGTGTGGGTGATGTCAGGGTGTGGCGTGATTCGAAATGCAAACGTTTCAGCCTTGGGGTGCGACCAGCAGATGCACGTGGATGGGCAGTGTGGCCGCCACCACGCCGGTGTCGGCCCACGAGCCTGTGCCCAGACCGAAGGCCGTGCGATTGAGCGGGAAGTCAGCGTCCATCACCAGATTCGCGCCGGCCGGATGCGTCGTCACGAGCACGCGCAACGGCTGGGTTTTGCCCTTGACGGTGAACTGCCCCGTGAGCCAATATTTCCCGGGTCCGGCCGGGGTGAAGCCGGTGGAGACGAAGCGGTCCTGGGGATAGGCTTTCGCGTCCAGCCAGTCGCTGCCGGTGAGCAGGTCGTCGGTCTGGCCGCTGCCGGCGTCCACGCTGGCGGCGTTGATGGCAACGCTCACATGGCTCTTGGCCAGGTCAGCGGGCAGAAAATTGACCACCGCCATCAGCGTCTTGAAATGGCCGTGCATGGCCACGCCCATTTGCGTGGCGCTGAAGTCCACCGTGGATGCGGGCAGCGCCCGCGTGTAGGCAGTCTGGGCAAACACGGGTGAGGCGGAGCCCATCGCGAAGAGCAGGGCGAGGCTGGTGCGTCGAAGCACAGGGATCATGGCAAAAACTCCTAGCGGGATGAGCCGGGCAGCATGCGCGAGAGCACGCCGTCGCGGTCGATGAATTGGTGTTTCAGGGCGGCGGCAACATGGACCGCGACCAATGCAGCCAGGGTGTAGTTCAGCGTGGCATGCACCAGGACGAGCGCATGCGCCAGCGGTTTGCTCGTGGGCAGCAGCATGGGCAAGGGCAGCACACCCCACCAGACCACGCGCACGCCGGCCGCCGAGCTCAGCATCCAGCCCGACAGCGGGATGCCCAGAATCAGCACGTACAACAAACCATGCAGCCACTCAGCCACGCGCTGCTGCCAACGCGGGATCGATGCCGGCAACTCGGGCGGCCGATGCCCGGCGCGCCAGCCGAGGCGCAACACCACCAGCAGGAGCACCGTGATGCCGAACCATTTGTGCCAGGCATAGAGCTGCAGCTTGAGCACCGACAGCGGCAGGTCGCTCATGTACAGGCCGAGCGGAAACAGGCCGAAAATCAACAGCGCTACCAGCCAGTGCAGCGCCATGGCCGGCCAGGCGTAGCGTCGAATGTGGGGCCTGCTCGCCATTTTCATGTTGTCAATGCCTCGGAAGCTGTCTGTTCGAAGGCGGCGCGCATGATGCGCAAACTGCGCTCTGCCCGGGCGGCGTCCTGCGCGCTCAGGCGTTCGAACACGCGATGCAAGTGCGCACCATGGGCGGGGAAGACCCGCTCGAACATGCGCTGCCCGGCTCGGGAGAGACGCACGATCTGCCCGCGTCCGTCGCTGGGATCGGGCAGGCGCTGCACCAGTCCCTTGACGAGCAGTCGATCGACCACGCCGGTCAGGGTGCCCTTGGTGATGAGCGTCTTGAGCCCGAGCTGTTTGGGGTTCATGCCCGCGGTATTGCCCAGGGTGGCGATGACGTCGAATTGCGCCGGGGTGAGCCCCAGGCTCAGCACATGCGCCGCCGAATGGCGCTCGAACGCCTGGTATGTGCGAACGAGTTCACGCAGCAAGGGCAGGAAGGACGATGGTGCAGACATGCGGTTTCAAAACTCAATGATGGAAGAATATTAGTTCGTACTAGAACTATGAAGGCGGGTAGGGTTATGGCCTTGCGCCCGCGACAGGCAAGCCGTGGCGCCCAGGGTCGGTTCGAGCGTCGCGCTGGTGGCGGTTCGGGTGTTCGACACGCGGCCGCCACCGGTGTTCCGCAGCGCCGCCGCGCAAGTCGCGCCACTAAGATGCAGCCTCACGCCGCCGCCATGGAGCCAGGGCTCCGCGCGGCCTTCAACCTGCAAGCTCCACGATGAACGAGAAGTACGATGCCAGCGCGGTGGAAGCCGCCGCGCAAACCCACTGGCAAGCCGCCGACGCCTATCGCGTGCGCGAAGACAAGCCCGGCACCAAGTTCTACGCCTGCTCCATGCTGCCTTATCCCTCGGGCAAGCTGCATATGGGGCATGTGCGCAACTACACCATCAACGACATGCTGGCCCGCCATCTGCGCATGAACGGGTACAACGTGCTCATGCCCATGGGCTGGGACGCCTTCGGCCTGCCCGCGGAAAACGCGGCGATGAAAAACAAGGTGCCACCCGCCAAGTGGACCGATGACAACATCGCCACGATGAAACGCCAGATGCAGGCCATGGGGCTTGCGATCGACTGGAGCCGCGAGGTCGCCACCTGCACGCCGGAGTACTACAAGTGGAACCAGTGGCTGTTCCTCAAGATGCTGGAGAAGGGCATTGCCGAGCGCCGCACCCAGGTGGTGAACTGGGATCCGGTGGACCAGACCGTGCTGGCCAACGAGCAGGTGATCGACGGCCGCGGCTGGCGCAGCGGCGCCGTGGTGGAAAAGCGCGAAATTCCCGGCTATTACCTCAAGATCACCGACTACGCCGAGGAACTGCTCGCCGCCGTGGCCGACCCCGAGAGCAAGAACTACCTCGCCGGCTGGCCCGAGCGTGTGCGGCTGATGCAGGAAAACTGGATCGGCAAGAGCGCCGGCGTGCGCTTCGCCTTCACCCATGACATCCGCGACGCCCAGGGCGCGCTGATTCAGGATGGCCGCCTGTACGTGTTCACCACCCGGGCTGACACCATCATGGGCGTGACCTTCTGCGCCGTGGCGCCCGAGCATCCGCTGGCGGCACACGCGGCAGCAGGCCATGCAGAACTCGCCGCCTTCATCGAACGCTGCCGGCAAGGCGGCACCACCGAAGCCGAGCTGGCGCTCAAGGAGAAGGAGGGCATGCCCACGGGGCTTTTCGTCACCCACCCGCTCACCGGGGAAAAGGTGCCGGTGTGGGTGGGCAACTATGTGCTGATGAGCTATGGCGACGGCGCCGTGATGGGCGTGCCGGCGCACGACGAACGCGACTTCGCCTTCGCCAGGAAGTACGCACTGCCCATCCGCCAGGTCATCGCCGTGGAAGGCGAAGCCTTCAGCACTGATGCCTGGGCCGACTGGTACGGCGACAAGCAGCGCGCGGTGTGCATCAACTCCGGCGAACTCGACGGCCTGCCGCACAAGGCCGCCGTCGACAAAGTGGCCGAACTGCTCGCCATCCGGGGCCTGGGTGAACAAAAGACCACCTGGCGCCTGCGCGACTGGGGTGTGAGCCGCCAGCGTTACTGGGGCACGCCGATACCCATCATCCACTGCGACGACTGCGGCGCAGTGCCGGTGCCGGAACAGGACCTGCCGGTGGTGTTGCCGAACAACCTGATTCCCGACGGCAGCGGCAACCCGCTGCAACAGTGTGCGGCGTTCGTCGACGTGGCCTGCCCGCAATGCGGCAAATCGGCCCGGCGCGAAACCGACACCATGGACACCTTCGTCGATTCGAGCTGGTACTTCATGCGCTACACCTGCGCCGACAACCAGGCCGCCATGGTCGATGCCCGCACCGACTACTGGATGCCGATGGACCAGTACATCGGCGGCATCGAGCACGCCATCCTGCACCTGCTGTACGCGCGCTTCTGGACCAAGGTGATGCGCGACCTCGGGCTGGTGAAGGCCGACGAGCCGTTCAAGCGATTGCTGACCCAGGGCATGGTGCTCAACCACATCTACTCGCGCAAGACGCCGCAGGGCGGCATCGAGTATTTCTGGCCGCACGACGTGGACAACGTGCTCGACGCGCAGGGCAAGATCGCCGCCGCCAGGCTCAAGGCCGACGGCTCCGCCGTGGACTACGGCGGCGTGGGCACGATGAGCAAGAGCAAGAACAACGGCGTCGATCCGCAAGACCTGATCGACCGCTTCGGCGCCGACACCGCGCGTCTGTTCACCATGTTCGCCGCCCCGCCGGAAGCCACGCTGGAATGGAACGACGCGGCGGTGGAAGGGTCGCATCGCTTCCTGAAGCGGGTATGGGCATTCGGCCTCAAGTTGCAGGATTTGTCGCCCAGCGCGGCAGAGCCCGCCGAGGCCCCGGGCAAACTGCGCCGCGAGTTGCATCAAACCCTGCAGCAGGTGAGCTTCGATTACGGGCGCATGCAATACAACACGGTGGTCTCGGGCGCGATGAAGATGCTCAACGCCCTGGAGGGCGCCGACACGGCCGCTCCGGGCATGCCTGCCGCACTGCGTGAAGGCTTCGGCATCCTGTTGCGCACCCTCTACCCCGTCACGCCGCACATCACCCATGCGCTGTGGCAGGAGCTTGGCTACGCCGCGCAGCAGGGCGATCTGCTCGATGCGCCTTGGCCGCAGGTGGACCCCGCCGCGTTGCGGCAGGACACGGTGGAACTGATGCTGCAGATCAACGGCAAGCTGCGCGGCGCGCTGCAGGTGCCGACCAACGCCGACCAGAGCGCGATCGAAGCCGCCGCGCTGGCCAGCGCCGAGTTCACAAGATTTGCTGAAGGCCGTGCGGTGAAGAAGGTCGTGGTCGTGCCCGGGCGCCTGGTGAACGTGGTGGTGTGAACGGCGATCCGACGGACACAGCCGACCCGGCGACAATACGGCCATGACGCGACGCTTCGCTACGTGCATCCTTGCCCTGTCGGCCACGCTGTGGCTGGCCGGTTGCGGTTTCCACCTGCGTGGCTCCACCAATCTGGCGTTTTCGACCTTGGCGGTGCAGGGGCCGGGGGGGCCTCTGCTCATCGAGCTCAAACGCCAGATCGCCAGCACCACGGCCACCCGCATCGCCAACGACCCGAAGCAGGCGCAAGCCATTTTCACCCTGCTATCCGACAGTCCGACGCAAACCGCAGTGGCCTACAACGCCGACGGCACCGTAGCCCAATACCAGCTGCGTGAAACCGTCAGCTTTCAACTCACGACGCCGGCTGGCCAGGTGCTGATTGCGCCCACCACCATCAGCCAGAGCAGCAGCCTGAGTTACAGCACTTCGGCCACACTGGCCAAGGCCAACGAGGCCGACCTGCTCTATCGTGGCATGCGGCAAGACATCGTCAACCGCATCATGTTCCAGCTCTCCACGGTGAAGCGCGCGCCTCTGCCCGCGGCTCCGGCTTCCGCGCCCTGAACGAACCGTTCGCGGTCGATACCAACAGCATGCAGATCCGCGCCGACCAGTTGCAAGCCCGTCTGGACGCCGGTCTGCGCGGCCCCTACACCGTGTTTGGCGACGAACTGCTGCTGGTGAACGAGGCAGTGGATGCGATTCGCGCCAGCGCGCAGGCGCAGGGCTACACCACGCGCGAGCAACACCAGGTCGAGCGCGGCTTCGACTGGAACATGCTGCTGGCGCAAAGCCGCGAACTCAGCCTGTTCGGCGAGCGCAAGCTGATCGAAATTCGCCTGCCCACCGGCAAACCCGGCCGCGACGGCGCCCAGGCCCTGGCGGCCCTGGCGCAGGAGACCAGCGCCGACGTGCTGATGCTGGTGCTATTGCCGCGACTGGATGCCGCCACACAGAAATCCGACTGGTTCAGCCGCCTGGCCGACGCCGGCGTCGCGGTGCGGGTGGACAGCATCGAAGCCGACCAGCTCGGCGCCTGGATGCGCACCCGTCTGGCGCGCCACGGTCTGCGCATGCCCAGCGGCACCGCCGGCCAGATCTGCCTGGACATGCTGGTGGCGCGTACCGAAGGCAATCTGCTCGCCGCGCATCAGGAAGTGGAAAAACTCGCGCTGCTGGTGTCGCCCGGCGAACTGGATCCGGCGCAAGTGGAAGACCTGGTGCAGGGCGCGGCGCGCTACAGCGTGTTCCGCCTGGGTGAAGGCGTGCTGGCGGGTGATCTGCCGCGCCTGCTGCGCATGCTCGAAGGCCTGCAGGGCGAGGGCGTGGCTCCGGTGCTGGCGCATTGGTCGCTGGCCGAGGAGGTGCGGGCCTGGCTGCGCCTGCGCCAGGGGCTCGACGCGGGCGAGAGTTTCACCACACTGGCGCGCGCCAACCGCATCTGGGGGCCGAAGGAAAAGCTGCTGCAGCGCGCCTTGCCGCACCTCGGGCTGCCGCTGCTGGAGGGCTTGTTGTTGCGCGCCGCGGCCTGTGATCGCGCGATCAAGGGATTGCGTCCGCCCGGCATTCCGCACGAGCCCTGGGAGGCGGTACGCCATCTGGCGCTCGCCATGGCGCAAGCCGCGGCCCCGCTGCCCGCTGCCAGCCCGCACGGCGCCAGACTGGTGCTGCTGGTGGCGGACTGAAGCCCCGCCCCCAAAGTGGTCTGGCGACGCGCGCCAGGATCTGCAGGGCGCGCTCGGCGCCATGCGCAAAGGCCGGAAGCGCATCCTGACAGCCGGATACCCAAGGTGTTGCTCCAGCGGGAATTTCTGGCCCATCGGCGATTCAGAGTGCCAAGCGCGCCGATTCCATGTCATCACCTTGCACACCATGCTGCCCTTGCGTCGTTCCCTGTTTGTCCACCTCGGCCTGTTCTGCTTGTGCGGCTTGACCCAGGCACAGGCTATCCCCCACCCCCTGTTCACCGGAGTCGGCCCCGACGACGTGATGCGCGCGCTGCCGCGTACATGGGACGCTGGGGCCGCGCTGGTCGGCCCCAGCGCCCTGCGAGTCCCGCTGGCCAAGGCCTGGGCGCTGCAACTGCGTGGCGTGGTCGCCGTGTTGCGGGCGCTGGACCAGGGCCAGGTGCCTCCAGCCAGGCCCGGCGTTGGCAAGCTGTGCGGCACCGCGCATGGGACGGGTGACGCGCCCTCGGTGTGTGCCCCATGGACCGCCTCGCGGCATGTGCTCGACTTCGCCCTGGCGGGCGCGCAGGACTTCGAGAAACTGCGCTTCCCCGGCGTCGACGGCGCCCATCCTGCGCCAACCACGCGGGCCGTCCTGCAGGGCGCCAGCTTCATCGGCGCGCAGGGCAGTCGCGTGCTGCTGGTGAATCTCGGCGCCACGCCGATTCGGGTGGATCTGGGCGATTGGGTGAACGCCCGAGCCGCCTTGCACCAGGCCTGGTTGCACCGACCCAAACCATCGGGCGACGCCACCCTGGAGCACCGGGTCAGACCGCTTGCCCTGCAGCCCATCACGCTGCCGCCCGAATCGATCAGTGTGGTGGGGTGAAACTTCGGAGGCCAGGCCTCAAACGGCGCTGACCCACGCCTGCAGCGTGGCCAGGTCGACGCAGCCGGTCCAGGCCTGCTGCCCGACATGGCCGCTTGCCGGGGCCTGCGGTTCGCCCAGCCCGTCGAGCAGCGCCAGCGCTCCGGGGAAGGCTTCGCCGGCGGTGTAACTGCCGGTGGTGATCACGGTGGGCAGCCCGGAGCCGAGGGCGGCTCGCAGGCCGTTGGCCGAGTCCTCGAAAGCCACGCATTGCTGCGGGTCCAGGCGCAAGCGCTCCAGCACCCAGGCGTAGATGCCGGGGTCGGGTTTCTTGCGTGGCACGGCATCGCCGGCGCCGATGCACGCGAACATCGCCATGCCGTTCGCGCCCAGCGTGGCGCGCAGCAGGGCTTCGACGTTGTCGGGCGTGGTGGTGGTGGCGATGGCCAGGCGCAGGCCGGCGTCGCGCGCCTCGAGCAGCAAGCGCCGCACACCGGGACGCAGGGCCATGCCGCCTTCGGCCACGAGGCGCACATAGTGCGCGGTCTTGCGGCGGTGCAACTCGGCAATCAACCCGGCGGCGTCCGGCCCTCGTGCGGCCTGCGGATCGACCTCCTGCCAATACGCCAGCAGGCGTTCCTTGCCGCCGGTGATGGCGAGCAGGCGACCGTAGGTGGGCATGTCCCAGTGCCAATCCAGGCCGGCGTCGGCAAACGCCTGGTTGAAGGCGATGCGGTGGCCGTCGCGCTCGGTTTCGGCCAGCGTGCCGTCGACGTCAAAAATCAGGGCTTGGAGTGTGTTCATGGTGGCATTCGGAGAAGCGGCCCTTCGCGCCGGGCCGCCCCAAGGGAGGGGCGCCCCTTCGAGGGGGTAGCGAACAAGGTGAGCGTGAGGCGTTCAGGCCTCGTCCTTCCATTTGATCGAGCAGCCGATGCTGGGGACTTGCTCCGCGGGGCCGATGCCGGTTGCGGTGATCTGCTTCATGGCCTCGAACAGGTCGCGGCGCACGTCGGGCGTGGCGGCCTGTTTGCGCGAAGCGTCGAGCTGGCCGCGGTACTGCAGCTTCAAATCGGCGTTGAAGCCGAAGAAGTCGGGCGTGCAGACGGCGCCATAGGCGCGGGCGACCGCCTGCGATGCGTCGTAAAGGTAGGGGAAGCCGAAGCCGTGCTGCGCGGCGAACAACTGCATGTGGTCGAACGAGTCCTCGGGGTAGGCGGCCACATCATTGCTGCTGATGGCCACGGTGTGCACGCCCAGGGCGCGCAGTTCGCGCGCATCGCGCACCATGCGATCGGCCACGGCCTGCACGTAGGGGCAGTGGTTGCAGATGAACATGACCAGGGTGCCGTTGGGGCCGCGCACATCGGACAGGCTCCAGGTGCGTCCATCCACACCGGGCAGGGAAAAATCAGGCGCGGCGAAGCCGCGTTGCAGAGGGTCGGCGGTGGCTGTCATGAGAATCTCCTGGTGCGGGATTAGGGGCGCGCCGTCCAGACGACAACCCCGGCGCAAGGCCGGGGTTGAGGGCTGCGCGACGCAGCGCGTCGTGACTGTGAATGGTCAGTTGACCTTGGGATCGAGCTTGCCCTTTTCGTACAGGCCGACCATGTCGTCGAGGTTGATCGGTTTGATCTTCGAGGCGTTGCCTGCGGTGCCGAAGGCTTCATAGCGTGCCTTGCAGATGTCTTTCATCGCCTTGGTCGAGGCGATGAGGAATTTGCGCGGATCGAACTCCTTCGGATGCTCCGCCAGGAACTTGCGCGTGGCGCCGGTGGAGGCCATGCGCAGGTCGGTGTCGATGTTGACCTTGCGCACACCGTGCTTGATGCCTTCGACGATTTCTTCCACCGGCACGCCATAGGTTTCGCCCATGTCACCGCCATAGGTGTTGATGATTTTCAGCCACTCCTGCGGCACCGAGGACGAGCCATGCATGACCAGATGGGTGTTGGGGATGCGGGCATGGATGTCCTTGATGCGGCCGATGGCGAGGATGTCGCCGGTCGGCGGGCGGGTGAATTTGTAGGCGCCATGGCTGGTGCCGATGGCGATGGCCAGCGCGTCCACATGAGTTTTCTTCACGAAATCGGCGGCCTCTTCGGGGTCGGTCAGGAGTTGGCTGTGGTCCAGCGTGCCCTCGGCGCCGATGCCGTCTTCCTCACCGGCGGTGCCGGTTTCCAACGATCCCAGGCAGCCCAGCTCGCCTTCGACCGACACGCCGCAAGCGTGCGACATGTCCACGGTGCGGCTGGTGACGTCGACGTTGTATGCGTAGGTGGTCGGGGTCTTGCCGTCAGTGCCCAGCGAGCCGTCCATCATCACCGACGAGAAGCCGAGCTGGATGGAGCGTTGGCACACGCCGGGGCTGGTGCCGTGATCCTGGTGCATGACCACGGGGATGTGCGGCCACTCTTGCACCGCGGCTTCGATGAGGTGGCGCAGGAAGTGGGCGCCGGCGTACTTGCGGGCGCCGGCGGAGGCCTGCAGGATGACGGGGGAGTCGGTCTCGTCGGCGGCTTCCATGATGGCACGCACCTGTTCGAGGTTGTTGACGTTGAAGGCGGGAACGCCGTAGGAATGCTCGGCGGCGTGGTCGAGCAATTGACGCAGTGAAATGAGGGCCATGACGGACTCCGGGATGGAAAAAAGGGATTGGGGTCGTGACAGCGGATTCAGGACAAGGGGGTGCGTGAACGCTGTTGCAGGATGTCGAAAGCCGGCAGGGTCTTGCCCTCCAACACCTCGAGAAATGCGCCCCCGCCGGTGGAGATGTAGCCGATTTTGTCGGTGATGCCGTACTTGGCGATCGCCGCCAGGGTGTCGCCCCCACCGGCGATGGAGAAGCCCGTGCCTTCGGCGATGGCCGTGGCCAGGGTCTTGGTGCCGTTGGCGAAGGCGTCGAACTCGAACACGCCCACCGGGCCGTTCCAGACGATGGTGCCTGCCGCCTTGAGCTTGGCTGCCAGTTGGGCCGCGGTCTTGGGGCCGATGTCGAGGATCAGATCGTCAGCGGCCACGTCCCTGGCGTCTTTCACCGTGGCTTCGGCCGTGGCACTGAACTGCTTGGCCACGACCACGTCTTCGGGAATGGGCACCTCGGCGCCGCGCGCCTTCATCTTGTCCATGACCAGGCGGGCGGCGTCGAGAAGGTCCGGTTCGGCCAGGCTCTTACCGATCGGCAACCCGCAGGCCAGCATGAAGGTGTTGGCAATGCCGCCGCCGACGATGAGACCATCGACCTTGTCGGCCAGGCTTTGCAGGATGGTGAGCTTGGTGGACACCTTGGAGCCGGCAACGATGGCCAACAGCGGCCGCGCCGGGTCGGCCAGCGCGCGGTTGACGGCGTCGATCTCGGCGGCGAGCAGCGGACCGGCGCAGGCGATGGCCGTGTACTTGGCGATGCCGTAGGTGCTGGCTTCGGCACGGTGCGCCGTGCCGAAAGCGTCGTGCACGAAGATATCGGCGAGCTTGGCCATTTTTTGCGCCAGGATGTCGTCGTTCTTCTTCTCGCCTTTGTTCAGGCGGCAGTTCTCCAACAGCACCACTTCGCCGGGGCGCAACTCGAAGCCGCCGTCCACCCAGTTCCGCACCAGGGGGACGGGGCGGCCCAGCAGCTCGGACAGGCGCTTGGCCACCGGGGCCAGCGAGTCCTCGGGTTTGAACTCGCCCTCGGTCGGGCGCCCCAGGTGGGAGGTGACCATCACGGCGGCGCCTGCGTTCAGCGCCATGCGGATGGCCGGCACGGATGCGCGCACGCGGGTGTCTTCGCTGATGGCGCCGTGCTCGTTCAGCGGCACGTTCAGATCGGCGCGTATGAACACGCGCTTGTCTTGGGCGAGGCCGCGCTGACAGACTTCTTCAAAGGTCAGGATGTGCATGGGGCTGCTTCTCGGGGGTCACGAAGGCGGCCGCGCGCCGCGGCGTGCGGCCGCGCCGGCGCAGATCAGTGGGAAGCGACATGCTTGACGAAGCGCAACATGTTGCAGGTGTAGCCGTATTCGTTGTCGTACCAGGCCACGACCTTGACGAAGGTGGAGTCGAGCGCGATGCCGGCCTCGGCATCGAAAATCGACGGCATGGAGCAGCCGCGGAAGTCGGTGGATACCACCTTCTCGCTGGTGTAGCCGAGCACGCCCTTGAGCGGGCCGTCGGACGCCGCCTGCATCGCCTTGCAGATGTCGGCATAGCTGGTCTCCCGGTTCAACTCGACGGTCAGGTCGACCACCGAGACGTCGGAGGTGGGCACGCGGAAGGCCATGCCGGTGAGCTTTTTATTGAGTTCCGGCAGCACCACGCCCACGGCCTTGGCCGCGCCGGTGCTGGACGGAATGATGTTTTCCAGAATGCCGCGACCGCCACGCCAGTCCTTGCTCGATGGGCCGTCCACGGTTTTCTGCGTCGCGGTGGCGGCGTGCACCGTGGTCATCAGGCCGCGCTTGATGCCGAAGCTGTCGTTCAGCACCTTGGCCACCGGGGCCAGGCAGTTGGTGGTGCAGGAGGCAGCGGAAACGATGGCTTCACCGGCGTATCTGGCGTGGTTCACGCCGTAGACGAACATGGGCGTGGCGTCTTTCGACGGGGCCGACTGCACCACCTTCTTGGCGCCGGCGTCGATGTGCTTCTGGCAGGTGTCGAGTGTGAGGAAGAAGCCGGTGGCCTCGATCACGACATCGGCCTTGACCTCGTCCCACTTCAGGTTGGCGGGATCGCGCTCGGCAGTGAGGCGGATCGTCTTGCCGTTGACCACCAGATGGCTGCCATCGACCGCGATGGTGCCGTCGAAGCGGCCGTGCACCGAGTCGAACTCGAGCATGTAGGCCAGATAGCCGGGTTCGAGCAGGTCGTTGATGGCGACGATTTCAAGATCGCTGAACTCGGCTTCTTGCGCGATGGCACGGAACGCCATGCGTCCGATGCGGCCAAAACCATTGATGGCAACGCGAATGGTCATCGAAATACTCCTGGCTGGATGGGGGAAGGTTGGGAGGGGGAGACGGTGGTATCGAGAGCGCGGGAAGGACGCGGGAAATGGTGCGCTGACTCAGGCCAGGCAGCGTTGCGGTGCGCTGGCCACGGCTTCAGCCACGGCGGCGAGGGTCGGGATGACACGGTCTGGCTCAGCCTGGGCGATGGGGTTGCCGAGGTTGTAGCCATAGGGTACGGCCCAGACGGCGACGCCGGCGGCGCGTGCAGTGTCGACGTCGATCTGCGAATCGCCGACGAACAGGGCGCGGCTTGCCGGCACCTTGAACGCGTCGAGGCAGTAGCGCACCGGCAGCGGATTGGGCTTCTTGCTGGCCAGGGTGTCGCCGGCAATCACCATGTCGAAGAACGGGCGAATCTGGTGGGCCATCAGCACGGTGTTGGTGAAACGCTGTTCCTTGTTGGTGACCACCGCCATGCGCACCTCGGTCTGGCGCAGCGTGCGCAGCGCCTCCAGCACCTGCGGATACAGCCGGCTGCGGGTGCCGCAGCGTTGTTCGTAGAACACGGTGAAGCGCGGCATGAGCCGATCCATGGTGCCGGTGCGGCGCAAGGTGCCGGTGTCGAGTTGCGTGGCATGGGCGTAGGCCTGGGTCATCAGCTCGCGAGTGCCGTGGCCGATCCAGGTGGCGATCAAATCCTCGGCCACTTCGGGCAGGGATTGCTCGCGCAGCAGGTCGTTGACGGCATCGGCAATCTCCGGCGCGGTCTGCACCAGCGTGCCGTCGAGATCGAACATCACCAGATCGAACATGGTCCGTGCTCGCCGCTCAATTCATCGAGCGCACGACATTGCCGTCTTCCGACTCGTGCCGCGCGGCGTGCATGCGCAGTACGGCCTGGGCCACGTCGGCGGTGTGCTCGGGGGTGATCTTGAAGTGCTTGTACAGATCGGACGCCGGGGCCGATTCGCCGAAGGTGGCGATGCCGACCACGCCGCCGGACAGGCCGACGTACTTGCGCCAGAAGTCGGGCTGTGCCGCTTCCACCGCGACACGCGGCACGAACAGCGGCAGCACGGTGTTGCGGTAGGCCTCGTCCTGGCGGTCGAAGGCGGCGGTGCAGGGCATGGACACCACGCGGGCGGCCACGCCAGCGGCCTCCAGCAGCTTCTGCGCCTTGAGCGCGATCTCCACTTCCGAGCCGGTGCCGATCAGCACCACTTGGGGTTTGCTGGAGGCTTCGGCCAGGATGTAACCACCACGCGCGATGTGGGCCTCGGCGCCTTCGGGGTGCGGACTCGACATCACATTCTGGCGCGACAACAGCAAGGCGCTCGGTCCGGTCATGCGCTCGACGGCGCATCTCCAGGCCACGGCGGTTTCGAGCACGTCGCCCGGACGCCAGACATCGAGGTTCGGAATCATGCGCAAACTCGGTGCCTGCTCCACCGCTTGGTGGGTGGGGCCGTCTTCGCCCAGGCCAATGGAGTCGTGCGAGAACACATGCACCACGCGCTGCTTCATCAGCGCGCTCATGCGCACGGCGTTGCGGGCGTAGTCGGAGAACATCAGGAAGGTGCCGCCGTAGGGCAGGAAGCCCATGTGCAGCGCCATGCCGTTCATCATCGCCGTCATGCCGAATTCGCGCACGCCGTACGACAGGTAGTTCACCACCTCGCCGCTCTTGGCATGGGCCCAGGGCTTGGAGTCTTTCACCGCGGTGAGGTTGGAGCCGGTGAGGTCGGCCGAGCCGCCGAACATGCCGGGCAATGCGGGAACCAGAGTTTCGAGCGCGATCTGCGACGACTTGCGCGTGGCGGTGGGCGCGGTCACGGCACGGGCCCTGGTGTAGAGGGTCTGCACCGTCTCGGCCCAGTTGGCGGGCAGGTCACCGGCCATGCGGCGCCTGTATTCGGCGGCAAGGGACGGATGGGCTTTCGCGTAGGCGGCGAAGCGTTGGTTCCAGTCGGCCTCCAGCTTGGCGCCGTGGATCTTGGCGTTCCAGGCATCGTAGATGTCCTGCGGGATCTCGAACGGCCCGTACTCCCAGCCCAGCGCCTTGCGCGTGGCCTCGGCTTCGGCGCTGCCCAGCGCTGTGCCATGCGCGTCGTGGGTACCGGCCTTGTGGGGTGAGCCCCAGCCGATCGTGGTGCGGCAGATGATGAGGGTGGGCTTGTCGCCGCTGGTCTTGGCCTCGGCGGTGGCGCGCTCCACCGCCAGTGCGTCGTGGCCGTCGATCGGGCCGATCACGTTCCAGCCGTAAGACTGGAAGCGCAGCGCGGTGTTGTCGGTGAACCAATGCTCGACATGGCCGTCGATCGAAATGCCGTTGTCGTCGTAATAGGCGATGAGCTTGTTCAGCTTGAGCGTGCCGGCGAGCGAGCACACCTCGTGGCTGATGCCCTCCATCAGGCAGCCGTCACCCAGGAACACATAGGTGTGGTGGTTGACGATCTCATGTCCCGGCTGGTTGAACTTGCGCGCCAGCATCTGCTCGGCCAAGGCCATGCCCACGGCATTGGCCAGGCCCTGGCCCAGCGGCCCGGTGGTGGTTTCCACACCGGGGGTGTAGCCGACTTCGGGGTGCCCCGGGGTCTTGCTGTGCAGTTGGCGGAAACGCTTGAGCTCACCGATGGGCAAGTCGTAGCCGGTGAGATGCAGCAGGGCGTAGATCAGCATCGAGCCGTGGCCGTTGGACAGCACGAAGCGGTCGCGGTCGGGCCAGTGCGGGTTGGCCGGGTTGTGGTGCATGTGGTTGCGCCACAGCACCTCGGCAATGTCGGCCATGCCCATGGGGGCGCCAGGGTGGCCGCATGTGGCCGCCTCGACGCCGTCGATGGCGAGGAAGCGGATGGCGTTGGCCAGACGGCGACGCTGGGTCGGGTCGATGACGGGGAACAGTTCGTTGTGCGCGTTCATGGGAGTTCTCGCGAAGGGGGCGTTGAGCATGCCGGCGTTTCAGCCAGCGCGGCGCTTGATGTCCATCAGGCGCAGGATCATGGGGGTGAAAATCAGCTGCATCGCCAGGCCCATCTTGCCGCCGGGCACCACCAGGGTGTTGGGGCGGGTCATCCAGGAGTCGTGCAGCATGGAAATGAGATAAGGGAAGTCGATGCCGTGCGGATCGGCGAAGCGAATCACCACCATGCTCTCGTCCAGGGAGGGGATGTCTTTGGCAATAAAAGGGTTGGATGTATCCACCGTGGGCACGCGCTGGAAGTTCACATGGGTGCGTGAAAACTGGGGCGTGATGTGGTAGATGTAATCCGGCATGCGGCGCAGGATGGTGTCCATCACCGCTTCCTGCGAATAGCCGCGTTGGACCTGATCACGGTGGAGTTTTTGCACCCACTCCAGGTTGATGATGGGCACCACGCCCACCAACAGATCGACCTGCTTGGCCACGTCGATGGTGCCGTCGGCGTAGCCGCCATGCAAGCCTTCGTAGAACATCAGATCGGAACCTTGCGCAATGTCTTTCCAATCGGTGAAGTTGCCCGCCTCGACCCCGTATTCGGTCGCCTCGGCTGCGTCATGGATATATTTTCGCACCTTGCCGCTGCCTGTCGCGCCATAGGTCTTGAACAAACCTTCCAGTTCGCCCAACAGGTTGGCGTCAGGTCCGAAATGGCTGAAATTGAGATTGCCGGCGGCCTCCCGGCTTTTCATCTCCTCGCGCATCTCCATCCGGTTGAACTTGTGGAAGGAGTCCCCCTCGATGATCTGTGCGGTGAGCTTCTCGCGGCGGAAAATGTGCTGGAAGCTGCGCATCACCGTGGTGGTGCCGGCTCCCGACGAGCCCGTGATGGCAATGATGGGGTGTTTGGCTGACATGGCGTGGGTGGAGAAGAGAAAAATCTGGAAAGCCGCAGGGCAGCCCGCGCCAGCCGGAATGTGGGCGGACGGAAGTGGTGGTCTGCGGTCTGGGCCGGTTTGGGCAACGGGTTGAATGACGGATGCCGTGGGAGGCAGCCGGATCAGACCCGCACGTCGTCGCTGCTGTAGAGCGAGCGGTCCTTGAACAGCGGAGACGCAAAGGGTTTGTCAGCACCGCAATCGTATTCGCGGTGATAGCGCACCAGACGCTCGATCTCGTTCCTGGAGCCCAGCATCACCGGCACGCGCTGGTGCAGTGCGCTGGGTTGCACGTCGAGAATGCGTTCGCGCCCGGTGGACGCGGCGCCGCCTGCCTGTTCAATGATGAAGCCGATGGGGTTGGCCTCGTACATCAGGCGCAGGCGTCCCGGCTTGCCCGGATCTTTCGCGTCTTTGGGATACATGAAAATGCCGCCGCGCATCAGGATGCGGTGCACATCGGCCACCATCGAGGCAATCCAGCGGGTGTTGAAGTCGCGGCCGCGATCGCCGGTCTTGCCGGCCTTGCATTCGGCCACATAGCGCTGCACCGGCGGCTCCCAGAATCGCTCGTTGCTGCTGTTGATGGCGTACTCATTGGTGTCCTCGGGAATCCAGAGGTTGGGATGGGTGAGGACGAAATTGCCGATTTCGCGGTCGAGGGTGAAGCCGTGCGTGCCCTTGCCCACAGTGATGACCATCATGGTCGAGGGGCCGTAGATGGCGTAGCCGGCAGCCACCTGCTCCGTCCCGGGGCGGAGGTAATCGGCCACGGTGGGATCGCCGATCCGGGTGTGGCGCAGCACCGAGAAAATCGTGCCGACCGAGACATTGACATCGATGTTCGAGGAGCCATCGAGCGGATCGAACACCAGCATGTAGGGGCCGCGCTCGAACTCCTTGGGCAGGGTGTAGGGATCGTCCATTTCCTCGGAGGCCATGCCCGCCACCAGACCGCCCCATTCACAGGACTGGATCATGGCATCGTTCGACAACACGTCGAGCTTCTTCTGCACTTCGCCTTGCACGTTCTCGCTGCTCAGCGAGCCCAGGAAGCCGCCCAGAGCTCCCTTGGCCGTCATCGAGGCGATGGCCTTGACCGCGGCGGTGACGTCGATCAGCAAGGCGGCCAGATCGGCCTGGTCCTCAGCGCCGCGGAGCTGCTCGATGAGGAATTTGGAAATGGTGGTGCGGCCTTGCTGCATGGTGGGACTCCAGGTTCGTCTCGGGTTGGCAGGGCCCGTCGTGGTTCGATCCCGCGGTTTCCCGCGGATCCGTGAGGCCGCACAAGGCACGCCCAACTTGGCGCGACCGGTTGCGGGGCATGGTTCGTGGCCTGGGCCGGTGCAATCCTCCTGGCTGGATCGTTGCCGGTCGTTGGGTGTTGCCTTGTTCGTCTCCAGTTCTGCGCCCGACGATCCAGCGAGAGCCCGACGGCTGACGCCCCTGAACGCGGTCGGCTCCGAACGGCTTTTTCAAAGGCCATGAGCCGCCTCGTCGTGAGATGGCCGGGGATTCGGGGCCCTTGAAAAAACCCGCAGTCAGAATTAACGGAGACTCGCATGAACAGAACACAGCGACTGCGGTAAAAGCCCATTGGTTGCCCTTTGAGCCCGTTCACAACGGTTCGGGCGCGGCTTCATGTTTTGAGCGCTGCCCGGATGCCTTCAGATTGCCGCTGTTTTGGGTGCAACAGCCGTGTCAACAACTATAAGCCTGCAATGACTTAAGGTAAATTCACAATTTCTTGATTCTCAATTCAGGATTTCTGATGAAAAACATCACCCTGCGCCAGTTGCGTGTGTTTGTGGCCGCGGCCCGCCACCTCAATTTCGGCAAGGCGGCGAAAGACCTGCATCTGACGCCGCCGGCCATTTCCATGCAGATCCGCGATCTGGAGCTGCAGGTTGGTCTGCCGCTGTTCGAGCGCAACGGCAAATCCGTCAGCCTCACCATGACTGGAGAATACCTGTTGGTGTACGCGCGGCGCATGCTGTCGACCCTGAAGGACGCCGAGGACGCGCTGGCCCGATTCCGCGGCCTGGAGTCGGGCCGGCTGACCATCGGCATGGTGAGCACGGCGAAATATTTCGTGCCGCGCCTGCTCAAGCTGTTTCGCGAAGAGCATCCGCATATCGAGGCGCGGCTGGTGGTGGGCAATCGCGAGCAGCTGGTGGCGCAGATGCAGCGCAATGACCTGGACCTGGCCATCATGGGCCGGCCGCCGCGCGAAATCGCGACCCGGGCCGAGCCGTTCGCGGCGCACCCGCTGGGCATCGTCTGCGCGCCCGACCATCCACTGATGTTCGGTGAGCAGAGCCCGGCCAGCACGCTGGCCAATTATGGTTTCATCATTCGCGAGAGCGGCTCGGGCACGCGCGCCGCAATGGAGGAATACCTGCGGGAATACCGGGTGGACATTCGCACCGAGATGGAGTTGGCGAGCAACGAGACCATCAAGCAGACGGTGATGTCGGGCATGGGCATCAGCTTCCTGTCGCTGCACAGCATCGGCATGGAACTGCGCACCAGCATGATCGGTGTGCCCGACCTGGAGGGCCTGCCGCTGGTGCGGCGCTGGCATGTGGTCAATACCTCGAGCAAAATGCTTTCGCCTTCGGCCGAAGCCTTTCGCTATTTCGTGCTGGAGCATGGCGAGACTTACCTCGCGCGCGAGTTCGGCAGCATGCAGCCGCAAGGATCGCCGGCCTCCCTGGAGCCGGCCGCACCGCCCGCAATCAGTCCAGCGGAGCTCGACTTGCCCATGCCGCCAGCAGCGCCAGCGGCGCCGTTTCAGCGCGCAAAACCCGTGGCCCGAGGCTGACGGCGACAAAACCCGCGCTTTGCGCCCACGCGATTTCGTCGGGGTCCAGTCCGCCCTCGGGGCCACTGAGCGCCAGCAGGTTCTGGCTGCTTGTCAACCCTGCGGCCCAGGTGGCGAAGGGCAGGGCCTGGCCATCGCCGGGGGCCGCCAGCAGGCAGCGTCCAGCAGCGCCAGAACCGTCGCCTGCTGCTGGCAGCCCAGCCAACCAGGCGTCCAGGCGCAGGGGTGGGGCGATGTGCGGCAAGCGGTTGCGGCCGCATTGCTCGCAGGCCGCTTGCGCCACGGCCTGCCAGTGGGCGGCACGGCGTGCGGCGCGCTCGCCGTCGAGTCGCAGCACCGACCGCGCGGTCATCAGCGGTTGCACTTGCGCGGCGCCGAGTTCGGTGGCTTTTTCGATCAACCAGTCCATGCGCTCGTTGGCCGGCATGCCCACGGCCAGGGTCACACGGGAAGGCAGTTCACGCTCGACCGCGACATGACGCAGAAGCTCGACGCGCGCCGCAGGTGGCGGGCTGACCAGGACACTCTGCCACTCACCACCGAGACCGTCGAACACGGTGAGATCGTCGCCGACACGCAGGCGCAGAGCTTGTACGTGGCGCACGACGTCACGCGGCAAATCGAGCGAGCCGGCCGATAGCGGCCCGGGCAGGAACAAGCGGGCCATGTAGAGGGACGCCATGGATCTGCGGGGTGCGCGCAGATCGTGCGCGCCAGGCTCAGGCCCGCAACAAGTCCAGCAGCGTGACCGTGTCGGCGCTGAACTGCGCGATGCCTTCCGCGAGCTTGGCGCTGCTCATCGGGTCGGCGCCAAGCGCGACGGCGAACTGGGCTTGGGTCAGTGGCAGTGGCGCGTCATCTTCCGGGGCGCCGGCGTTGCGCGGATCGAGTTGCCGTGGCATGGGCACGGTGGATTCGACCAGCGCGTCCAGCAGGGCCGGTGACACGGTGAGCAGATCGCAGCCGGCGATGGCGGCGATCTGCGCTGTTTCGCGAAAACTCGCGCCCATCACCTCCGTGGCGATGCCGCGGGCCTTGTAGAAACGCCAGATACGCAGTAGCGCCTTCACCCCGGGGTCGTTCGGCCCACGCATGGCCTCGGCGTTCCAAGCGGGACCGGCCTGCTGGCGATACCAGTCGGTGATGCGGCCGACGAAGGGCGAGATGAGTTGCACCCCGACGGCGGCGCAGGCGCGCGCCTGGGCGAAGGAAAACAGCAGGGTCATGTTGCAGGCGATACCCTCGGCCGCCAGCAGCCGGGCCGCCTCGATGCCTTCCCAAGTGGTGGCGATTTTGATCAGCACCCGCTCGCGCGCCACGCCATTGGCGGCGTAGAGCGCGATGATGCGGCGCGCGCGCGCCAACGTGGCCTGGGTCTCATGCGACAGCCTGGCGTCGATCTCGGTGGAGACGCGCCCGGGGACGCGCTGCAGGATCTCGCAGCCGAAGCGCACCAGCAAGCGGTCCATCGCTAAGTCGGGGTCGTGACGCACGGCCTCTGCCACCTCCTGGGCATGGAGCATGTGCGCGTAGTCCGCAAGTCGCACGGCACGCAGTACCAAGCTGGGGTTGGTGGTGGCGTCCTGGGGCTGCAACCGGGGCAGTTGCAGGTACTCGGCAGTGTCGGCGACGATGCCGCCGTGGCGGCGAAGTTCAGTCAAACTGTTCATCAGCGCATCGTAGCAAAGTGGTCGCTTTGCAGGCCCCGTTCAGGCGTGCAGCGTCGGGGCGGCAAGGTACCCTGGTTGTTGTTGTTCGGGCAACTGCTCGCCGGCGGGCGTCGCACCGAACACCGCCGCCGTGAGCGCGCGTACCGCTGTGCGTTCGCGGCCCACCACTTCGGGCAGCACATGGGCCGCATGCAGGGCGCCGCTCAGGCGCGCCTGATGCTGCAATTTGCGCAGTTGGCGGTAGGCGTCGGCCGCAGCCTGGCCGACCCCGGCGGGCAGCAAGCCCAGCGCCTCGATCCGCTGCAGCAGCGCAATATTGCCGATGTCCGCCACCAGTTCGGCATGTGCGCAGGCGTGCTCGAGCACCAGCGCCTGCACGGCGAACTCGACATCGACCATGCCACCTTCGTCGTGCTTGAGGTCGAACAGTGCCGTGCGATTGGGGTGGCCATCGGCCACCTTGCGGCGCATGGCGATGATTTCGCGCTGCAGCGCCGTGGCGTCGCGCGGCATGCGCAGAACCTGTTCGCGAATGGCCTCGAAACGTGCGCCGATGGTGGCATCGCCGGCGCAGCAGCGCGCACGTGTCAAGGCTTGATGCTCCCAGGTCCAGGCGGTGTTGCCGCCGCGACCGAGTTGGTAGGCGGCGAAGGCGTCGAGCGTGGTCACCAGCAGGCCGGCGTTGCCGTTGGGACGCAGCCGGGTGTCGATCTCGAACAAGTCGCCGGCTGCGGTCGTGGCGGTGAGCCACCACACGAGTTTGCGGGCGAAGGCGCCGTAGCGTTCGGGCGCTTCGGTGTGAGGGTCGTCGAACAGGAACACGAGGTCGAGGTCGCTGCCGTAACCCAATTCCTTGCCGCCGAGCTTGCCGTAGGCGATGACGGCGAAAGCGGGTTGCTCACGGTGGCGCTGGGGCAACTCGTTCCAGCACCAGTGGATGGCCTGGTCGATGCTGGCATCAGCCAGGGCGGAGAGGTCGTCGGCCACCTGCTCGACAGTAAGCTGACCGGAGAGGTCGCGCACCAGGGTGCGGAAGAGTTCGGTGTGAAAGACGCGGCGGATGATGTCCAGCCCTTCGCCCGCATCCCAGGCCGTGCGCTTGAGCAGGCGCGCGCGTTGCTGCTCGAAGTCGGCGATGCAGGCGTTCACGCTGAAGCGCTCGCGTGGCGCGTCGAGCAGCTCGTCCACCACCATGGGGTTGCGCTTGATGTAGTCGGCCGCCCAACTCGAGGCGTCGAGCACGCTGATGAGGCGGGTCAAGGCTTGCGGTTGCTCGGCGAAGAAGGCGAGGTAGGTTTCGCGCCGGCCAATGGCCTCCAACACGTCGAGCAGGCGCGCCAGCGTCAGGTCGGGGTCGCGGCTGCTGGCGGCGATGGCGACGCCGCGCTCGATCACCCGCAGCATCCGCCCGCGTCCGGCGTCGGTCAGCGCCGTGTAGCGCGGCGAATGTTCCAGCGCCTTCAGCCGCGCGTGGCTGGCCTCGCCGGCAAGTCCCGATTTGGCAAGGCTGTGGCGCAGCGCATCGAGCGAGTCTGCCGGCTTTTTACAGCCGACGCAGCGTGGTCCGGCATGCAACAGGGCATCGAACTCACCGGCGACGAATTCGCGCACCGCGTCAAGCTCGCGCAGCAGTCCGCAGGTCGGACGTTTGACTTGAGGATGCAAGGTCAGCAAGGACCGGCCCATGGCCTGGGCGAGATGATCGAGATCGGTGTCGTCGGTCGGCAGGCTGTGGGTCTGGGCGTCGTCCAGGTACTGGATGCGGTGTTCCAGCCGGCGCAGGAAGGTGTAGCTTTCGGCGAGACGCGAGCTGGTGTCGGCCTGCAGCAGTCCGGCCTCCACCAGCAGTGACAGCGCTTGCAGGGTGTTGCGGCAACGAATCTGCGGCTGCCGGCCGCCGCGCACCACCTGCAGCAGTTGCACGATGAATTCGATTTCGCGGATACCGCCGCGTCCGAGCTTGACATCATTGGCCTTGTCGGGACGCGCGGCGGCGCGCTTGCTCGCCTCGACGCGAATCTGCCGGTGCAGGCTGCGCAGGGCTTCGAGCATGGCGAAGTCGAGATAGCGGCGCCACACGAAGGGCTCGACCACGGCTTCGAGCGCATGCGAGGCGACTTGCGCCTGGCTGCTCGCAACTGGCGAGACCACGCGGCTCTTGAGCCAGGCGAAGCGCTCCCACTCGCGCCCCTGCACCTGGAAATATTCTTCCAGCATGGCCAGGCTGACCACCGGCGGGCCACTGTCGCCATTGGGCCGCAGGCGCGTGTCGACACGGAAGACGAAGCCGTCGGCTGTCGGGTCCGCGAGCAGTGGCACGACGCGGCGCACGAGTTGCGCGAAGTAGTCGAAATTCGACAGCGGCACCGGGCCGTCGGACTCGCCGTCGAGGTCGTAGACGAACACCAGGTCGATGTCCGACGAGACATTGAGTTCGGCCCCGCCCAGCTTGCCCATGCCCACCACCAGGCACTGTGCCACTGCGCCCTCGGGCGTGCGCGGTGTGCCGTGGCGGGGCTCGAGTTCGGTGCGGGCGTGCTGCAGGGCGTGGGCGATGGCGCTTTCGGCCATGTCGGTGATGCAGCGGCACACGGCGGCAAGCGGCGCGTCGTGGATCACGTCCTGCTCGATGAGTCGCAGCATCAGCGCATTGCGCACGCGGCGCAGCGCGGCGGCCAGGGGTTGCCGCGGCTGGAGGGCGCTAATGGCGGCGTCGATCTCGGCCCGGCTCGGCAAGCCGGCCGGCCACAAGCCGAGAACATCGTCCAGGCGGGTGGCGTGGCGGCGGTGAAAACGGGAGAACGCGTCGAGTTGCATGAACGGGTTGGACCAGAGGGCCCAAGCCAAGCGAATGGCTTGATGGGCCGCAGCATATTGCAGCGGCGCGCCCATTGCTGCAGTTGGGTCTTGCTCCGGCGCAGCAGTGTTGCGTGGATGTCGCATGCCATCCGCGCAACGCGGCAATGTGGCGACAAACCAGTGCGCGCAGCCCGGGCTGACGCGTTCACTACCATGGCCCATCGTGGTGCGCAATCCATGTCACGATGGCGACGCCACCCGAATCGAGAACGGCCCGTGTCCGCCCTGCACATCTCCCTCAAACTGGCCACCCGCCTGCTGGAAGCCGCCATTGCCCTGGTGGTCATCAGCTATCTGTTGCTGGCCGTGGGGCTGCTGACCCTGCGTTACGCGGTGCTGCCCAACGCCCAGGAATTCATCCCGTGGATGGAACAGGCCAGCAGCCGCGCGCTCGGCCTGCCGGTGCACATTGGGGCGGTGCAGAGCCGGTGGACCGGGCTGTTGCCGACACTGTCACTGCGCAATCTGGTGATCGACAATCCCCAGGGCCGGCCGGCCTTGCAATTCGCCTCGGTGGAGGCCCTGCCCTCCTGGAAAAGTCTGCCGCGGTTGCAACTGAGTTTTGATCAACTGGTCATTCGCGGCGCACAACTCGGCATCACCCGCCCGGATGCGAGCCACCTCGACGTCGGCGGCATCAGCTTCAACCTGAACACCACGGGCAGCGGCGCGGGCCAACGCTTCGCCGACTGGTTGTTCAAGCAGGACCAGATCCTGATCCAGCACAGCCGGATCACCTGGACCGATCAGGCGCGCGGCGCCCCACCCCTGGTGCTGCGTGACGTCAATCTGGAGCTGAGCAATGGCCTGCTGCACCACCGTGCCGCGCTCACGGCCACGCCGCCGCCGGGGCTGGCGGCGCCTTTCGAGGTCAAGGCCGATTTTCGCCAGCCATTTTTCCTGCGTCACACGGGCGACCTGGCGCGCTGGCAAGGCACGCTCTGGGCCGGCATGCCGCGCGTCGATCTCGGCCAATTGGCGCGCTACCTGCCACTGCCGCTGCAGGTGCAAGGCGGCACCGGGATGCTGCGCGCCTGGGTGGACATCGGCCCGCAATTCAGCCTGGGGCAGGTCACGGCCGACGTCGCCATGCGCAACGTCCAGGCCCAACTCAACCCGGCGCTGCCGCCGCTTGCGCTGACGGAGGTGCGCGGGCGCATCCGCGGCGAGCCGTTGACTGGCGGACTGCAACTCGGTGTGGCCGGGTTGCAGTTCACCACGGCGCAAGGCCAGCGCTTTCCCGCGGTGGACGCCAGCCTGCGGCTGCAGCATCCGCCCCGCCAGGGTGCCAGCGGCAGCCTCACCACGGGCGCACTGGAACTCGAGGCACTGTCGGCCGTGGCGCAGCACCTGCCACTGCCTGCCGCATGGCATGCGCGCCTGGAGCAACTGCAGCCACGCGGCCGCATCGATCGGCTCAAGCTCAACTGGCAGGACCTGCCCGGCGCCGCAGCCGCTGCAGTGCCGGCGAACTACACCATGCAAGCCCGTTTCAACGGCCTGGGTTGGAACAGCCCGGCACAGGCGCCCGCAACCGGCGCGGCGCCGGACCAGCCGTCCGTCGTCGGAGCGCCGGACGGCGCCACCGCAGGCACGGTTGCCGCCCAGACCAGTGGTTTGCCGCGCGCCTTGCCCGGCATCGAGGGTTTGAGCGGCAGCGTCCAGGCCGACCAGAACGGCGGCCAGGCCGATCTGCGCCTGCAGCAGGGCAGCATCGCCCTGCCCGCCGTTTTCGAGGCGCCGCGATTCAGCGTGCAGCAACTCACCACCCGGCTGAGCTGGAGCCGCCAGCCCGACGGGCGATGGACCGTGCAGACCGCGCGTCTGCAACTGGCGACACCCGGCGCCGCCGGCAGCGCCAGCTTCCGCTACACCACCCAGGCGCATGGCCCCGGTCGGCTCGACCTGAACGCGCAACTCACCCACGCCGACGCCCGCGCCGTGCCCGCTTACCTGCCGCTGGGCATCCCTGAGGCGACGCGCGACTTCCTGCGCTCGGCGATTGCCGGCGGCAGTTCGCGCGACGTGCGTTTCGCCGTGCACGGCCCGCTGGCCGACTTTCCCTTCAACAAGCCGGGCAGCTCGGGCAGCTTCAGCGTCAAGGCGCGCATCGACAACGGCGCGTTCAACGCCGCGCCGCTGCACATCCTCCCCAGGGGCGAGCAGGCGCAGGCCGACACGGTGCGCGCCAATGCCCAGTGGCCCGTGTTCAGCCACATCAACGGCCTGCTGGAATTCACCGGCAACAGTCTGCAGGCCGCGGGTGTTTCGGCCCGGGTTGACGGCGCCAGCCTGCAGCAGGTGAAGCTCAGCCTGCCCGACTTTGCCAAACCGGTGCTGAGCGCAAACGGTCAAGTTCAGGCGCAAGCCGCCGATGCCTTGCGCTACGTGCGCGAAAGCCCGCTCGACGCCATGCTCGGGCACGCCCTCGGCCAGGCGCAGGCCAGCGGCCCGGTGCAGCTCGATCTGGCGTTGCAATTGCCCTTGCATGACATGCAGCAGGCCAGCGTCAGCGGCCAGCTCAGGTTGCAGGGCGACCAGGTGGATTACCTGCCCAGCCTGCCGCCTTTCGAGGGCGTGCGCGGGCATGTGAACTTCACCGAAAGCGGCTTCAAGCTGCAGCTCACGGCACAGAATTTCCTCGGCGGGCCGCTACAGTTGAGCGGAGGCCAGGACAATGGCCAGGCGCTGGCCCTCGTCGCCAACGGAACCGCCACGTCGCAGGCCTTGCAGGCCGCGCCACGGCTGGCGCAATGGTCCGACCTGCTGCGCCACCTGCAGGGGCAAGCGCGCTACAACGCCCAGATCCAGGTGGCGCACACCGCGCAGGGTTTGCAACCGCTGGTGCAACTGCAAAGCAGCCTGATGGGCATGGCCATCGACCTGCCGCCCCCCTTGGGCAAGCCGGCCGATGCGATCGATACGCTCCAATTCAGCCAGAGCACCGACACGACTGCTGCCGCGGCGCAGGGCGCGGTGCAAAGCCTCTGGCGCATCGACCTCGGCGGCGATCTGCGCGCGCGCTTCGTGCGCAACATCACGCCACTGGGCGCCTTATTGCAGAGCGGCGGCATTGCCCTCGGCCCGCAGGCTGAGCTGGCACAGCCCGCCAGCGGGGTCCAGGCCAGCGTGGTGCTGCCGCTGCTGGATGTGGATGCCTGGCAGCGGGCCCTTGCGACCTCGGGTAGCGCGCAAGCGGCCCTCAGCGGCCAGGTCACAGGCGCCGATGTGTCGGCCTACCTGCCGCAAACCCTGGCCCTGCGGGTGGGCCGCCTGACTGTGTCCGGCCGCGTGTTCGACAACGTCGTGCTGGGCGCCACACGCAGCGGTTCGCTGTGGCAGGCGAACCTTGCCAGCCGGCAGGTCGCGGGCGCGGTGGCCTGGCAGATGGGACAGGGCGACACGCCCGGCAGCATCACCGCCCGTCTCACGCATTTGAGTCTGCCGAAGAACGACGATCCGGACGTCGAGCGCATGCTCGAGCATCAGCCGCGGACGATGCCGGCGCTGAACGTGGTGGCCGACAACGTCGATCTCCACGGCCACGCCTTCAGCCGGCTGGAAGTGCAGGCCACCAACCGCGACCAGGGCGGCGTGAGGGAATGGCGTCTCGACCGCTTCGCGCTCGACTCGCCCGACGCCACACTCACCGGTGTGGGCGATTGGACCGCGGTCGGCGCGGCCAGCGCGACGTCGGCCGCGGGCAGTCTGGCGCCGCGACGCACGTCCATTGGCTTCAAGCTCACGATGCAGGATGCCGGCGCCTTGCTGGCGCGGCTGGGCAAGCCGGGCCTTCTCAAGGGCGGCAAGGGCACGATGCAGGGCACGGTGAGCTGGCTGGGGTCGCCCCTCTCGCCCGATTACCCAACCCTGTCGGGCCAGTTCAGTCTCGAACTCGGCAAGGGTCAGTTCCTCAAGGCCGACCCCGGCATCGCCAAGCTGCTGGGCGTTCTCAGCCTGCAAAGCCTGCCGCGCCGGCTGCTGTTCAACTTCAGCGACGTGTTCGAGTCCGGCTTCGTCTTCGACAAGGTGGGTGCCGACGTGCAGGTGCAGGACGGCATCGCCACCACCCACGACTTCAAGATGAGCGGCGTGCCCGCCACCGTGTTCATCGACGGCAGCGCCAACCTCGCGCAGGAGACCCAGAACCTCTATGTGGTCGTCGTGCCCGAGATCAACGCCGGTTCGGCCTCACTGGCCTATGCCTTGATCAACCCCGCCATCGGCCTGGGCACCTTCGTCGCCCAGCTGATTGCGCGCAAGCCCCTGATGAAGGCCTTCACCTACGGCTACCGCGTCACCGGCACCTGGGCCAAGCCCGATGTGCACGAGGTCGACGGCGACAAGGACAATCCCGCCGTACCAGGCGCCCCGCCTGCAGCCGCCAGCGCGGCGGCGCGCGCAGCGTCCCCCTGACGCCACACGCGCGGTGCAGGCACACTTCAAACGCAGTTTCGAACCAGGAACACACCATGCAGATCGCCTCCATCCAGATGGTCTCGTCCACCCAGGTCGACACCAACCTCCAGCGCGCCGACGCCCTCATCCAGGAAGCCGCGCGGCGCGGCGCGCAACTCGCCGTGCTGCCCGAATACTTCTGCCTCATGGGCGCCCACGAGACCGACAAGGTGCGGCTGCGCGAACAGCCCGGCAGCGGCCCCATTCAGCACTTTTTGCGTGACGCCGCGCAGCGCCATGGCCTGTGGCTGGCCGGCGGTTCCATGCCCCTGGCCTGCCCCGACCCCGGGCGCGTGCTCAACACCACCCTGGTGTTCAACCCGCAGGGCCAGCAAGCCGCGCGCTACGACAAGATGCATCTGTTCGCCTTCGAGCGCGGCATCGAGCGCTACGCCGAAGCCGACAGCATCGCCCCAGGCAGCGAAACCGTCGCCTTCGACTGCAACGGCCTGCGCGTCGGCCTGTCCATCTGCTACGACCTGCGCTTCCCGGAGTTGTACCGCCAGCTTTCCGCCCCCGCGGGAGCCGTCCGCCCTTGCGACGTCTTCCTCGTGCCATCCGCGTTCACCCACACCACCGGCGAAAAACACTGGGAAGTGCTGCTGCGCGCCCGCGCCATCGAAAACCTGGCTTATGTCGTGGCCAGTGCCCAGGGCGGCCGTCATGACAACGGTCGCCGCACCTGGGGCCACAGCATGATCGTCGACCCCTGGGGCGAGGTGCTCGCCATGCAGGCCGAGGGCGAGGGCGTGGTGCTTGCCGCCATCGACCCGGCGCGCCTCGCCGAAGTCCGCACCAGCCTGCCCGCACTGCGCCACCGGCTCATCCACTGAGGCGGCAGTCGAGGCGCCGAAGCGGGACTCGAGCCCTGATGTCGAATGCACCCACTCCTTCACGGGCGGCGCTTGCGCTGCGCGATGCCATCAGTTGCGGCAAGGGTCATGACGCCGCATCCCAGCGGATGGCAATGGCGTTCGCATCGAGGAGACCAAACCAAAAGCTTCCAAGGATCAGCCATCCGTTGCGAATCGTGTGCGCAGCGCGGTCGTAGATGCGCACACGGACAACGACCTGATACTTGCTGGTCGACCACATCAGACCCAGTGGAGGAAACCAGCCCGACTTGGCCTCGAGAATCGCATAGTTGTTCTGCGCCGCCCAGCCTGCAACCATCGCATCCCGGCGGGCGTTGTGTGCACGTATCCAGTACAAGAAGACCGGCAAGAGGATGAGAAGCGACAGCACAGCCAGTCTCGGCATCATTCAGCCTCGTTTTCAGGATGCTCAAAAAGCGGCACTTGGAAAATAAAAGATCCCAATTTCCACTTGGGTCATCTGGAAGGAAAGGGGGTCTGTCCCCATTTGTTAATTTATTATTTATCTCAAGGCGGAATGGTGATTTCAAGAGCGAAATGCAGCGGCAGAAAATTGAGCGATTTGCACTATCTTCTGTTTCCCCAGAAACTGTGGCTTGGGATGCTCTTCAACTTTGAACCGGCTTTATTTATTTTTGACTTCGACGGTGACATTTGGGGAAAAAGGCAATCCATCTGGATTACGTGCAAGCGCTGGGTCGCCTTTAGGTAAACATTTAAATTGCAGTTCAGCATTGCCAAAATTACTAAAACTGGCATCCTTTTGGCGAGAACGCAGGGGGAGCATAACTTCGCTTCTATCTGCACAGAACTTATCGGCATTCCTATAAAGCCCTGCCTTTAGGCCGGCACCAGAACTCCAAGACCACGCACCTGTGTCCGTCATCATATATGTATCGCCGCCCATCGCAACTGGCCCAGAAGCGCAGCCGGAAAGGATTGAAGCTATAAATACAATAAGCAAATAAATCATCTTCATGTATTTCCTTTGTGTTTGTTGAATTTAATATGGTTTGTGTCACGTAGAAGTCACCGGCGCTGTGCGGTTGGGCTGCCGACTCACCAAGCAATCTCGCCCATTTTATCAAGTGCGGTGATTCGCGCACCCTCCTCTGAAATTGGCTGCCACCACATGAGGAGTGCAGCCACAATCTGGGCAATGGGCGCCTCGTCCTCACCAAATACGTTTTCTACTATTTGCTTGAAGGTACGGAGTAGCGGCGCTTGTGGCTCTTCACCAGCTCGAATTACAAATAATCCGGAATACTCATTCAAGCGCTTGTCGAAAGCTGGGATAACCAATCGGGAAATTTCATCGTGGGAATAGTCATCGCTGAGCCAAGCAAGTAGTTCCTCCATGAGGTGGGAGCCAGTTTTCTCCAACTTTGGTCTCGGCAGGCCTTGCAAAGAACGTTCGACTATCCAGAACATTGCGATAACTGCCTCAAGGTTATTAACCGAACATTTCTCGAATGCCTTTTCAGCCTTGAGCCTGATCGCCAAAGCTTTGTTCAGAGCCTCAATCACGACGCCTTGGTACGGCACTTTCTTTTTTCCGAACCACCCCATCAGTATTCCCCGAAGTTTTGTGATGCCCAATGTCCAACCTCGACCGCCAGCCCGCCGTAGTGAAGCGGAGAAATTGGTCGGCGAAGGCGCTTGATTGGGCATAACCCAACCAGATCTGATGTGCTCAAACACGCGATCTGTCATTTCTGCTTCTCTGATACGAGTCGCTGGGCTGGTTTTCAGCTTTCGTCCTTGGCGAGCCGGTGGCCCTCAACGTCAAGGCGAATAATTTCAGGCCGGTAAAAGAAGCGCGGACCATCCGGATCTGACGGAACCCGGTAAAGCCGACCCCCACATGAATGAACGAAGTTCGACGAGGTTCCTTGTTCGTCGAAGGCAACGTAGGAGACATCTTCCTTTCCACAACTGAGGCATCGTGCCGACGAACGCCTCAGCTCTGCTAGGCGAAGTAAGTTAGCAAGCTCATGTAACTGTACTTGGGCGTCGTTCGATTTGCCGCCCAGAGCGCGATCGATGGCATTCTTGAAGAGCCTCGAGATCGACTGGCGCTTTGGCTTCCGTGTTTCAAGCTCGCTCCTGATTGCGTTGACATCGAGTGTTCCCTCGACGTCACGAATTCCTTCGCAGTTTCTGCACCATCCAAACTCTCGACCAGTGTCGACCGTGTCGCCGTCAGGGAGCATGTATCTCAGCGTCAAGGGTCGATGCTGCATGAAACCTTGATATTCGCATCCATGACAGCGGATGTGGCTACTTGGGACAGACATATTTGTCTCCTGAGACGCCAACGATTGAGATCACCAGCCGCGGAGGGAACCTGCAAACGCAGCTTACAGGCGGTTCGTGTTGACCGAAGGGTTATGCGAGGTTGAAAAAAGGGACTTATTGCGTCAAACGAACAAACGGCCATATCGCACGAACTCAGACCCTCGCCGGTCGGTTATCTCAGATGCGCGTTGAGAAGGAAAAGGGGTCTGTCCCCATTTACATGCAGGCCCTTGGCGAACATGCCGGCGAACAGCAGCACCGTCATGGCTTGGGCTGTCGGAATCTTCAAGATTCCCTTGGTGCCCTGCATCAGCCTGTCCATGGCGCCGGGCGTCAGCTTTGAGACATACGCCTCTAATGCGCATGGCGGCGGGGTTCGCTTGAAAAGTTTGCCGAACAGTTCCATGGAATTGGCTCAGTGATCGCTGAGAGCCCGGCTTGCGGACGGCGTTAGACGCTGCATGTCTTCCAGTTCGATCAACTCATCCAGCAGATCAATCTCATCCAAGCTGCTTGCCTGTGGCTGGCAGGCCTTCATGAGGCCATCGACGAAGTGCAGGACTTGGGCGATACGCAAAAACGTCAAGAGATCGCCACCTTGTCCCGACTCGACGCTCTCGTTCTCCTCGACGCTTGGCTGGCTGGCCTTGGCCAAGTCCTCCACGCTGAGCTTGCGGACTGAGCGGGTGAGCATGATCGATTTCCCAAGCTCCCCCATCAGCTCTTCGGCTGTCGCCAGTGGGTAGATCATGGCGCGTGCTCGGGGCATGTCCACATTATGAAGGACCACCACGCCTCAGTCGGACAGGACATGTTTTGGGTCTGCTTGATTTTTAGGCGCTATTACTTAACGTGAACAGAGCCTTCAAAATAACAAGGCAACGCACGGAGCTGGCTGCTGCTGTATGTTGAGCTAGGCATCGCGCTCCAGCGTTGAGCGCAGGTTATCCACAGCATATGTAGGGAATAGGGTGAGATTTGTAATTTTGTGAAACGCCATGGCCGCAGGACGGACTAAGGGCGACGATCTGGGTTGCAACGTGATCTGAGCGATGACGTCGAAACCACGAACCTCAGCGCCAGCCGAACACCATGCGGTGTTGCAATTGCTGCCGCAGCGGTGGCAGCAGGCTGAGGGCGGCGAGGCTGGCGGCGCGCAAGGGAGCGGCGCCGGGGGCCTGCCAGGTGAAGCCGCGCGCCAGCAGGTCGGTGAGGCCGAGGAGCATGGCGCGGTCGGGCAGGCGGCTGCGGTCGTAGCGCCGCAGCAGGGTGTCGAGGCCGGCAGGGGTTCGCGCTGTAGCCGTCGCAGCAGAGGCAAGCGCGCGCGCCAGGGTGGCGGCGTCGCGCAGGCCGAGGTTCAAGCCCTGGCCGGCGACCGGGTGCAGGGTTTGCGCGGCATTGCCGAGCTGCACGATGCGGCCCTGGCGCGTGCGCCATTGGGCGTTGAGGCCCAGCGGGTAGCCGCCTGCAATGTGCAGTGCGGTCACACGGCCGCAGGCGGCGGGCAGCAGGGCTTGCAGTGCGGCGATTTGCGCTACGGCGTCCAACTGCCGGATGGCCTCAGCCTCGGCGGGTGGGGCGCACCACACCAGCGCATGGTCCGCGCCGTGCGGCAGTAGCGCCACAGGACCGCCCGGGGTAAAGCGTTCGACCGCCAGGCCGGCGTGCGTGCGGTCGCAACGCACGCGGCCGACCAGCGCCTGCTGGCCGTAGTCGCGCCGCATGGCGCGTGCCGGCTGGGTGTGGAAGGCGCCGCCTTCAGCGAGGATGACGAGGTCGTAGGGGGGTGCCGTGCTTGCAGGCGCGGGTTGGCTCGCGCCTGCTGCTGATGGTGAGGGCGCAGGCGCAGCATCGGCCGGGTTTGGCGCTGACGGTGTGGCGGTGGGATTGTGGATGGCTGCCCCGGCTTCGTCTTGCGAAGACATGACCGCGGCACCCTGGTGGACGAGGTTCACAGGTTCGCCGTCGGCGCCCGGCATGGCCCGCACGGCTTGGCCGTACTGCACCTGGATGCCGGCGTGCAGCGCCGCTGCCTGCAGCGCGGCGAGCAGTTCGCCATAGCGCACGGTGTAGCCCAGGGCAGGCAACTCGGATTCGTCGGCCTGCAGCAGCACACGGGGCAGCGCGGCCAGACCCGGCGCCAGCTGCGACACATGGATGCGGCGGATGGCGGTGGCAGCCGGCCCAGGCCAGGCGCCGACGGCGGCCAGCAACTGGCGGCTGCCTTCGGACAGCGCCAGCACGCGCGGGTCGTCCAGCGCGGCAGCGGCGTCGGGCTGGGCGTCGAACACCTCGACCTGGAGCGCGGCGCCGAGTGGATGGAGTTGCAGCGCCACGCTCAAACCCACCGGCCCGGCGCCGATGATGGCGATGCGCAGCGGCGCAGCGACCGCATGACTCGTGCGTACAGGGCTGGGCTGGGTCATTGCGGCCATGGGGTTGAGTTGCGGGCAGGGCATGCAGGCTTTGCCATGGCGCGAGCGTAGGCGCTGCAGTTCTCGCCCGTCATCACGCGCGCATCAGGTCTTCGATCTCGGCCACGGTCTTGGGCGCGGCGTGGGTCAGCACCTCGCAGGCGGCGCCGCCTGCGCGCACCACCACGTCGTCCTCGATGCGGATGCCGATGTCGTGGAAGGCGGCCGGAAGGTCGTCCGCCGCGCGCACGTACAGGCCGGGCTCGATGGTCAGCACCATGCCGGGGCGCAACACGCGCGAGGCCGACTTGAGGCTGCCGTCAGGCTGCGGCTGCGGCGCTTCGCCCGGTTCGGCGTAGTCGCCGCAGTCGTGCACGTCCATGCCCATCCAGTGGCTGGTGCGGTGCATGTAGAAGCGGCGGTAGGCGCCGGTGGCGAGCACGGCGCCGACGTCGGGCGCGGCGTCGCGGGCAATCAGCCCGGTGTCGAGCAGGCCCTGGGCCAGCACGCGCAACGCGGCATCGTGCGGATCATTGAAGCGCCGGCCGGCGCGCGTGGCGTCCAGCGCGGCGCGCTGTGATTCCAGCACGATGTCGTAGAGCGCGCGCTGTGGCCCGCTGAAGCGCCCGTCGACGGGGAAGGTGCGGGTGATGTCGCTGGCGTAGCCGTCGAGCTCGCAGGCGGCATCGATCAGGCACAGGCTGCCGGGCGACAGCGTGGCGTCAGCCGCGCGGTAATGCAGGATGCAGGCATTGGCCCCCGCGGCAACGATGCTGCCATAGGCCGGCGCCTGTGCTCCGCCGGCACGGAAGGCATGCAGCAGTTCGGCTTCGAGGTGGTATTCGCGCAGGCCTTCGGCAGGCGGCACGCGAGTGCCCTCGGCCGCGCGACGCATGGCGCGACGGTGGCCTTCGGCTGAGATGGCGGCGGCGCGGCGCATCACGCCGAGTTCGTAGTCGTCCTTGAACAGGCGCATGTCGTCGAGCACGGCGCACAAGTCGTATTGCGCGGCGGGGGCGCGCCGGCCGGCGCGGGCCTGGGCGCGCACGGCGGCGAGCCAGCCTTCGACCTGGGTTTCGAAGCCCGGATGGATGGCAAACGGCCACCACACCGCGGCGCGGTCGGCGAGGAAGGGCGGCAGCGCGGTATCGCGCTGGACGATGGGCAGCGCGGCGTCGAAGCCGAAGGCCTCCTTCGCCGCCTCGGGGCCGTAGCGAAAGCCGTCCCAGATTTCGCGCTCGGCGTCTTTCTCGCGGCACAGCAGCGTGGCCTGATGGCTGCCGTCGGCCTGCACGGTGAGCATCAGCAGGCTTTGCGGCTCGGTGAAGCCGGTGAGGTAATAGAAGTAGCTGTCGTGGCGGTAGGGGTAGTCGGCGTCGCGGTTGCGCAGGACTTCGGGTGCGGTGGGCACGATGGCCACGCCGCCCCCGGCTTGCGCCATGTGCGCGGCCAGTTGGGCGCGTCGCTCGGCGCAGCGCGCGAGCAGTTGGGGGTCGGGTGTGTTCATGGGTCGGGCGGGATGCGCAGCGTGTGGCGTCGAAGTCGTGGTTCGATCAAGTCTGGTGACAGCTTAATCCGCAGGATTTGGCCGTGGCGTCTCGGTGGCTTTGCGGCTCCAAACCTGTTCGGTCAGCGCTTGGTCGCGGCGGCACGCAGCTCCGCGTCGAGCGCGGCCAGTTGCTCGGGTGTGCCGAGGTTATGCCAGGCGCCGCGATAGTGTTCGCCGCTGACACGACCGGCGTCGACTTGCGCAAACATCCAGGGAAACAGCTTCCACGCCTGGCGTACCGGCCGATCGGCAAACAGCGCTGGGTGGAACACGCCGATATTGCCGTAGTTGAGCCGCTGGCCGTGACGCTGCACCCGGCCCGAGGCGTCCAGCGCCATGTCGCCCTGCGGGTGGTGCGGCGGGTTGTCGGTGAGGACGAAATGCGCCAGGGTGGTGTGCGGCGCGGCGGCGATGCGCGCGGCGGTGGCGTGCAGTCGGGCGTAGTCGAAATCGGTATGAATGTCGCCGCTCACCACCACGAACGGTGCGGCGCCCGCACCCCCGAGCAGCGGCAGCGCGGTGGCGATGCCGCCGCCGGTTTCATACGCGTCCTGGGGTTCTTCGGAATAGGCGATGTGCACGCCCAGGGCGCGGCCGTCGCCCAGCGCTGCGGGAATGTGCGCGCCCAGCCAGCCGAGGTTGATGACCAGATCGACGATGCCCGCGTCGCGCAGGCGCTCGATCTGCCAGGTGATGATGGGTTTGCCGGCCAGCGCCAGCAAGGGCTTGGGCGCATGGTCGGTGAGCGGGCGCATGCGCTGTCCGCGCCCGGCTGCGAGGATGAGGGCGCGCAGGCCGGGCGCGGGCAAAGATGGGGAGTGGTTCGACACGTCGGCGCGACTCCGAACTTGCGCGTCGCTCAAAACGTGTAGGCGCTGCGCGGCCGCACGCCCTGCAGCCGTTCCAGCAGGCGCATCAGGGGGTTGAAGTCGTGGTAGCGCGCCGCTGTGGCGCGGGTGTAAGCCAGCACCATGGGCAGGTCGTCGAGGTATTGCGCCTTGCCGTCGCGGTGCCACAGCCGGGCGAAGATGCCCAGCACCTTGAGGTGACGCTGCAGGCCCATCCACTCGAAATCGCGGTAGAAGGCGGAGAAGTCGGCGTCCACCGGCAGGGCGGCCTTGCGCGCGCGCTCCCAGTAGCGAATCGCCCAGTCGAGCTGCTGCTCTTCGGGCCAGGCGATGTAGGCATCGCGCAAGAGCGAGGCGAGGTCATAGGTGATGGGGCCGACGACGGCGTCCTGGAAGTCGAGCACACCGGGGTTGCCATGCTCCTGGCGCGCGTCCAGCAGCATGAGGTTGCGGCTGTGATAGTCGCGGTGCACCAGCACTTGCGGCTGCGCCATGTTGTTGGCCAGCAGGGCATTGAAAACGTCATGGAGCCCGGCCTGCTCATCGGCGCTGAGCGTCGCGCCCAAATGCTGGCCGACATACCAGCGGGGGAACAGTTCCAACTCGGTGCGCAGCCGCGCCGCGTCGTAGACGGGCAGTTCGGGGGCGGGTAGGGATTGCAGGCGCACGAGTGTGTCCATCGCGTCCAGCATCAGCACCAGGCAGCGCGGCAGGTCGCCGGCGCCGCGCGCGTCTTGCAGCGCCTGCAGATAGGTGGTGCGGCCCAGGTCCGACAGCAGGATGAAACCCTGCTGCGCATCGCTCGCCAGCACCTGCGGCGCCGAGATGCCGCCGGCGCGCAGCAGCGTGTCGACCTGCAGAAAGGCGCGGATGTTTTCCTGCGGCGGCGGCGCGTCCATCACGATGCAACTGCCGCAAGCCCGTGCCGCGAACTGCACGCGGAAATAACGCCGGAAACTGGCATCGCTGGAGGCCGGTTGCAGGCTGGCGACATCGACCTGCAGGCCACCGGGGGCGGCTGCAAGCCATGCGCAGAGGGCTTGCAGACGGGCATCCTCTGGGGCGACGGGTGTCTGGGGTTTGGACTGCAGGGGCTGCGGCTGTGGCATGGGGCTCGAGGTCGTGTAGGTACTGGGCATGGACGCAACAACCCAAGACCGGGGGTGGGATGCAGTTGGTGTGGCAGGGGAGGTCCACAGGGCGGTGCGCAACGCGGGCACGCGGCGCGCGCAAGCGGGATGGCTTCCTATAATCCGCGTGGATTTTAGGTCGCGCCCGCTGCCCGCTTCTCGCTCGCGAGCGTCCCGGCCCCCGTCGTCCGGCCCCAGTCTTCGGCCCGCGTCCAAGCAACCGCGTCGCCTGTCCTGCCGCATCCATTCCACGCCGGCCCAAACCGCCCCCACGCAGTGCCCAAGTCCCCACCGACCACCTTTCGCCCGCCGCGCTGGCCGCGCCTGCGGCTGCTCGCGGTGGCAGTGAGCCTGGCGCTGGTGGAACTGGCGCCGGCCCGGGCGCAGCAAGCGGCCCAAGCCGCAGCGCCATCATCGACGCCACAGCGGGAAACGGACGCGCTGCAGCTCACACCCAGCCTGGATCTGGCGCAACGGCTTTCCCCAGCGGCGCAGATGCGCGAACCCCTGTTCATCTGGGCCGACCAGCTTTCTGGCCAGGCCGACATCGACATGAACGCCCGCGGCAACGTGGAACTGCGCAAGCACAGCGTGGTGTTCAAGGCCGAGCGCCTGCACTACGACATAGCCCAGGACGCGATCGATGCGCAGGGCGATGTGCGCGTCGTGCGCGACGGCAATGTCTTCAGCGGCCCCAGCCTGCAATACAACCTGGCCCTGGGCACCGGTCAGATGCCACAGGCGCACTATGCGTTCAATCGCACACAAGGTCACGGCCAGGCCGACGTGGTGACGTTTCTGAGCCATGACCGGATCGAGGCCAAGAATGCGACCTACACCACCTGCACCGCCAGCCCGCTGGACTGGTTCATGCAGGCCACCGACCTGGAGTTGGACTCGGCCGACAACACCGGCGTGGCGCGCGACGGGCGCGTGGTGTTCAAGGGCGTCACCATTCTGCCGCTGCCCTATGCCAGTTTCCCGCTGAGCGATGCGCGCAAATCGGGCTTCCTGCCGCCGACCATCGGCCTGGATAGTCAGAATGGCCTGGATTACGCCCAACCGTATTACTGGAACATCGCGCCGAACTACGACGCCACCCTGACACCCAGGCTGCTGCAGCGCCGGGGTGTCATGGGCAGCGCCGAACTGCGTTGGCTGGAACCGAGTTTCTCCGGCCGCAGTTTCATCGACTACATGCCGTCCGACAGCGCGTCGGGCGGCAGCCAGCGCTGGGCCGGCGTGTTCCAGCAAAACGGCGTCCTGGCGCCTAGCGTGAGCTACGGCCTGAACCTGCAGCGCGTCTCGGACAACAACTGGTGGCAGGATTTCGGTGGTGTGGACCCCGTCATCGGCGCCTCCCGCATCTTGCCGCAGCAAGGCCAGGTCACCTGGAGCCAGCCCAACGGCTCCATTCAAGCCAGTTTCAACCAGTGGCAGACCTTGCAAAACCCGGCTTCGCCCATCGGCGTGCCCTACAACACTCAGCCCCGGCTGTACGGCACCTGGCATAGCGACAACTACACCGGCCTGCAATGGCAGTTGCAGGCCGAGGCCGCGCGCTTCACCAATTCCACGCCCGGGCTGCTGTCGGGCGACCGGATGTACATCAACCCCAGCATCAGCCGGCCGTTCATCGCGCCGGAGGGCTTCATCACGCCCAAGCTGTCCTTCAACAGCACTTATTACAGGACAGACACCGCGATGGCCAACGGGGCCACCACCGCCACGCGCAATCTGCCCACCTTCAGCCTGGACTCGGGGCTGGTGTTCGAGCGCAAGACGCGCTTCTTCGGTCATGACGTGACGCAGACGCTGGAGCCGCGGCTCTATTACGTCTACACGCCGTACAGCAACCAGCAATACCTGCCGAATTTCGACAGCGCGCCCCTGGACCTGAACCTGTCCACCATCTATGTGGACAACGTCTTTTCCGGCAGCGACCGCATCGCTGATGCCAACAATATCACCGGGGGCATCACCACCCGTTTTCTCGACAACGCCACCGGCGCGGAATATGCGCGGCTGACCCTGGCGCAACGCGTGCTGCTGCGCGAGCAACGGGTCACCCTCACCGGCCCGCCCGTGCCGGCAGGCCTGAACGACAGCTTCGCGCTGGCCAGCGTTTCGCTCGATCCACGCTGGAGCGCCAACGCCGCGATCGACTACAACACGCGTCTGCGCCAACTGGTGCAGGCCGCCGTGGGGGCGCAATGGAACCCGGATGCTTTCAAGCGCGTGAGCGTGGCTTACCAGGTGCAGAGCGCCACGGCAACGCAGATTCCCTTGAAATACGTCAACACCGCCTGGCAGTGGCAGTTGTCCAATCGTTGGTACTCCGTCGGCCAGGCCAACTACAGCATTCTGGACAAGCAATTCAACGACGGCCTGCTGGGTTTCGAGTACAACGGCGGCTGCTGGCTGGCGCGCATCGCGGTGCAGCGCAATTCGCTCTCCACGTTCACGGCGTCCACCCGCTTGCTTTTCCAGCTCGAGCTCACGGGTTTTTCCCGCCTGAGCGTGATCGGCAATCCGTTGTCGGCATTCGAGCAAAATATCCCCGGTTACCAATTGCTGAACCAACCCACGGCGCCTCCCAGCCGCTATCTCAACTATGAGTAATTTCTCCTTGTGCCGCGCCACTGCCCTGCTCGCCCTGCTGCTCAGCGGGGCGGCCGGCGCCCAAGGTCTTGGCTTGAAGTCCGGCCCTGGACCCTCTGACCGAAGCTCGGCACTGTTGCAAACCCCACAACTTCCCGCCACGCCGCAAGCGGCCCTGTCCGGGGGCGGATCGCAGCAGAGCGGTGACGGCATTGCCGCCGTGGTGGGCAACCAGGTCATCACGCAGTACGACCTGAACCTGCGGGTGCGCGCGGCCGAGCAGCAGATTGCGGAGCAACGGGCGCAAATGCCGCCCATGGCGCAACTGCGCACCGAGTTGTTGAACCAGCTGATCGATCAGGTGGCGATGGCGCAGTACGCCGAGGACAGCGGCATCACCGTCAGCGCCGATGCGGTCGACCGGGCCATTACCCAGGTGGCGGCCGGCTACAAGCTCAGCACCGAGCAGTTCCGCAAGCAGATCAGTGCCGAAGGGCTGGGCTGGAGCGAATACAAAGAGCAAGTCAAGCGTGAAATGCTGATCGGCCGGCTGCGCCAGCAGGAGGTGGCCGCGCGCATCAAGATCAGCGATCAAGAGGTGGACGACTATCTGGCCAAGCGGGCCCAGCAGCCGCTGACTGCACAAACCCAGATTCAACTTGCGCAAATTTTCATTCCCCTGCCCAGCCAGCCCACGCCCGAGCAGGTGGCGCAGGCCAAGGCGCGTATCGACGCAGTGCTGGCCAAACTCAGGCAGGGGCGCGATTTCAGCAAACTGGCGATGGAAGACTCGCAGGGCCCGGAGGCGAAAGACGGCGGCAATCTCGGCACGCGCCCCGCCAGCCAATGGCCGGGCCTGTTCATGGACGCGATCCGCGGCCTCAAACCGGGTGAGATCAGTAGCGTGATCCGCAGCCCCGCCGGGTTCCACATTCTCAAGCTGGTGGCCGAACGGGGCGGGCAGCTTGGCGCGGCCACGGCGATGCAAAGCCGGGTCAGCGAGATCGTCCTCGACGTCAACAGCGGCAAGTCACGCCAGATGGCCTTGAAGGAATTGACGAGCATTCGCGATGCCGTCGAGCAGGGCAAGGTGCAATTCGCCGACAAGGCGCGTGAGCTGTCGCAGGATGTGGCCACGGGCAAGCAAGGCGGCGATCTCGGCTGGGTGCTGCCCGGACAATTGCCTCCGGCGCTCGATGCCGCGCTCAACCGCCTGAACCCTGGGCAGGTGTCGCAGCCCATCACGCTGCCCGGCAAGGTGGTCCTGCTGCAGTTGGTGGACCGCCGCGAGCACGCCCTCGGCAAGGACCAGGAGCGCGCCGTGGCGCGCAACATCCTGCTGCAGCAAAAAGAAGAGAAAGACTTCAACGAACTGGTGAAAGACGTGCGCGCGCGCACCTATGTGCGGATTCCGGATGCGGATTCCTGATGCCCCGATGGGCGCACCGCGGGTCATGCCGTCCCGGCACCCGAGCCCTCGTGTGATGCCGCGCCGCCGCCATGGCAGGTTCTAGCCGCTACGGCACGGCGGTGGGCCCGACCCGCATCGCCGGGCACACCGCGCGCAAGCGATTCGGCCAGCACTTTCTCACCGACGCCGGCGTGATTGCCGAGATCGTCGGCCTCATCGACCCGCGTGCCGGAGAGACGCTGGTGGAAATCGGCCCCGGGCTGGGCGCGCTCACCTCGCCGGTGCTCGACCGCACCCGGCAATTGACCGTTGTCGAACTCGACCGCGACCTCGCGGCGCGCTGGCGCACGCGCGAACCCGAGCGTGTGCGCGTCATCGAGTCCGATGCACTGGCGCTGGACTTTGCCGGTCTCGGGTCCGGGTTGCGCATCTTCGGCAACCTGCCCTACAACATCTCCAGCCCGTTGTTGTTCCATCTGATGCAAGCGGCAAGCGCGGTGCAGGATCAGCATTTCATGCTGCAGCAAGAAGTGGTGGCGCGCATGGTGGCACCTCCAGCCTGCCGCGACTACGGCCGGCTGTCGGTCATGCTGCAGTGGCGCTACGCCATGTGGGATGTGTTGAGCGTGGGGCCGCAGGCGTTTTCGCCGCCGCCCCGGGTGGATTCGGCCGTGGTGCGCATGCGCCCGCGTGCGCCGGCTGAACTGTCGGGCCTCGACCCCTCTGTGTTGCAAGCCCTGACAGCCGCAGCATTCTCGCAACGCCGCAAGCTGCTGCGCCATGCGTTGGAGCCCTGGCTCGCGAGTCGGGGTTACGCCGGAGATTTCGACGTCAATCGTCGCGCCGAGGAAGTGAGCGTGAGCGAATACGTGCGTCTGGCCGTGGCATTGAACCCCGGCTGAGGCCAGGGTTCGCGCAAGGGCGGAGGCCGCTTCTGAAAGCCTCGGAACCCGCCCGGTTCATGTCATGCAGCTTCGGCCACCCACGCGCCATACCACGGCGCGGGCGGAGCATAGGCCAGCTTGCCGCTGAGTCGGGAACCCGGTTCGTCTTCGCCCCGCAACGCCGTCCGGTCCGGCGTGCGGGTTACAGAAAAGAATAGAAAACCCTGAATTCCACGCCCTGCTCAAACCAGAAATCAGCCGCGTCGCGGAAGACGTCGAGCAGGGTTTCGCGCGCTTCCTTGTCGAAGCGCTGGGTCATGGGCAATTGCTCGAGCACGATGACGAAACCCGGTTGTTTGCCCGAGCTTTGGATCATGTCGGTCAGGCAGTCGCGCAGGGCGTCGAAATTTTTGCCGAAATGTTTGGGGAAGGTGAAGGAGCGCGCCACGATGTCCAGCACTTCCTGCTTGGTCGTGGCTTCGGCCAGATTCGCGTAAAGAAAGTGCTGGCCGGCGTCCTGTGCTGCGGACATGAGCGCAGGCACGCGAAACGCGCGAATCGACTGCACGATATTCGGGCGCAGAAGTTCGAGATTGACTCCGCCTTCGGCTTCAGTGAGCGATGGCTTGAAAACTTGCGTAGTGATCATGGGTGTAGTAGCAGAGGTCGGGGGTGCGCGGAGGTCCCCCGCAGACAAGGCGTTGTGCTCCCCGGTTGCGGCTTCCCGGAGTGGGTACGGTGTATTCGCGGTAGTAGCCGCGTCGTCGCTGTGGCAGGATGTGTTCATAGTTTCCAAAAACAATGCCGTCCTTCGCATAGGCAAAGGGCCCTCCCAGCCGAATCAACTGCAGTGTGTGCTGGGCTTCGCGTGGAAGTTCCCCGGACCGCACACTGGGCATCGCCTGATCGCGCCGGCTTTCGGTGTAGCGCTCGCGTCCCTGGGCCCAGCCCCAGCCTTGGACATCGCCCGCGGACCAAGCCGAAAGTTGAAGGCCAAGCAGCGCGATACACAATGCCAATGCCCGGGTGATGCGCCGGCCCGGTTGAACAGTGGATGGGATCGGGGCTGCGAACCTGTACACGAACGATGAATGGGTCAGTTTGCGAAAGCCCCGATGGAAAAGCGCCGCCGGGGGTGGATGAAATGCGTGATTGGCCTGCGATACCGGTTTGCAGTTTGGCCTGCAATCGCTTGCGATGCGTCAGGTTTGCACCATGCCCACAAGTCCAACCGATGTTGCGTCGCGACAAGCCCGATGCTGCGGAAGGCGCATCATGCAGCGCGTCAAACCCAAAGCGTATTGGAATCGACGGCTGAAAGCAAGAATTGCGCCTATTTTTTGTGCAGTCCAGCCGATTGAAGTGAGTACAGACTCAGCCGGAAATCCTTCGGAATACGAGGGATGAGAGACCGACTGCGAGCTGGACTTCAACGCGTCGAGTTGGCGTCCATCACCGTGAGTGCGGTCATGTTGACGATGCGCCGCACGGTACTCGATGCGGTGAGGATGTTCACCGGCTTGGCTGCTCCGAGCAGCATCGGGCCAATGGCGACGTTGTTGCTGGCGGTGGTTTTGAGCAGGTTGTAAGCGATGTTGGCGGCGTCCAGCCCCGGGAATACCAGCAGATTGGCTTCGCCTGACAAGGTGGTCTGCGGCAGCAGGCTGGCACGCAGTCCGGCGTCGAAGGCGCAATCGCCGTGCATCTCGCCGTCCACCTCCAGCGCGGGATCGCGCTGGTGCAGCAACTCGAGGGCCTGGCGCATTTTGAGTGCGCTCGGGGCATTGCTCGAGCCGAAATTGGAATGCGACAACAGCGCCACCTTGGGGGTGATGCCGAAGCGGCGCAACTCCTCGGCAGCCATCAGTGTGATCTCGGCCAGATCCTCGGCGCTGGGGTCGAGATTGATGTGGGTGTCCACCAGCATGACCTGGCGGCCCGGCAGGATGAGCCCGTTCATCGCGGCGTAGACCTTGGCGCCGGGGCGCTTGCCGATGACCTGGTCAACGTAGTGCAGGTGCAGATGGGTGTTGCCCCAGGTGCCGCAGATCATGCCGTCGGCCTCGCCCTTGTGCAGCATCATCGCGCTGATCAGCGTGAGCCGGCGGCGCATCTCGATCTTGGCGAACGGTGGGGTGATGCCCTTGCGCCCGGCAAGTTGTTGGTAGCTCTGCCAGAAGTCACGGTAGCGCTCGTCGTTGTCGGTGTTGACGACGTCAAAGTCGCGCCCTTCTTGCAGGCGCAGGCCGAAGCGCTCGACCCGCTGCGCAATGACTGCCGGACGGCCGACCAGGATCGGGCGCGCAAGCTGCTCGTCGATCACCACACGCACGGCACGCAGCACGCGCTCGTCTTCCCCCTCGGCATAGACGATGCGCTTTTTCTGCGCGTGTCTGGCGATGGAGAAAATGGGCCGCATCATCGCGCCCGACTGATAGACGAACTGCTGCAGTTGCTCGCGGTAGGCGTCGAGGTCGGCAATCGGCCGCGTGGCCACGCCGCTGGCCGCAGCCGCCCGGGCCACGGCCGGGGCGATGTGCAGAATCAGGCGCGGGTCGAACGGTTTGGGGATCAGGTAGCTGGGGCCGAAGCCGGCCTCCTGCATACCGTACGCGGTGGTCACCACGTCGCTTTGCTCCATCTGCGCCAGCGCGGCAATCGCGTGCACCGCGGCCACTTCCATCTCGGTGGTGATGGTGGTGGCGCCGCAGTCCAGCGCACCACGGAAGATGTAGGGAAAGCACAGCACGTTGTTGACCTGATTCGGATAGTCCGAACGGCCGGTGGCGATCACAGCGTCGTCGCGCACCGCTTTGATCTCCTCGGGGAGGATTTCCGGCGTGGGATTGGCCAGCGCCAGGATCAGCGGCCTGGCGGCCATGCGCGCCACCATTTCGGGCTTGAGCACGCCACCGGCGGACAGACCGAGGAAGATGTCGGCGCCCTCGATGATGTCGCCCAGCTTGCGGGCCTCGGTCGGCTGGGCGTAACGCGCCTTGTCCGGGTCCATCAACTCGGTGCGCCCGGCCCAGACCACGCCAGCCAGATCGCTGACCCAGACCTGCTCGCGCGCCAGGCCCAGATGCTCCAGCAGATGCAGGCAGGCCAGCGCCGCGGCGCCCGCGCCCGAGCACACCAGCTTGACGTCTTCGATGCGCTTGCCCAGCACCTTCAGGCCGTTGAGCACGGCCGCGCCGACGATGATGGCGGTGCCATGCTGGTCGTCGTGGAACACCGGAATGCGCATGCGTTGGCGCAAGCTGCGCTCCACCTGGAAACACTCCGGCGCCTTGATGTCCTCCAGGTTGATGCCGCCGAAGGTCGGCTCTAGTGCCGCGATGATCTCGATGAGCTTGACCGGGTCTTTCTCGTTGATTTCGATGTCGAACACATCGATGTTGGCGAACTTCTTGAACAACACCGCCTTGCCTTCCATCACCGGCTTGGCGGCCAGCGGACCGATGTCGCCCAAGCCCAGCACCGCGGTGCCGTTGGTGATGACGCCCACGAGGTTGCTGCGCGCGGTGTAACGCGCGGCGTCGCCCGGGTTTTGCACGATGTCTTCGCAGGCCGCAGCCACGCCCGGCGAATACGCCAGCGCCAGGTCACGCTGGTTGGAGAGTTGCTTGGTCGGGGTGACGCTGATCTTCCCCGGACGAGGAAATTCGTGGTATTCCAGCGCGGCACGGCGCAACTCGGCCTTGGCATCGGGGGTGGACATGAAAGGTCTCCGTCAAGAGGTTGCGCCGGGTTTGGAGCCGCACGCGTTTTTGATGATGTGTTGTTTTGAAAGGCTGTCGATGTTTCGCGATTCATTCTAGGAGTCCGGCTCGCCGGTGTTTCGGCCTCGCGAGCGTGTCGCGCCGCGGCCGACGCGCTGGAGTTGCCCGCTTGCCCAGCGACGACAATACCCGCATGACGTCCAACCTCGGCGAATTCGATCTCATCGCGCGTTACTTCACCCGCCCTGCGCGCAACGCTGTCCTTGGCGTGGGTGACGATTGCGCCCTGCTCGCCATGCCTTCTGGCCAGCAGCTCGCGGTGTCCAGCGACATGCTGGTCGAAGGCCGCCATTTTCTGCTGGGGACTGATGCCAGCACGCTTGGCCACAAGGCGCTTGCCGTGAACTTGTCGGATTTGGCCGCCATGGGCGCGCAGCCGCTAGCGTTCACCCTGGCGTTGGCCTTGCCTGCGGCCGACGCCGCCTGGCTCGCAGGCTTCAGCGCGGGGCTGTTCGCGCTCGCCGAGGAGGAGGTCATCGACCTGATTGGCGGTGACACGACCAAGGGCCCGCTGAACATCTGCATCACCGTGTTGGGACTGGTGCCGCCGGGCTTGGCTTTGCGTCGCGACGCGGCGCAGGCGGGTGATGCGCTCTGGGTGTCGGGCACGCCCGGCGACGCCCGCCTTGCGCTTGGCCATCTCCGCGGCGAGTGGAGCCTGGCTGCCGACGACTTCACCACGATGCGCGTGCGCATGGACCGGCCCACGGCGCGCGTGGCGCTTGGGCAGGCGCTGCGCGGCATCGCCCATGCCGCCATCGACATCTCCGACGGCCTGCTCGGCGATCTCGGCCATATGCTGCGGGCAAGTCGCGTGGGTGCGTGCATCGAAGCCGATCGCATTCCAGCCAGTCGCGTCGTGCAGGCTCAGCCCATCGCACGCCGCCGCGCCTGCCAGCTCGCCGGCGGCGACGATTACGAGTTGTTGTTTACCGCGCCGGTGCATCGACGCGAGGCGGTGCTCGCCGCCGCCGGCGAGGCGCAAACTCCCGTGGCCTGCATTGGCCGCATCACCGCCGCGCCAGGCGTGACCTTGCTGGACGCGCAAGGCCACGAAGTCCCGGCACACTACGCCGCGTTCGACCACTTCCGCACGCCATGAACCCATCCCCTCCAAGCCCCGCAGGCACCACGGCGCCGCAGCCCAACTGGCGCTTCGCCTTCTCGAATCCGGTGCATTGTGTCGCCTTCGGCTTCGGCTCCGGGCTCGCGCCCATCGCTCCGGGCACGGCGGGCAGCCTGTTCGGCTGGGCCAGCTACCTGCTCCTTGCGCCATGGCTGCCGAATGGCATCTGGGCTGCGTTCCTGCTCGGCGGGTTTGCCCTGGGTGTGTGGGTTTGCGGGCGCACCGCGCAGGCCTTGCAGACCGATGATCCCTCGCCGGTGGTGTGGGACGAAATCGTCGCCATCTGGCTGGTGCTGTGGCTGCTGCAACCCGCGCCGCAAACCCCTGCCGCATGGTGGCTGCAAGCGGCAGGCTTCGGTCTGTTTCGCGTGTTCGACGCCGTCAAGAGCGGCCCGGTGGGCTGGTGCGACCGGCATGTGCAAGGCGGCCTGGGCATCATGCTCGACGACCTCGTGGCCGCCCTGCTCACCCTGGCGGTGGTGTTCGGCGCCATGCATCTGCTTCCATGGAGCCCAAGCCATGGCGCATGAGGCGCGCACACCCTGGCAGAACGTGCTCGATGCCGCGCAGGCGCTGCGTGAAATCTTGCTCGAGCGCGGCTGGATGCTGAGCTGCGCCGAGTCTTGCACGGGCGGACTGGTGGCCGCGGCCGTCACCTGCTTCGCCGGTTCGAGCGACTGGTTCGAGCGCGGCTTCGTCACCTACAGCAACCGCGCCAAGATCGAGTTGCTGGGCGTGCCCGAAGCCCTGCTCGCCGCGCATGGCGCCGTCAGCAGCGAAGTGGCGCTGGCCATGGCACGAGGGGTTCTGGCGCGCGCCCCCGTGCAGGCGGCGCTGTCCATCACCGGCATCGCCGGACCCGGTGGCGGCACACCGGGCAAGCCCGTCGGACTGGTCTGGTTCGGCTGGGCCTGGCGGGATGCGCGGCAACCGGCCGAGGTGCGCGCGGAGGCCCAATCCTGCATCTGCCCCGGCGACCGTGAGGCCGTGCGCCTGGCCTCGGCGCGGTTCGCATTGGAGGGGTTGCGGCAACGTTTGCTCGAGACGGCACGCGCTGCGTGACAATGTCCGCCTCGATCGGGTTTGCACGGAACACCCCCAGGGCTGCTACTTTGAAGTCGTGAGACTGAGCAGCAACGCTTGCGCGTCGCGTGCGTAGGCGCTTCCCGCGCCCGCAAGGATGATCGTTTTCTCGAGATATCGCGTTGCCAACTCGGGGTCATGCAAATCCCCAGCTGACGTTGCGTAGACGAATCCAGCCATGTAGGCCGCTTTGGCCATGCCCTGATCGCATGCCTGTCGGAAATAGCCAAGCGCAAGACGCGGGTTTTTCCCGGCACCGTTGCCGTTCAGCAAAGCCAGGCCGAATGCATATTGCGCAGGCCCGTAGCCGTGATCTGCCGCTCGCCGCATCATCGCTGCGCCGATGAGTTGCCGGCTTCAGCACGCTTTTGCAACGCGGTCAGGTTGTCGGCGTGACGGGCGGGTGGATCGAAGAACCATGCGCTGACATCACCGCGGTCTGCGGCGTGCGCTGTTGCCCAAGTCAGGGCGCCGCGCAACATCGCGATCAGCGCAGACCGCGCCGACGTCGTCCGCGTCCGTCTGCGCCAACCCGGCCGGGCGTCCGCGCAGGCATCCGCACCAGCGCATCGTCTCAATCGATGACCACCTCGTTGATCTGGATGGTGGGGTTGAGGTTGGTGAAGTTGGGCAGGTCGGCCATGATCTGCTGCGCATGGGGGCCGAAGGCCTGCTCGAAGGCTGGGACCGAGTCGAAGTAGAGATGACCCAGCGCCACGAAGGCGGGTTTGGAGTTGGGCTGAGCCCCGCCCAGCCCGCGCTGCACCGCCACACGGCGGCAGGCCGCGCCGGTGAGCCTGCGCACCAGGGGCATGTGGATCTCGGTGTAATAGGCCATGTCGAACCGGGCGTCATCCTGGTTCGGGTACAGCACGCTGACTTGAATCATGGGAGGTTCTCCTTGGGGTGGGGGCGGGGGAAAGTCATCAAGCTGTCAAGGGTTGCGGGGCGAGAGGGTTGAAGTTGGCAAGAGTCGTCGAGGACGCAGCCGGGCCTAACGCCAGGCATAGCTGGCTCCCAGCCAGATGCCCCTGGGGGCGCCCGGAGCGACGAACTGCGTGGTCTGCCAGGCGGCCGGGTCGCTGCTGAAGGCGCGGTTCGCACCGGTGAACTCATTCACCCCGAGCTGGCCGAAGTCCGCGTACACGCGGTTGAACAGATTGTGGATCGACAGGTTGAGATGCCAGTGGCGGCGCAGCCGATAGCGCGCCCCCAGGTTGACGATGGCATAGCCCGGCACCTGGCCGCGGCGATCCTGGTTGTTCTCGTTGCCCTGGGCGTAGCGCGCGCCATAGCCCACCACCGCGCCATGCAACTGCAGGCGCTCGGTGGGCTGGTACTGCGCCAGCAACTTCACGCTCCATACCGGAATATTGGGCAGACGGTTGCCGGGCTGCACCTGGATGTTGCCGTTGGCATCGGCGCTGGAGTTGCTCGGGCTGGGCTCCTGGAACGTCGATGCGTACGTTGCCAGCGTGTGGCTGATGGAGGCCGACCACAGCCAGCGCTGGCTGCCCCCGCTGAGATCGAGGGTGAGGGTGCGAAACAGCTCCTGCGGGATGTTCGTGAAATACCCCTGGGTCATGTTCGCCAGGCTGATGAACTGGATGGCATTGCGCAACTGGGTGTGGGTGTACTCCACATGCACGCGCAGGCCGCCTGCGCGCCAGACCATGCCGGCCTGCGCGGTGCGCGCGATCACCGGCTGCAGCGGCGGGTCGGCCACCAGCACATTGGGCAGGGTGCAGGGCGCCTGCGGACTGGCGCAGGTCAGCTCCACGGCCATGGGCACGCGCATGCCCTCGGCGTAGCGCAAGTAGGCCGAGACCTTGGGCGTGGGGTGCAGGTCCAGCCCGACGCTGGGGTTGAATCGGCTGTAGCTGTGGTGGCCGCCCAGCGCGCCGCCGAGGTTGTCGATCATGTCCACCCGGGCGCGTTCGTAGCGCCCGCCGGCCGACACGTCCAGCCAGGGCGTGGCCGCCAGGCGCTCGGTGAGGTACACGCCGCTGTAGCGGTTGCGCACCCCCAGATCCACCGGACTCTGGTCGAACGGGCCCACGCCCAAGGTGTAGCGCTGCGGCGTGAAGGTGGCAGCCTGCTGGATCTGGGTGTAGTGCACCTGCTGCGCATCCACACTCAGCCCCAGGCTGGCGGTGTTGCCCAGGCCGAACAGCGGGCTGTCGTTGTGCAGCGCCAGGTTCAGCCCGCGGCTTTGCTGCTGCAGGCTGTTGGTGACGTTGTTGGCCACCGGGTTGGCCAGCGTCGGCGTGCTGCCATCGTAGTTGCCGTTGACATTGCTGTTGAAGCCCTGCTGGTCGCTGTTGCGCCAGGACAGCCGCGCGGCCAGTTGCCAATGGGCACTGAGCACCTGGGTGTCACCGAGGTTGAAGAAGTTGAGCTGGTTGTCCAGATGGTCCGGCGCGGTGTAGATGGCCGTGGGCGTGTTCATCCACGTCTGGGGCAGGGTTTGCGAGCCCGCGAGACGGCTTTGGGCGAAGGTGTAGCTGAAGTCCAAGGCATTGCCGTCAGTCTGGCGTGTGAGCTTGCCGAACAGGGTGCGGTTGCTGCTGGCGCTGAACGGGGCGAAGCCGTTCTCATGCTGGTTCTGCACGGCGAAGAAGGCGCTCCAGTGGCCCCAATGGCTGCCGTAGCGCGCGCGCTCGGCGGTCTTGCCGAAGCTGCCGAACTCCACCCCGGCTTCGCCGCCGGGGGCGGAGCGGCCGTCCTGGGTGCGCAGCAGCACCGCGCCGCCCAGGGTGTTGAGGCCGAACACCGGGTCGGTGATGGGCACGAGGCGGATGGAGCGGATGGCGTTGGTGGGAATCAGATCCCAGTTCACCACGTCGCCGAAGGGCTCATTGAGCCGCACCCCGTCCTGGAACACCGACAGGCCCTGGGGCGTGCCCAGCAGGGGCGAGGCGGCAAAGCCGTTGAAGTGCAGCGTGGGCTGCAGCGGGTTGCCCTGCTCGTGGGTCAACGCCACACCGGGCAGGTGCTGCGCCAGCAGTTGCGCAAAATTCGTCGCGGTCTGCTGTTTGAGCGTGTCGTTGTCGATCTGGTAGGCGTGCTGGGGCGGTGCGCGAAAGCCTTCGGTGCTGCCGGCGCCGAGGGTCACGGCGGGGAGTTGCTGCACGGCGGCGGTACTTGCTGCCGCCACCGGCGCCCTGGCTGTTGGCTGCGGTGAACTTTGGGCGCGGGCCTGGCCTGACCACAGCATGGCAGCGCCCAGCAGCAGGCAGGGCAGCAAGCCCGGCCCAGCGCCGTGCGGCAAGCCTGGTGGCCAGGGCCGCGGGCCATGTCGCAGTGCAAGCGGCAGTGCAAGCGGCAATGCATGCGGCAGCAGCGCCCGGGTCATCGGAACTCCCGGGTGAGTTGCACCCCGGCGATGAGGTTGCGTCCGGGGGCGGCCTCGTAATAGCGGCCGTTGGTGTCGGCAATCACCACCGCGGCCACGTAGTTGCGGTTGAGCAGGTTATCCACCCGCACGAACTCCGAGACCCGCCAGGGGCCGTGACGCTGCTGCGCCCCGGCGGCCCAGTTCAGCGTGCCATAGCCTGGCGCCGCGGCGCTGTTCTGGGCGTCCACGTACACCGGGCTGCGCAGCAGCGCCGACAGCGTGGTGTAAAAGCCCTGCAGCGCCGCGCTGGGCCGTGGCGCACGCCAGGTCAGGCCGGCATACAACTGCTGGCGCGGCACCCCCGGCAGGGTGTGGCCGTTGTCGGGGCCGCCGACGAAGTGCACCTGGATGAGGCTGTAGGCCAGGCGTGTACTGAAATGCGCCGGCAGCGCGGCCTGCAGGCTCAGGTCGGTGCCGTAGCGCCGGGTGTTGCCGGCGTTGGCATAGGTGGTGCGCCCGCCGGTGGAGCTGGCCACGACGATCTGGTTGTCGGTGGTGATGTCGTACAGCGAGGCGTCGAAGCGCAGGTTGCCGTAGTGGCTGCGCCAGCCCACCTCGGCGTTGTGCAGGTGCATGGGCTGCAGCGCGAAGTTCAGCCCCGGCAGGCCGCCGGGGCGGTAGGCGAGCTGGTAGAAGGTCGGGGTGACGAAGCCGTGGCCGTAGTCGGCGTAGACGCGGTTGTGTTCGTCGAGCTTGTACAGCAGGCCCACCACCGGGTCGGTGCTGGCGTAGCGCGCCCCGCCCCCGCTGCCCGCCGACAGCGGGGCGTCGGCCCCGGGGGCGGAGTGAAAGCTCACGGCATCGTGGCGCACCCCGCCGCTGAAGGACAGGCGCGGCGTCAGCGCCCAGTGCGCCTGCACGTACTGCGCCACGTTGTCGACGGTGTTGTACTGGTCGTTGCGCAGCGCGCCCTGCACGCCGAAGTTGTTGACGTAGCCCTTGCGGTATTCGTTCTCCAGCCCCCAGCTCAGCCCCGTGGCCAGGGTGTAGGGGCGCGCGCCGAGGGTGCCGCTGTGGGTGTAGTCGGCGGTGGTGCCGCCGAAATAGTCGTGCAGGTCGACCACGCCGCCGGCGGACTGGGCGAAGCTGCCGGTGAAGGGCAGATATTGCACGATGTGGCGGGTGCCGCCGTAGGCGCTCAGGCGCAGGGTGTTGTCGGCGTCGACGCGGTGCTCCCACACCAGCCCGGCCTGGCGGTTGCGCACGCTCTTGCGGGTGTTGAACTGGAGGATGGCGGGGTCGACCTGGCGCGGGTTGCGTTGCAGCTCGGCGCGGGTGAGGCCGCCGGGGTCGAGCGCGTCCTGGTTCAGGGCGTTGAACACCAGGCTGAACTGGTCGTCGGCATGCGGGCTCCAGTGCAGCACGCCGTTGAACTGGCGGCGTGTGGCGGCGCTGTGGTCGCGCCAGCCGTCGGTGCGAAAGTCGGTGAGGCCGGCGATGCCGCTGACGCCGCCGCTCACACCGCCTCCCACCAGCGTGGTCTGGTGCGTGCCCCAGTTGCCGATCCAGCTGCGCAGGCTCAGGCTGGGGGGCTGGGGCGGGTCGCGGGTGTAGGCCTGGATGACGCCGCCGGCGGCGTTGCCGTAGAGGGCGGCGAACGGGCCTTGGATGATCTTCATGCCGCCCAGGGTGGGCAGGTTGATGATCTGCGACTGGCCTTGCCCGTCGGGCATGCTCAGGGGAATGCCGTCCAGGGTCATGGAGATGCCCTGCACGCCGAAGGGGGCGTCGGCGCCGAAGCCGCGGATGGAGATCTGCAGGTCCTGGGCGTAGTCCTGGCGGTTGTTGACGATGAGCCCGGGCACTTGCGCCAGGCTCTCGGAGAGATTGACCTGGGGCTGGCCTTGGGTGAGCGCGCGTCGCCCCAGCACCGTGATGGTGGAGGGCAACGAAACCGCTGCGGCTCCGTACGACACCCCCTGAACGGTCACCCCAGGCAGGGTGCGGGGGGCATCGCCTGCGGGTAGGGTGGGGACAGGAACGACATGGGTCTTCGAAGCAACCGGAGGCGGGGCGTCTTCAGGCGTTTGGGCAGGCGCCAGACCAGCCTGCAGTAAGCCCAACGCGCAGAAAGACCATACGGCTGCGTCATGCGCCGATCTGGATGCGCTCCGCATGTTCATTTCACGAACGAATTGAATGGAGTCTGGTCATCGCCCGCAGTTGACGGCGACAGTTTTTTTCCGGAAGGCGCGTAACCATTTTCGTGAAGCAAGAACGCCATAATGTTTGCATAATCTTTCGGCTTGAGCTTTCCAGGTTTATCGGCCGGCATATTCGTCGTCATATATTGATAAATACCGCCGACGGTCATCGTCGAGTTCGCCGTGGGTGCGAACCCGGCTCCACGCAATGCTGGAGCGGTTTGACCCTGGAGTGCATCGCCATGGCATTGGGCGCATTCAGCAGCATAGAGTGTCTTGCCGAGCAGGGCCTGGGGCGCCGCAAAGTTGGCCTCATGCGTGGGTGATGCCACATCCGTCATTTCGACAACCCGATCTAGACGAGGTTTATCCTCCGATATCGGATTATAAGCAGCGGGTATCAATCTGGAAGCGCTAAAATCCCTATTGCGCAGTGAAATTGCACGCATAGACCAGGGTTTCGTCATCGATTCGATTTGACCCGAGGTAGATAATCGCCGAATCGCTGCGGAAATCTGTCGAATCAAGTCTTGATTTTTATCGTTGGCCACGAAACTTAATTTCCAATCCGAAATTTGTGTTTTTGTCGGCCGGGTAGCGAAATGAATAGCTGGATGCTCATGCTGATATTCAATCAGACTCGGGAACCAGGTGATGCCGTACTGTGCATTGCCTTGCAATACTGCATGGATCACAGCCGCGGTATTGTTTTCGACATCGAAGTTCGCATCCTTTTCCTCGGCGGCAATGAGCTGAGCCGGACTCTTGTAAGCAACGGCAACAACGCCGCGGCCGAGTTTTTTGAGAGCCGCGGATGGCACTGTGAATTTCACAAAGTTTGCCTGCATGTACGACGAGGAGATCGTCATGCCTTCCTTGAATTGCAAATCCTGCTTCGAGATTGGAACCCCCATGAAAACATCGCACTTGGATTGAAGCAATTTTGCAATCGTGTACTCAGAGGTGGCGTGTCGCCCGATTTCCTTGTTCAAATCAACCAAATGGTAGGGTTTATTCAGATCCCGGAAAATGGCTTCGGTGACTTGCTGATCCACCATTTTTGTCGGGCTTTGCGGAAAGCCGCAAACCTGCACGGGAGCGGCATCAGCGAGACGTGCTGCCAGGCCTCCTGTTGATATCAAGGCGCAGCAGGATAAAGTAAGGAAAACTGATTGAATTGACATGGCAGTCCTTAAAAAAGACAGGAGGCGTGCCATGAGCACGCTCCTGTCATGTCAAAAATTTATGAATTCAGACTGAAAACATAAAGCGTGCCGCCGCGCGGAACGTCCTTGGTCATCGCTGCCATCGGACCGCCCCAGATCGGGTTGGCGCCGCCGTATCCTGCAAGAATGGCGATATATTCCTTTCCGTCAACCTCATACACGGAAGGTTGCGCGACAATACCGCTGGCCAGTTTCGGACTTTTCCAGAGCACTTTGCCGGTCTTCGTGTCGAAGGCGTACAGATGACCTTCCAAGGAACCCGTGAAGGCGATGCCGCTGGCGGTCGTGGTGACACCGCCGTTCCAGGGCATCTTGCTCCAATGTCCCCATACTTTCTTGCCGGTGTTCACATCAATCCCCTGAACCTCGCCATAGCCCTTGCTTCCAGGCTCGGGGTAAATCGAAAAGCCTTCTCCCAAATAAGGCAGGCCCTGCATATAACTGACCTTCGAACCCGTGTAGGTGCCACAGGCGTGGAGTGAAGGAACGACAGCAATATGCGTTTCCGGGTCATAGGACATTGACCACCAATTTTTCCCGCCAAGGAATTGTGGGCAAGTTTTAATCGTCTGGCCGACTTTCGGATAGGACTTGGGATTGTTGATGGATTCGCCGTCTTTGCTGTAGCCAAGCACGGAGGTTGTTTTGACGAACGGTTTGGCGTAGATGAGCTTGCCGGTTTTTTGATCGAGCGCAATGAAGTAGCCATTTCGATCGGCATGGATCAGGGCGTCGTAGTCTTTGCCTTGATAGTTGATTTTTGCCCTCAATGCGGTGTTGACCCCGTCGTAATCCCACGAGTCATGTTGCGTGTACTGGAAATGCCATTTGATGTCGCCATTCTCAGCATTGAGCGCCAAGAGGGAATCTGAGTAAAGATTTTTTCCGGGACGCAGTTCCGCAAGCCAAGGCCCTGGATTTCCAACGCCCCAGTACAGTGTTTTCTGTTCCGGATCGTAAGTTCCAGTGAGCCAGGCTGGCGAACCGGAATGCGTATACATGCCCTTGGGCCAGGTATCACCATATTTTTCCTCGGGCGAGGGCACCGTATATTTTTTCCAGACCGTGTCGCCGGTTTTGGTGTCGAGCGCCGCGATGAACCCACGTGCGCCGTACTCGCCACCGGCACTTCCCACATAAATATTGCCATTCGCGGCGAGCGGCGCCAACGAGAATGCGTAACCAATGCCCGGATCAAAGAGTTGTTTTTTCCAATTGATCTGCCCGCTCTGGGCGTCGAATGACACCACTTCACCGCTGAGCATGGCAACAAACAGGTTATCGCCATACAGTGCCACGCCGCGGTTGACGACATCGCAGCAGACGGTTTTGTAGGCGATTTGGGGAAGTTGCGGGTCGTAACTCCACAGTTTCTTGCCGGTCGTGGCTTCAAATGCGTACACATGGTCTTTGGGCGTCGTCACGAACATGTATTGACCGTTGATGATGGGCGTCGCTTCAAAACCCTGTGTCAGATCCGCAGGAAATTTGTGAGACCAGACCATTTGCAGGTTCTTGACATTCGCCGGATCAATTTGTTTGGCCGGCGAATAGCTTTCGCCACCGTAGGAATGGTAATAGGTCAGCCAATCCGTGCTTTGGTGGGCGTTGTCGAGGCGTTGCTGCGTGACACTCGGATAATCGGCAAGGGCCGCTGTGGCGCAGGCGAGCGAAACACCAAGCGCGGACAATGTCACGAGCCAATGCTTTTGATTTTGCGAAGTCTTTCGTTTCATCATGATCTCCATGTTTATATGTGCAGGGAAAAATCGAAAATTCATCCAATCGACGGGGCATTGATTCGGTGAAACCTGTTGGCGCCATCACGTGGATCGGCTCATGCAGGGTCAAACGCGTCCCTCCTTGTTCAAGGCGCTCCATTCGTCGTCGTCAAAAAGTCTGGAACGCGTGAGAAATCGCTGACCTGTTGCGCCCTCGAGAGAGAACATGCCGCCCCGGCCAGGAACGACATCGATGATGAGTTGCGTGTGCTTCCAATACTCGAACTGCGCAAGCCCGATGTAAAACGGCATGCCTCCGATCGACCCCAGAAGCCGATCGGCATCGCCGACCAGAAACTCTCCCGCAGCGAAGCACATCGGCGCGCTGCCATCGCAGCAACCGCCGGATTGATGAAACATCAGCGCGCCGTGTGCTGCCTTGAGTTGGGCGATCAGGTCGAGCGCCGCTGTCGTCGCAATGACTTGAGGCACGATCGGTGACGTCGTGGAAACGTGAGGCGCGATGAGTTCGGCGTTCATGGCAGGGTCGTCCATCGGCTTGTGCAACACTGGGAGAGTGCGGGCAGCGTTGGGCGTGGAGTTCGCTCCGGGTGCGACATTGCCCGCTTTCACGGGCAGTGATTGCAGCGCGCTTAGAAAAAGCCCAGCTTGTTTTCGCTGTAGCTCACCAGCAGGTTCTTGGTCTGCTGGTAGTGGTCGAGCATCATCTTGTGGTTTTCACGCCCGATGCCCGATTGCTTGTAGCCGCCAAACGCCGCGTGGGCGGGATAGAGGTGGTAGCAATTGGTCCAGACGCGGCCGGCCTGAATCCCGCGGCCCATGCGGAAGGCGCGATTCATGTCGCGCGTCCAGACGCCCGAGCCCAGGCCGTACAGCGTGTCATTGGCAATCTCCAGCGCCTCCTCCTCGTCTTTGAAGGTGGTGACGGACAGGACCGGGCCGAAGATTTCCTCCTGGAAAATGCGCATCTTGTTGTGCCCCTTGAAAACCGTGGGCTTGACGTAATACCCGCCCTCCAGTTCGCCTGGCAGGCGGTTGCGCCCCCCCCCGGCCAGAACCTGGGCGCCTTCCTGCTTGCCGATGTCGAGGTAGGACAGGATTTTTTCCAGTTGCTCGCTGGACGCCTGCGCGCCGATCATGGTTTCCATCTCCAGCGGGCTGCCCTGCTTGATCGCGGCCACGCGCTGGAGTGCGCGCTCGATGAAGCGCTCGTAGATCGATTCCTGGACCAGCGCGCGGGACGGGCAGGTGCAGACCTCGCCCTGGTTGAGCGCGAACATCGCAAAGCCTTCCAGCGCCTTGTCGAAGTAGCCGTCGTCCCGGTCCATCACGTCGGCGAAGAAGATGTTCGGCGACTTGCCGCCGAGCTCCAGCGTGACGGGAATCAGGTTCTGGCTGGCGTACTGCGAGATCAGCCGGCCGGTGGTGGTCTCGCCGGTGAAGGCGATCTTGCCGATGCGGCTGCTCGACGCCAGCGGCTTGCCGGCTTCCAGGCCGAAGCCATTGACCACGTTCAGCACCCCCGCCGGCAGCAAGTCGCCCACCAGTTCCACCAGCACCAGGATGGAAACCGGCGTTTGCTCGGCAGGCTTGAGCACGACGCAGTTGCCCGCCGCCAGCGCTGGCGCCAGCTTCCAGACGGCCATCAGGATCGGGAAATTCCAGGGAATGATCTGCCCGACGACGCCGATCGGCTCGTGGTAGTGGTAGGCGTAGGTCTCGTGGTCGATCTCGCTGATGCCGCCTTCCTGCGCACGCACGCACGAGGCGAAATAGCGGAAGTGGTCGATGGCCAGCGGCAGGTCGGCCAGCGTGGTTTCGCGGATGGGCTTGCCGTTGTCCCAGGTCTCTGCGGCGGCGAGCATGGGCAGGTTGGCTTCCATGCGGTCCGCGATCTTGTTCAGGATGTTCGCGCGATCCGTGGGCGATGTGCGGCCCCAGGCGCCCTTGGCCTTGTGCGCGGCATCGAGCGCGCGCTCGATATCGGCCGCGGTCGAGCGCGGAATCTCGCAAAAGGGCTTGCCGGTGACGGGCGAAATGTTCTCGAAATATTGGCCGCCGGCAGGCGCAACCCATTCGCCGCCGATGTAGTTGCCGTAGCGTTTTTTGAAGGGAACTGCCGTGCCAAATTGACCGGGTTCAAGCATGTCCATGAAGGTCTCCTGGGAGGATCTGAAGGAAAACTGCGCAACGGGTGCAGTGCGCTCTTGGTTATCAGGAATCGTGCCAGTTTCGGGGCTTACATCTGAATACAGTGCAGCCGTTGACGAACAACGACTTAGACGCGCGAATCCGTTTTTACCCAGGGGTGAGGGTCAACTTGCTTTCTCGATTTGCATCACGCGGTGCGTCGCAACTTGCGACAGGTGACACGGCGGTGCTTGAGTGCGACACTGCAGCGCAGAAGATTGGCCGCCGAGGTCGTGATGGCACGCCAATCCAGGAGACAACCATGCCTCAGACCAAGCCGCCGGACAGCGCGGGTATGACCACGTTGTCAGCCACTTTGCAGTTGGCGCGACAGCGTTTTTTCGAAGACGGCAGTGATCCGCAAGGCGCAGTACCGGAGCTGATCGCAAGGTCGTGGCGGCGGTGCTCGGCTCTGCCCGCCACGCTCAGCGAGATTCCCGAGCCCTTGGCGCATGACGCGTTATTTGCCCGGCGCGATGCGCAGGGGCGACTGCGGCGGCACGCGCTGCCGGAGCTGGAGGCTCTGGCCGAGGCGCTGTCGCCATCCCGCGTGGTCGTTTTGCTGGCCGACCCGCAGGGCATGATTCTCGATGCGGCCGGCTCGGACGTCTTCATGAACAAGGCCCAGCGCGTGGCGCTGATGCCCGGCGTTGAATGGTCCGAAGTCCAGCGGGGGACCAATGCGATCGGCACGGCGCTGACGGAGGTCTCGCCGATCACCGTCCTTGGGCACCAGCACTATCTCGAGCAGAACGGCGCCTTGGGTTGCACGGCAGCCCCGCTTCTGGGCTCGGAAGGGCAGGTGTTGGGTGTGTTGGATGTCTCGGGTGATCCACGCTGCATTCAAGCCCAGACCGTGGGCCTGGTGCGCATGGCGGCGCAGATGATCGAGTACCGCATGGCCATGGACAACCGGCCCGCGCAGACCGAGATCCTGCGCTTTGCCCACGATCCGGCCTTGATTGGCTCGCACCGCGAAGCCTTGCTGTGGATTCGCAATGCCACGATCGTGGGCGCCAATCGCGCGGCCATGCGCGTTTTGGGGATGACGTTCGACCAACTGCGCGGCCGCTTCGTCGACGATCTGTTCAGCTCCCTGCCCACGACCGACCGGGACCAGTTCGAACTGTGCCTGCATCCCTGGCTGGCGCGGCCCGGGCGGTCGGCGTCCTGGGCCTCGGGCTGGGTTGGGCTCAAGCGAACCTCGAATCACTTGGGCTCGATCACGGCGCTGCAGGACACGCCCCAGATCAGCCAAGTCACCATGTCCAAGCCCCCCATCATCGCCGACCCGCAGCGCGAGGCGCAACTGCACCGCGCCGTGCGTGTCCTGGACTGCGGCATCCCGGTCTTGATCCTGGGGGAATCCGGCGTCGGCAAGGAAGTTTTTGCCAGACAAGTCCACCAGGCCAGCCGGCGCAGCCTGGGACCGTTCGTCGCTGTCAATTGCGCCGCGGTGCCGGAAGGGCTGATCGAGTCGGAGCTTTTTGGCTACGAGGACGGAGCGTTCACGGGCGCCCGGCGCAAGGGCCAGCCGGGACAGATTCGCGAGGCCCATGGCGGCGTTTTATTTCTGGATGAAATCGGGGACATGCCCTTGTCGATGCAGGCCCGGCTTCTGCGGGTCTTGCAGGATCATGAAGTCAAGGCGCTGGGCGGTGGGCGCCAACAGACCGTGGATTTCGCGCTGGTGTGCGCCACCCATCGTGACCTCAAGGCAATGGCCATGGAGGGCAGTTTCCGAACCGACCTGTACTACCGGCTGCAGCATTTCGTGGCCGTCATGCCCGCCCTGCGTGAACATGCCGAAGCCAGGAGGCGTATTGACGAGTTCCTGCATGCCATGTTGCCGTCGCGCCGACTGCGGCTCAGTCCGCAGGCCCGCGATGCTCTGCTGGCCTACACATGGCCCGGCAACTGGCGCCAGCTCGTCGCCGTCACGCAGACGCTGCTGGCGCTGGCCGAACCCGGGAGTTGCATCGAGCTCGGCGACCTTCCTGATGACATCCGGCACGATTGGCGAGGCAATCCACAACAGCGTCCCGCAACGTCAGCGCTGTCGGTGCGCTCAGCCCCTGCGCAGGATTGCGCCGCCCCACCCCCCGCGCCATTGCGTGCCATGACCGACTCGGCCATCGAGGCCGCCATTGCGTCCTGCAGTGGCAACGTCAGCCGCGCTGCCCGGCTCCTGGGGGTTCATCGCAGCACGCTGTACCGGCACGTTCGCAGATGACCATCAAACACGGTCGCTCTGGGCGTCCAGCGCGCGGTGTTGCCATCGCTCCCATGGCGGCATGTCGCCGATTGCGCTCACGATTTCGTCGATGAACACGCGTACCTTACTCGAGAGGTGCCGACGACTGAGGTAGACCGCGAACAAATTCAGCTCCAGGGTTTGGTAATCCTCAAGAATGGGCACAAGCGTGCCTTGCGCGAGTTCAGAGGCGACGATGAACGTTGGCTGCAGGATGATGCCCGTGCCGGCGACCGCAAGTTCGCGCAGCAGATCGCCGTTGGTGGCATGCACACAGGGGTTGACCTTGACCCGGGTCATGTTGCCCTGCGCATCGCTGAAGGGCCACTCGTCACCCGCCCACAAATAGCTGAAGCTCAGCGTTGTGTGCTCGACAAGATCGTCGGGAGCCGACGGTGTGCCGTGGCGCTTCAGGTAGGCAGGCGATGCGCAGACCACCATGCTGACCGGGGCAAGTCGTCGGGCGACCAAATGGCCTTCGAGCTTGCTGGCGATGCGCAAGGCCACGTCGATCCTCTCGTAGGCCAGGTCGACCACACGGTCAGACAGATCGATGTCAAGACGCAATTGTGGATGTCTGGCGTGAAATCCGGCCAGGAAGCGCGCCAGTTGCATCACGCCGAACGACAGGGGAGCGGAAACACGCAGCAGACCCACGGGATGTGCCGAGCCCTGCGTCGCGATGGCTTGCGCGTCGGCGATCTCCTCCAGGATCGTCCGGCTGCGAGCGCAGAACTCAGCGCCAGCGTCGGTCAGCGAGAGTCTGCGCGTGGTGCGATGAAGAAGGCGAGCTCCCAGGTGGGCTTCCAGGGCACTGATCTGGCGGGTCACCGCAGCGTTGGAGACGCCCAGCGCTTCGGCTGCGCGCACGAAGCTACCCGAGTCGACCACTTGCACGAGTACACGCATCGCGTAGGAAAGGTCCATTGCCTCGCTCCATTGTTGCGTCTATCGTAACGATCAATTGCGCGCAGCCGTCTGGTTCTCCGTGTCATCGACCTCTACAGTTTGATCGTGGTGAACGCGGTCTCCTGGGCCATGCCGCCATGCAGATCAAGACCGCTTTTCCGAACGGAGTGAATGCCCGGCAGGCATGCCCCGTACCCCATGTCACCACTTTCCTGAACCGGAGGTCATCATGAACGACATCGTCAGTCCAATCGCCAGCAAACCGCTGCCGTTGAAGGTCAACCCCGCAGAGGCATCCAAAGCGGGGCGTGCCGGCTACGACAAGCCAACCCCACAGAACACCATTTTTCTGTTCGTCGACCATCAAATCGGGTTGATGGCCGGAGTTCGCGACTTCAGTTCGCTGGCCGAATACAAAAACAATGTCGTCGCGCTGGCAAAAATGGCCAAGGCGCTCAACGCCCCTGTCTTGATCACCTCGAGCAACGCGCAGTGGCAGAACGGCGATACCTTGCCTGAGCTCAAGGCGATTTTCCCTGACCAACCCATCATTCGGCGTACAGGCATCATCAACGCGTACGAAGATTCGACATTCCGCGCAGCTCTGGAGGCTCTGGTGAGCCGCACCGGGCGCACGCATTTGGTCATTTCAGGCGTGACGCTGGGCACCTGTGTCGCGATGCCCACCTATTCGCTGATCAACGATGGCTATCCGGTGTATCCCGTGGTGGACGCGTCGGGAGCATGGAGCCACTACGAGGCCGAGGCGGCCATGGCGCGCATGACGCGCTCCGGTGCCCAACTCGTCAGCGTGTTCGCCTTCGGTTGCGAGCTGCAGGCTGACTGGAAAGAGCCGACTGCGGATGCGATGTTCGAGCCGTTCATCGACAATCTTCCAGAATATGGTTTCGTCGTCCAAGGATTCTGGAATAACGCCAACACACGCGCCGTGCCAGATCCGTTCGGAACCGTGAAGTGATTCAACCCCGGATGTGATCGGCCAACGAGGACAACACAATGTCGCACATGCCTTCCCTGTTCGTCTCCCACGGTTCGCCCATGTTGCCACTGGAGCCGGGTACCGCAGGCCCCATGCTTGCGGTTCTGGGTCGCGAGTTGCCACCACCGGCGGCCATCCTTGCGTTTTCGCCGCATTGGATGGCGCGCGCCCCGGCCGTGGGGTCGAGCCCGAAGCCCTCGACCATCCACGATTTCGGCGGTTTCGATCCGGCCTTGCACGAACTGCGTTATCCGGCAGCCGGCAACCCCGAGCTCGCCCAGCGCGTGGCCGGCTTGCTGCAGGCAGCCGGCTGGCCCGCCGCGCTGGACCCTGGCCGGGGTCTGGACCACGGTGTGTGGGTGCCGCTGCGCTTCATGTTCCCGCAGGCCGATGTTCCCGTGGCCCCCCTGGCCATGCCGTGGCCCCTGGATGCCGCTGGCGCGTACAAGCTGGGCCAGGTCCTGGCCCCCCTGGCGGACGACGGCGTGCTGCTGTTCGGGACCGGCAGTCTGACCCACAACCTGCACGAATTCCACCCTGGGGCCGCGACCGACGAGCCGCCCGAGCCCTATGTGCTGGAATTCGTCGACTGGATGCGTGACGCCATCGAGCGTGGCGCAACCGACGCCCTGCTCGACTACCGCCGTCAAGCTCCGCATGCCGTCCGCGCGCATCCGAGCGATGAACATCTGCTGCCGTTGTTCTGGGCGCTCGGTGCCGCCGGCAAGACGGCCAAGCCACAGCACAAGAGCGGCGGCGTGCACTACGGCACGCTCAGCATGGATGCGTGGGTGTTGGCCTGAAGGCCGCCCCGCATCCACCAACCCCCGAGCCTACGACACGCCATGCCCGCATCCATCATCGTCGCGCAGCCCGAAGGCCATGCCGAACAACTCATGCTGCTGTTCCACGGCTTGGGCTCGGACGCTCAAGACCTGGTACCGCTCGGCCAGCAGTTGGCCGTGGCGTTTCCCAGGGCCTGGATCGTCAGTGTGCAGGCCCGCGAACCCTCCGATTTCGGCCACGGCTACCAGTGGTTTTCCGTGAATGGCGTGACCGAGTCCAACCGCGCCGAGCGCGTCGCGCAGGCCCTGCCCGCGTTCCTGGAAGCCGTGCGGCATTGGCAGGGCCTCGCGCAGGTCGGCGTCGGGCAAACGGCCCTCGTCGGGTTCTCGCAAGGCGCCATCATGGCGCTGGAGTCGACACGCGATCGAACCCCCGTCGCCGGGCGCGTGGTGTCCATCGCGGGGCGCTTTGCCCAGTTGCCAACCACACCGGCGGCGGGCACGACCCTGCACTTCCTGCATGGCAAGAGCGACGCGGTGATGCCTTACGGCCTCACGGTGGCCGCCGCCGAACACCTGGTTGCCCTGGGCGGGGACGTGACGGCGGATGTGCTGCCCTTTCTCGGCCACGGGATCAACGCCGAGCTGGTCGAACTGCTGATTGAACGCCTGCAAGGCTATGTCCCGCGCAGCCTGTGGCGGGCCGCGCTTGCCGCAGACCCTGGAAGCAAGAGCGCTCAGGGTCGAACCGTTTTGCCGGGGTCCGACGATTCAGGGCCCTAGCTCCCAACTCGCGCTTGCGTGAGTATTGCCACCCCCCATCCTTTGGAGTTCATCATGATCAAACAATCCACCGCACCCTATGCGGCACTGCTGTTGCGCGTGAGCCTGGGCATCATGTTCCTGGCCCATGTGGGGCTCAAGATCTTTGTCTTCACCGTTCCCGGTTTCGTCGGGTATTTTGCTTCGCTCGGACTGCCTGCGATCCTGGCCTATGCCGTCATCGCGCTGGAGTTGTTCGGTGGCATTGCCCTCATCCTGGGCATCTACGCACCCTGGGTCGCCATCCCCCTGGCGCTGGAGATGCTCGGCACGATTGTTCTCGTGCATGGCGCCAACGGTTGGCTGTTCACCAACAAGGGCGGGGGCTGGGAATATCCCGCGTTCTGGGCGGTGGGCCTGATCGCCCTGTTCCTGCTGGGCGATGGCGCCATGGCGCTCAAGCCTCAGCGCAGTCGTGGATGAACGCTCGGGCGCCAGGGGTGAGGATCCAGCGGCGAACGCTGGTCCTGCACCTCGGCCCGGTCAACGCCCACCGTCAAGTCGGCGATGGCCTTCTTCAAAAGAAGGTGTCGGTCATCCGCTCGATCCAGGGCCAGTTCACGCCGATGGTGGCGCGGTGTCCTGAAACGAGGTGCGTTGGGCGAGCTTGTCGAACAGCTTGGCCAGTTTGGGTTCGTCGTGCTTCCAACTGACGCTGGGGCAGCGGAAATCGACATAAGCCAGAGCGGAACCGATGGCGATGTCGGCCAGCGTCAGGTGGTTGCCGCACATCCAGGGCGAGTCGCCCAGGCCGGCGGACATGGCCTTGATGGCTGCTCGCACTTTGCCGAGTTGACGGTCGACCCAGGCCTGGCTGCGCTGGGCATCGGTGCGACCGGGCCAGGTCTGCTCCAGGCGGGCGGCAGAGGCGGCATCCATCACGCCGTCGGCCAAAGCTTCCCAGGTGCGCACCTCGGCGCGCTCACGCCCGGTGCCCGGAATGAGTTTGCCCACAGGCGACAGGGTGTCGAGGTATTCGACGATCACGCGCGAGTCATAGATGCTGCTGCCGTCTTCCAGCACCAGACAGGGGACTTTACCCAGCGGGTTGCTGTCCTGGATACGCGTGGCTGCATCCCAGACGTTTTCCTCGACGAACTTGTATTCGAGTTTTTTTTCCGCGAGAACGATGCGGACTTTGCGCACATAAGGGCTGGTACGCGAGCCGATGAGTTTCATGACCATGGTGAGCTTGAATTTAAGGCCGCAGTATAAGTCGCTACCCCTCACGGCAGCGGCCTGGAATCAGGTTGAGCGAGCTTGACAGGTGGCTCGAACCGCGGGGGCTACGCTTTCTACAATACCCGGATGAACACCGCCAAACCTTCCAACTCCCCTGCGGACCCGAGCCCGCTCATGGCCCTGTCGCCGCTCGACGGGCGCTACGCCAACAAGGTCGACGCCTTGCGCCAGCACCTGTCCGAGTGCGCGCTGATGCGCTGTCGCGTGCAGGTGGAGATTGAATGGCTGATCGCGCTGTCGCAGGCCGGCCTGCCCGAATTGCCCGTCATCACCGCAGGCACCCGGGCTGCCCTGCGTCAGCTTGCGCTCGATTTCACGCAAGCCGATGCCCTGGCCATCAAGGCGATCGAGCGTGTCACCAACCACGATGTCAAGGCGGTCGAATACTGGATCAAGGAGCGGCTGGGCGCCTGGCCCGAGTTGTCCCGGTCGAGCGAGTTCGTGCACTTCGCCTGCACCTCCGAAGACATCAACAACACCGCGCATGGCCTCATGCTCAGCGGAGCGCGCGAACAGGTGCTGCTGCCGGCGATGCGTGCGGTGCTCGTGCGCCTCAAACGCCTGGCGCATGGACTGGCGGATGCGTCTATGCTGTCGCGCACGCATGGCCAAACCGCCAGCCCCACCACGCTGGGCAAGGAGATGGCCAACGTCGCGGCAAGGCTCGAGCGTGCCATCACCCAGGTGGCGGCGGTGGAACTCACGGCGAAGATGAACGGTGCCGTGGGCAACTACAACGCCCACCTGGCCGCCTATCCGGACCTGGACTGGGAGGCCTTGGCGCGGCAGGTGGTGGAGCAGCAGCTTCACCTGCGCTTCAACCCCTACACCATCCAGATCGAGCCGCATGATGCCATGGCCGAGTTGTTCGATGCCGTGGCGCGCCTGAACACGGTGCTGCTGGACCTGAACCGCGATCTCTGGGGCTACATCTCCTGGGGCTATTTCAAGCAGCGCACGAAGGCAGGCGAGATTGGCTCGTCCACCATGCCGCACAAGGTCAACCCCATCGACTTCGAAAACTCCGAAGGCAATCTGGGCCTGGCCAACGCCCTGCTGCGCCACTTGAGCGACAAGCTGCCGGTGTCGCGCTTTCAGCGTGACCTGACTGACTCCACGGTGCTGCGCAATATGGGTGTGGCACTGGGCTACGGCCTGCTGGCCTATGACAGCCTGCAGCGCGGATTGGACAAGCTCGAGCCCAATCCGCAGCAGTTGTCTGCGGACCTCGACGCCGCCTGGGAAGTGCTGGCTGAAGCCGTGCAAACCGTGATGCGGCGACACGGCCTGCCCAACCCCTACGAGCAACTCAAGGAGTTGACGCGCGGCAAGGTCATCACGCGCGAGTTGTTGCGCGAGTTCATCGCCACCCTGCCCTTGCCCGAGGCCGACAAGGCGCGCCTGCTGGCCCTCACCCCGGCGAGCTACATCGGCAAGGCGGCGGAACTGGCGCGGCGCATGGGCAGCGCCAGTTAGGCCGGAGTCGCCGCGGCGCAGCCAGGCCGTTCCCAGGTCCGTCGCGCCCAGGTCGAGTTGCCTGCGAGCCTTTTTCCACCGCTTGCCGCCCACCGCCGAGCGCACACGACTTTCCCCCTCGCCAGGACCCTTCCCATGCTCAAGCTCATCGTCAAGTGGCTGCTCTCGGCCACAGCCCTTCTGGCTGTGGCGTATCTCTACAGCGGTGTGCAGATCGCGGGTTTCGCCGCGGCCATGTGGGCGGCGCTCATCATCGGCCTGCTCAACACGCTGGTGCGCCCGGTGCTGTTCATCCTGACCCTGCCCATCACGGTGCTCACGCTGGGGCTGTTCTTCTTCGTCATCAATGCGCTGATGTTCTATGCCGCATCCGGACTGATCGATGGTTTCGTCGTGCGCAGCTTCGGCGCCGCCATCATTGGCTCGCTGCTGTACAGCGCCGCCGGGCTCATCATCGACAGCGCGCTGGAAGGCGTGTTCGTGGCCCGACGCTGAGTCGCGCAGGGCTTTGCCGAAAAAAAGCGACCTGGTCGGGTCGCTTCGGGAACGGCAGCGATGGGCTGGCTCACCAACGACCGTTCGGGGATTGCCCGGTGTGCATCGTTTGCGCGATCTGCATCAGCGCGGCGACGCGCTCCTCGGTCGGCGGGTGGGTGGAGAACAGCTTGCCGATACCGCCAGCATGCAGCGGGTTCAAAATCATCATCTGCGCGGTTGCCGGATGCGACTCGGCGGCCTGGAACGGAACGCCACGCGCCACGGCCTCGATCTTCTGCAGCGCCGATGCCAGGGCTTCCGGATCGCCCGAAATTTCTGCGCCGCCGCGATCGGCCTCGAACTCGCGGGCGCGCGAGATGGCCATCTGAATCAGGCTTGCCGCCAGCGGCGCCAGGATGGCCAGGGCGATGCCGGCGATCGGGTTCGCCGGGCGGCCGTTCTCATCACGCCCGCCGAAGAACATGGCGAAATTCGCCAGCGCCGAAATGGCGCCGGCCATGGTCGCGCTGATGGTGGAAATGAGAATGTCGCGGTGCTTCACATGGGTGAGTTCGTGCGCCATGACGCCGCGCAGTTCGCGCTCGCTGAGCACGCGCATGATGCCGGTGGTGGCGGCCACCGCGGCATGCTCCGGGTTGCGCCCGGTGGCGAAAGCGTTGGGCGCGTCTTCGTTGATGACGTAGACGCGCGGCATGGGCAGTTGTGCCCGCTGCGCCAGTTCCTGCACCATGCGGTAGAACTGCGGCGCGCTCTGCGCATCGACCTCCTGCGCGTTGTACATGCGCAGCACCATCTTGTCGGAAAACCAGTAGCTGAAGAAGTTCATGCCGACAGCGAACAACAGCGCCAGCATCATGCCCTGCTTGCCGCCGATGTAGGAGCCGATCACCATGAACAGCGCCGTGATGGCGGCCATCAGCATGGCGGTCTTGAGCAGATTGAACATCGCAATCACCTCGTTTACGTTTGGAAACAATGACGTAGATTGTGCCCCAGGCGGAAAGTTCAAGTCCGCCGGGTTTCAGGCTGGGGGATGCTGGGGGTTCGACGACGCCCGCGCACCGGCCTGCGGCGGTGGGCCGGAAGCGAAGATCCGGCCCGCTTGCAGCATGACGCTTTGCAGGACCAAGCTTGCATCCTGCGGCTTGCCACCGGGTTTTTGCAGCCGGGTCAGGCGCAGGCAACCGGTGCCGCAGGCCACGTCGACGCCCTGGGCGTGCGCCGCAAGCACGGTGCCGGGCTGGTGGTGTCCAGCCGGGTCCAAGGGCAGCGCCTTGGCGGCCAGGATTTTCAACGCCATCTCGCCCCAACGCGTTTGTGTGCCCGGAGCGGGCTGGAAGGCACGGATGCGCCGCTCCAGCACGTCAGCCGGAAGCGACCAGTCCAGCCACGCTTCACGCTTGTCGATCTTTGCTGCGTAGGTCGCGTCCTCGGCAGGCTGGGCCGTGGGCTCGGCCACTCCGGCGCCCAGGTCCGCCAGGGTTTGCAGCAGCAGGCGCCCGCCCAAGGCCGCGAGCTTGTCATGCAGGCTGGCGGTGGTGTCGTCGGGGGCGATCGGCATGTCTTGCATGCGATAGACCGGACCGGTATCCAGCCCCGCGTCCATGCGCATGATGCTGATGCCGGTTTCACGGTCACCGGCTTCGATCGCGCGGTGAATGGGGGCCGCCCCACGCCAGCGCGGCAGCAGCGAGGCATGGATGTTGACGCAGCCCAGCGGCGGCAGGTCCAGCAGCCATTGCGGCAGGATCAATCCATAGGCGGCAACCACCAGCACGTGGGGCCCGGCTTGCCGCAGCGACTCACATGCCGCTGCGGCGTCGTCGCGCCAGCGACCGTCCAGCCGCAGACCCCGGGGCTGGGTCAGCGGCAGGCCATGGGCCACGGCCACGCGCTTGACGGCGCTGGGCTGCACTTGCAGGCCGCGCCCGGCCGGGCGATCGGGTTGGGTCAGCACCAGCGGCAGCTCGAAGCCCGCCGCGAGCAGGTCGCGCAGCGCGACCGCGGCGAACTCCGGCGTGCCGGCGAAGGCCACGCGCAGCTTGGGGGTGCAGGCCGTGTTCGCGTCGAGCCTCGATGCGGTGGGTGCGCTGCTCAAGCGGCTTCACGCTGGCGCTTGAGCATGCGTGATTTGATGCGGTTGCGCTTGAGCGGTGAGAGATAGTCGACGAACACCTTGCCGTCGAGATGATCCATCTCGTGCTGGATGCAGACCGAGAGCAGCCCGTCGGCCTCCAGCTCGAAATGCTCGCCCTGGGCATTGAGTGCGCGCACGCGAATGCGGTCGGGGCGGGTCACCTTGTCGTAGATGCCCGGCACCGACAGGCAGCCTTCTTCCCACTCCTTCTGGTCGGCGCTGCGCGCGACGATTTCCGGGTTGATCAGCACCAGCGGCTGGTCGCGTTCCTCGGAGATGTCGGACACGATGATGCGCTCGTGGATGTCGGCCTGCGTCGCTGCCAGGCCCACGCCCTTGGCTGCGTACATCGTTTCGAACAAGTCGGCCAGGAGTGCGCGCACGCGGTCGTCCACCACGGCGACCGGTTTGGCCACCTTGTACAAGCGGGGGTCGGGATATTGAAGAATGGAGAGTTGGGACATGGTGAACTCCGAGCCGAGGCGGCCCCGGTACGGTCAAGAAAACACCTGGCGCGGCATTCATGCAACTGCATCGAACCACAAACCGCACTTTTCATTGCAGCAACAGGGCCTTGTGGAGACAATGTAACAAGTCTTAGAGGTCTTGTACCGCGCCGAGACCGTGCAGTTCGAGCCGACATCGCTCGGCTCGCGACATGTGAACTGCTGATGGCAGTCCGGCGCACCATGGTCTGGATGGCACATCGTTTTGCTGGCCGCTGTCGCGGATACCGATATTTTCTTCCTGGGGGCGGATTCATGCAATGCAAGCTCATCAACCACGTCGCCGTAGCGGGGCTCTTGCTGTGGTCCGCCGCCGCTTTTGCCCAGACGGGGGCCAGCGCGCCCTCGGCAAACGCCCCCGGCATCGGGAAGCTGCCCAACGAGCCCGTGGCGCCGTCGCAACTGGCGCAAGCCCGGGCGGCCGCGCAACAAGGCATTCCCGTGTCCGAGCTGGCGCCGAATGCACCGCAGCGCTACACCGTCAAGCGCGGTGACACCCTTTGGGCCATTTCCGGCCGCTACCTGAAAAAACCCTGGAACTGGCCCACCCTGTGGGGCATGAATCTGGCGCAGATTCGCAATCCGCACTGGATTTTCCCCGGTCAGGTGCTCGTCCTCACCATCGCCAACGGGCGCGCAACCCTGGCTCTGGAGAATGGTCGCAGCGTTCAAGGCGAGGCCGGCATCCCCACCGTGACGCTGGAGCCGCATGTCGTCAGCGAGGCGCTGCCGCCGTCCGGCATCCCCACGCTCGATCCGGCGCTCATCGACCCTTTCCTCACGCGTCCGCTCATTGTCGAGCCCGATGAACTCGCCAAGTCGCCGCGCATCGTGGCGCTCACGCCCGAGCATGCGATGCTCTCGCCGGGTGACCGCGCCTATGTGCGCGGCCCGTTGGGGGCCACAACCCGCTTCGACGTCTATCGGCCGGGGCGGCCGTTGTATGACCCCACGACGAAAAAGATCATTGCCTACGAGTCCGAATATCTTGGGGCGGTGGAACTGATCCGTCCGCCGCAGGGTAAGGACGAAGTGGCCACCGTCAGGGTCCTGTCCACCGTGCGTGAAATGGGCGTGGGCGACCGGCTGATCGCCCAGCCGCCGCGCCAATTCCTCAACTTCACGCCGCATGCGCCGGACAAGCCCGTGGACGGGCAAATCGTCTCCATCTACGGTGACCTGCAGATGGCCGGCAAGAACAGCGTGGTCGCGCTCAATCGCGGTGCCGAGGAGGGCCTGGAGCGCGGCGACGTGCTCACCATCATGCAAGGCCCGCGCGAAGTGACCGACACCACGCTGGAAGACAAGCCGGTGATCGAAATTCCGGCGCGCCGCATCGGCCTGCTGATGGTGTTTCGCACCTTCCACCATGTCGCCTACGGCCTGGTGCTGGAGTCCGACCAGCCAGTCGTGGTGGCCGATCACGTCAAGCAGCCCTGAAGCGCACCCTGCCAGCCTCACGATGATGGGCGAGGCTGAGCTCGCATCCTGGCTGCGGCTGCTGGAGACGCCGGGCGTCGGGGCCCAAACCGCTCGCCGTCTGCTGGCCGCCTTCGGCTTGCCCGAGCAGGTGTTCGCGCAAAGCGCAGCGTTGCTCGAGCGTGTGGTGCCTGCAACCGTCGCCCGTGCGCTGCGCAGCCCGCCCGATGCGCCTCTGCTGGAGCGCATCGCCAGTACCCGCGAGTGGTTGAGCGAGCCCCAGCACCATCTGCTGACCCTGGGTGACGCCGATTACCCGCCGTTGCTGCTGCAGACCGCCGATCCGCCGCCCCTGCTCTATGCCAGGGGCCGCCTCGATCTGCTCCACAGCCCGCAAACCCTCGCCATCGTCGGCAGCCGCAATCCTTCCGCACAAGGCGGACGCGACGCGCATGACTTTGCCCGCGCCCTCAGCGCCGCTGGCATGACCATCGTCTCCGGCATGGCGCGCGGGGTCGACGCCCAGGCCCATCTGGGAGCCCTGCTGGCCGCGCAGGACGACCCCGCCGGCGCCGGCTCCACCATTGCCGTGCTCGGCACAGGCTGCGACCGCGTCTATCCCGCAGCGCATCGCGAACTGGCGCATCGCATCGCTGAGCACGGCCTCCTGCTCTCCGAATTCCCGCTTGGAACCGCCCCGGCCCGCGGCAATTTCCCGCGTCGCAATCGCATCATCAGCGGGCTGTCCCGTGGTGTGCTGGTCAGCGAGGCTGCGGTGCAGTCCGGCTCGCTCATCACAGCCCGTCTGGCCGCCGAGCAGGGCCGCGAGGTGTTCGCCATTCCCGGCTCGATCCACAATCCCATGTCGCGCGGTTGCCATCGCCTGCTGCGCGACGGTGCCAAGCTGGTGGAGTGCGTCGACGACGTCTTGAGCGAGTTGCAAGGGGCAGCACCACAGGCCCGGCCGGAACCGACCGAAGCGGACGCAGCTTCGGCGGAGGCGCATGCGGACCTCGACGCGGCAGCCCCCGCCGCACGTGAACTGCTCGATGCGCTCGGCTATGCCATCCTGAGTTTCGACGAACTCGCCGCGCGCACCGGCCGCAGTGCCCAGTGGCTGGGGGAGCATCTGATCGAACTCGAGCTGCAAGGTCGCGTTGCCCGTCTGCCCGGGGCGCGCTACCAGCGCATCGAGCGCGCCTGAAACCACCGTCTGGGCATGCGGACAAGCCTGGCTTCGTGGCGGCCTTTGCCCGCCAGAGCCGGACACTTTTCAGCGGCGTGGGTCCGTCACGGCCTTGCGCCACGACCCACGCGGCCTTGTGCATAAAATGACCGCATGTTCGACATCCTGATGTACGTCTACGAAACCTACTGGCACCCCGAGGCCTGCCCGGAGCTCGGGCAGCTGTCGCGCAAGTTGAGCGCCGCCGGTTTCGAGAATGAAGAAATCAACGATGCTCTCGACTGGCTGCGAGGGCTGGAGCAGGCCGTCGCCGGCAGCCGCACCCTGGGCTCACCCAGCGACCGTTCCATCCGGCTGTATGCCCAGCTGGAGCTCGACTGCCTGGGTGTGGACGCCGTGGGCTACCTGAACTTTCTCGAGTCCGCCGGGACGCTGCAGGCCCACCTGCGCGAAATCGTCGTGGAACGGGCGTTGGCCACCGGCATCAAACAGTTGCCGCTGGAGCAACTCAAGACCATCGTCCTGATGGTGTTCTGGCGCCTCGACGAAGAACCCGACGCCCTCATCCTCGACGAGTTGTTCGTCGAAGCCGACGCTCGGGTCGTGCATTAAGCCTTCCGCCTCGCCCGCAACGACCGGCGAGTCGTTGCGGCTGCGCACACACCCTACGCTTTCCCTGGAGAAACACCCATGTCCTGGAATCACAGCCGCGCCGCCCTGGGTGCCGTGCTCCCCTTGACCCTGCTGCTCAGCGCATGTGGCGGAGGCGCCAATACGCAGTACCAGGGCTCCATCCTCAACGGCACGGTGCTGATGGGTGCAGGGCAGCCTGTCAACAGCAATGGCGCGGGTGCCGTGTGTTTGTATGCGGTGGCCAACGGTCAGGGCAATCCGATCAACACGGCGGTTTCTCCCCCGGCCAACCTGGGAACGAACCTGACCTCGCTCAATACATGCAACATTCCCATCGCGGCCAATGGCACGTTTTCGGTCAACCTCACGAGTTACTACGGCCCGGTTCTCATCCAGGTCGCAGGCGGCAGCTACACCAATGTGGCGAACGGGACCGCGACCTCCCTGACGAATCTTGCCAGCACCAACGCCAGCCTCCAGGCCTTGGTTCAAATTGGCGGCGGGGGCACGGTGAATGCCGTGGTGACCCCGCTGACCACAGTGGCCACGGCCATGATCACCCCCAACAGCGGCCTGACGATGGCCAACTACGCGGCGGCCTCGGCCAAGGTGGCCGGCGAGTTTCAACTGGGTGGACTGAACATCAATGCCATCCCCGCATCGGGTGATGCCTATGACATGGCGCTCAAGGGCGTGCAGGACTACCTGGTGGTTTCGCCGGCGTCGACCGACGACCCGAACGCCAACAATCTGCTGACCTGGAATCTCACGGCTTCGCCTGTTGCCAGCGACTACACCACGGCCTACAACGCCATCAACGGCACCAACCTGACCTTCAGCTTCTACTGAAGCGCCCAGGGTTGCGGGCATGGCGCGGGGTTCCCCTACACCACGGCACCAGCATTCGGGTCATTCGGGTTTTTGGGACGGCCGGGGCCGGACTTGAGCATGTCGTCGCGCTTGACGCCCAGCCACATGGCGATGGCGGCAGCGACGAACACCGAGCTGTAGATGCTCATCGAAATGCCGATGATCAGCGCCAGGGCGAAGAAGTGCAGCGCCGGACCGCCGAAGAAGAACATGGAGAACGCCATCGCCAGAGTCGAGCCGTGGGTGATGATGGTGCGGCTGGTGGTGTTGGTGATGGCGCTGTCGATCACCTGCACCGTGGTGTATTTGCGGTACTTGCGGAAGTTCTCGCGCACCCGGTCGAAGATCACCACCGACTCGTTGACCGAATAGCCCAGCACGGCCAGCACAGCCGCCAGTACCGGCAGCGAAAATTCCCACTGGAACAGCGCGAAAAAGCCGAGCACGATGATGACGTCGTGCAGATTGGCGACGATCGCGGCGATGGAGAACTTCCACTCGAAGCGGAACGCCAGGTACAGCATGATGCCGACGATGACGAAGGCCAGTGCCTTCAAGCCGTCGGTGGCGAGTTCGGACCCCACCTGCGGGCCGACGAATTCGGTGCGCCGCATTTGCACCTGCGGGTCGGCGGTCTTGAGCGCAGTCAATACCTTGTCGCTTTGCTGCGCGCTGGACTCGCCCTCGCGCAACGGCAGGCGGATGACCACGTCCTGCGCGGTGCCGAAGGTCTGGACCTGCACGTCGCCATAGCCCATCTTGGAGACCACGCCGCGGATGGAGTCGAGATTGGCCGCCTGCGGGTAGCCGACTTCCATCACCGTGCCGCCGGTGAACTCGATGGACAGGTGCAGGCCGCGCGAGACCAGGAAGAACACGGCAGCCGCGAACATCAACGCCGAGACGATGTTGAACACCGGCGCATAGCGCATGAAAGGGATGTCGCGCTGGATGCGGAAAAATTCCATCTGGGTCTCCGTTTGGGCTGGCGTTCAGTGCTTGCCCGGCTGCCTGGCCGCTGGCTTGCTGCCGGATGCGGCGGAAGGCTTGGCCGCCGGCCGGGCGCCGGCGGCAGCGGGCGTGGAGGCGGCCTCCGGCTTCCAGATCTGGCCGATCGACAGCGACTGCAGACGGCGTTTGCGCCCGTACCAGAAGTTCACCAGGCCGCGCGAGAAGAACACCGCCGAGAACATGGACGTGAGGATGCCCAACACATGTACCACGGCGAAGCCGCGCACCGCGCCTGAGCCGAAAATGAGCAGGGCGAGGCCGGCGATCAGGGTGGTGACGTTGGAGTCGAGAATCGTCGCCCAGGCGCGCTCGTAGCCTGTGGCGATGGCGGCCTGGGGGCTGGCGCCATTGCGCAGCTCTTCACGAATGCGCTCGTTGATCAGCACGTTGGAGTCGATGGCCATGCCCAGCGCCAGGGCCATGGCGGCGATGCCGGGCAGCGTGAGCGTGGCCTGCAGCATGGACAGCAGCGCGATCAGCAGCATGAGGTTGACCGCCAGGCCGATGGACGAGATCGCGCCGAACAGCATGTAGTAGACGCACATGAAGACGACGATGGCGACGAAACCCCAGGTGACGGAGTGAAAGCCTTGCAGGATGTTCTGCTGCCCGAGGCTCGGGCCAATGGTGCGCTCTTCGATGATCTGCATCGGCGCCGCCAGGGCGCCGGCGCGCAGCAGCAGGGCGATGTCGTTGGCTTCGGGCACGGTCATGCTGCCCGAGATCTGCACGCGGCCGCCGGCAATCTCGCCGCGCACCACCGGCGCGGTGACAACCTGGGCGCTGTGGCGGTCGATCAGCACCATGGCGATGCGCTTGCCGACGTTGGCGCGGGTGACGTCGCGGAAGATGCGCGAGCCGCGTGAGTCCAGCGTGAGGAACACCGCCGGTTCGTTGTTCTGCGGATCGAAGCCGGTTTGCGCGTCGGTCAGGTTTTCACCCGTCAGCAGCACATCCTTCTTCACCATCAGGGCATTGCCGGAGCGGTCGTACAGCTTCTGGTCGCCGGGGGGCGCCGGGCCGTTGCTCGTCAGCGCGGCCTGCGCCACGGGGCTGTCGTCGACCATGCGCACCTCCAGAGAAGCGGTGCGCCCGAGGATGTCCTTGGCACGGGCCGTGTCCTGAATGCCGGGAAGCTCCACCACCACGCGGTCGGTGCCCTGCTGCTGAATCACCGGTTCGGCAACGCCCAGCTCGTTGATGCGGTTGTGCAGCGTCTGGATGTTCTGCTTGATCGCGTAGTCCTCGGTCTGCTGGATGGTCTGCGGGCTGAGCTTGATGCCGATGCTGCCGCCCGATGCCGCCGGAATGCTGGTGACGAGCGCGTCACCGACGATGTCCTTCAGCACCGGCTGTGCAGCGGTGAACATCTCCGGGTCGCGGAAGTCGAGCTGCACGGTGTCGCCGACGCGCTTGAGTTCGCTGTAGCGCACGTCTTTGTGGCGCAGCGCGGTTTTCAGCTCACCGGCGATGGAATCCAGCTTTTTCTGGATGGCGGCCTGCATGTCCACCTGCAGCAGGAAATGCACCCCGCCGCGCAAGTCCAGGCCCAGATACATGGGGCTGGCGTGCAGGGCCGTGAGCCAAGCCGGCGACAAGCTCAGCAGGTTGACGGCGACGATGTAGCTCGGGTTGTCGCGGTTCGGGTTGAGCGCATGCGCCAGGATGTCGCGCGCCCGCAACTGCACCTCGGTCTTGGCGAAGCTGTAATTCAGCGTCGAGCCGCTGATGAAGCTGCGCAACGGGGTGATGTCGGCGGCCTTCAAAGCCTGCTCGCCCCGGCTCAGCAGGGCGCCGTTCGGCAGGTCGCGCCCGGCGTGCGCCGAGGTGATTTGCACGGCCGGCGCCTCCCCGTAAAAATTGGGCAGGGCATAGACGAACCCCACCACCAGCACGGCGGCCATGATGAAGTACTTCCACAGCGGATAACGGTTCATGGTGGGCTCGGGCGACAGGGCTCAGGCGTGGCGACCCCTGCGTGGGCTTGCAGCGCGGGGGCGCTGGCGGTGCAAATGTGCGTGGCCGCGGCTTCAGCCGGCCTTGATCGTGCCCTTGGGCAGCACCATGCTCACGGCGGAGCGTTGCAGTTGCACTTCAAGCTTGTCGGCCACTTCCAACTGGATGTAGTTGTCGCCCACCTTGGTGACGCGGCCGACCAGGCCGCCGGTGGTCACGACCTCGTCACCCTTGGTCAGCGCACTGATCATGGCGCGGGTTTCTTTCTGGCGCTTCATCTGCGGGCGGATCATGATGAAGTAGAGGATGACGAACATCACCACGATGGGCAGCAGGCTCACCAGCGTGGATTCGGCACCGGCTTGCGGCGCGGCGCTTTGGGCATGCGCGATGGAAATCAGATTCATGGGGCTATCCGTTCAAGAACAGGCGGTGGAAGGCATTGCGTACAGCCTGTACGCAAACCCGCATTGTCGCAAATCTCAATCCTGGTCCGGCCCGACCAGGGCCAGGCGCCGCAGGCGGCGTGCGAGAACGGCATAGACCAAGCCATTGAACACCAACAGGCCGGTTCCCAGAGCCCACTGCATCGGGCGCGTCAGCCCGTCAGGATAGAGCGCCGCCAGCAACTCATGGGTGAGGAATCCGCCCGAGTAGCCGGCCTGATGCGCCCGATGCAGCAAGGCATTCTGGAGAAGGGTCAGCGGGCACATCAGGCCGGCCCATTCCACCAGCACGCCCCAGGCCAGCGCCGGCAGATGCAGCCAGGCCAGCCGCGGCTGGCGCAGCACCAGCAACCCGCCCAGCACGACCCAGAGCACGAACAGCGCGTGGACCAAAACCACCAGATCGGCAAGGAATTGTGCAAGCATGACCGGCTCTCCCGTGTTGGCGTGCGTGGATACCCGGTTCGGCCGGGCATTTTTTCAGTCTTCATCCCGTAGACTCGTCGCAGACCGTCAAGTTGCCACGGCCGATGCGGCCCGTTGCCGGGGGAAACGAAGCCTGGCGATGACCGTGACCACGCGCACACGCGCCGCGCTTCGCGGCCATCGCGGTTTGGATGGTCAGGCCCGTTCCACTCTGGAGATTCCCGCATGTCTTCTTCCAAACCCGTTTTCCACTGGGATGACCCGCTGCAACTCGACGCCCAGCTCAGCGCCGACGAGCGCGCCGTGCGCGACGCGGCACAAGCCTACTGTCAGGGCCAGCTCGCGCCGCGGGTGCAAGACGCGTTTCGCCACGAGACCACCGACCCGGCCATCTTCCGCGAGATGGGCGCGCTCGGCCTGCTCGGCCCCACCATTCCCGAGGCGTATGGCGGCGCTGGCCTGAACCAGGTCGCCTACGGACTGATTGCCCGCGAGGTCGAGCGGGTGGATTCCGGCTACCGCTCCATGATGAGCGTGCAAAGCTCGCTGGTGATGGTGCCCATCCACGCCTTCGGCACCGAAGCGCAGAAGCAGAAGTACCTGCCCAGACTCGCCACCGGCGAATGGATCGGCTGTTTCGGACTGACCGAGCCCAACCACGGCTCCGACCCCGGCGGCATGACCACGCGGGCGCGCAAGGTGCCCGGCGGCTATGCGCTGAGCGGCAGCAAGATGTGGATCAGCAACAGCCCGATCGCCGACGTGTTCGTGGTCTGGGCGAAAGACGACGCCGGCGAGATTCGCGGCTTCATCCTCGACAAGGGCGCCAAGGGCCTCTCGGCTCCCGCCATTCACGGCAAGGTGGGGCTGCGCGCCTCGATCACCGGCGAGATCGTGATGGACGCGGTGTTCTGCCCGGAGGAGAACGCCTTCCCCCAGGTGCGCGGGCTCAAAGGCCCGTTCACCTGCCTCAACAGCGCGCGCTTCGGCATTGCCTGGGGCGCGCTGGGTGCCGCCGAGGACTGCTACCGCCGCGCGCGGCAGTACGTGCTCGACCGCCGGCAGTTCGGCCGTCCGCTGGCGGCCAACCAGCTCATCCAGAAAAAGCTGGCCGACATGCTGAGCGAAATCAGTCTCGGCCTGCAGGGCTGCCTGCGGCTGGGGCGGATGAAAGAGGACGGCAGCGCCGCGGTGGAACTCACCTCCATCATGAAGCGCAACAGTTGCGGCAAGGCGCTCGACATCGCCCGCACCGCGCGCGACATGCTGGGCGGCAACGGCATCTCCGACGAGTTCGGCGTTGCCCGCCATCTGGTCAACCTGGAAGTGGTGAACACCTACGAAGGCACCCACGACGTGCACGCGCTCATCCTGGGCCGCGCCATCACGGGGATTGCGGCGTTTTGATAGGGCGTCGTGCCCCGAGGCCGGAGCTGGGCGTATCAGGCAGGCGTGGCCAAGGGCGGAGGATCGGCGCACCAGGCCGATCCAAGCGCATGGGGATGGATGTTGGCGTCGATGCTGGCGGATCGCGCGGTCAGCCGCGGGCTGCGGGCGATGCCGCGCGCAGCGCGAGCACGGCGTTGGTGCCGCCGAAGGCGAACGAGTTCGACAGCATGGTGCGCGCCGCAACGCCCGCGCGCGCGGTGTTGGGCACGTAGTCCAGATCGCACGCCGGGTCCGGGTGTTGCAGATGCATGGTCGGCAAGGCGGTGCCGTGCTGCAGGGCCAGCAGCGACAACACGCATTCCACTGCGCCTGCGGCACCGAGCAGGTGGCCATGCATGGCCTTGGTCGCGCTGATGGGGATGCGCGGGGCGCGGGCGCCGAACACCGCCTTGATCGCAGCCGTTTCCACCGCGTCGTTGGCCTGCGTGCCGGTGCCGTGGGCGTTGATCATGTCGATGTCCTGCGGCTCGAGCGCGGCGGATTGCAGCGCCGCGCGCATCGCCGCCGCCTGGCCCGCCACGCTCGGCCGGGTGAGGTGGCCGGCATCGGTGCTGAGCCCGTAGCCCAGAATTTCGCCGTGAATCCCAGCCCCCCGGGCGATGGCCTGCTCCCAGGGCTCCAGCACCAGCATGGCCGCGCCTTCGCCCAGCACCATGCCACTGCGGTTTTGCGAGAACGGCTTGCACGAGGCCGAGGGCTCCGCCGCGTCGATGCTGGCCAGCGTGCGCAGCGCCTCCCAGGCCTTCAGGGAGCCGAAGGCCAGCGGGGCTTCGGCGCCACCGGCCAGGGCTAGATCCAGGCTGCCGCCGGCGATGCGCAACCAGGCCTCGCCGATCGCCACGGCCGACGAAGCGCAGGCGCTCGAATACGTCAGGTTGGGACCAAGCAGGCCGTACTCCAGGCCGATCCACCCGGCGGGTGCGTTGGGCATGCCCAGCAGCACGGTGTAGGGTTTGATGCGGTCGGAGGCTTCACCGTAAAGCGTCTGGTAGCCCGCGTCATTGCTCAGGCAGCCGCCCATGCCCGTGCCGACGAAAACACCGGCGCGGCTGCGGTCGCAGCCGTCGAGTCCGCCCGCGGCATCGACAGCCTGGCGCGCCGCCACCAGGGCGAACTGGCTGACGCGGTCGAGCATGCGCAGCTTGGGTGCATCGAAATGCTGCGCGCCGTCGAACCCCGGCACCGTGGCGGCAAGCGGCGCGATCAGCCGATGGGCAAACGGCGCTTCGAGGCGGTGAACGCCGGAGCGCCCGGCATGGGCATTGCCGTCAACCTCCGCCACACACCGGCCCAGCGGACACAGCACGCCGATGCCAGTGACCGCGACCCGTCTCATCATCGACACCACCCTCCTGGCAACCACCAACTCCCCGGCCTCGCGCGGCAGACCTCCACCCGCGCCCAGAGGTCGGCGCCCGCTTGCGGGCGGGTGGGGGCGGTCGCCAGGGGCCGCCGGGCCGCTCCCCAGGCGCCTGGCCCCCCTCGGGGGGAGCCCGCTTGCGGGCGGGTGGGGGCGGTCGCCAGGGGCCGCCGGGCCGCTCCCCAGGCACCTGGCCCCCCTCGGGGGGAGCCCGCTTGCGGGCGGGTGGGGGCGGTCATCTCACCGGCTGCGCCGCTGGTTCGGCGGGCGTCGCCTCGGGGTGGCCGCCCGGTTGTTGCGCAAGCAGCGTGTCGATGTAGCGCACCACGTCGCCGAGCGAGAGCAGCGGCACCTGCTCGGGTGGGAAGGTGACACCGAACACATCTTCGGCGCTGAAAAACAGTTCGGCTGCGCCGAGCGAATCGAGGCCCAGGCTTTCCAGCGTGGCATCCGGGGTCAGCGCGTCCGGGTCGAGTTTGTAATCCTTCACCAGAATGACGCACAGGCGCTCGAAGGTCGTTGTCATGACAGGTCCTTGCGTGGGTTGGACGGGGCCTCGTCTTGGCTGGACGAGCGTGTCAGCGTCGGCATGGCCGTGGCACGCGCATGGCGTGGCAAAGCCAGTGCCGTCGGGCTGGCGATGCCGCGGGTCTTGCCGCTCCAGCGGGCGCCTTGGGTCAGCAGGCCAGGCCAGGCCCAGGCCAGCGTGATGAGCGGCGCCGACGCCGCCGGCCGCATGGCCGCATGGGCGAAGGCCGCAGCCAACCGCAGCCGCGGCGCGAACTGCCGCCGCCAGGCCGTGGCATAGCGCTGGGCCATGGCGCGTTGCCAGGCCTCGCTGCGGATGGTGGCGTGCGGCACGGCCGCGGTCGCGGCGAAACACGGGGTGCCGGCGCCCTTGGCATCGATGCCCTGCGGCCCGAGGAGATGGGCGCACAGCAGCCACGCCGATTGCAGCGCCATGCTCATGCCTTCACCCACGATCGGATGGGCTTCGCCGGCGGCATTGCCGATGCGGAACAGGGCGTCGCCAGCACGGACCCGGATGCCAGGGTCGAGCGGCCCGACCGCCAGCCACGGCCCCTCGCGCTGCGCCGGAGTCAGCGCCTGGCGCACGCCGTCGCAGCTACGCATCAGCCAGGCTTCCACCGCATCGCCCGCGCGCAGCCCGGGCTCGTCACGCCTGCAGGCGGCGAGGCGGTCGCGCCGCACGCAGCAGGCCACGGTGGTGATGCCGCCGTCGGCCAGCACCATGCCACCGTAACCGCCGTCGAGCGCGAGCACCGAGAGCAGGCTCTCGGCCTGCGCGGCGTGGCGGAAGTTGGCCTTGAAGGCGAACAGGTCGGCTGCGCCGCGGCACTGGCGCCGCGACCGCTCGTGGGCAGACGTTGGACGACGGTCCGGCGCGGGCCCATCAACCTCCCAGGGCCGATCTTGGGAGCGCTCCCAGGGCAGCACCTCCCAGGAGCCCTGCGCGGCAATCGCCACCGGCGCGCGCAGCGTCAGCAGGGCGTTGGTGTCCATCTCGCGCAGCCCCAGGGTCCAGTCGCCCCGGCCACCATGCACCGCCTGCACCGACCAGGGTTGCAGCACCTGCGCGCCTGCCGCGCGGGCCTGGTCGAGCAGCAGCGCGTCCAGGGTTTCGCGTCCGAGCGCGCGGCCCCAGCGCTGGCCATCCTGCGCAGCGCCCGGCAGGTCCGCCAGAACCTGCCGTTGCCCGCGCAGCAGCGCGACCTGGCGCAGATCGGGCCCGGCCACGGCTTGGAACGCGGGCCCGATGCCGAGCAGATCGAGCAGGGGCAGATTGCTTGCGGCGAGGCATTCACCGCACACCTTGCGGCGCGGAAAACGCTGCCTCTCGACCAGCGCGACCGACCATCCGGCGCGCGCCAGGAGGATGGCGGCAGCCGAGCCCGCCGGTCCTGCGCCGATGATGATGGCGTCGAGAGGCGTTTGCATCAGCCCGCCCCGGAGCGCTCGGCGAGCAGGCAGTGGCTGAACAGGCCGGCGGCATGTTCCTGCACCTTCCAGCTCCCGTCCCACGCCGGCCACTGCGACGAGAGTTCGGCGCCTTGGAAGCCGGCGTGCACGCTCAGGACCGCGTCCTGGCGCGTGACGGCATTGGCGCCGATGGCGCCGATGAGATGGCTGCCCGCGAGCGCGAACCTGGCCCGACGCGGCTCGCAGGCGAAGAAGTGGTCGCAGCGCGCCGCGATGGCGCGCAGCAGCGTGGCCAGTTGCCGCCCCTCGAAATGGTGCAGGAAGAGGTTGGCGATGATCACGTCCCAGTGCTCGGCTTGGCCACCCATCGGCAAGGGTTCCGCCGGCTCGGCGGCCCAGTCCAGCACATCGACGGTCCGACTCGTCGCACTCCAGCCCACCTGGGCGTATTGCTCGATGGTCGTGGGGGTGATCAGCGCCTGGCGGTCCAGCAGCGTGAGCTCGACGCGCGGCCAGTCGGGCGCCAGGACACGGGCCACACCCAGCATCAGGCTGCCGTCGCCTGCGCCGAGTTCGAGCACGCGCAAGGGCTGGTCCATGTCGTGCGGCATGGACCAGCCGCGCAAGGCGCGCACCACGATGGAGCGTGTGCCCATGAAGCGGTGCACCCGCTGCAGGTCGCGGCGCGAGCGCATGGCGACGGGGTCGCCCTCGGCCAGGCCGTCGAGGGTTTCAGCACGGACGATGCGCGGCAGAGGGGTCATGGTTTGGCCTTTGATGGTCTGGAGTCGCATGCCGTCGAGGCATGACCGGCCCATGCCGGACGGCAGGGCGCGAACCCGGCACGAGCAGCGCGCTTCATGCCGTCACCTCCAGCAGCGCGCCGTGGCAGCTGAAGCCGGCGCCGAAGGACGAAAGCCACCACCAACCCGGCGGCGCCGCGTCGGCCAGGGCCGCTTCCAGCACGAAGTAGACGAAGGCGCTCGACAGATTGCCGTACTGACGCAGCATCGACGCGCTGTAGCGCAGGTTCTCGGCCGGCAGGCCGAGCGCGCGTTCGAGCGCGAGCAGCACATCGCGCCCGCCGGCGTGCATGATCCAGGTGCCGATGTCAGCCATGTCGAGCCCGGCGCGCGCCAAGACCGTGTCGAGCACGCGGCGCGCATGCTCGGCGGCCAGGGACGGCACCGCACGCGTCAGGATGTTGCGCAGCATGCCCTCGCTGCTCTCGAACATCAGCGCCTTGCGCTCGGCCGGCTCGATCAGCGACATGCTGTCCTTCCAGGCGATGCGCGGCCCGGCGGCATTCGGCGTGTTCGACAACACCGCCGCGCCGGCGCCGTCGCCGAACAGGCAGGCGCTGATCAGCACCCCGGGGTCGTTGTCGAGAAACATCGCCGCGCTGCAGATTTCGACGCAAACCGAGAGCACATGCTCGGCCGCTCCCGCGGCGAGCAGGGCGCTGCCGAGCTGCATATTGGGCAGCGCCGCGGCGCAGCCCTGGCCCACGAGGTCGAAGGCCTTGACATCGGCGCGCAGCCCTAGGCGTTCGATCACGTAGCCCGACAGGCCCGGGCAGAGGTAGCCGGTGCAGGTGCTGACGACGACCGCATCGATATCGCCCGGCTCCAGGCCGGCCTCGGTCAGCGCGTGCCGCGCAGCCTGCGCCCCCAGCACCGGGGCGTTGGCGAGAAAGCGCCGGGCCAGGGTGTCCGGGTCGATGGTGAAGACGTCGTCGAGCGTGTCGACCGCGAGCTGGCGCGCCTCCATGCCGTTGTCGCGCTGCAGGACGGTGCTGGCAATGAAGTGCGAGCGCGCGTCCAGCCGCGCGAACCAGTCGGATTGCCGGAACGCGTCGAGGCACTCGGCCTTGGTGTAGCGCGCGGGTGGTGTCGCGGTACCGATTCCACGAAAGTACATGGGTGCTGGGTGCGTTAGGGCCGAAAAATGCAGCAGGACACGGTGTTGGCGGAGAAGCGCAAGCCAAGTGCCTCCGCGAGGTCAAGTCGGGGCGGGACGCCAGCCGACGCCCTGCCGAGGCGCGGCTTGCATGCGGGCTGTGCACGAACGCACGCCGTGCAGGCGCCGATCCAGTGCATAAGCCCGTGCAGCAACAAGCGTAGGAACCAAGGAATGCCTCCCGGGCCTGGAGCCAACCGCCATCTCGGGTTGGTCATCCGCATCCGGCATGCAAACCTTTGGATGCATTGTGCACAACACAAAAAGCCCTTCTGAACCCTACGTTACCTTGCGCACAGACGACCGGGGCGGAAGCAGGGTCACTGCCAGCGGTTCACGCGGGTCTGAATGACCAGACGGAGCAATCTGAGCGGTGAACCCTTGCCAAGACCGACAATGCCCCAGCGGCCGTGGCGCTGTTCGGCGAGGCACTGAATCCGGGCGTCAGCCGGAGTGGCGACAGGCCGCATCGCCTGCGCACGATGCCGGAGGCCACCCACCAAGTGGCGTCATCGCGACGCCGATGTAACACCTTGCGAATTCGGCTTCGTGGGTGTCGTTTCTCAAGATAATGGATTGAGGCGTTTTCGCAATGGATATGCGTGCCTGAGAGGGCATGACGCACCTGCGGCGGTCCATCCGCTGCCCTTGCGCCCTGGCCTCAGACATCCGCCTTGGAGGAGTCGTCCACATGCCTCAGCCACAGACTATTGCACGGCTTGCCAGGTCCTTGTCATGGCACCGCGGGGCATCGATCCTGCTGCGCCTGGCCGCCAGTGCCGCGCTGACCCTCGCCCTGGCGGCATGTGGAGGAGGTGGTAGGAGCGGGGCATCCGCGTTCTATCGGGTCTCAGGGTCGCTCACGGGCATGAGTGCCGGAGAGTCCATGGTGCTGCTCGTCAATGGCCAGACGCTGACCCTGTCGCAAAACGGCGGGTTCACCACCCTGGCGGCGCTACCCACGGGCACGGGCTACAGTGTCACCATGGGCACGCAGCCCGCGGGGGAGGCCTGTGTGGTCTCGAATGGCACCGGCGTCATCGGCACGACCAATGTGATCGATGTGACGGTGGCCTGCACCGTCAACCCGCAGGCCACCTACACGGTGGGCGGCATGGTGTCGGGACTGCAGGGCACGCTGCAACTGACGGATAACGGCCATGATGTGCTGGTGCTCGCCAGCAATGGGGCGTTCACCTTCGCCCAGGCCTTGTTCGACAAGGCGGCGTACGACGTCACCGTGAGCGCGCAACCTGCCGGGCAGACCTGCACCATCACCAATGGGGCGGGCACCATGCAGGGGGCCGACGTGACCTCGGTGAGCGTCACCTGCGTGACGCCGACGCCGCCCCCTGCGCCCACGTCCAGCGTGGGTGGCGCGATATCCGGACTCACGGGCACGGTCGTGCTGGGTCTGAATGGCGGGCCGTCGATGACGGTTTCCGCCAATGGACCCTATACCTTCCCAACGGCACTGGCGTCCGGGGCGACGTATGCCGTGACCGTGACCACACAGCCCGCCGGGCAGACCTGCTCGGTGGTCAATGGCGCCGGCACGGTGGGCAACGGCAATGTGACGAATGCCGACGTCATCTGCGCGGCCAACACCTATTCCATCGGTGGAACGCTCTCGGGGTTGACCACGGGTGCCGGCCTCGCGGTGGTGTTGCAGGACAACGGCGGCGATGACCTCACGTTGACGGGCAACGGAGCATTCACCTTCGCCACGCAGATCGCCGCCACGGCCACCTACAGCGTCACGGTCAAGACGCAGCCCAGCGGGCAGACCTGCACAGTAACCAACGGCTCTGGCACGGTCGGCACGGCCCCGGTCCTCAACGTGAGCGTCATTTGCGTGAGTCAATCCGTCTCGTTCGCCAATCCGGGTTCTGCCACCTGGACCGTGCCCGCCGGTGTGACGTCGATCCGTGTTGTCGCTACAGGCGGCGCGGGTGGCGGCGACAACTACCGCTACGGACTCGGCGAAGGCGGAAACGGCGCCGTGGTGACCACCACCCTCGGCGTGGCGCCCGGGCAGGTTTTGAGCCTGGTCGTCGGGGGCGGGGGTGCGCCGGGCGGTGGCGCAGGACAGATCCTCGGTGCGACGAACTATGGAGGCGGTGCGGGAGGCGGATCGACGAATGTCGATGCGGGCGCAGCAGTGCAGATCATCGCCGGAGGGGGCGGGGGTGGCTATGCAAACGGCTCTACTTTCTACAACACGGGCGGCAATGGCTGCGGCAATGGATTTGCCGGTGGCAATGGCAACGACTTATCAGCTGGGGACACCCCTGGCGCTGGCGGCGGGAACGGCGTTGGCGGCATAGGAAGCCAGAGCGCCAACGGAACGACTGTCAACGGTAGCAATGGAGGAAGCGGCAGCGGCGGGCCCGGTGGGTTCGGCGGGCCCAACCTGTTCGGCGGTTCGGGGGGGATCGGCACTGGCCCGGGGTCGGGTGGGGAAGGTGGCCAAGGCTTTTCCTCGTCGACCTTGGCGCAGATCTTCGGCGCCGGCGGCGGTGGCGGCTATGGCGGCGGCGGTGGCGGAAATGGTATGCAAGGCGGTGCCGGCGCGGGCGGCAGCGTGGGTCCGGGCGGCAGCACCTGCACGGTCGGCACCAACGGCGGCATGCTCGGCCCAGGAGGCAACGGGTCGATCGTGATCACGTATTGACCGGTCCAGTTTCAGGGGGCACCGAATCGAGACGAGCCGAGACCAAAAATCAAGGGCTTGGCGCGTCTCGCAAGCGTCGTGAGCCCGGCACAATACGGAGATCAACCTGCCCAACCGACGGGCGATGGCGAGGACTGGCGTGGACGTCAAACAGGAATTGGAACGGGTTGCAGCCCAGGAGGCCGCATTGATGTGCGAGCCCGTCGGCGCGGAGGCTGCCTGGCGCCTGGGCGCGCTGCTGCGCGAGGCCGCGCTCGAGCGCGGCGCCGGACTGGCCATCGAGGTGCGCCTCGGCGGGAACACCGTGTTCTTCGCATCGATGGCCGGAGCCACGCCTGCCAACGCCGACTGGGCGCGGCGCAAGCGCAACACCGTCGAGTTGCTGGCGCGGAGTTCTTACGCTGCCGGCCTTGCCTTGAGCCTTGAGGGCAGCACGCTGCAGGACAAAATGGGCCTGCCGCTTCGCGACTATGCGTCGCATGGCGGCAGTTTTGCGTTGCGCAGCCGCAGCGGGCTGCTCTGGGGCGCGGTCACCGTCTCCGGGCTGCCTCAGCGCGATGATCACGAGCTGGTTGTCGCCATCCTCACGCGCTGGCTGCGCGAGGAGCCGGCGTGATCGGCAGGCCACCGGCGGCGTCAGTTCAAGCCACGCCGATCCATGGGTCGCCACCCGATGGCTGCTCTTTTGCGGGGCTCAGCGGAGGTGGGCGAGTGCAGCAGCACGCAGGTCTTCAGCGAAGCCCGGTTGCGTGCTCGTGTAGCGTTCGGCCCGCTCGAGCAGCCGACGTGCGTCACGGCGCATGATCATGTGCGTGACGCGCAGCCGCACGGACTCCAGCACAAGCTGCAGAAAGGATGGGGTGGCGCCACGAGGCGTGGAGCTCAGGACAGGTTTGGCAAGCGAAGCGTTCATGGAGAATCTCCAGAAATTGTTGCAGTGCATCATAGGGTATACCCGTAATTTCTGCTCGCAGGCAGAAAACCCATGACATCTCTGTGGCTATCCATGTGGCACGGAGGGAAGCCCGCCAGGGCGCTGCCACAGCGCGGCGCTGATAGGGCAATCCGGAGCTTTCCGGCAGGATGAAAGTCATCCGGGCGCTCATGCGCAGGCTGCCGGCAGAGATCGCTCAGGGTTGGAGGTTTCCCGATGGGTCACCCCGTGGGGTCGATTCACTGAAAAGTCCAGGCGGACTCTGATCGATCCAGGGTTGGGTTTGGGCGTCGCTCTCGAGAGCGCGGAGTCCGCGCATCGTCAAACCTGATCCGCGTCGCAGTTGGCATCAAACCGTGCCCTGCACTGGGGGCAGCAGCCGGCTGGAGGCGTGAGAAAGGCGTCTTGACGGGTTGCGCAGCAGGGCGTGGCGCTGCTCAGCGGCGGCGAGGCAGGGTCCGTCGCCAGCAAGGGTTGCTACGGCGCCAGCCGGTGCGGCAACGCGCCAGCCAGCCGCGCGCAGCCGCGGATCAATGTGCCACGGCCGGCATCTGATGGCCCATGGTCGCGCCCTTGGACAAGGCGGTGAGATAGACCACCAGGTCGATCATCTCGGGGCTGTTGTAGCCTGGCGGCTTGCCCATGATGCCGGCGCGCACGCAATGCACGATCTGTCGCTCCAGGGTGTAGACGGCGTGCTTCTTGGCCTTGAACTTGGGATAGTTGGAGGCCGAACCGATGAGGCTGGGGATGTGGGCGCCGCTGGGCATGATGCCCTCGGGCACGCCACCGCCGGTATGGCAGGCGGCGCAACTCATGAGGTGGGTGCCGAAGGCGCCCTCGGGCACCCAGGTCTGCGTCGTGCCGAAGCTGTCCTGCGCGAAGATCTTCGCGCCGTCCTGCACCGCCTGCGCCATCGAGGTGGCGGGCTTCACGGTCATGGGGCTCGCTTTGGGCGGCACGGCGGCGTAGCTCGTCCCCGCAATCCCAGCGCAAACCAGCAAGGCAGCGCGCAGGACGGCCGGAGTGACGCGGTGGAATGGTGGCTTCATGGCATCTCCTGAAATGGGGGATTCGACGCAGGGCCGTGGCCGTGGCGGACGCGCTGAATCGTGTCGGATATGGATCTGACGAATCCGAACCTGCAAACATTCTCCGGCCATGTTCCGCCCCTGCCTAGGCGCGTGGGCGTGACAGATGTTGCAAGGTGAAACCTGCGGGTCGGGGTCAACCTCCATGGGTCCTGCGCGCAACCGGCAAGCCACCAGACTGCGGCATATACTTATACCGACGCGCCGATTTGCTCTGAGCTTGCGGGCGCTTAACAAATGCAGCTAAAACAGCGCGCTCCACCGGCCCGTTTCGCTGCATCCCCTGCCGCCGAAACCGCCGGTTTTTTCATGGACACGCGCATGGCCCCTCTCTCCGACCTTGGCGACCAGACGCCCAGCCGCATGGCGTTCGACGCGCCCTTGCCGCTGCAAAGCGGCGCCTCGCTGCGCGCCTATGAACTGGTGGTGGAAACCTACGGCCGGCCCAACGCCGACGCCAGCAACGCGGTGCTGGTGTGCCACGCCCTGAACGCCAGCCACCATGTCGCCGGCACCTATGGCGGCGACGCGAAAACCCGCGGCTGGTGGGACAACATGGTGGGCCCGGGCAAGCCGGTGGACACCGAGCGCTACTTCGTCGTCGGCATCAACAACCCCGGCTCCTGTTTCGGCTCCACCGGGCCGATGAGCATCGACCCCGCAACCGGCCAGCCCTGGGGCAGCCGCTTCCCGGTGGTGACGGTGGAAGACTGGGTGGACGCACAGGCGCGCGTGCTCGACCGCCTCGGCATTCGGCGCCTCGCCGCGGTGATGGGTGGCAGCCTCGGCGGCATGCAGGCGCTGTGCTGGGCCATCCGCCACCCGCAGCGGGTGGCGCATTGCGTCGCCATCGCCACCGCGCCGAATCTGTCGGCGCAGAACATCGCCTTCAACGAAGTGGCGCGGCGCGCCATCATCACCGACCCGGACTTCCACGGCGGCGACTTCTACGCCCATGGCGTGGTGCCGCGCCAGGGACTGGCGATGGCGCGCATGGTGGGTCACATCACCTACCTGAGCGACGACGCCATGGCCAGCAAGTTCGGTCGCAACCTGCGCAACGGCGAACTCGGCTACGGCTTCGACGTGGACTTCCAGATCGAAAGCTATCTGCGCCACCAGGGCGAAAAATTCAGCGGCGTGTTCGACGCCAACACCTATCTGCTGCTGACCCGCGCGCTCGACTATTTCGATCCCGCCGCGGCCCATGGCGGCGACCTCACCGCGGCGCTCGCCCCGGCCACCGCGCGTTTCCTGCTGGCCAGCTTCACCACCGACTGGCGCTTCGCCCCCGAGCGCTCGCGCGAGATCGTGCGCGCGCTCCTGGCCAACCGCCGCGAGGTGAGCTATGCCGAAATCGAGTCGCCCCACGGCCATGACGCCTTCCTCATGGACGAGCCGCATTACCACGACATGGTGCGCGCCTATTTCGACCGCATCGCCCACGACCTGAAGCTGGAGGACGCGCGATGATGTCCGACACATCCCAACCGCGCCGCGTCACGCACGACCCGCGACACGCCATCATCGCCGCGCGCGTGCCGCGCGGCAGCCGCGTGCTCGACCTCGGCTGCGGCGACGGCGCCCTGCTCGCGCATCTGCGCGATGCGCGCGGCTGCTCGGTGCAGGGCGTCGAGATCGACCCCGACAAGCTCGTGGCCTGCGCCCGCCGCGACGTGGACGTGCTGCAACTCGACCTCGAACAGGGCCTGACCATGTTTGCCGACGCCAGCTTCGACGTCGTGCTGCTGATCGACTCGCTGCCCAACCTGCGGCACACCGAGGGCGCGCTGCGCGAGGCCGCCCGCGTCGGCCGTAGCGGCATCGTCAGCTTCGCCAACTTCGCCTACTGGCGCATCCGCCTGCGCGTCGCCCGCGGCCGCCTGCCCGTGACGGACGAGCTGCCCTACCAGTGGTACGACACACCCAATCTGCGCGTGGCCACCCACGCCGACTTCGCCGGCCTCGCCGCCACATGCGGCCTGCGCGTGCACGAGGCCTTCGGCGTGCACGCCGGGCGCGAAGTCCATGCCTGGCCCAACCTGCGGGCCTCGGAGGCGATGTTCGTGTTCAGCGCCGGGTAAGGAGCCCGTTCACCCCCGCATCAGCCGCATGAACTCGTCGCGCGTGCGGTGGTCTTCGCGGAAGCAGCCGAGCAAGGTGCTGGTGACCATGCTGACCCCGCGCTTGTGCACGCCGCGGGTGGTCATGCACTCGTGGCTGGCCTCGATCACCACGCCCACGCCGATGGGTTGCAGCGTGTCGTGGATGCACTGGGCGATTTGCGCCGTCATCTTCTCCTGCACCTGCAGGCGCTTGGCATAGGCGTCCACCACCCGCGCCAATTTGCTGATGCCGACGACCCGGTTTCTCGGCAGGTAGCCCACATGCGCACGGCCGATGATGGGCGCCATGTGGTGCTCGCAGTGGCTCTCGAACTCGATGTTGCGCAGCACGATGATCTCGTCGTAGCCGGCCACCTCCTCGAAGGTGCGGGCGAGATATGCCGTGGGGTCCTGCGCATAGCCGGCGAACCACTCCTTGTAGGCCTTGGCCACGCGCCTGGGGGTGTCGCGCAGGCCTTCGCGTGCCGGATCGTCCCCAGCCCAGCGCAGCAGCGTGCGGATGGCGGCTTCGGCCTCGGCCTGGGTCAAGGGGGTGGGGTCGGTGGTGGGATTCATGCAGGGTTGGAAGGCTTTGGAGTTTGGCAGCCAATCGGTCTGTGCCGTGCGGAACGGGGCATTGCATTGCCACCTTGGTGATCTTCAGTTTAGGGGGCTTTCCGAGACACTTCAGGTGCAGGTGGTTTCGACCTTTCCAGCTCTGGGTGTTGCACGCGCGCGGTGCTGATGACGCCGCCCCATCTGATGAACGACTGCGTATCGACAACGCGTTGATGCCACCGGCCCTTCTTTTTACACCCGGTTTACGCGCGCTTGCCTACGCTTTCGACATGCCGACACACAAGGACATGCAGCCGCGTGTGCTTGCCCACATCGCGGGGCCGCTTGAGGACTGCTGGAGGCGCTCACACGACGAACACCATGGATGGACTCTGGATTGCCCTGATCCTTGCGCTCGACGCCGCCATGCTCGGCCTGGTGTGGTTTTGCGACCGCCTGCTGCACAGGAACTGATGTGAACACCTTCTATTGGATTGGCGGCCTGGGCGCGCTGGCCCTGCTGCTGTACCTGCTGGTTGCGCTGTTTCGCGCGGAGGATTTTTGATGACTCCAGAATTCTTCGCGCTGCTGGCGGCGCTGCTGGCGGTAGTGGTGGGCGCGGCGCGCCCGCTCGGGCGTTTTTTCGGCTGGATCATGGACGGCCGCCCGGCCTGGGGACCGCTGGCGCGGCTGGAGGATGGCCTGCTGCGGCTGTGCGGCGTGCGCCGGGTCGAGATGAGCTGGCGCGCCTACGCCGTGGCGCTGATCGTGTTCAGCCTGCTGGGCACGCTGCTGCTGTACGCGCTGCAACGTCTGCAGGGCTGGTTGCCGCTCAACCCGCAGCAGTTCGGCGCGGTCAGCCCCGACTCCAGCTTCAACACCGCCATCAGCTTCGTCACCAACACCGATTGGCAGGGCTACGCCGGCGAGTCCAGCATGAGCAACCTCACGCAGATGATGGGGCTGGCGGTGCAGAACTTTCTCTCGGCGGCCTCGGGCATTGCCGTGGCCTTCGCGCTGATCCGCGGCTTCGCGCGGCATTCCGCGCACGACATCGGCAACTTCTGGGTGGACCTCTATCGCATCACCGCCTACGCCCTGCTGCCGCTGTCGCTGCTGCTGGCCGTGGCGCTGGTGAGCCAGGGCGTGATCCAGAACTTTGCCGCCGACATGCCGGTCACCACGCTGCAGGCGACAAGTTACACGACACCCAAGCTCGACGCCGCCGGCCAGGCAGTGCGGCAGACGGTGACGGTGGCGCAGCAAACCCTGCCGATGGGGCCGGTGGCCTCGCAGGAAGCGATCAAGCAACTGGGCACCAATGGCGGCGGCTTTTTCAACGCCAACTCGGCCCATCCGTACGAAAACCCGAACGCGCTGAGCGATTTTCTGGAGATGGTTGCGGTGCTGCTCATTCCCGCCGCGCTGGTCTACACCTTCGGCCTGGCGGTGGGCGACACGCGCCAGGGCTGGGTGCTGCTGGCGGCCATGATGCTGGTGTTCGCGGTGGCCGTCACCGGTCTGGCCGCGGCCGAGCAGCAGGGCAACCCGGCCATCGCCGCGCTGGGGGTGAACCAGGCCCACGGCGTGCTGCAGTCCGGCGGCAATATGGAAGGCAAGGAAACCCGCTTCGGCATCGCCGCCTCGGCGCTGTTCGACGCGGTGACGACCACCACATCCTGCGGCGCGGTGAACGCCATGATCGACTCGTTCACGCCCCTCGGCGGGCTGGTGCCGATGGCGCTGATGCAGCTTGGCGAGGTGGTGTTCGGCGGCGTCGGCTCGGGCCTCGCCGGCATGCTGGTGTTCGCCCTGGTGGCGGTGTTCGTCGGCGGGCTGATGATCGGCCGCACGCCGGAATACGTCGGCAAGAAGGTCGAGGCCTTCGACATGAAGATGGTGTCCATCGCCGTGCTGCTGATGCCCGCGCTGGTGCTGCTCGGCACCGCCCTGGCGGTGGTGGTTCCGGCGGGGCTGGCGGGCCCGGCCAACCCGGGTGCGCACGGGTTTTCGGAAATCTTCTACGCCTTCACCTCGGCCGCCAACAACAACGGCAGCGCCTTCGCCGGACTGTCGGCCAACACGCCGTTCTACAACGGCTGGCTGGGCGTGGCCATGCTGCTCGGACGCTTTGGGGTGATGGTGCCGACGCTGGCGCTGGCCGGCTCGCTGGCGGCGAAAAAACGCATTCCCGCAGGCGGCGGCACGCTGCCCACCCATGGCCCGCTGTTCATCAGCCTGCTCATTGGGGTGCTGCTGCTGGTGGGGGCACTGAACTTTTTCCCGGCATGGGGGCTGGGCCCCATCGTCGAGCAATTGCAGCTCTGGACGTGAGAACGGCATGACACGCAAGTCCCTACCCTTGCTCGACCCCGCGCTGGTGCGCACGGCGTTGCTGGAGTCGTTCGCCAAGCTCGACCCGCGGCTGCAATGGCGCAACCCGGTGATGTTCGTGGTGTATGTGGGCAGCCTGTTCACCAGCGCGCTGTGGGTGCAGGCGCTGGCTGGCCACGGCGAAGCGCCGGCCTGGTTCATCGGCACCGTGACGCTGTGGCTGTGGTTCACGGTGCTGTTCGCCAACTTCGCCGAAGCCCTGGCCGAAGGGCGGGCGCGGGCCCAGGCCGCTTCGCTGCGCGGCATGAAGAAAACCGTGCTGGCCAAGAAGCTGGCCGCGCCGCGCTCCAGCGCCGCCTGGACGCAGGTGCCCGGCGAAAGCCTGCGGCGCGGCGACGTGGTGCTGGTGGAAGCCGGCGACCTGCTGCCCTGCGACGGCGAGGTGATCGAGGGCGTGGCCTCGGTGGACGAGAGCGCCATCACCGGCGAGTCGGCCCCGGTGATCCGCGAGTCCGGCGGCGATTTCTCGGCCGTGACCGGCGGCACCAAGGTGCTGTCGGACTGGATCGTGGTGCGCTGCAGTGCCGACCCCGGCGAGTCCTTTCTCGACCGCATGATCGGCTTGGTGGAAGGCGCCAGGCGGCGCAAGACCCCGAACGAGATCGCGCTGACCATTCTGCTGGTGGCGCTGACCCTGGTGTTCCTGCTGGTGACGGTGACGCTGCTGCCGTTTTCCATCGACGCCGTGAACGCCAGCCACAGCGGCGCTCCGGTCACGCTCACGGTGCTGGTGGCGCTGCTGGTCTGCCTCATCCCCACCACCATCGGCGCCCTGCTCTCGGCCATCGGCGTCGCCGGCATGGGGCGCATGCTGCTGGCCAATGTCGTGGCCACATCGGGCCGCGCCATCGAGGCCGCGGGCGACGTCGACGTGCTGCTGCTGGACAAGACCGGCACCATCACCCTGGGCAACCGCCAGGCCAGCGTCTTCCTGCCCGCGCCTGGTGTGAGCGTGCTCGAGCTGGCCGACGCGGCGCGCCTGGCCTCGCTGGCGGACGAGACTCCCGAGGGCCGCAGCATCGTGGCGCTGGCGCGGCAAAACGGCACGCCGGACGAGCCCACGGCCGACCCGCAGGCCAGCTTCGTGGCGTTCTCGGCGCACACCCGCATGAGTGGGGTGGACCTGCCCGGACGCAGCATCCGCAAAGGCTCGGCCGATGCGATCAAGCGCTGGTGCACCGATGCGCTGGCATCCCCGGACCAGCCGCCGCGCGTCAGCCCTCCCGAGGGAGCAAGAATCACTTCGGGCACCCCGGCGCGCACCTGGAGCGGCGACTGGCCCGCCGCCGTCGTGCGCCAGGTCGACGAGGTGGCGCGGCGCGGCAGCACGCCGCTGGTGGTGGCCGAGCAGGTCCACAGCGAAACCGCCGGCCACGCCCGCGTGCTCGGCGTGGTGGAACTGAAGGACATCGTCAAGAGCGGCATCAAGGAGCGTTTTGCCCAGTTGCGCCGCATGGGCATTCGCACGGTGATGATCACCGGCGACAACCGCCTCACCGCCGCCGCCATCGCCGCCGAGGCGGGGGTGGACGACTTCCTCGCCGAGGCCACACCGGAGAACAAGCTCGACCTCATTCGCAGGACCCAGGCCGAGGGCCGACTGGTGGCCATGACCGGCGACGGCACCAACGACGCGCCGGCGCTGGCGCAGGCCGACGTTGCCGTGGCCATGCACAGCGGCACGCAGGCGGCGAAGGAAGCCGGCAATATGGTGGACCTGGACTCCAACCCCACCAAGCTGATCGAGGTGGTGGAGATCGGCAAGCAGATGCTGATGACGCGCGGCGCGCTGACCACCTTCAGCATCGCCAACGACATCGCCAAGTACTTCGCCATCATCCCGGCGGCCTTCGTCGCCACCTATCCGCAGCTCGGCGCGCTCAACGTCATGCACCTGACCTCGCCCGACTCGGCGATTCTCGCGGCGGTGATTTTCAACGCCCTCATCATCGTCGCCCTCATTCCGCTGGCGCTCAAGGGCGTGCGTTACCGCCCGCTGGGCGCCGCCGTGCTGCTGCGCCGCAACCTGCTGATCTACGGCCTGGGCGGCATCGTCGCGCCTTTCATCGGCATCAAGCTCATCGACATGCTGCTGACCGTGCTGGGCCTGTCTTGAGCCTCCGGCACGCAGGCCTGAAGGCGCAATCCCCCGGCACCTGAATCCACGACACCATGAAATCCGCCCTGCGTCCCGCCGTCAGCCTGCTCCTGCTGTTCACCCTGGTCACCGGCTTGCTCTATCCGCTGGCCGTCACCGGCCTGGCCCAGGTGTTGTTCCCCTGGCAGGCCGACGGCTCGGTGCTCGCGGTGCAGGGCCGCCCCATCGGCTCGGCGCTGATCGGTCAGAACTTCACCGCGCCCGGCTATTTCTGGAGCCGCCCCTCGGCCACCAGCACCTATCCCGACAACGCGCTGGCCTCGGGCGGCTCCAACCTGGGGCCGACCAACCCGGCCTTGATCGATGCGGTGAAGGCACGTATCGCCGCCCTGCGCGCGGCCGACCCCGGCAACACCGCCGCGGTGCCGGTGGACCTCGTCACCGCCTCCGCCAGCGGACTGGACCCGCAAATCTCCCTGGCTGGCGCCGAATACCAGGCCACGCGCGTGGCCCTGGCACGGCATGTGCCGCTGGCGCAGGTGCAGGCGCTGATCGCGCGATACGCCCGCCACCGCTGGCTCGGGCTGTTCGGCACGCCACGGGTGAATGTGCTGGCATTGAACCTCGCCCTCGACGGCCTGACGGCGCGGCGCATGGACGGTTGAGCATTCCAGCATGGGCGACGGACTCGAAGCGGCGCACGACGCTCCCCCTGTCGGCGTCCGCCGCAGGTTGGGGTGGGGAGGAGCTCATACTTTCACGCATGGATGTTCCACCCATCATGTCTGCATGCACGGACCGCCGCATTGACTGATCCCGAAACCCGCCTCTCGCCCGATGCGCTGCTGGCCCAGGTCCAGCAGGACGATGCCCAGGCGCATCGCGGCAAGCTCAAGGTCTTTTTCGGCGCCTCGCCCGGTGTCGGCAAGACCTACGCCATGCTCATGGCCGCGCGCCGGCTGCGCGAACAGGGGGTGGACGTGTGCATCGGCATCGTCGAGACCCATGGCCGCGCCGACACCGCGCGGCTGCTGGACGGCATGGACCACCTGGCGTTGCGCGAGGTCCGCCACGACCGGCGCGCCCTGCGCGAATTCGACCTCACTGCCGCGCTGCAGCGTCACCCCACGGTGCTGCTGGTGGACGAACTGGCGCACAGCAACGTGCCGGGCAGCCGCCACCCCAAACGCTGGCAGGACGTGGAGGAACTGCTGGCCGGCGGTGTCGACATCTACACCACGCTGAACGTGCAGCACCTGGAGAGTGTGAGCGACATCGTCGGCGGCATCACCGGCGTGCGGGTGCGCGAGACTCTGCCGGATCGCGTGTTCGAGGCGGCCGACGAAGTGGTGCTGGTCGACATTCCGCCGGACGACCTGCTGCAGCGCCTGAGGGACGGCAAGGTCTACCTGCCCGAGCAGGCCGCGCACGCGGTGCGCAACTTCTTTCGCAAGGGCAACCTGCTGGCGCTGCGCCAGCTCGCGCTGCGGCTCACGGCCGAGCAGGTGGAAGGCGAGATGCGCGACTACCGCAGCAGCCGCGTGGGCGGCCAGGTGTGGGATGCCGCCGAAGCCCTGCTGGTGTGCGTGGGTCCGCGCGAAGATGCCAGCCTGGTGCGGGCCGGCGCGCGCCTGGCCGACGCCCTGCACGCGCGCTGGCACGTCATCACGGTGGAAACCCCGACGCTGCAAAACTTGCACGAGGCGCGGCGCGACCATGCCGCCAAGCTGCTGCAATTGGCGCGCGAACTGGGCGCGCAAACTGCCATGCTCGCCGGGCCCAATGCCGCCGAGGCTACGCTGGCCTACGCCCGCACCCACAACCTCAACCGCGTGATGCTGGGCCGCTCGCCCACCTGGGCGTGGTGGCGGCGCGTGCTGGGCCGCTCGACCACCGCGCTGCTGGCGCGGCATGCGCCCGACCTCGACCTCATCCTCATCACCCGTGCGGCGCGGGCGCCACGCCCGACCGCCGCCCGCGCGAACTTCGGTCTGCCGCAAACCGGAGCACTGTGGCGGCGCTATCTGCCGGCGCTGCTCATCTCCGGCGCCATCACCCTGCTCGCCAGCCCGCTGCGCAGTTATTTCGACCTGTCGAACACGGTCATGCTCTTCATGCTCGGCGTCGTGGCCGTGGCCTTGCGCTTCGGCCGCGGGCCGGCGGCTCTGGCGGCCATCGTCAACGTGCTGGCGTTTGATTTTTTCTACGTGCCGCCGCGCTTTTCCTTCGCCGTGAGTGACGTGCAATACATCTTCACCTTCGGCGTCATGCTGGGCGTGGGCCTGCTCATCGGCCATCTCACTTCGCATCTGCATTTCCAGGCCAAGGTCGCGGGCCAGCGCGAGCGCCGCACCCACGATGTCTACGAACTCTCGCGCGAGCTCTCCGGCGCGCTCACCACCGACCAGGTGGCGGAGATCGGCGAGCGCGTGGTGCAGGCCAGTTTTCGCTGCCGCGCCAGCCTGCTGCTGCTCGGCCTGGACGACAGCCTGCAACCCGCCGCGGGCACAACCCCGGGCACGGCCCTGCCGTTCGACGCCGAACTCGCGCGCTGGTGCCTGCAGCGCGGCGAGCCCGCCGGCCAGGGCACCGACACCTTGCCCGGCGCGCCCTTGTTCTATCTGCCGCTGAAGGCGCCCATGCGCGTGCGCGGCGTGCTGGTGATGGACCCCGGCGACACCCGTCTGACCACCATCCCCGAGTTGCGGCGGCTGCTGGAAACCTGCGCCACGCAAATCGCCATCGCGCTGGAGCGCATCCATTTCGTCAGCGTGGCGCAGGACACGCTGCTGGCGATGCAGGCCGAGCGCATGCGCAACTCGCTGTTGTCGGCGCTGTCGCACGATCTGCGCACGCCGCTCACCTCGCTGGTGGGCGCCACCGAAGTGCTGGCGTCGCGACTCGCCGCTGCAGGCACGCCCCAGCCCGCCACGGCCAACGCCGCATCGCTGCATGCCCAGGCCCTCACCATCATGCGGCAGGCGCGGCGGCTGGCCCGCATGGTGGACGACCTGCTCGACATGGCGCGGCTGCAGTCCGGCCAGGTGACGCTGCGGCACGACTGGCAATCGGTCGAGGAGCTGGTGGGCAGCGCGCTGCGCGCCGTGGACCCCGCGCAACTGGCACAGCACCCGCTGCACGTCGACCTGCCCGCCGATTTCCCGCTGGTGCGCGCCGATGCCGTGCTGCTGGAGCGCGTGCTCGTCAACCTGCTGGACAACGCGCTGAAGTTCACCCCGCCCGGCACGCCGCTGGGTGTGCGCGCGCAAGTGCAGGGAGCCGAAGCGCTCCTCACGGTGTGGGACCAGGGGCCGGGTCTGGCGCACGGGCGCGAGCGTGCAGTGTTCGAAAAATTCACCCGGGGCGAAGCCGAATCCTCCATTCCGGGCATGGGCCTGGGCCTGGCCATCTGCCGCGTCATCGTCGAGGCGCACGGCGGCACGATCACGGCGGCGAACCAGCCCCAGGGCGGCGCTGCGTTCAGCGTGCGCTTGCCGCTGCAGACCGCGCCGCCACTGGAGCCCGGCGGCGACGCCGAGCACCAGGCCGAGACCGCCCAGACGCCCGCCGCGGCGGCGACGCATCCCCTGGAGCTTGTGCCCGGGCCGACGGCCGCGGCGCCCACCTTGCCGGAGCTGCCATGACCACCCCGGCCAGCCTGATCCTGGTGATCGAGGACGAGGCCGAGATTCGCCGCTTCGTGCGCGCGGCGCTCGAGGCTGAGGGCTACCGCGTGTGCGAATCGGCGACCATGGCGCGCGGCCTGATCGACGCCGGCACGCGCAAGCCGGACCTCGTCATCCTCGACCTGGGCCTGCCGGATGGCGACGGCATCGACTTCATCCGCGACTTTCGCGGCTGGAGCGGCGCCCCGCTCATCGTGCTGTCGGCGCGCTCGGCCGAAGCCGCCAAGGTGACCGCGCTCGACCAGGGTGCCGACGACTACCTCGGCAAGCCCTTCGGCGTGGCCGAGCTGCTGGCGCGGGTGCGCGCCGCGCTGCGTCGTCCATCCGCCGGCAACACGGCTCCGGGCGAGCCCTTGCGCTTCGGCCGCGTCGAGCTGGACATGGTGCGGCGCCTGGTGAGCCGCGACGGCGACGACCTGCGCCTGACCGTGATGGAGTACCGCCTGCTGTGCGCCCTGGCCAGCCGCCCCGGGCTGGTGCTGACCCACCGCCAGCTGCTGCGCGAAGTCTGGGGGCCGGGCTATGTGGAGCATGGCCATTACCTGCGCATCTACATGGGCCGCCTGCGCCACAAGCTGGAAGACGAGCCGGCCCGCCCGCGCCACCTGCTGACCGAGGTCGGCGTGGGCTACCGCTTCATGGCGGACTGAGCCGCGCAGTCCACATCGACCTCCTGCCCATGCCTGCCATCCGGACATGGCCCGGGAGCGGCATCGGTGCATGGTGTAATCGGCCCGTCGCTTTCATCCGTCGCAACCTTCCCGAGACGTCCCCGCCATGGCTTCAACCCACGACGATCATCACCACGACCACGCGCATGGCGACCATGCGCCCGGGCGCGGTCATGCCCACCACGGCCCGAACACCAGCGCGCAGCGCCTGGGCTGGGCGCTGGCGGTGTTGCTGGCGTTCACCCTGCTGGAAGCCTTGGGTGGTTGGTGGTCCAACTCGCTCGCGCTGCTGTCGGACGCGGTGCATATGGCGGCCGACAGCGCCGCGCTCGGCCTGGCGCTGTTCGCCCAGCGCATCGCCACGCGCCCGGCGAACGCCCGCCTGAGCTACGGCTGGCAGCGCAGCCCGGCGCTGGCGGCCTTTGTCAACGGCCTGGCGCTGCTGGCGCTGACGGTGTGGGTGGTGGCGGAAGCCGCGCTGCGTCTGCTCAAGCCAGAGGCGGTGCAGGCCGACTGGATGCTGGCCATCGCCTTGGCCGGCGGCGTGGCCAATGTGGCGGTGTTCCTGGTGCTGTCGGGCGGCGCTTCGCTGAACGAGCGCGGCGCGCGCGCCCATGTGCTGGGCGACCTGCTGGGCTCGGGCGCTGCGGTGCTGGCGGCCGTCATCATCCTCGCCACCGGCAGGACCGTAGCCGACCCGCTGCTGTCGCTGTTCGTCTCGGCGATGATCCTGCGCACCGGCTGGGCCATCACCCGCGACAGCGCCCATGTGCTGCTGGAGGGCACGCCAGCGGGTTTCGACGAAGCCGCGGTGCGCGAAGAATTGGCCGAGTTGCCCGACATCACCGGCGTGCACCATGTCCATGCCTGGAGTCTTTCGGGGGAGCAGACACTGGTGACGCTGCACGCGCAGTTGCGCGATGGCGCCGATGCCGACGCCACGTTGCGCGCCATTCACCATCGCCTGCGCGACCACCTGGACATTGCGCATGCCACGGTGCAACTCGAATGCGGCGACTGCGCCGATGCCCCGCGCGGTGACCCAACACATGGCTGCATCCCCGCTCCGGGCGCTGCCCACGGAATCACCGCCAACCACCTGCACGGCCACGCGCACTGAGCTACGCGCGCACGCACGCGCGCCAGGTCGTCACGTTTGCTTACACAATCGCATGCCTGCGTTCGCCGGGCCTGTTTAGCATGGGGCGACACAAGCCATGCAAGGAGGAGCCATGAGCCCGCAGAGCCGCCTCAAGGGCGAATTCCCTTTTGGAGGGAAGACGCGCAGCGTCCAGGGAGCCCAGCCATGAGCCCGCAGAGCCGCCTCAAGGGCGAATTCCCTTTTGGAGGGAAGACGCGCAGCGTCCAGGGAGCCCAGCCATGAGCCCGCAGAGCCGCCTCAAGGGCGAATTCCCT
>JAGWMO010000027.1:0-44901 GCA_028871675.1 Betaproteobacteria bacterium
CCAGCAGCGGCGGCGCGCGGCGAACTCCAGCAGGGCACGCCGCCGCGGCAGGCTCATGACATGGCCGAGCGGATATTGATGGGAGGGCGTGACGTAGATCAGCCGCGGGTTGCCCTGCCAGTCGATGGCCGTGGGCGCGATGCCATCGGCGTCCACGCCGATGGGCCGCAATTGCAGGCCGGCCGCCTGCAATGCGCGGCGCGCGCCCCAGTAGCAGGGGTTTTCCACCCAGGCCTCGTCGCCGTGGTCGGTGAGCAGGCGCGCGGCGAGGTCGATGGATTGTTGCGTGCCCGAGGTGATGAGCACCTGTTCGGGCGTCACCCGCACCGAGCGCGACAGCGTGAGGTATTGCGCGATGGCCACGCGCAGCGGCATGTAGCCACCCTCCTGGCCGTAGTCCAGCAGGTCGCGGTCCAGGCTGCGCCAGTATTTGGCCTGCAGCTTCTGCCACAGCTGGATGGGGAATTCGGTGAATTCGATCGCCCCTGGCGCGAAAGGCTGCACCTCGAACTGCGCCGAGCCCGAGCTTTGCGTCAGCAGACCGCCGCGTTGCGACAGATCGCGCGGGTTGGCGTCGGCTTCGCGCATCTGGCGGGCGCGGCTGGCGTTGGCGGGCGTCAGCGGCCGCTGGTCGGGCAGGGTGTCCGACACATAGGTGCCGCTGCCTTGCTGCGCCGTGAGGTAGCCCTCGGCGACGAGCTGGCCCACCGCCGACATCACGGTGTTGCGCGACAGGTCCAGGTCACGCGCCAGGTCGCGGGTGGACGGCAGTTGCGTGCCGGCGGTGAGACGCCCGCCCAGGATGGTGCTGCGCAGAGTCTGGTAGAGCCGGCGGTTGAGCGGCGCGGCGTGATGCGGGTTGTCGGCCCGGTGCAATTCGGTCAACAGCAATTCGGCAAGATCGTAGGAACGCATGAGCGCGGGGCGGTGCCGGAGCAGGTCCAGACGCAAGCTTAAGTGGCCCCATCGAAAAAGCCTAGGGCAGTCAAATTCATGGGGCCATTGATGACCGCCACCTCGAAGCCGCCGCCAAGCCGTTCGAACTCGGCCGCGACGTCGTCCACGCGGCCTGGCTCGGGCCAGGGCAGTGCGTCGCAACCCGCGGCGACCGTAGGCCTTGGTGGGACGCCAGGCGCCGGCGCTGCCCGGGTTGCAGCCCTCGGACTGGTTCTCACCGAAAAGCCGATAGTGGCACTTCCGAGGGTGCCATTGTTGACGTATCTTGTGTGCATCAAAGGCCAAAAGATCCAGGAAAACCCGTAGCTTAGGTGGTTTCAACGGCCCTCCGCACCACCCCTGCAGTCGCTCAAGCGGTTCCGGTCGCGACCATCATGTCAAGCCGCCCGTTACGCATCCTGAACGTATCCGTATGTCATCCGTCCCGCCCCTGGTGGCTGTCTCCACCGACCTCAAGCTCCTCGCCGGCCACCCGACCTACGCGGTGGCGCAAAAGTACGTTGACCCCGTGCGCGATTTGTCCGGCTGTCTGCCACTGCTGCTGCCCGCGCTGGGCGACGCGCTGCCCATCGACGCCGTGCTCGACGCCGTGCATGGTCTGGTGTTTACCGGTTCGCCGTCGAATGTCGAGCCGCGCCATTACGGCGAGGCCCTGGCCGACCCCGCATCCCCCGCCGACCCGGCGCGTGACGCCACGACCCTGCCGCTGATCCGCGCGGCCATTGCCCGCGGCGTTCCGGTGTTCGGCATCTGCCGCGGCTTCCAGGAAATCAATGTCGCCCTCGGCGGCAGCCTGCTGCAGGAGGTGCACAACACCGAAGGCTTCGCCGACCACCGCGAGGATGGCGATCTCGACATTGACGGCCAGTACGGCCCGGCGCACGTCGTGAACGCCGTGCCCGGCGGCTGGTTGCATGGCCTGGTCGGCGCGCCCAGCTGGCAGGTCAACAGCTTGCATGGCCAGGGCATCAAGACCCTGGCCTCCGACCTGCTCGCCCAGGCACACGCGCCCGACGGACTGGTCGAGGCCTACAGCCATCGCCACGCCCCCGGTTTCCTGCTCGCCGTGCAGTGGCATCCGGAATGGCAGGCCGTCAACAACCCCGTTTCGCGCAAGCTCTTCGGCGCCTTTGGCGACGCCTGCCGCGACCATGCCAACCGCCATCGCGAACGTCTGCGCCCCCCGGAAGCGAGAGCCGCCTGAAGCCTGCCGTCCGGACGAATCCGTCCAGACCCCGACGCTGCGACCCGACCCCTCGAGGTGCAACCATGAAACGCGACCTGGAAACCGAAACCATGCAGACCGACAACCGAAAACAGTGGACCTTCAACGATCTGGAACGATGGTTGAACGAGCGCCGCATCACCGAAATCGAATGTCTGGTGCCCGACCTCACCGGCGTGGCGCGCGGCAAGATCCTGCCGCGCAGCAAGTTCACCGAAGACCGTGGCATGCGCCTGCCGGAGAGCATCATCGGTCTGACCGTGACCGGCAACTGGCCGGAGGATTCGAATATCGACCAACTCATCGCCGACACCGACCGCGACATGAACCTGGTCCCAGACCCCAGCACCGTGCGGGTCGTGCCCTGGGCCACCGACCCGACCGCGCAGGTGATTCACGACTGCTATTCCAAAGACGGCGTGCCCGTGGACTACGCCCCGCGCACCGTGCTGAAGAACATCATCAAGCTCTACACCGACAAAGGCTGGGCACCGGTGGTGGCGCCGGAGCTGGAGTTCTATCTGGTGGACAAGAACACCGACCCCGATCAGCCGTTGCGTCCGCCCATCGGCCGCTCGGGGCGCGCCGAAACCTCGCGCCAGCACTACAGCATCGACGCGGTGAACGAGTTCGATCCGCTGTTCGAAGATATCTACGACTACTGCGAGGCGATGGACCTCGACGTGGACACGCTGATTCACGAAGTCGGCGCCGGGCAGATGGAGATCAACTTCCTGCATGGCGATCCGCTCGACCTGGCCGACAAGGTGTTTTTCTTCAAACGCACCCTGCGCGAGGCGGCACTGCGCCACAACATGTTCGCCACCTTCATGGCCAAGCCCATGGCCGGAGAGCCCGGCAGCGCCATGCACGTGCACCAAAGCATCGTCGACCGCAAGACCGGGCAGAACATCTTCAGTCTGCCGAGCGGCGAAGCCGCGCCAGCCTTCGCCCACTACATCGGCGGGCTGCAGAAATACATCCCGAACGTCATGGCGCTGTTTGCGCCCTACGTCAACTCCTATCGCCGCCTGGTGGCCAACACCGCCGCGCCCACCAATGTGGAATGGGGTGGCGACAACCGCACCGTGGGCATTCGCGTGCCCAACTCCAATGCGGAGAACCGGCGCATGGAAAACCGCGTCATCGGCGCCGACGCCAACCCCTACGTGGCCCTGGCCGCGAGCCTGGCTTGCGGCTACCTCGGCATGATCAACAAGATCGAGCCGCTGGCCGAAATGACGGGCAATGCCTACAGCCGCCACAACGCCATTCCACTGCCGCAAAGTCTCTCCGAGTCGGTGCGCATGCTCGACGACGTGCCCGAACTCGAAGCCATTCTGGGCAAGCGTTTTTGCGGCATCTACAAGGCCGTGAAGATGAGCGAATACGCCGAATTCATGAAAGTCATCAGTCCCTGGGAGCGCGAGCACCTGCTGCTGCATGTCTGAAGCCCACCAACCCCGAACCCGTTCACGCCTTGTGCGCACAGACCGGACCACGAGCCGGCCAGCCATCCTGACCAGCATCGCGCGGAGACCCGCATGAAACTCAACGACCTTCCCACTTTCGACACCGCGACCTTGCGCGCCAAGGACGCCGCGCACCACCTGCATCCCTTCACCGACACCAAGGACCTCAATGCCGGCGGCAGCCGCGTCATCGTGCGCGGCGAAGGCGTGCGCATCTGGGATTCCGAGGGCCACGAAATCATCGACGGCATGTCCGGCCTGTGGTGCGTCAACCTCGGCTATGGCCGCCAGGACCTGGTGGACGCGGCCACCCGGCAAATGCAGGTGCTGCCGTTCTACAACGCGTTTTTCCGCACCACCACCGCGCCGACCATCGAGCTGGCCACGCTGCTGGCCGATGTCGCGCCGCCCGGCTTCGAGCATGTGTTCTTCACCAACTCGGGCTCGGAGGGCAACGACACCATCATCCGCCTGGTGCGCCGCTATTGGGACTTGATGGGCCAGCCGCAGCGCAAGACCCTCATCAGCCGCCACAACGCCTACCACGGCAGCACCCTGGGCGGAGCGTCGCTCGGCGGCATGAGCGGCATGCACGCGCAGGGCGATCTGCCGCTGCCGGGCATCACCCACATCGACCAGCCCTACGCCTTGCAGCATGGCAGGCCGGGCGAGAGCGAGCATGATTTCGGCCTGCGCGCCGCGGGCTGGCTGGAGGCCAAGATCCTGGATCTGGGCGCCGACAAGGTGGCCGCCTTCATCGGCGAGCCGGTGCAGGGCGCCGGTGGCGTCATCATTCCGCCGGCCAGCTACTGGCCCGAGATTCAACGCATCTGCAACCACTACGGCGTGCTGCTGGTGTCCGACGAAGTGATCTGCGGCTTCGGCCGGCTCGGCACCTGGTTTGGCTGCCAGCATCCACGTCTCAATTTCCGTCCCGATCTCATCACCTTCGCCAAGGGCGTGACCTCGGGATACCTGCCACTCGGCGGCGTGCTGGTGAGCGAGCGCATCGCCCAAGTCCTCATCGAACAGGGCGGCGATTTCAACCACGGCTTCACCTATTCCGGCCATCCCACCTGCTGCGCCGTGGCCATCGCCAATGTGCAGGCGCTGCGCGCCGAAGGTGTGGTGCAGCGCGTGGCGACCGACACGGCGCCCTATCTGGGCGCGCAGTTCGCCACCCTGGCCGACCACCCCCTGGTGGGCGATGCCCAATCCCTGGGCATGGTTGCGGGACTGGTGCTGTACAAGGACAAAGCGACGCGCACCTTGTTCGATGCCGAGCTTGGCGTGGGCTATCGCTGCCGCGACAACTGCTTCAAGAACGGCGTGGTGATGCGGGCCGTGGAGGAGCGCATGATCATCGCGCCGCCACTGATCATCAGCCATGCCGAAATCGACGAAATGATCCGCCGGATTCGGCGCAGTCTGGACGACACATTGGCTGGTCTTCGGGCCGATGGGCTGCTATAAACCCGTTGCGCCGTGCAACTGACGCCTGGGCAGATGCGAAGCGACGAATCACGCTTTATTGGCATCAAACTTGCATAAATCACTCACGCGCTTGTCACAACCGGTCTAACCACTTCAAAGGGGAGTTTTGATGCATCGCAAACCGAGTCAGAAATCGCCGCTTTCGACCCACTCGATCGCGGCCAAACTGGTGTCCACGTTGGCGCTGGGCCTCGCGACGCTGGGCTTCAGCGCCAGCCAGCCGGCCGCGGCGGCCGACAACGTGCTGAACATCTACAACTGGTCCGACTACATCGCGCCCACCACGGTACCCGATTTCGAGAAGGAAACCGGCATCAAGGTGCGCTATGACACCTTCGATTCCAACGAGACGCTGTTCGCCAAAATGGTGGCTGGCGATACCGGCTACGACCTCGTCGTGCCCTCGTCCAACTGGGCCGCCATCGACATCAAGGGCGGCCTGCTGCTGCCCATCGACAAGTCCAAGATTCCCAATTACAAGAACCTCAACCCCGAGTTGATGAAGCTGCTGGCGCAGGTCGATCCGGGCAACAAATACCTCATTCCCTGGATGTGGGGCTACACCACGGTGGGCATCAACGTGGGCAAGGTCAAGCAGGCGCTGGGCAGCACGCCCATGCCGGCCAATCCCTGGGATCTGGTGTTCAACCCGACCTATGCCAACAAGCTCAAGTCCTGCGGCATTTCCTTCCTCGATTCCGGGGGCGACATCCTGGAGGCGGCGTTCAACTACCTCGGCATCCCACAGGCCACCAGCAACCCGGCCGACTTCGAGAAGGCCTATGCCATGGTGCAGAAAATCCGCCCTGACGTGAGCGAGTTCTCGTCCAGCGGCTACATCAATGATCTGGCCGGGGGCAACATCTGCGCCGCTCTCGGCTGGTCGGGCGATATGGGCATCGCCTCGCACCGCGCCAAGGAAGCCAAGAACGGGGTGGACATCAAGGTCTTCCCGCCCACCCATGGCGCCGTCATCTTCATCGACACCATGGACATCCCGGCCGATGCCAAGCATGTCGACAACGCCTACAAATTCCTCAACTACCGCCTGCAGCCCAAGGTCTGCGCCGCCGATACCAACACGGTGTACTACGCCAACCCGGTTCCAGCCTCGCTGCCCATGGTGCTGCCGCGCGTGAAAGACAACGACTACGTCTTCCTCGACCAGGCGATGATGAACAAGCTCATTCCGCCCAAGGTCTACACCAGCGAGGAACGCCGCCTGGTGACCCGCCTCTACACCAAGTTCAAGACCGGTCTGTAAAGACGGTGCCGCCCGCTGCCCGACACCACGCGCAGCAGGCGGCCATTTCCAGCGCAAGCCACGAGAACTCAAACATGGTGGAGACCAGCAACAAGGCGGCGCCCCTGCCTCCAACGGGCGAAGCCTTTTTCAAGATCGACCAGGTGACGAAGCGCTTCGGCGATGTCACCGCGGTCGACAACATCGAACTCGACATCGCCAAGGGCGAAATCTTCGCCCTGCTCGGCTCCTCGGGCTGCGGCAAGTCCACCTTGCTGCGCATGCTCGCCGGGTTCGAGACACCCAGCAGCGGCCGGGTGTTCCTGGCAGGCGAGGACATCACCGATCTGCCGCCTTACGAGCGGCCGATCAACATGATGTTCCAGTCCTACGCGTTGTTCCCGCACCTCACGGTGTTCGACAACATCGCCTTCGGCCTGCGCCGCGACAAGATGGACAAGCCAGCCGTGGACCAGCGCGTCGAGCAGATGCTCGACCTGGTGCAGCTCAAACCCTACGCCAAGCGCAAGCCGCACCAGCTCTCCGGCGGCCAGCAGCAGCGTGTGGCCCTGGCGCGCAGCCTGGCCAAGAGTCCCAAGATGCTGCTGCTCGACGAGCCGCTGGCCGCGCTCGACAAGAAGCTGCGCGAGCGCACCCAGCTCGAACTGGTGAGCATCCTGCGCAAGGTCGGCGTGACCTGCGTGATGGTCACGCACGATCAGGAAGAGGCCATGACCATGGCCGACCGCATCGCCGTGATGCGTGAGGGCCGCTTCCTGCAACTGGGAACGCCCAGCGAAATCTACGAGCACCCGCAAACCCGTTTCGTCGCCGACTTCATCGGCAACGTCAACCTGTTCGAAGGCCGCCTCGTCACCGACGAGCCCGATCACTGCGAAGTGCGTTGCGACGACGGCCTGTTCCACATCGGCCACGGCATCGCCGGCACCCTGGGCATGGAATTGAACGTGGCCCTGCGCCCCGAGAAGATCCTGCTCGACGCCGGGCATCAGACACACCCCCACAACGCCGTGCGCGGCGTGATCTCCGCACGCTCCTACATGGGCAGCTACACCGTGTACGAAATGCTGTTGCCCACGCAGCGGCGCTTGCGCGTCACGGTGTCCAACGCCGACCGCCATGCCGACCCTTTCGATGTCGGCACCGCGGTCACCGCGAGCTGGGCTGCCACCTCGCCCGTGGTCATCGTCGATTGAAGGCTCGTCCTCATGGCAGACCTCGTTCCCTCCGCGCCTGACAAGCGTCCCGCGAAGCTCTTCAACTGGGGCCGGCTCGCCGTCATCGGCTCGCCCCAGCTCTGGCTCATTGCCTTCCTGCTCGCGCCCTTTTTCGTCCTGCTCAAGATCAGCCTGTCGGAAAGCAACGCGCTGGGCATCGGCTTCGATCCCATCATTTCCTACGTCAACGACAGCCTGCAGTTCAAGCTGCGCTTCAGCGCCTACATCGCATTGGTGCGCGACAACCTCTACATCCTCACCTACCTCTCGTCGCTCTGGTATGCCTTCCTCACCACGGTGCTGTGCCTGGCGATCGGCTACCCCTTCTCCTATTTCCTGGCGCGCTCCAACCCCAATGTGCGCTCGGCGCTGCTGATGCTGGTGATGCTGCCGTTCTGGACGTCGTTCCTCATTCGCATCTACGCCTGGAAAAACCTGCTCGACGTCAACGGTCTGATCAACCAGTTCCTCATGTGGGCCGGCATCATCCACACGCCACTGCGCATGATGTTCACCGAGTTCTCCTTCATGATTGGCATGGTCTACGGCTACATCCCGTTCATGATCCTGCCGCTCTACGCCACGCTGGTGAAACTCGACACCCGCATGCTCGAGGCCGCCGCCGACCTCGGCGCCACACCGCTCAAGACCTTCTGGCTGGTGACCATTCCGCTGTCGCGCTCGGGCATCATCGCCGGCTCGCTGCTGGTGTTCATTCCGGCGGTGGGCGAGTACGTCATTCCCGAACTGCTGGCCGGCCCGTCCACGCTCAACATCGGTCGGGTGATGTGGAACGAGTTCTTCCTCAACCTCGACTGGCAGCGCGCCTCGGCCGTGGCCATCGTCATGATCATCCTCATCCTCGGGCCCATCGCGGTGTTCAACAAATACCAGACCAAGGCCCTGGAGGCCGCGCGATGAAACGCTCCTCCGCCCTGCCCACGGTCTGGATGATCCTGGTCTATTTCTTTCTCTACCTGCCCATCGTGGTGCTGGTGATCTACTCCTTCAACGCCTCGAAGATGGTCACCATCTGGGGCGGCTGGACGGTGCAGTGGTATGGCGCCGTGGTGCACGATCATCAGCTCATCTCAGCCCTTGCCCTTTCGCTCAAGGTGGCGCTGTCCACCGCCACCGCGTCCGTGGTGCTCGGCACCCTGGCGGCTTTCGCGCTCACGCGATACCGGCGCTTCAAGGGCAAGAGCCTGCTCAATTTCATGATCAACATCCCGCTGGTCATGCCCACGGTGGTCATTGCCCTGGCGCTGCTGCTGTTTTTCGTCACGGTGCAAAAAGCCATCGGCTTCCCGCAGAAAGGCTTTCTCACCATTTTCATCGGCCACACCGTCATGGCCATCTCCTACGCCACGGTGGTGGTGCAGTCCCGCCTGAAGGAAATGGACCGCTCCATCGAAGAAGCCGCGATGGACCTCGGCGCGCGCCCCTTCCAGGTGTTCATGCTCGTCACCTTGCCGTCCATTTCGCAGGCCCTGGTGTCGGCCTGGCTGCTGGCGTTCTCGCTGTCCATCGACGAGGTGGTGATCTCCGCCTTCCTCTCCGGCCCCGGCGCCACCACCCTGCCCGTGGTCATTTTCTCGCGCGCCCGCCTGGGACTGAACCCCACCATCAACGTGGTCGGTGCCATCACCGTGTACCTGGTGGTCATCGCCGTGGCCATCAGCAGCGTCCTGATGGCTCGCCGCGAACGCCGTCGCGCGCTGGAAAGCGCCGCCGCCTACCGCCAGGAAATCGACTTCCATCCCGGGGTGCATGCGGGAGATACCGGAATCGTGCTTTCGTAGTCCGTTCACAACCCACACTCTAGGGAGAGTCAACATGAAGCAGCCGTTCAAGTTATCGGTTCTGGCATTGAGCCTCGGACTCATGCCTGCCATCGCCATGGCCGACACCAATGCCGACATCCTCAAGGAACTGCAAGCCTTGCAGGCCAAGGTGCAGCAACTCGAAGCCCAGGTGAAAACCCAGCAGGCGCAAATCGACGACACCCAGAAGGCGACGACCGAGGCAACCCAGGTCGCCAACCATGCAGACGTGCAGATCAGCGGCATCAAGCAGGCATCCGAGGGCTCCGGCCTGAAGGGCCTGACCATCACCGGCATGATCGCCCCGGCCTACGTCTACAACCAGGACCAGCAGGCCAGCTCCTTCGTGTTCCTGAACCGTTCCAACGGCTCGGCCTCTGGCCCCACGCTGTACAACTACGACAACTCGTATTTTGGCGGCGCCTACATTTCCTTCGCCAAAGAAACCGAAGGCGGCACGAAGTGGACCCTGACCCTCGCGCCCGACCGCGGCGCCGGCAGCGTGTTCAACGGCAGTTCCATCGTGCACGAGGCGTCGGTGTCCATGCCGCTGAACGGCGACAAGAACACGCGCCTGATCGCCGGCCAGATTCCCGACTGGGAAGGCTACGAATCCACCTGGGACAACCAGACCAAAGCCATTACCCACAACCTGCTGTTCGACTTTGCCGAAGTCACGGCCTATACCGGCGTCGGCACCGATGTGACCCGCGGCAACTGGGAATGGAAGGCGATGCTGGCGAACGTCAATTCCGCCCGCTACTACTACAACGGCAACGGCGGCCGCGCGCCAGCCGCAGTGTTCCGCGCCGATTACAGCGTGCCCGGCTACGACAACGCCGACATCGGTTTCTGGGGCCTGGTGGGCAAGGTGCCGAATGCTGCCTTGGCCATCGCCAACCCCACTGGCGACACCAACTCCAGCACGGCCATGTTCGAGGTTGACGGTTACGTGACCAAGGGCAACTGGGGTTATTACGGCCAGATCGGCTACGGCCAGCAAAGTCAAGCCGCCTACAACGGCGGGACGGCTCGCTGGTACGGCTTGTCGGGCATGGGCACCTACAACTTCACGCCGCGCACCCTGGGTTTCGCACGCTTCGATTACTTGAACGATTCGAGAAATGGCGGCGGCTTGGTGGGCGGGGTCAACGGGCCTGATGGCATCAACGGTTTCGGGCCGGATCCAGCATGCGTTGCCAGCGGTTCCACAACCTGCCCAGGTGCCAACCGCTACGCCTTGTCCCTGGGCATGAACTACCTCTACACCCAGTCCACAACCTTGAAGCTGGAGTACCGCTATGACCGTTCCAACCTTCCAACTTTCGTGAACGTCTCCGACGGCAGCTACAAGAACAGCAACAACCTGCTCGCCGCCTCGGTGGTGGTGAGCTTCTGATGAACCCTGCGGTGGCGGGCGCAGCCCGCCACCGCAGGAACGCATTCAAGCGCATGAATCACCCCGTCACCGTCAACGCCGCCGGGGTGCGGCCCGAAACCCTGTCTCCAGCGCCCGAGCGCGTGCTGCGCGGCGACCCCCGACAAATGGCCTGGAACCATGACACCGATGCCACCGGCCAATTCAGCGCCGGTGTGTGGCAAGGCGAGCCTGGCGCGTGGCGGGTGCGCTACGACATGCACGAAGAGGAGTTTTGCGTCTTGCTCGAAGGCCGCATGACCCTCACGGCCGATGACGGCACGGCCCGGCAGTTCAGCGCCGGAGATGCTTTCGTCGTTCCTGGCGGCTTCTCCGGCGTCTGGGAAAACCACAGCCGCGTGCGCAAGCACTACGCCATCATGGCCCTGACCGCGCCCACTTCCGGCTGACGGGGCCGCGGCGTATGCTGGGGCGGTCTGTTCGCCTCAGCCCAGCAGGGCTTGGCGCCTGGAGCGTTGGCGCCCCGCCGTCCGGACAGCGCAAGCAGCAGCACTCCAAACCGCAACACACCACACCACAACACCCAGGAGACTTGCATGAACGCCCCCAACCCCCGTGGTCTCTGGCATGGCCGCGCCGCCGACCTGCTCGCGCGTGGCATCGACGGCCGCATGGTGATCGACGGCCACCGCTACCACGCCACCGACGGCAAGCTGTTCGATTGCATCTCCCCGCTCGACGGCAAGGTCATCGCCCGGGTCGCCCGCGGCCAGGCGGCCGACGTTGACCGCGCCGTGACCTCGGCCCGCGCCGCCTTCAACGACCGCCGCTGGGCGGGCCAGGCGCCGGCGCAGCGCAAGAAGGTGATGCTGGCTTTCGCCGAACAACTTCGCGGCGCGCGCGAGGAGCTTGCCCTGCTCGAAACCCTGGACATGGGCAAACCCATCAAGAACAGCTTATCCACCGACGTGCCATCGGCCGCCCGCTGCATCCAGTGGTTCGGCGAAGCGGTGGACAAGATCTACGACGAAATCGCCCCCACCGGCGACAACGCCCTGGCCCTGGTCACGCGCCAGGCCATCGGCGTCGTTGGTGCCATCGTGCCCTGGAACTACCCCATGCTGATGGCGTCGTGGAAGCTGGGCCCGGCACTGGCCGCAGGCAACAGCGTGGTGCTCAAGCCCAGCGAAAAATCGCCGCTCACCGCACTGCGCCTGGCCGAACTCGCGCTCGAAGCCGGGCTGCCCGAAGGCGTGTTCAACGTCGTTCCCGGCTTCGGCCACGAGGCCGGCGAAGCGCTGGCGCTGCACATGGACGTGGACGCCATCGCCTTCACCGGCTCCACCCGCACCGGCCGGCGCATGCTCGATTACGCCAGCCGCAGCAACCTCAAGCGCGTGTACAACGAACTCGGCGGCAAGTCGGCCAACATCGTGTTCGCCGACTTCGACGACCTCGATCGCGCGGCCGCCACCGCCGCCGGCAGCATGTTCTACAACCAGGGCGAATCGTGCAACGCACCCTCGCGCCTGCTGGTGCAGGACACCATCGCCGACGCCTTCGTCGACAAGCTCAAGGCGCTGGCCTCGCAATACGCCCCTGCCGACCCGCTCAACCCCGCTACAGTGCTCGGGGCGCTGGTGGATGAAACCCAGACGCAGACGGTGATGGGCTACATCCAGGCTGGGCGGGACGAGGGCGCGCAGTGCGTCACCGGCGGCCATCGCGCGCTCGAAGCCACCGGCGGCCAGTTCGTCGCCCCCACGGTGTTCGACGGTGTGCGCAACGACATGAAAATCGCGCAGGAGGAAATTTTCGGCCCGGTGCTGGCGGTGATCCGCTTCCAGACCGAGGCGCAGGCCGTCGCCATCGCCAACGACAGCGCCTACGGCCTGCACGCGGGCGTGTGGTCGCGCAACATCGACCGCGCGGTGCGCGTGTCGCGTGCGTTGCAAGCCGGCACGGTGCATGTGAACCAGTATGACGAGGACGACATCACCGTGCCCTTCGGCGGCGTCAAGCAGTCGGGCAACGGCCGCGACAAGTCGCTGCACGCCTTCGACAAATACACCGAACTCAAGACCACCTGGATGCGCATCGACAGCGCACGTTGACGCAAGCTCTCCCCACCCCGGCCCTCCCCCTGGTGGTGAGGGAGCAGGAACTCCTCACCCAAGCGTGTGGGAGGCCGGGAGGGAAAACCTCGGAGACCCACCATGAACCATTCCCTGAACGAACAACTGCAAGCCCGCCGCGCCGCCGCCACGCCGCGCGGCGTGGGCGTGATGGCCGGCTTCTACGCCGACCGCGCCGAGGGCGCCGAGCTGTGGGACGTCGAAGGCCGCCGCTACATCGACTTCGCCGGCGGCATCGCCGTGATGAACGTCGGCCACCGCCACCCCAAGATCGTCGCCGCACTGCAGGAGCAATTGCATCGCTTCACCCACACCTGCTACCAGGTCGTGCCGTATGAAAGCTATGTGAGCCTGGCCGAAAAACTCAATGCCTTGACGCCCGGCAGCCACGCGAAAAAAACCGCGCTGTTCTCCACCGGCGCCGAGGCGGTGGAGAACGCCGTCAAGATCGCCCGCGCCTACACCAAGCGCTCGGGGGTGATCGCCTTCGGCGGCGCCTTCCACGGCCGCAGCCTGTTCGCCGTCGCCCTCACCGGCAAGGTGCAGCCTTACAAGGCCGGCTTCGGCCCCTTCCCGCCCGAGATCTATCACGCCCCGTTCCCCTGCCATTGCGCCTCGCTGGCGGAAACCCAGAAGGCGGTGCAGCACTTGTTCAAGGCCGACATCGAACCCTCGCGCGTCGCCGCCATTATTTTCGAGCCGGTGCAGGGCGAGGGTGGCTTCAATGTGATCCAGGCGGCAGCCGTGAGCTGGCTGCGCCAGCTCTGCGATGAACACGGCATCGTCCTCATCGCCGATGAGGTGCAGAGCGGATTCGGGCGTACCGGCCGGATGTTCGCGATGGAACATTTCTTCGAGCAGACCGGCGTGCTGCCCGACCTGATGACCATCGCCAAATCCCTGGCTTCGGGTATGCCGCTGTCGGCGGTGACGGGACGTGCCGAAATCATGGACGCGCCTGCCCCCGGTGGTCTTGGCGGCACCTATGCGGGCAACCCGCTGGCCATCGCCGCAGCCCACGCCGTGATCGAGGTGATGGAGCAGGAACAGCTTCCCGCACGCGGCCAGAGGCTCGGCGACCAGCTCCAGGCGCGTTTGACCAGTCTGCGCGGTCAAGTGCCGCAGATCAGCGACGTGCGCGGCCTGGGCGCGATGGTGGCGGTCGAATTCGCCGACGCGCAAACCGGCGCGCCCGATGCCGACATGACCAGGCGGGTGCAGGCCGCGGCCCTCGAGCGCGGACTCATCCTGCTGAGCTGCGGCGTGTATGCCAATGTGCTGCGCTTCCTGTTCCCGCTCACCATTCCCGATGCCCTGTTCGCCGAGGCACTGGAGGCATTGCAAGCCGCCCTGCTGGCCGCGAGTCGCTGACCAGCGCGCAGCAACGTCAGCGTCGCGCCGACCCGGTGCGCCACCCGGCCCGACGCGAGGGCTCAACCACCACCCAGCAGGGCATCTTCGGCCAGGGCCAGGGCTTCGGATGAGCCCGAGAGCACGATGGTGTCGCCGGCGGCCAGCACCAGGTCGGGTTCGGCCTGCAGCACATGGCCGTCGGCGCGGTGCACCTGCGCCACATGGGCGCCATGCAGGTTGAGCGCGGCCAGACTGGAGCCCACCGCCAGCGCCCCGGCGGGCAGCGTGAGAGGCTGCAGCCGGGCCTGTTCGCGCTGCTCCACCGTGCTGCCGGGGTCGTCGATGCCGTGGAAATAATCGCGCAGCAGGCCGTAGCGCTCGGCCCGCGCCGCGCGCAGCCGGGTGAGCACGCGCGGCAGCGGCACGCCGACCACGGCCATGGTCTGCGAGGCCAGCATCAGCGCGCCTTCCAGCACCTCGGGCACGACCTCGGTGGCGCCGGCGGCGCGCAGCTCGTCCAGGCCCGAGTCGTCGCGCGTGCGCACGATCACCGGCACCTGTGGCGCATGGGCACGCACCAGGCGCAGCACGCGCAGCGCCGAGCGCTGGTCCACGTAAGTGATGGCCACGGCGCTGGCGCGCGTGAGGCCGGCGACCTGCAGGCTGGCCAGGCGCGCGGCGTCGCCGAAGACCACGTTGCGCCCGGTGGTGCGGGTCTTGGCGACGCGGTCGGGGTCGAGGTCGAGCGCGACATAGGGAATGGCCTCTTCCTGCAGCAACTGCGCCAGGTTCTGGCCGCAGCGGCCGTAGCCGCAGATGATGACATGGCGCTGGGTCTTGATCGTCTTGCGGGCGATGTCGGTGAGCTGCAGCGAAGCCAGCATCCATTCATTCGCCACCAGCTTGAGCACGATGGCGTCGATGTGCTGCGCCAGAAACGGCGCGGCCAGCATCGACAGCACCGCTGCCGCCAGCACCGGGCTCAACAACTCCGGTGGCAGCAGGCGATGCGATGCCGCCAGATTCAGCAGCACGATGCCGAACTCGCCGGCCGGCGCCAGCCACAGCGCGGTGCGCAGCGACAGTCCCGGCGGCGTGGCGCGCCACTGCTCCATGATGAACACCACGGCCGTCTTGGCCAGCAGCGGCAACAGCGCCAGCAGCAGCACCACCCACCATTGCGCCAGGACGAGTCGCCAGTCCAGCAGCATGCCGATGGTGATGAAGAACAGCCCGAGCAGCACGTCGCGGAACGGGCGGATGTCGGCCTCCACCTGGTGGCGGAATTCGGTTTCGGCAATCAGCATGCCGGCGAGAAAAGCCCCCAGCGCCAGCGACAGTCCGGCGAGCTGCGTCAACCAGGCCAGCCCCAGCGTGATGAGCAGCAGGTTGAGCATGAACAGCTCGTCCGACTTGCGCCGCACCACCAGCTTGAGCCAGGGCCGCAGCAGGCGCCCACCGGCCAGCAGAATCACGCCCAGCGCCACCGCCGCCTTCAGCGCCGCCCAGCCCAGGGTCATGGGCAGATGCCTGCCGGACGTGGCCAGCGCTGGAATGATCACCAGCAGCGGCACCACCGCCAGGTCCTGGAACAGCAGCACGCCCATGATGTGCCGCCCATGTTCGGACTCCAGTTCCAGCCGGTCCGCCAGCAGTTTCACGACGATGGCGGTGGACGACATCGCCATGACCCCGCCCAGCACCACGCCATAGCTCAGCGGCCGCCCCCACCAGCCCGGCGCCAGCCAACCCAGCAGCACGCTGCCGGCCACCACCAGGGCGATGGTGGCGCCCACCTGCGCCGCACCCAGGCCGAACACCAGACTGCGCATGGCCTGAATCTTCGCCAGGCTGAACTCCAGGCCGATGGAAAACATCAGAAACACCACGCCGAATTCGGCCAGGTGTTGCGCTGTCGCAGGGTCGCCCGCCAGCGCCAGCGCGTTCGGCCCGATGACCACGCCCACCGCCAGATAACCCAGCATGGCTGGAAGCTGAAGATAGCGAAACAGCGCCACGCCGAGCACGGCGGCGACCAGGTAAAGCAGCGTGATTTCGAGACCGGTCATGCGTTGGGGGAAGGCGTGCCCGCCCCGCTTGTGGATGGGGCCGCTCATGGGTGCCGTGTGGCAGCACCGCACCATGCGGCGCCAGTCATACGCGGTCACACGAGCATAAGGCATGCCTGCTGGAACCCCGCTGTCACTGTAGACGGCAAGTCTTCGGGCCGTGTCGAGGCGTTGATGGCGTTGCTCAGCCTGGCTGGCGGGGAGGAGGCCGGCTGCCCCTCCCGGTGCATCCCGCATGGCCGCCAGCGCGTGGCAGGGCAGATGCGCGGCCATGCGCAGCCGCACAACGCTCAACCGGCCTCGGCGAACAGGCTCACCAGTTGCCGCCGCAGCCAGATGTTGGCGGCATCGCCCTGCACGCGGCGGTGCCAGAACAGATGCGTGGTCAGGCGCGGCAGGCGAATCGGCGGGGTGAGCATCACCAGCCCGAAGGGCGCGGCGGCACGCTCGGCCAGTTTGCGCGGCACAGTCACGAGCACATCAGACTGGCTGACGATGTAGGGCACGGCGACGAAATGCGGCACGCTGGCGTGGGTGATGTTGCTCACCCCGGCGCGGGCCAGCGCCTGCGCGATCTGGCCGTAAGGGCTGGCCGGGTTGTCCACCAGCAGGTGGCGCGCGGCCTTGAACGCAGCCAGCGGAATGCGGCCAGCGCCGAGTTGGCGCGCCAGCGGGTGCTGGCGCCGCAGCAGGGTGACGTAGGGCTGGCTGAACAGGCGCCGCTGCAGCAGGCCGGAGGCCATGTCCTCGAAGGCGCCGATGGCCAGGTCGACGCGCCCGGCGGCCATGGCTTCGCCGAGGTTCTGCCCTGCGGCGCGCACACTGCCGATGCCCACGCCCGGGGCCATGCGGGCGCAATGCTCCAGCAGCGCCGGCATGAAATAGACCTCGCCCACATCCGTCAGCGCCAGGGTGAAGCGTTGGCTGCTGCTGGTGGCGTCGAAGTCGGTGGGCTGATCGAGCGCCGCAGCCAGACTCTGCAGCGCCTCGTCCAGCGGCACGGCCAGTCGCAACGCCAGTGGGGTGGCCTGCATGCCGCGTGGGCCGCGCACGAACAAGTCGTCGTCGAACTGGCGCCGCAGCCGCGCCAGCGCATTGCTCGTGGCCGGTTGCGACAGGCGCAACGCCCGGGCCGCGGCCGAGACACTGCCGTGCTGCATGATTTCGCGCAGCACCAGCAGCAGGTTGAGGTCGAGATCGCGCAGTTGTCGCATGGTGGACGTTCATTCACGGTGTGAATGACGATTATTGATCCGATCTGCAACGGAAATATCTACGATGTTTGAAGCCACGGGCGCTGCCGGCTTTTCCGCGCGCCCGGCCCCGACCACTCCGGAGACCAGCATGCCAACCCCATCCCCCACGCACGACACCGCACAGGACACAACACAGGGCACCAGGCATGCCGCCACGCAGCCCGCTGCCGACCCCGCCGCCGACCTCTGCGGCTTCGGCAACCACTTCGCCACCGAAGCCGAGCCCGGCGCGCTGCCGCAGGGCCACAACTCGCCGCAGCGCCACCCCCTGGGCTTGTATGCCGAACAACTCTCGGGCACAGCCTTCACCGCGCCGCGCGCTGCCAACCGCCGCAGTTGGCTCTACCGCATTCGCCCCGCCGCCGTGCACGGCGACTTCACCTTGCACCCGCCCTCGCGCTTGACGCATGCCTTCGACGCCGCGCCAACCCCGCCGACGCAGTTGCGCTGGGACGCCTTGCCGCTGCCCTCACAGCCCACCGACTTCATCGATGGCCTCGTCACCTACGCCGGCAACGGCGGGCCAGAGGCACAGAGCGGCGTCGCCATCCACCTCTATGCCGCCACTGCCGACATGCAGGGCCGGTTTTTCTACGACGCCGACGGCGAACTGCTCATCGTGCCGCAGCAAGGTCGGCTGCGCCTCGACACCGAACTCGGCAGCATGCAGATCGAGCCGCAGCAGATTGCCCTCATTCCGCGCGGCCTGCGCTTTCGCGTCACCCTGCCCGACGGCAGCGCGCGCGGCTATGTCGCCGAGAATTTCGGCGCCTTGCTGCGCCTGCCCGAACTCGGCCCCATCGGCGCCAACGGCCTGGCCAACCCGCGCGACTTCATCACCCCGCACGCCGCCTACGAGGACATGGACGGCGAGTTCGAACTCGTCGCCAAATTCCAAGGCAGGCTGTGGCGCGCGCCCATCGACCACTCACCGCTGGACGTGGTGGCCTGGCATGGCAACCTCGCCCCTTGCCACTACGACTTGCGGCGCTTCAACACCATCGGCTCCATCAGCTACGACCACCCCGACCCCAGCATCTTCACCGTGCTCACCTCGCCCAGCGACACCCCGGGAACGGCCAATCTGGACTTCGTCGTCTTCCCGCCGCGCTGGCTGGTGGCCGAGAACACCTTTCGTCCGCCCTGGTTCCACCGCAATATCGCCAGCGAATTCATGGGCCTGATCCACGGCGTGTACGACGCCAAGGCCGAAGGCTTCGTCCCCGGCGGCGCCTCGCTGCACAACTGCATGAGTGCCCACGGCCCCGACGCCGAAACCTTCGAGCGCGCCAGCGCCGCCGACACCCGCCAGCCGCACAAGGTGAGCGACACCATGGCCTTCATGTTCGAAACCCGCCAGGTCATCCACCCCACCCCCTGGGCGCTGCAAACCCCGCTGCTGCAGCGCGGCTATGCGCAATGCTGGCAGGGGCTGCGCAAGCACTTCAAGCCGGGCGGGGCATGAACCGGGCCTACGCCCGGCTTGCCCAGCAGACCGCATACGAACGTTGGCGGGCGCGCTTGACCGGCACCCCAAGGTCAAACACGCCCCGGTCGGGCGTCCGGTGATGGGCTGAAACGGAGCAACGTCAAGCTTGAAGTGCAACCGGACCACTGTTGCTGAACACCCAGGTACGGCCCTGCGTTTCCTTGAGGAGGCCGCCGGCCCTTGACCCCAAGCCGTCAACCTCGAGTGCTGCCAGGTACCGACGATGCAACACCACGAGCGGCGCCATGAACCAGGCCACTTTCACCTTCCGGGTCGATGAACCGCAGAAGGAACAATTCGCTGCGGCAGCGAAAGGCTGTGACTGCACGGGAGCCCAGCTCTTACGCGACTTCATGCGCGAGCATGTGCGGCAACAAAAAGCGATTGAGCAGGATGCCTGGTTTCGTGCTCAAGCCGATCTCGCCATGCATGAAGCAGATGCACCAGGCGCGGCCTGGGTGTCGAATGAGGACGCGACCCAGCAGTGGACTGAAAAACGCGCATCCCTCCTGAAATCCCGTCCAGGGACTGGTGCTTGCAAGCCGTCTGGTTGCTCAGGGCGATGAATGACCGTGATGCACAAATGGATTTCGTCGGTCAAGATAACCCACTGGCAGCGGTCACTGCGGATGACGCCATCGCGGCACAAGTCAGCACACTCGCCGATCAACCGGAGATCGGGCGGCCAGGCCGCCGCGCAGGAACCCGCGATCTGGTCGTCAGCCGCACGCCATTTGTCGCGGTGCAAGCGAGTCACAAGCGGGCGCATCGGGGCCTTGCGCCGGCTTCACCACTCGCAACAATGGCCACGCGCATGACACCGTTCAATTTTTTGTCTCATTGCAGTCCCGGCCTGGTCGCCGCTTCCCCTCTGTGGAGGCCACCAGGATGCGAGGAAAACGAGACACAATGGCGCAAAGAGTCTCGCTTTTGAGCCGATCGGTACGGGACGCGCTCAAGAACAAGTGTGCGGTAGTTTGACGGTTTGTTTATATCGGTGTTTTCATGCAGATGATCGGCTGAGAACAAGCCTACAAGCCACATTGCGAGGAATGCAATGACCAGAATATCCCGCACGTCCCAGCTTATCCCGCAGACTTTGCGGCATACATTACGTTAGTCGTCACCAAAGCCACTTCGCCTTGTCGTCTATTGACTATTTCTACTTTACTATCTATAGTTTCTATAAGCGCTGCACGTTTGCAGAGCGGCACACCGTAGGAGCGAGACATGCAATCCATTGAGGTCGACTTCGAGGTCTACAAGCAACTCACCATCCGCCGAGCCACCGAGCAGGTGTCGTACAACGAAGTCGTACGCGAATTGCTTGGCCTAGACGTTCAAGTTCCGCGCACCCCATCGCAAGGATCCTCCTCTGCGGCAGATTGGGTCGCCAAAGGAGTGCGCTTTCCTGCAGGAACGGAATTTCGCGCCGCGTACAAGGGAAAGCAGTACTTTGCGTCGGTGGAGGGCGGTGCTTTGGTTCTCAATGGCAAGAGCTACGAAACACCTTCCGCCGCAGCAATGTCTATTGCGGACAGCGCAGTCAATGGCTGGGGGTTTTGGGAGTGCCGCTTTCCAGGCCAATCCAGCTGGAAGGTCATCAAGACCTTGCGCAAGGAATGACTCCCAACCCTTCCTATCATGTCGGACTCCTTTCGTTGCAGACATCTGATCCCCATCCCCATGAAGACCAGTGACGCCAACTAGGGCGATAAAAACGGGGGGAGTCCATCCCATCAATCGAGCGGACGTCCCAAAGGTCGCTTCGCGCCCTTTGCGCCGCCGCTCATGTCGAACGTTCGGCGTCTTACCGCAGTGCGTTGGAGTAGTTGACAACGCCGCTTTGCGTTGGCATCATCTCCAACATGAAAGCAACTCTGATCGCGCGAACGCGAATCGCCTATTCAACGCACTCGTTTGCCGAATTGGTCCTTTGGCGAGTCCCAACTCCAGTACCTGGGTCCGCACACGAGTTCAAGTACCGGCTGGCCTACGTTGTCGACTCGGTATGCGTGGTGCGCTACGACAACGAGGTCGGAAAGGGCGACCACCGCCATTTCGGCGTAACCGAGAACCCGTACAAGTTCAGTACGCCAGAGCGGTTGATGGTCGATTTTCAAAAAGACATTGCGAGGTGGAACGATGAAAACAGTAGTTCTTGAGGTTCGCTCGCCCGAGGAGTCCATGGCCAACTTTGTTCAGTCATGGAAGACCGGGAAGCCGGAACGGGCGGCACGAATCAGCTTCGCAACCCCGGAGCTGCTTTGGCAAGTGCTCACGGCGAAGCGCTGGGAACTTCTGAAGGTACTTTGCGGTGCCGGGCCAATATCCATCCGCGAAGCCGCTCGCCGCGTTGAGCGCGATGTAAAGGCCGTTCACTCAGACATCACGGCTTTACTGAATGCAGGTGTTCTTGATCGCGCTGCGGGTGGCGGCGTTGTCTTTCCGTTCGAAGCAGTCAAAGTCGAGTTCCTGCTCGAAGCAGCGTAGAGCATTGGTGAAGAAGACGCCGAACCCTTCCATCGAGGGGAAACCCTTGTAGTATGAAGTTAAAAGCTCTTGTTCTCGTACTCTTACTGCCCTCTATGGCGATGGCGAATGGCGCATGCGATAAGCAAGCCGATGAGTCGGCTTCGTACAAGAGGGCAGTGAAGCGGGTTGAAGCAATTCCGGAGTACAAGAAGTGGCGATCTTTCGTATCGGCAAGCCCAGGTGTCCATGCCGCGAGACTGCCGGCAGTTGATCGGCAGATAGCACTAGGTCATCACTGCTATTGGTCAATCTCTGAGTACTCCGATGAAGGCACGCACATGCATCGGTGGCAGACCTTCCTCGTCGACCAACACGGTAGGCGCATACTCGTCGAAGACCTTGAAGGCACGCCAATCCCGCTTGCGACGTGGCGAGCCAAGCAAAGCAAAGACAACGCGAGGTAAGGCAAGGAATGCGCTCTAACCCTTGCATGACGCCCGCCCACGGCGTAGAGTCAAACTGGATTCACCACAACATGGAGGCGCCATTGCCCATGACCGAGGGAGTTTTCTGATCCAGCCTCACGCTGCGGCGTGAAACCGCTCCCGCCCATGGGAGCAGAACCGTCAGGCACCGAGCAGACCTTGCGTCTGCCGGTGCCTGAGTTTTTTGGGGTGGAGCGCCTTGCGGACGCGGGCGTTTGCCGCGTCACCTCGAGGCTCAGGGCAGGCGGCTGGCCATGATGATCGTGCGCCAGCCGTTGTACTGTTGCCAGGCGGCGGTGACGCTGCCGGCAGCGTCCACGGCCAGGGCGGGGAAGCTGGCTTCCACGGTGGTGCGCGTGTCCGACAGCAGGGTCGGGGCGCTCCAGCGCGCGGTGCTCGGGTCGTAGCGCGCGGCCTGCACCTGCATGCCGCGCGGGCCGTCCTGGTACCAGGCGGCGGTGACGTTGCCGGCTGCGTCGGCCACCAGCACCGGGTTGCCGGCGCTGGCTTGTTTCGGGTCGTCCAGTTGCACGGGCGCGCTCCAGCGGCGCTTGGCGGCGTCGAAGCGGCTGGCGAGGATGGCGTAGCGCGCCTGCGCCGGCGTGGCCACATCGGCCTGCTCCCAGGCCAGGGTGACGTTGCCGGCGGCGTCGCTGACCAAGGCCGGCGCCAGTGCGGCGCCGTGGAAGCCAGGGTTGTGCATCAGCAGCACGGGCTCGGCGCGGCCGGCCACGCTGCCTGGTTCCGCCCCGATCCGGCGCACGGCGATGCGCCGCAGCGCGCCGCTGCCCTGCACCCAGGCCACCGTCATGCCGCCGCGCGGGCTGCCGATCAGCACGGGGTTTTGCGCCCGCATGCCGGGGGGGCTGAGGCGCCAGGGGCGTGTCCATGTCCGCCGGCTGCTGCCGGTGGCGTCGTGCGCGGCGGCGTCCGGCCGTTGCACCGCGGCCATCACCGCCTCATGCCCGCGCGCGCCCTGTTGCCATGCGGCGATGAAGCCGCCGTCCGCCGCGGCCGCCACCACCGGGTTGTAGGCGTTGGCGCGGCTGTGGTCCAGCGCCACGGCGGGCTGCCAATGCCCGGTGGCGGCGTTGAAGCCGCTGGCAAAGATGCCGGTGTGGCGGCCGTCGGGCTGTTGCCACACGACGGCCACATCCCCCGCGGCATTCGTCGCCGGTTGCGGGTTGGTGGCGTTGCCCGACAGCGCCGGGTTGTCGAGCCGAACCGGAGCCGGCCCATCGCTGTCGGCAGCCAGGCGGCGGGCCTGGATGGTGTTGTGCCCCTGCAGGGCCTGGAACCACACGGCGGTGACCTCGCCGCGCGCATCGGACGCCAGCGCGGGGATGTTGGCGGCGCCAGCCTCGGGGCCGCGCAGGTCGATGGCGACGGGCGCGCTCCAGAACTCGGTTGCCGGCGCGTAGCGGCTGATCTCGATGGCGTTGCGCACGCCGTCGTTCTGGAACCAGGCAGCCACGACCTCGCCTGCCGCGCTGCTCGCCAGTTGGACACCGCTGGCCGGACGATCCGTCAGACGGGCGGTGCGGGCATCGTCGATTTCCGTCGGTGGGGTCCAGTTGCTGCAAGCCGTGGTGAAGCTGCTGCTTGCCGGCTTGTCAGGCCGGTTGGGCTGGACGCCGGTGGCGTGAGCGGGACGGTATTGCAGCGTGTAGCGGCTGCACCCGGCCAATGGCGCGGCCGGCTCGAAGGTCGCGGTTTCACCCCGGATTTGCAGCAACCCCGAGACCTGCGTGCCGATCGGACTGCGCAGCTGCAAGCTCCCGGGGGTGAGCGTCGCGGCGGCTTGCGCCGAGGCCAGGCGCACGCTGGGGTGCACGGTGCGATCGACCCCGCTGGCACCGTTGGCTGGCATGAGCAGCTCGGCGTGTGAACCGGCTAAGGCCAGCGGAGCCGCGCCACAGGCGACAAGAGCGACGACAAGACGGAACATGCGCATGGTGGACGGGCTCGCAAGCCAGGGGAACGATGGTGGCCTCTGTTTGTAGCACCGACCCGCGCGGACTGCACTGCTCGGGGCGAGTGCGCAAGCCATCGCACGGGTATGGCGCATGGCGCAGCCTCGCCTGTCGCTGCCCCCGCATGGTCCGGCGCAAGGCGCGGGGCCCGCAGGGCCTGTGCGCAGCCCTGCCAGCGCTCAACCGCGGGGCCTGTCCATGCCGCCGAAGAACCGCTGGTAGGCGACGAGGTAGGCCAGTTGAAACCCCGCCGCCAGGATGAACGGCGCGGTCAACCAGCCCTGGTGCAGCATCAGACCGGCGATGGCCGGGCCGATGGCGCGCGGCACCTGAATGGAGACGTTGTTCACCGTGGCGGCGAGGCCCTGGCGGTGCTGGCGCGTCAGCCCCATGGTCAGCGCCTGCCGCACCCCCAGCGTGCCTTGGTTGAACGCGGAACGAATCGCCCAGCTTCCGGCAGCGAGGATGAACACCGGCATGAAGGGCGTGAGCACCATGAGCAGCAGCCCGACAGCGCGCATGCCCACGACCGTGCGCACCACGCCATAGCGCGGCACGAAGCGCTGAGCAAATTGCGCACCGACGGCGGCGAGCACGAAACTCGCCGCCAGCGCCGGACCGATGGTGGCGGGACCGTGGCCGAAGCGTCGCAGGAACCAGTAGGCCATCAGCGGCGCCACCAGGCCGATGCCCAGGCCGTTGAGTGAATTGGCCAGGCCCAGGCGCCAGAGCATGCGGTTCTCCTCCGCATGGGTGGCGGAGTGCGCCTGGTCCCGCGTGGCCTCTGCATCGGCCGAGGACGTGTCCGGTGTGGCCGGCGGGCCGTTGCCCTCTAGGGTCGGGAACGCAGTATCGTCCTCCTGCATGACGGCGGTCGACGCGGCCAGAGGTGGCTTCGGCCGTGTCAGTTTCGCATCGGGCGCGCGCCAGATCAGCACCAGGCCGATGGCCGAACCCAGTAGGGGAAGCACGAACAGCGGGCGATAGGCCAGCGCACCGGGCAGCAGACCGCTCCACAGCGCGGGCAGGCCGGCGAGCAGGGCGCCCAGCGCCATGCCGAAAAAGCCCAGCGCGGAATTCAGGCTGAACACGCGCGAGCGCTGCGCCGGCAGCAGGCCCTGTGCCAGCCAGGCCTGTTCCAGCGGGCCGAAGGGGCCGGCTGCGCCGTTGGCTCCGCGGCCGAAACCGCCGAGCACCGCGCCCAGGGTCAGCACCCAGGTGGCGCTGCTGGCCAACGCCAACAGCGCGCTCAGGATGAGCACGCCCTCGTAGGCCAGCAGGAATTGCTTGCGCCCGAGCCGGTCGCTGGCCGGGCCGATCAGCAGGGTCAGCACCACGCCGAGCAAAAGTCCGGCCGAGAGCACCGCGCCGATGGACGCCGCGCTCCAGTTCAACGCATGCAGATACAGGGAGAAGCCGACCACCAGCGCGCCCTGGCCAAGGCTGCGGCCGAAGCGCGCGCCCATGATGAGCTTGACGGCCGCCGGCCAGGCTTCATCCACCGGTCGCGTGGAACTGGGCAGGCTTTCGGTGGGCATGGACATCGCGGAGTGGCAAACAAGAGTTGGGGCCGGGCTTCGAGGCTGCGGACTGGCGTGACGCGCAGGCGTGACGAAGGGTTGTCAACTCGCGTGCAAAGGCCCGATCGGCAGACTCGCTCGGCCCATCGGATCGGCGATCGAGGCCACAGGCGACCTCGCCGGACGGTTCCCGCACGGGTTGCAGCGCACAGTATCACGGAGATGCGTTCAGCGTCGCCTCGGGGTCGCGTGGCACGTCGCGCTCAGCGCAGCACCAGGGCCTTGGTGTCGTCGGTTGTTCCAGGCGGCGGAACCAGCGCAGCCAGGGTCGGCAGGGTGTGGCCCAGCGCGGCGGTTTTGGCCGGAGCCGGCGCGGCCATGTAGCGCTTGATCTGGGCGATGACCGCTGGCTTGTCCCAATCTTCGGGGCCGAGGGTGCGGGCGACTTCACGGCCCTGCTTGTCGATCAGGATGGTGGTGGGCGTGCCGAGGATGTCGAGTGTGTCCAGCGCGTGGCTGGTGGGGTCGACGTAAATGGGCAGATGATCGATGAAGTTGTCCTGGTAGAAACTCTTCACGGTGAAGATGCCGCCTTTGTCGATCGACAGCGGCACCACTTCGAAATTCTTGCCGCCCAGCATGGATTGCAGTTTGTTCAGCGTGGGCATTTCATGCACGCAGGGCGGGCACCAGGTGGCCCAGATGTTGAGCAACACCACCTTGCCCTTGAAGTCCGCCAGGGTCATGGGCTTGCCCTGCGCGTTCTCGAACGTGACCTTGGCCAGCGGCAGCGGCTTGCTCGTGGGGTAGGGAGTGAAGGTGAAACCGGCGGCAAAAGCCGGCGCCATCGGAGTCAGGCAGAGCAGCAACAAAGCCGCAGCCGACCCGACGCGGAGTAGAAAACGCAACATGAACAATCTCCGAATGATGGATGCAGATTAGGCGATGAGGCTGGGCAATGGACACGACCAAGCCATCTTAGGCAGGCCGGGCGGCAATGGTTGTAAGCAAAATCCCGCCACCACGGGCCCTGCCGATTGGAGTCGCCAGCCGCGGCTGAAAGTTCCCCTGGACCGGGGTGGCGCAGGCCAAGGCGCGCAGGATGCCATCGCGCAGGTCGGGCACATCCCGCGGCGCCCCCGACTTACTTGCCGAGCCCCGGCAGCACGATGTACGGCGCGTTGCTTTGCTGCGGAACCGGCTGGGCCTTGGCGGCGGGTCTGGCGCTCGGCGCCGGGTTGCCGCTGGTGATCGGTTCGCCGGAACCCGAGATGAGCTGACCGCCAGCCGCACCCACCACGCCAGCGGCCGAGGCGGCCGAGGCGGCGCCCAGCAACTGGGCCGGCACCGCGGCCGGATCCAGCGGCGGGTATTGCTGCAGGAAATAGGCCTCTTTGGCATTGGGCACGGCGAACCGGCCCACCGAGGCGAAGCCGGTGGCCGGGTTGACCGGGATCTGCACCACATCGGGCGGCATGGCCCAGGGGATGTCGGGGTCGCCCTGCAGCGCGGTGCGCATGTATTGCATCCAGATGGGCAGCGCCACGCTGGCGCCCTGCTCGCCGCGACCCAGGCTGCGCGGCTGGTTGTAGCCCACCCAGGTGATGGTCACGCGGTTGTGGTTGTAGCCGTCGAACCAGGCGTCGAAAAAGTGCGAGGTGGTGCCGGTCTTGCCGGCCAGATCGGTGCGGCCCAGCGCCTGCGCCGCGGCTCCTGTGCCGTAATGAATGACGTCCTGCATCATGCGTGTCATCAGGTAGGCATTGCCGGAGCTGATGATGCGTGGAGCCTCGGGCTGGCCGAGCACTGGTTTCGGTGCGGTGAACAGCACATTGCCGCGCGCGTCCACCACCTTGCTGATGAGTGTGGGCTGCACCAGATAGCCACCGCTGGCGAACACCCCGTAGGCGCGCGCCATCTGCAGTGGCGTGAAACTGCCGGCGCCGAGCACCATGGTCGGGTAGGGTGGAATCTGGTCGAGGGGCAGGCCGAACTGTGAAGCATGGTCGCGCGCGTAAGGCACGCCCACGGCCAGCACCACGCGCACGGCGCAGACGTTGTCGGAATGCGCTAGCGCGGCGGCGGCCGGCATGGGTCCGGCGAACTGGTTCTCGTAGTTGTGCGGCTGCCACAGAGGCTGGCCGGCGCCGGGGTTGATGGAGATGGGCGCGTCGTCGATGATGGTGGACGGCGCCAGCCCTTCGGCCACGGCGGCGGAGTAAATGAAGGGTTTGAAGCTGGAGCCCGGCTGGCGGAAGGCCTGGTCCACATGGTCGAATTTCTCATGGTTGAAGTCAAAGCCACCCACCCAGGCCTGCACCGCGCCAGTCTGCGGCTGCAGCGACACCAGGGCCGATTGCGCCAGCGGCAACTGGGCAATGCCCCAGCCGCCCCTGGGCAGCCGGAGCAGGCGCACCACGCTGCCCGCCACCAGGCGCTTGACGGCCGGCGCCTTGTCGTACAGGCCGGGGCGGCAGAACGCGAGGCCGTCGCCGGTAACGGTTTCCTGTTGGCCGTCGCGCCGCACCACCACCACGGTCTTGGGGCTGGCCCGCAACACCACGGCGGCCTTGAGCCCGCCGACGTCATGCGCGTTTTTCAGTGCGGCCACGGCAGCCTGGGCCGCAGCGTGCTCGCCGTCCGGCAGGTCGATGTGGCGCTCCGGTCCGCGCCAGCCCTGGCGCCGGTCGTAGGCCAGCAGGCCGGCGCGCACCGCGGCGTTGGCGGCGGTCTGGTCCGCGTCCAACAATGTGGTGGTGACCTTGTAACCGTCGGTGTAGGCAGCTTCACCGAAGCGCGCCACCATGATCTCGCGCACCGCCTCGGCGGCGTAGTCGGCATCCACGTCGTAATGCAGGACGCCCTGGCCGGCGAGCACGTGCAACGGTGCGGCGAGTGCGTCGTCGTACTGTTGCCGGGTGATGTCGCCGAGTGCCAGCATGCGCCCGAGCACGTAATGCTGGCGCCACACGGCCAGCTTCATGCTGTTTTGCGGGTTGTAGGCCGAGGGCGCTTGCGGCAGGCCGGCCAGCACCGCCATTTGTGCCAGGCTCAGTTCCGTGAGTGGCTTGCCGTAGTAGACCTGGGCCGCGGCGGCGAAGCCGTACGCGCGCTGGCCCAGGTACACCTGGTTGAGATAGCGGTCGAGAATCTGATCCTTGCTCAGCGTGTTCTCGATCTTGTAGGCCATCAGCGCCTCGACGAACTTGCGCAGCGGGGTTTTCTCGGGCGAGAGGTAGAAGTCACGCGCCACCTGCATGGTGATGGTGGATGCGCCCTGCACCGCGCCCCCGGCGCCGAAATCGGCCAGCGCGGCGCGGATGACGCCGGTGAAGTCCACCGCGCCATGTTCGAAAAAGCGCGAATCCTCGGCCGCCAGCACCGCCTGCTTGAGTTGCTTGGGCACCTGGGCGTAGGGGATGACGGCGCGGCGCTGCACCCCGAATTCGCCGATCAGCGTGCCCTGCGCGGTGTACACCCGCAATGGCAGGTCGGGGCGATAGTCGGTGACCTTATTCAGGTCGGGCAGGCGCGGCCACAGCATCACCACACCCACCGTCAGCAGCAGCGCCCCGGCCAGGCCCAGCAACATCAGCCCGAGGAGGATGGACGCCCAGCGCGGCAGGCCGCGGCGCGCAGGCTGCCGCGAACGCGGCTGGGGTTTGCGAGGCGGGGAAGCGGGCGATGGCGCCGGTTTGTCCGGCTGGAGGGTGGGTTCAGTCATTGCAGCGCGGGATGATAGTCGCCGAAAACCCCGTTTCCGGGCGCCCGGCCGGCTCAAATGTGAGGGGATGTTTCGGCGACCTTGCCCGATGGCGCAGGAGACGCGCCACCGCGTGGAGCCCGGCGCCCGCCGCGTCGCTCATGGCGGAGCCATGCGATCCAGCAGGCCCGAGTCCTCAGGGCCTCGGGCACCAACTTCTCGTAGCCGTCAGGGATCGGAACCCCCAAGTCGTGGATCCCGATGAGGCCGGCAGGCAGGCTAGGGCTGCGCGGGACGGTAAGCGGGTTGCGGCGGTGCGTAGCCCGGCGCGGGAGGCGCGTAGCTGGGCGGGGGCACGTAGCGCGGCGCCGCATAGCCCGGCACCTGCGCGCCGCGCGAGTACATGCACTGCTGGTAGGCGATGTTGTAGGCGCGTTGCGCCCCGCCCTGGGTGTCGCTGTAGGTGCCGGCACCGCCGGCGCTGCCGGCCAGCAGCCCAAGGCCCGCGCCCACGCCAGCGCCCTGGCTGTTGCCGCCGATCAGGGCACCGGCCGCGGCGCCCAACACGGCACCCGTGGCGCCCGACACCAGGCCCGAATTGCTCGCGGACTGGCTGTAGCCGGCAATGCGCTGCGCCGCGAAGTTGCGGCAGGAGGCGTCGATGGCCTGAAACTGATCGAACGGCATGCCTGGGGCCGGCATCACGGCGATGGTCGGGCCCAGGGGCGCCGAGGCGCATCCGGCCAGCAACAAGGCCGAGGCCGCGGCACTCAGGCCAAGATAAGGGAATTTGCGCATGGTGTTCATCCTGCGAGTCGGAAGGATCGTCGGGAAATCAGCGGTTGGAACAGATCGGAGAGGCGGATCGGAAGTGCACTCGAGACCGGATTGTCGGCAATGGTTCAGCGCCTTGTTCAAGAGCGGCTCAAACCTCACGGGGGCATGGGCGCGACGGGGTTTGGCATGTTGTCACTCCATGCAATCAACGCTTGGCAGGTGGGACGGGAGGCGCGGGTGGGGGCGCGGGCTGTGCCAGAACCTGCGCCCAGCCTGCCGGGCAGGTGGCGATTTGCGGGTAGTACCCCGCCGGATTGCTGCAGTAATACCAGTAAGAGGGGGGTGCCGGACCCAGGGGCAGGTTCTGCACCTGGATGCGTTGCGGCGGCGCCTGCACCACCATGGGTGGCGCATAGACCCAGGCGTTGAAGCCGGGGCCCCAGTCGTCGCCCCAACCACCACCCCAATCGCCACCCCAATCACCACCGCCCCAGTCGCCACCACCCCAGCCGCCCTCGTCGTCGCCACCATCCCAGTCGGTGTACATCGGCTTGGCCACGCCGGTGCTCCAGTGGACAGGCCCCCGCGCCTGCGCCGCCGGAGTCAGGATCAGCGAGAGGGTCAAAGTCAGCGCCAGGGTCCCCAGCACACCGAACACGCCGCCGGCCGGGCGGCCGACGCGATGCGAGTCAAAAGAGTCGTTCATCATCAGGCACCTCTCACGATTCGACTGTAACGAGCCAGCCCAGTTCCTGCCGACACCCCGGAAAAAAACGGCCAGGTACGCGGGGGAACGTGCCTGGCCTCAAGCTCGGTTTGCCACGAGGAGAGGTTCGGGCAGAATCAATCTAGCTCTGGTTTTTGTCCCGCCGATGTGCGCAGTTTGAAGATCTGTTTCTGCTGGGCCCGAGGCGTCTTGGCCATGCGCGCGGCACCTGCGTTGTTCAATGGCCAGGGCCGCCCTGGCCGTGATCCTGGCCATGGCCCAGGCCGTTGCCATGGTCGTTGCCGCCCCCGTGGCCGTGGTCTTGTGGTCGCCCCTGGCCATGCCCAGGACCATGGCCTTGCGGCGGGCCGTAGGGTCGCTGCCGCATCTCGCCGGCCGCACGGAAATGGCGCCAGTGCGGGTCGCGGCCATACTGGCGCGCCTGCTCCTGGTAGCGGCCCCAGTCGCGGTCGTGGAAGCGCCGCAGCTGCGGCGGCGGGCCAGGCAGGCGGTTCCACGGCCCGCCGTAGTGCGGTCCGCGGTACCAGCCGCCGCCATCGTTGTAGTAATACGCCCCGCCGAGGTAGAAGGTGGGCTGCTGCACCCCCAGGGCGACATAGGCGCCGAGAGCGGGCATCCACACCATCGACGGCGGCGCCATGACCACCGGAGGCGGGTAGCCGGGTTGGACGACGACCGGCTGCGGGGCGTACACCGGCGGCGGGGTGCCGATGCTGAACTGGATGCTGACCGGTGGTCCATCCGCATGCGCCAGGACACCGGCGCCCAGCAGGCCGAGGGCAACGAGTGTGCGCAGGTCGAGGAGGGATCGCATGTTCATGGTGGTGCCTTGTTGAAAAAACGCATGGTGCCCGACGGGTTCTCGATCGTTCCTCTCGCTCGTCGGGGCCTCGGCAAAGGGGCAGCCTGAAGGCATGCTCAGGATCCATCATGCCATGCCGTTGACAACACGGGCCTGGATCGACCCCCTGCCGCGCCAGCTTGTGGACTGGTGTTCGTTGGGCACAAACCCAAAGGGCACCGCAGACCTATGTTGGCCCCGTCCTGTTGCTGCATTGTGTCCGGTCATCCGTGACGGGTGGAGGCAAGCTGTGCTCAACCCGCCCGCACCACGGAGCCCCGGAGCACTGCTGCTCGAACCTCATCCCCCAAAATAGCCCGGCAGAATTTTCTCGTGGGTCGTTGGCGGGTTGTCGGCCAGCAGATGCGGGTCGGTGGTGACGATGATCAGGCCGGCCATCGGGTCGCCGAAGCCGTGGACTGTGGGTCGCTTCTTCGGCATGGTGCGGCCGCCCGGCTCCTGCATCAGTTCGGCGTGAACGGAGCAGTAATAGAACTTCAATCCGGCGTGGTTGAAGTCGACGGCGTAAGTGCTCACCTTGTGTCCCGGCCCTGGCGTGCCGGTCACGGCACCTTCGAAGCGGGGGTTGGACTTGCCGGTGAGCGGGTTGTAGCCGACGATGGTGTGCGCTCCGGTGTCCTGGTTGACGAACACCACGTCTTGCCCGGGACGCACGGCCACCACGTTTTCCAGGAACATGTTGGCGCCGTTCATGTGGACATAGATCGGCGCAGGCTTGTGGGCCGGTGCCGTGGCCGCCAGGCCAAGCGGAGCGAACAAGGCGCAGGCGAGCAGCGCGGCAGCAACCGGCAACGGGCGTACGGCGGCGTGAGGGGCGCGGGTTGCGAAAGTGGCTTGGGTCATGGCGATGTCCTTGGCGATGGAGTGGAAGGAGGAAGGACGGCAGCGCCCATCGCGGCGCGTCCGCCGGGGACGGGAATCCGGCACTTCTGCGAGGCCTGATCGGCAGTCCATGCAGACATGCCGAACTGGTTGGACGGGTGTTCACCTGCCGAGTTCATGGGTGGCACGCAAGCGCAGCACTCAGGCATGACTTTCGCCCTGCGCCGGCGCCACACCGAAGCGCAGCGCCAGTTGCGGCAGCACGAACAGGTTGTACAGCAGGCTGGTGAGCAGGCCGCCGAGCAGGGCCACGGCCATGGGCCCCTCGATTTCGCGGCCCGGCGCATGCAGCCCCAGTGCCAGCGGCAGCACGCCAAGCGCTGTGACCATCGTGGTCATGACGATGGCGGCGAGGCGGTCGGCCACGGCGCGCAGCAGGGTGTCGGCGTTCCAGGCCAGGCCATGCTCGCGCTGCAACTGGTCGGCGTGGGCGAAGATGAGGATGGCGTTGCGCAGGCTGATGCCCATCAGTGCCAGCAGGCCGATGACCGCGCCCAGCGACAACACGCCGCCGACCAGCCAGGCCGCGAGCACTCCGCCCGCCCAGGCCACGGGCACCGACAGCAGCACCAGCAGCACTTGCCGCGCGGTGGTGGATGCGGCCTGGCGCGGGGTGATCGCCGCCGCATCGCCGGCGGCGCTGGCGGCGTTGCGCCCCAGGGCCATGGACAACAACAGGATCAGCCCGGCGAACACGCCGAGCACGTCCACCCCGAGCCGCTGCAGCGTGGCGCTGCGCTGCGCCGCATCGCCCTGGAACTGCAGGGTGACGCCGGGCGGCACTCGAACCTGCGCATGAATGGCCGCCTGGGCGCGCTGCACGAAGCCGGTGATGTTGGCCGACGTGGTCGATGCCAGCACCGTTTGCACCCGCTGCCCACCGAGGTGGCGAATGTCCGACGGGCCGCTGGCGGCGCTGATGCTGGCCAGCTGGGCCAGCGGCACGAAGCCCAGCGACGGGGTGCGGATGAGCAAGTCGCCCAGCACCTGCGGGTTGTTGCGGCTGCTTCGCGCCAGCACCACCCGCACCGGCACCGGCACCGAGCCGTGGAACACCGTGCCGGCGCTGCTGCCGGCAAAGGCGGTGTGGATGGCCTGCAACACCGGCAGCGGCTGCAGGCCCCAGGCGCGCAGCGCCTCGGGTTTGAGCGTGATGTCGAGTTGCGGCACGCCCGGGGGGGTCTGCAGTTGCACGCCAGTGGCGGTGGGCAGCGCGGCCAGGACCGCCGCAACCTGCCTGCCCACGGCGTCGATCGCCGTCAGATGGGTGCCCAGCACCTGCACCACCAGCGGCGCGGCGGCGCCGCCGGCCACGGTGTTGTCCAGGCGCTCGGTGAGAAAGCTGTTGATGCGGAAGCTGGCGCCGGCAAAGCCGTCGACCACGTGCCTGATGGCGGTGAGCGCCTGCGCCGAATCCGCCCCAGGCTTGAGGTTGACGTCGAGCGAGCTGCTCTGTGTGCCTGAGGCGTCGGGCGACAGCGCGGCGCGCCCGGTGTGCTGGGCGACCAGGCGCACTTCGGGCAACCGCTCCAGCGCCTTCACCACGCGGGCGCCTTCGTCGAGCGAGGCCTGAATGGACGCGCCCGGCGCCAACCGCATGTGCACGATGTACTGCCCTTCCTGCAGTGGCGGCAGAAAGCTGCCGCCCATGCCCCGCGCCAGCAGCACCGCGCCGATGACCAGCACGAGCATGGCGATGGAAGCCGGCAGCCACAACGGCAGAAGCCGCCGCAGCAAGGCGGTGTAGCCGCGTTGCGCCAGGCGCACCGGGGCGGGGGTGTGCCAAGGCACGGACGACGATGCGGCTGGCGTGCCGTCCCAGAGCCGGCCCGTCGAGCCACCCTCCTCCGGGGGCAAAGCCACGCGCGGCGGCCCGACGTTTTCCTCCGGGGACGTGCCCTGTTGCGGCCTGATGTCGTCTGGCAAGTTGCGGTGCTGGCCGTGCCGCGCCAGCAGCAGTGCGGCCAGCGCCGGGGTGACGGTGAGCGCCACCAGCAGCGAGGCCAGCACCGCCAGTGCATACGCTTGCGCCAGCGGCGCGAACAGCCGCCCGGACAACCCCGGCAGCAGCAGCACCGGCACCACCACCAGCAGCACGGCGGCGGTGGCGTACACCACCGCGCCGCGCACTTCCAGGCAGGCGGCGAGGATGACGCGCAGCGGCGGCTGTGGCTGTTCGGCCACGGCGTTGTCGCGCAGCCGCCGCAGGATGTTCTCGACGTCGATCACCGCGTCGTCCACCACCACGCCGATGGCGATGGCCAGGCCGCCGAGGGTCATCACGTTCAGCGTCACGCCCATCCACACCAGCACCGTGATGGCGGCCAGCAGCGACAGCGGGATGGCCAGCGAGGAGATGAGCGCGGCGCGCCAGTCCAGCAGCGTGAGGGCGATGACCAGCACCACCAACAGCGCGCCGAGCAGCAGCGAGTCGCGCACGTTGTGCATGGCGATGGTGATGAAGTCGGCCGGCCTGAACAGCGTGGCGTGCAGGGTGATGCCCTGCGCTTGCAGACCGGCGCGATGGCGCTCCAGCACCGCCTGCACCGCGCGCGTCACCTGCATGGTGTTGGCGCCGTACGACTCCTGAATCTTGATGATCACCGCGGGCTCGCCGCTGACGCTGCCCCCGCCGATCGCGGGCAGCGAGGCGTAGTCCACTCGCGCCACATCGCCGAGCGTCACCACCCCGTGCGGCGTGGAGCGCAGCACCGTGGCGGCCAGGGCCTGCGGCGTGGGCGCGAGGCCGTGGCTGACCAGCAGCACGCGCTGCTCGGACGTGGCCATGAAGCCACTGCCCAGCAAGCCGGTGGCCTGTTGCGTGGCGGCCAGAACCTCCTGCAGATCGAGGTGGAAACGCAGCAGCGCTTGCGGATTCACCCGCACCTGCAGCGCGCGTGTCTGCTGGCTGAAGATCAGCACGTTGTCCACCCCCGGCACCGCCATGAGCTGCGGCTGGATGCGCCAGCGCGCGATGGACTGCAGGTCCATCAGGCTGTGGCGCTGCGAGGTGAGCCCGGCCATCAGCACCGTGCCGGTGCTGGAGGTCAGCGGAATCAGTTGCGGCGCACCGACGCCTGTGGGCAGGTGCACGGTGGCGAGGTGCTGCGCCACGCGCCAGCGGTCGTCCTGAAGCTTGGTTCCCGACTCGAAATACAGCTTCAGGATGGACAGGCCCGGCAGGCTTTTCGACGCCACCTGCCTGACCCCCAGCATGCCGCTGGACGCGGCTTCCAGCGGGTCGGTGACGAGCAGCTCGACCTGCTCGGGCGACAGGCCGGGAGCTTCGGTCTGCACCTTCACCATCTTGGCGGCGAATTCGGGAAATACATCGGTGGTGGCCTGGCGCGAGAAGTTGACCGCCAGCGCCGCCAACAGCACAGCCAGCGTCAGCACCACGCCACGGCGATGAATGCTGGCGCCGATCAGCGCCGCCTGCACGCCATGGAACAGAACGCCGGATCGCTCCCCGCTTGCTTCACGTCCTCGGCGGGAGGATCTGGCGGAGTCGGGCCCAGGGGTCATTGGATCGTCGGCCATCAGTCGTCATCCCCGGCGGTGGCGCCCGGCGCGGCGGGTTTAGCCTTTGGCTGCGGTGGCGGCGTGAGCAGCAGGCCCGCGCCGCGTGTCACCACATCCAGCGCCGTCCAGCCGGGCTGCATGTAGCCGGCCTGCAGCGGCCAGGCGGTGGACACGGTGTGGGGCGTGAACCGGCGGCGGCTGCCGGCGGCGGGTGCGGCCGTGAACACCAGCGCCTGTCCTCCCGACCAGACCACGGCGCTGGCCGGCAGCACCACGCCTTGTTGCGCCTGGCCGGACTGCACCTGCGCCGGCAATTGCAGCCCCGGCATCAGGCCACTAGCAGCCGGGCTGGTGGCGACAAAGCGCAGCCCCTGCACATGGGCCGAAGCCGTTGCTGCCGGGCCGATGACCGTGGCCGGCAGCCCGCCCTCGCGCAAAGCGCCCGAGCCCCCGGGAACATGCAGCCGCACCTGCGCTGCCGCCGGCAGATCCGCCCCCGGAGGCAGAGTGAGGTCGACGATGAGTTCGCGCCCGCTGGCGATGGCGCTGCGCAACGCCGGGGCAGTTTGCAGCCGCGCCGCCAGCGCCGGGCCGAGACTGGCGGTGAGTTCGGCTTGCGCCGCTTGCAGCGTAGCCTGTGCCACCTCCACTTGCGCCTGGGCCGTTTGCGCCACGGTCTGCGCCTGTTGCACCTCGGCCAGCGCGATGTTCTGCCCGGACTGGAACAAGCCCTGTGCGCGCTGTGCCTGCAATTGCGCGAGTCGCAACCGGCCACGGGCCGCCGCGAGCTGCGCGCGCGCCAGGTCCACCGCGCTGAGGTTGCGCAAGAGCGTGGACGGGCTTTGGACCGTGGCGCTGGCCTGGAACGACTGGCGATGCATGACCGGCGCGAGGTGCTGGATCTGCAAGTCGGCCGTGACGATTTGCGCCTGGCTCCACTGCACCGCCTGCGGCAGCGCGGCGCGGGCCGGCATGGCGCCGCAGATCAGCGCGGTGGCCACGGCCAGCGTGAATAAGCGTGGCAATGAGGGCGGATTCAGTGGCGTTTGCATGATGGTTTCATCAGTGTTTGTGCGGCAGCATCGATCGCGGGTGGCGGCACGCCACGGGCGCAGCGCTCATAGCGCTGCCGAGCTTGGAGGGTGCCACGCCACGGCGGAAAGACGTGGCTGTGGCGAGGTCTTGCGCTGTGGCGTCAAGGCCGCGGCGGCGGGTGCCGCGGTGTTTCGCATCTGCGCATCCGGTGGCTGCAGCTCATGCTGCAAAGCCGCCTGCAGCGCACCCAGCCCCTGCCATTGCGCGGCGTGCGCCTGCAACGCGGCGTTTTCCGCGGCAAGGACGCGCAGCTTGGCCTGCAGCACTTGCACCGGACCGATCAGGCCCTGATGCCGGGCAGCCTCGTCGGCCCGCAGCAACTCCAGGTCTGCCGCGTGCAGTGCCTCGGCGCGACGGGTTTGGTCTTGCGCCGCCCGCAAGGCGGCTTCGGCCTGTTCGATGCGCTCAAGCACCTGGGTTTGCACCTGTTGCAGCACCGCCCGGGCCCGAGCCAGGCGCGCGTGGGCGGCAGCGATTTGTCCCTGGTGCTGGTTGAACAGCGGCAGTGGCACGCGGACGCCAAGCGTCAGGCGGTTCACCCCCTGGTCACGTTCGGCGCCGGGCGCAATCATCGGCGGTCCGCCGTCGCGCAGCGCCTGCGCCAGTTGCAGTGCGGCCTGCGCCGCCCGTTCCTGCTGCCAGGCGGCGCGCACGTCGTCGCGGTGCGCCAGGGCAATGCCGCGCAGTTGCGTCAGGCGTGCGGCGTCGGGCTGCGGCGCAGCGGCGTCGAGCGCGGAGAAGTCGATGCGCACCGCGCGTAAGGCGGCGTCGGGCACGCCCAGCGCGGCGGCCAGCGCGGCATGCGCAACCTGTTCCCGCCCCTGATCGCGGCTGCGCTGCAGAGCCGCGGTCTGCGCCGCCGCCTGAGCTAGCGCGGCAGCCAGCGGCGAGTCCCAGCCCCCTTGGGCGCGGGCAGCGGTGCGGCCTTGCAATTCCAGATCAGCGTCAAGCACCTGTTGTTGCAACTGGGACTGCTGCTGCGCCGCCCACAGGGCGACATAAGCCTGCTGCACCCGCGAGCGCACCTGCCAGCTTGCGCCCCGCAGCAGCAGGCGCGCCGCGCGCACGCCGGCCTCGGCCTGCGCGGCCTGCGCCTGGCGCTGCGCGTGCGACTCCAGCAGCAGGCCGATGGCCGCGCCCACGGTCCACGGGCTCGGCGCCAGCAGCGCCGCCGCACTGCCGTATTTCAGACCGAGTTGCAGGCTGGGGTTGGGCCACTGCCTGGCCATCTGCAAATCAGCCTCGGCCAGTTGCACCCCGGCACGATCCACACGCAAGGCGGGATGAAAGTACAGTGCGGCAAGACTCAGGCGCTGCAGCGTCCAGGCTTGATCGGCCGGCTGCGGTGCGTTCATTTGCAACGTGATGAAACGCTGCAGACCGGGGTCGAACAAGCTGCGCCGCACCAGCGCCTGCGCGCTGGCCTGCGGCGTGACGCCGGGCGCCGGAGGCGCCACGCTGGCACAGCCGGCGAGCCAGGCGGCGAACAGTCCGGCCAGCCATGGCTTGGCGGAGATGCGGGGCGGCATGAGGTCAGTTGGCATGGCGAGATGTTGCATCACGGCCCCTGGCGCCAACATGACGCCAACATGACGATTGAGTCATGTTGCAGATGGACACGCGACAATTGCCGGCGCGGGTCGACAATGCAGTCATGCGCATCCTGATCGTGGAAGACGAACCCAAGACCGCGGCCTACCTCAGACGCGGTTTGGGCGAGAACGGCTTTGTCACCGATGTCGCCGTGGACGGTACCGATGGCCTGCATCTGGCCCTGACCCAACCCTACGACCTCGTCGTGCTCGACGCCATGCTGCCCGGGCGCGACGGCTGGAGCGTGCTGCGCGAGTTGCGGCGCAAGCTGTCCACCCCGGTGCTGATGCTGACCGCGCGAGACGGCGTGGTCGACCGTGTGCGCGGACTGGAACTCGGCGCGGATGATTACCTGGTCAAGCCCTTCGCGTTTTCCGAGCTGCTGGCGCGCGTGCGCAGCGTGCTGCGACGCGGCCCCGGGCGCATGCCCGAGGTGGTGGACGTGGCCGATCTCAGCGTCGATCTGCATCGCCAACGCGCCGAGCGCGGCGGTCAGCGCCTGGCGCTGACCCCCAAGGAGTTCGCCCTGCTGGCCCTGCTGGCGCGGCGCGCGGGGGAGGTGCTGTCGCGCACGCTGATTGCCGAGCAGGTGTGGGACATGAATTTCGCCAGCGACACGAATGTGGTGGACGTGCACATCCGCCGCTTGCGCAGCAAGCTCGACGACCCCTACCCCACGCCGCTGCTGCACACCGTGCGCGGCGTGGGCTATGTGCTGGAGGCGCGCGATGCGCGGTGAGTCGGGCCAGGCCGCTCTCCTCTCCCGGCCTGCACGACCGCGCGGGGAAGCAGAGAACACCCCCTGCCCAGGCGTGGGCAGGGCCGGGAAGGCGGGAGTCGCGGCGGCCGCTCCTCCCTCCCCGCCGCCCTCGCACGCTGGGGGTGGCGATCTGCCACCCCCCCGCCGCCAGAGATGGCTGGGGTGGGGCGGTTTCGCGCTGCGCCGCCTACACCCATGCGGCCTGTCGCCGCGCTCGCTTGCGGCACGCATGGCGGCGGCGTTCGCGCTCAGCCTCGCGCTCATCCTGCTGGCCGCCAGCAGTTGGGTGTACTGGGGTTTGAACGCGCGCATGATGCAGGAGGATCGCGAGTCGGTGCTGCGCAAGCTCGACACCGCGGTGGCGGTGCTGCGCAGCCACACCGCCGACAGCGACGAACTGCGCCAGGAAGCCTATCTGCCGCTGCCACCGGACGCGCCACGCGATCTGTTCCTGCGGCTGCGCGCCGCCGATGGCCAGGTGCTGTTGCAGACCCCCGGTTTCAACCCGGCACTCGACGCGGGGCGTTTCGATGCGCCGCAAGCCAATGGCGCGCCAAGCCTGCGCAAAGTGCGGCTGCATCACGATCTGCATTTCCTCACCGCCATGCTGCCGGTGATGGGGCGGCTGTCCGCCGGCGCGCCGCTGCAGCCCATGCGCATCGAGGTGGCGCTGAACCGCAGCACCGAGTCGCACATTCTGGCCGACTACCGCCTGCGCCTGACGATGGTCCTGCTCACGGCCATTCTGGTGGCCGCGGCCGCGGGTTACGCCATCGCCTGGCGTGGCTTGCGCCCCTTGCGTCACATGGCCGATGCCGCGCGCGGCATCGGCGCGCAAGATCTGCACCGGCGCCTGGACACCCAGCGCCTGCCCGATGAGCTGCATGCCCTCGCGCTGTCGTTCAACGTCACGCTGCAGCGCCTGGAGGAATCGTTCGGTCGCATTTCGCAGTTCTCCGCCGACATTGCCCACGAATTGCGCACGCCCATCTCCAACCTCTGGGGTGAGCTGGAGGTGGCGCTGGGGCGCCCGCGCGAGCCGGCGCAATACCGCGAGGCGCTGGAGTCGGCGGTGGAGGAATGCGCGCGCTTGTCGACCATGATCCAGGCCTTGTTGTTCCTGGCGCAGACCGAGCAGCCCGACGCCGCGCTGCGCATGGAGCGACTCGACGCGGCGCACGAGTTGAGCGCCCTGGCCGAGTTCTTCGATGCCGCTGCGGCCGAGGCCGGGGTGCGCCTGCAGGTGCAGGCTGCGGCCGGGCTGGCGCTGCGCGCCGACCGCATGTTGCTGCAGCGCGCCATGGCCAACCTCATCGGCAACGCCCTGGCGCACACGCCGGCGGGCGGCGTGGTGACGCTGTCCGCCCAGCCATGCGCTGCGCTGTCGTCCCAAGGCCAGGGCGCGTGTCTGCGCCTGGAGGTGGTCGACACCGGCTGCGGCATCGCCGCCGAACACCTGCCCTATCTGTTCGACCGTTTCTACCGTGCCGATCCGGCGCGCAGCCGCAGCCGCGGTGGCCTGGGGCTGGGCCTGGCACTGGTGCGCAACATCGTTCGCCTGCATGGCGGCCGGGTCGGCGCTGCCAGCAGCCCGGGGCAAGGCACGCGCATGTGGATCGACTGGCCTGCCTGGGAAAACGCACCGCTGGGCTGAGGTTGCCATGGTCCCAGGGTGAGATGCCCCCGCTTGCAGCAGGTCAACACATTGCCCTCCTGTCGCGTTACAGTCGTTGTCTTCACGCTTGCCGTCCGCGGGACCCTCATCATGCGTCGCCAGTTTCTCAAAGCCGCTGCCTCGGCAGCCCTCGCCCCCGCCCTGGCGCGGGCCATTCCCGCCTGGGCTGCCGGTTTGCCGCCCGACGTGGTGGTGGTGCTCAACTCGGGCGACGCCACCATCAGCCTGATCGAGCAATCCACCCGCCGCGTGGTGCAGACCTTTCCGGTGGGCAAGGAGCCGCATCACCTCATGGCCACGCCCGACAACAAGCTGTTGATCGTGGCCAACGCGGTGGGCAACGATTTAGTGTTCCTCAACCCCATCAGCGGCCAGCCCGAAGGCACGCGCGCCGGCATCGAGGATCCCTACCAGATCGGCTTCTCGCCCGACAAGCAGTGGTTCCTCACCAACTGCCTGCGGCTGAATCGGGTCGACCTGTACCGTTACCTGGGCGGGCGCAGCCTGCAACTGGTCAAGCGCATGCCGCTGGACGCCTTGCCCAGCCACATGGCCTTCACCGCCGACAGCGCCATCGCCTTCATCAGCCTGCAGCAGACCAACGAAGTGGCGGCGCTGCACCTGCCGACCCAAACCCTGCTGTGGACGCTGAAAGTGGGCGAAACTCCCGCCGGGGTCTGGCTCACGCCACAGGACCAGACCCTGCTGGTGGCGCTCACCGGCGCCGACGCGGTGATGGCGGTGGACTGGCGCAATCGCCAAGTGGTCAAGCGCATCGTCACCGGGCGCGCGGCGCACAACTTCCGGTCCATGGCCGACGGACGGCATGTGCTGGTGAGCAACCGCGTGGCCGACAGCATCAGTATTCTGGACATGCAGGCGCTCAGCAAGGTGGGCGACATCACCGGCCTCAGGCCCGGACCGGACGACATGGAGCTCTCCGCCGATCGCCGCTGGCTCTGGACCACCTTCCGCTTCGACCGCACGGTCGGCGTCATCGACCTGCAGGCACGCAAGCTGGTGGACGTGATTGAGGTGGGCAAATCACCCCACGGCATCTACTTCTACGACCGCGCCCCGTTCTACGACAACCTCTCCCCCGCGCAGCAGGCCCACGTGCCGCGCGCGGCCTGAAACCAGCGGAACGCAGCACCATGTTCGACGCCCTGCTCAATACCGCATCGCTGGCCCTGACCAACGCCGTGGGCGACGCACAGACATGGCTGTTCGTCACCCTGGTGCAGCCGCTGCTGTATCAATTCCATTTCATGGACATGGACGATCTGGCCTACGACGGCACCCTCTGGGTGGTGGCCGGCGCGGTGCAGGTGGCCGTCATCTACCTGATCCTGCGCCCGCTAGAAGCGGTGCGACCGCTGGAGCATTGGGCCGACCGCAAGGCCGTGCGGGTGGATGTGATCTACACCCTCATCAACCGCCTCGGGCTGGTCGGGCTGGTGTTCTTCCTCGTGCTGCAACCGGCGTTCGACAACCTCCAGGCCTGGCTGCGGCTGTATGGCATGGTCAACCTCAACCTCGACGAATTGCTGCCGCATATGCGCACCCACGCGCTGCTCGGCTTCGTCATTTATCTCGTCGTGCTCGACTTCGCCGGCTACTGGTATCACCGCTGGCAACATCAAATCCAGTGGTGGTGGGAACTGCACGCCGTGCACCACAGTCAGCGCCAACTCAGCCTGTGGAGCGACGACCGCAACCACCTGCTTGACGACGCCTTGCAGCAGGCCTTCTTCGCCGCGCTGGCGCTGCTCATCGGCGTGCCACCGGGGCAGTTCGTGGCCTTGACGCTGATGGGCGGCGCGCTGCAAAGCCTGCAGCACGCGAACATCCGCATGCGTTTCGGCCCTTGGGGTGAGCGCCTGCTGGTCAGTCCGCGTTTTCACCGCCTGCATCATGCCATCGGCTACGGCCACGAACTCGGCCACCAGAACAACGCCCGCCTCTACGGCTGCAACTTCGGCGTGCTGTTCCCCTGGTGGGACATGCTGTTTCGCTCGGCTGATTTCTCCACCCCGCCCCAGCCCGTGGGCATCCGCGACCAACTGCCGCCGCCACAAGGCCGCGGCGTGGACTATGGCCGCGGGTTCTGGGCGCAACAGGGGCTGGGCCTACGGCGCATGGTCCGCCGCCTCATGCCGCCTCGGTCTCTGGGGGCCGGCAGCAACTCCGGCGACGCGGCGGGGGTTTGAACGCAGCGGCATAGGCCGCGCCGCGCGCCGGTTCAGGCATCCGCCACATGGCTGCCGATGCGCTGCGCCAGATCGGGCCGGCGCCGCGCCAGCACATACCCGTAGATGGCGGCCAGCGCCAACGCTGCCAGCGCGACATCGGGAAAAACATTGAAGGGCGCCGGTTGTCCGGGCTCGATCAAACCCCACAAGGGCAGCAGCATCAGCGCCGTACCGAGCAGGGGCAACACGAGGTGGCGCGAGACCTTGAAATCGCTCCGGTGGTGCTTGAGCACATAGATGGGCAGCGCCAGATTGGTCACCAGATAGGTGATGATGATCGGAATCGTGCCCAGCGTGCCGGTGTAGCCGAACAGATCGACTGGCTGCACGTCGTGGCCGAACACGACGACGATGAGCGCAGCAATCGCGATGAAGGTCCACATCGCCACCTGGGGCGTCTTGTGGCGGGCATGGATGTTGCCGAAGAACGCCGGCAGCAGGCCCTCGCGCCCCGAGTTGAACAAGATGCGCGCCTGTGAGTTGGTGAGGCCGATGAGCGAGGAAAAAATGCTGCTCAGGCCCGCCAGGTAGGCCACGATGAGCAGAAAGGCCGCCGAGGATTTGAGCGCGTCGACGAAGGGAATGGACGAGGCGCCGATGGCCTTCGCGTTGTGGTGAAAGGCAATTTCCGTGGCGTAGGCCAGGAACACATAGAGTGCGCCGATGGCCAGCGTGGCGATGCCCAGGGCGCGCGGCACGTTGCGCCTGGGGTTGCGGGTTTCCTCCGCCAGCATCGCCGAATTTTCCCAGCCGATGAACAGATAGATGGCCAGCGGAAAGCCCAGGCTCAGCCCCTTGAAGCCGCCGGAGAGCTGGCTCCAGGCGAACGGCGCCAGGCTCAGCCAGGAGGCGTTTTCGATCAGCATGACCGTCGCGCCGATCAGCAGCAGCAACAGCTCGAAGTAGAAGAACGCGGCAGCCCAGCGGGTGGACAGCCCGATGCCGCGCGACACCAGCAGACCGACGATGCCTGCGGCCGCGATGCTCATCGGCTGCCAGGGAATGTCCCAGCCGAGAAACAGCTTCAAGGTGTCGTGCGCCCAGCCGCCCGAGATCACCACCACGGACGATGCCGCGACAACATAACCGAACACCACGAACACCGAAGCCGCGGCTCCGGCGGCGGGCCCGAACCCCATGCCGATGAAGGTGACGAAAGAGCCGGCGCTGGGCCGATAGCGCGAGAACTCGGCCAGGGTGTTGGTGAGAAACAGAATCACGACCATGGCCGCGATGATGGTCAGCGGCGCCGCCACGCCCGCTCCCGAGACGATGGTGGCGAAGCCGAAGAAGAAACTCATCGCCGGAGCGATATTGGCCAGTGTGGAGGCCAGAATCTGGGGCAGTCCCAGCGCGTCGCGCTGCAGGCGCTGGCCCAAGGCTGGTAGCGGGTTCATGGCTGGGCTCCCTGGACGCTGCGCGTCTTCCCTCCAAAAGGGAATTCGCCCTTGAGGCGGCTCTGCGGGCT
>JAGWMO010000008.1:0-133893 GCA_028871675.1 Betaproteobacteria bacterium
TCTGCAGCAGCGCGCGCATCTCGGTCGGATCCATCCAGTTGTTGGTCGGGCCAGCGTCGTCCTGGCTGCGGCTGCAGATGAAGGTGCGGTCTTCCACCCGCGCCACGTCGGACGGATCCGAGCAGGCCAGAAAACTGTTGGGGCGTCTGACGGGGTCCAGCCTCTTGAAGGTGCCGGCGTCGACCAGTTGCTGACAGAGCCGTTGGTATTCGGCGTCACTGCCGTCGCACCAGTGAATGTCCTTGGCACCGGTCAGCGCGGCGATCTGCCCGACCCATTCGATCAGTCGGGTGTTTTTGACATAAGCTGGGGCGTAAGCCCAGGCTTGCGCTGAAGCTAGTTGGTTCATCTGTGTCTCCGCAGGATAGGAATACTGTGTTGCACCCGGCGTCCGTATCCCTGTGTTTCTGTCGTTGTTATCTACCGCCGGTTTTTCAATCCTAGTCCACCTGGACATCACTGAAGATGCTCGCGGTGGCCGGCGCCTGCTCGACTTTATTGCGGTGCAGGACCATCGGCATTGATCGATGGCTCGCCGCGCACAATCCGCTCCAGATCGTCGACCAGCGTGTCGTTGATCATCTGGGCTTGGCGCACCAGGTCCAAGGCTCGTGCGTGGTCGCCGGCATCAGCTGCGACCTTCGCGCGTCGCGCCAGGGCGTGGATTTGCGCGTGGCGGCGGTGGATGTCCGCATAGCGGGAGTCGTTGCCATAAAAGAACCGCCCGGCACCATGCAACCATTGCCCGAGGTGGCAAAAACGTTCGGCATCGGCCTCCATCACCCGCTGCGGGAACGGGATTCTGCCCTCGGCGGCCGCATACAGACGGGTGAAGCGTTGACGCTGGATTTCAGGCAGATTGGGCGAGGCATGCACCGAAAGCCGGGGCAAAATCGGCGGCTTCCACGCCTGGATCCAATCGGGCAACTCCTCTGCCGGCATGGGACGAGCGATGCCGTACCCCTGAGCGTAGGAACAACCCAGCGAGGCCAGCAAATTCAAGGTGTCGGGATCTTCCACACCTTCGGCCACGGTCAACAACCCCATCAAGGTGGCGATATGCAGCAAACCCGCGACGATGGCGTAGTCGCGCGGGTCGTCGATGATGTCGCGGACGAATGCCTGGTCGATCTTGATGGCATGCGTCGGCAAGCGCTGCAGGTAGCGCAGTGTGGTTTCGCCTTGACCGAAGTCGTCGAGCGCGACCCGCACGCCGGCGGCGACGCTGGCCCGCATGACATCCGCCGCCAGGTCCAGGTCGCGCAGCGCGCCGGATTCGGTGAGTTCGATCTCGATCTGTCCCGGCCGCACCCCGGGGTGGCCGGCGAGTGCTTCACGCAGGTCATCCAGCCATGCGGAATCGAGGAAATGCAGCGTGCTGATGTTCACCATGACGCACAAGTCCAGCCCCTGCGCATTCCACAATTGAGCCTGGCCCAGGGCCTGTTGCAACACCCAGCGCCCCACCGGCCGTGCCAGATGCGGCGCGTCCAACGCACTGATGAACGATTGTGCCGTCAGCATTCCTTGCTGCGGGTGGCGGATGCGCAGCAGCGCCTCCACGCCGATCACAAGGCCAACGTCGCGACCGCTGATGCCCAACACGGGCTGGTAGTGCAGGCGCAGCCAATGCTCGGCCAAGGCCTGCCGCAGAAGATCGAAGGCGCCTTGCTGGGCGTGGGCAGCCTCTTCCATCCGCGGTGCGAAGCGCTGCACCAGATTCTTGCCGGCCAGTTTGGCCGCATACATGGCCTGATCGGCGTGGCGCAACAGGGTCTCGGGCTCGGTGCCGTCTTCCGGATGCAGCGCCAGGCCCAGGCTGGCAGTCACCTGCACGGCATCTTGCGGGTTGAGTTCCACCAGCGCACGGGCGCAGTCCACCAGGCGCTGGCAGGCCGACATGGCATCGCCTCGGTGGGTGAGACCCTGCAGCAGGACCGCAAACTCGTCGCCACCCAAACGCACGATCACATCACCTTCACGCAACGCCTGTTGCAGCCTGCGTGACAAGACTTTGAGGAACTTGTCTCCCTCGGAGTGTCCTCGGGTGTCATTCACGCGCTTGAAGTCGTCCAGATCCAGAATGGCAACGGCGAAACGCGGCCCGGCTTCCCGCTGCCCGGAATCGCACAGTCTGCTCAGTTGGGCCATCAGGTAGCGGCGATTGGGCAGGGCCGTGAGATAGTCCTTGTCGGCCAGTTGCCGCAACTGACCGTTGTACGACAGCAGCGCCTCGTGGCGGGCATGGATGGCTTGGGCCTCCGTGCGCATGCGCTGCTGCTGCAGCACATAGGCCAGGGTCAGCATGGCCAGGATCAACAAGGCGGCCGCCGCCGTAGGGGCCAGGGTCCGCCAGTAATCCGCCCACAACAGGGTGGCCGGCAGGGACACCGAGACCGCCAGATCCGGCGCGCCTGGCCCCAGACGCGTCCAGTAGCCGCGGCGCTCCTGGTTGATGGAATGCACCACTCCATGAAAATCTGCTCCCGACAAACTCTCGTTCGCCTGCAGAGAACGCACCAGGATGCCGGTCTGCGGACGGGTGTAAAAGGCGGCGAACTGTGTCGCGGGAACGTCTGGCCAGCGTGCCAGCACATAGCCGTCTTGCCGCACCAGGATGAAAGCCTCAGACTGACGCAGGCGGTTTGAACCCATTTGCCGGGACATCAACCCGCTCCAGAATTGGTTGAAGGCCTGGCGGTCGATGCCGACACCGATCCAGAACGCCGGTGTCCGGCCCTGGGCCGGATAGAAATGGATTTGCGGCAAAACCCATGTGCCCAAGGCCTGCACTCGCACCAGCGGCCCCACCACCGGACGGCCCAGACTACGCGCCTGCAACAGGCTCACCCAGATTTGCGGCGTGTTGCGCAACTCGAATGCCGGGCCCAGCGCCGCCGTGGCGCCCAGGATCACGCCCTGCGCATCGACCACGCGAAGAATGGCTGTGCCTGCCATCCAGGCCCTCGCCTGCACGAGGCGGTGTTCGAGTGCCGCCGGATCGAGCAACAACTGCGGATGGCGCCGCAAGCTCGCAGCCAGGGCGTCCGCCAGCACCGTGTATTGGCCCAGCCGGCCCTGCGTGGCACTGGCCAGAAGTTGGGCATTGGACGCCAGCCGGTTGTTCAGGCTGCGCCGTTGCGCCTGCCAGTGCAATACGGCGTAAACGCCGAACAAAACCAGGGTCAGGATCATGCAGAGCGCATAACCCAGGGTGAGCAAGCTGTGTAAACGCAGCCAGTCGGTTCGCTCGGTTTGAGATCCGTCGCGATCGATGGCTTGGGCCAGGGCGGGCGGAAGGGTTTCCAAATGGGGAGAGGATTCGGTTTGGGGCTGCTGTGTTGTGTCGGACTGTGACAGCAGTTGCCATGTCCCTTGCAGCTTCGTCTGGAAGTCTAGGAGCGCGACTGACCCCACGACACAGTGCAAACGCCATTGCATCGTGATTTGTGAAAAATATCACGTATGACCCGAAAGATTCACGGTTATCGGGTCAATACCTATCGTTTATATCCGGCTGATACAAAACAATCCTGACGACTTGATGACTTATCAAGCCAAAAACATTGATATTTCGCAATTTCTACCCTGAGAGAATGTCATGAATGTTCAGATCGATACCCCGTTTCTCATCGATGCCTTGGGCATCGCCATCATGATCTATGGCTTTGCCGAAATCGTGATGTTGCGCAGCAAAGTTCCCGGCGGCGTCGTCGGCAAGACCTGGAAGACACTCACGATGCTGGTCGGCCTGTTCGCGCTCGGTTACCTGGCAACGCCGTTCTTCGGGAGCCTGCCAGCCAATGCCATTCGCTTGTTCGTCGCCATCATCTTTTTGTTCGGTGCCATCTACGTTGCCATCACGGTGCGGTTGCTGTTTCGCATCATCGAGGAACTGGCTTGAGCCTGGGTGATTCAACCATGAGCTCCCTGTTGCAACCCCATTGGATACTGGAGAAGACACCCAAGGGACGTGATGAGGTGGTGTCTCGCGCCCACCGCCTCCCGCTTTCCATTCGCAGCCTGCTGATCTTGGCCGATGGCCAGCGAACGGCCCGCGATCTTTCGTCCGCCAGCACCGATCCCCTGCGCAGCCAAGCCGGTTTGTCGATGCTGCTGGACGAAGGTTTTCTCCAGGCCGTGGCCCAGCCCGCGGAGCCCCCACTGGAATGGGCCGGCGTGCAGGCCTCGGACTGCAAGCCGCTGCTCATCGCGCTGGTTCGGCAGATGTTCGGCGCCCAGGCCAAGCTGCTGCAGAAATTCGAGCTTGCCCAGGACGATCCCGCGTCCCTGAAAGCCGCGATCGATGCCTCCGCCAAATTCGTCCGCCTGTTCGTCGACGGCCCGCAGGCTGATGTCTTCCAGCGACGCGCCTACGCCTTGCTGGACGAGCATCGAGCCGGGGTGAACTGAGCATGGCGATTTCTTGTTGTCGGAAAGTCGCCGAAATCCCAGTTGCCGCCATGCGTCACGAGTCGCCGCCCGCACACCCCCAGACTCACGAAGTCGACCCGCTGCACAAACCAACATGGCTCACGCCGCAGATCTTTGCGGACTTACAAGAACGCGAGGCCTTGCTGCAAGTCCTGGTGAAGTTCTCGACGCACCTGGAGCAGACCCACGACCCTTGTCGCGTGTTGCAGCGGCTTTGCCAGGACCTCGTCGGCGCCTGCCCGCCGATTCGCCTGGCTTGGATCTGGCTCGGCGAACAAAACGTCACCAGTATCGAGCCCCAGATCATGGCGGGCCCGGCACTGGCCTATGCGCAAGGGCTGCGGATTCACCGCGACTCCTCGACGGTCCAGGAGCCCGTTTTTCAAGCCTTGCTGCAGCAGACGACGGGTTGGATCCAGGTGGCTCCCGATCCGCTCGCTGCACCGACGGCCTGGCATGAGGCGGCTTCACGATTCGGGTTTCGGCAAGCCATGGCGCTGCCCTTGCATCTGCGGCAATCCGGCCAATATGGCGTGGTGGTGTTTTATGCCGACGCGGACGACTATTTCGAGCGCATCGGTCTGGCGCCATTTCAGGCTTTTGTGCAACTCGGTGAAGTCGCGCTGCATCAATCCCAGCTGCACGCGCAGCTCGAACGCCACGCAACCACCGACCCCCTGACAAGCCTGCTCAACCGTCGCGGCATGGAACAGTCCCTCAGCGCGGCGTTCGCCCGCACGCAATCCAGCGGAGAAGGTTTCGGCCTGATCTTGCTGGATCTCGACCGGTTCAAGCTCATCAATGACTCCTACGGCCATCCGGCTGGCGATGCCGTGCTGCGCCGTGTCGCCGACCTCCTGCGCGAACAGGGGCGTCAGGATGATGTCATCGCACGCTGGGGCGGAGAAGAATTTCTCATCCTGCTGCCGAGACAAACCCTGGATGCCCTCCATCAAACAGCACAGCGTCTGCGCGAGGCCATCGCCACCATGCGCCTGCAGCATGGCCAGCACATCATCCATGTCACAGCCAGCTTCGGGATCGTCACCTGGTCTGGATCGGCATGCACGCCAGAGCGCCTCATCGCCCGACTGGATTCCTTGCTGTATGACGCCAAACGCAGCGGTCGCAACAAAGTCAAGGGGTTTATCGGGGCCGAGAGCCACATCTTGTCGCAAGGAGCCGAAATTCAAAGCGCTCTCAATGCCAACAGGATCCGTGTGGCGTATCAATCGCTGATGCATTTGCAGTCTGGCCAAATCATGGGCCATGAGGCCCTGGCGCGCATGCTCACGCCCGATGGTGAGGTGATTCCGGCGCGTGCGTTCATTCGAGCGGCCCACAGCCTGCGACTCGAACACCGCATCGATGCCACCGTCTCGCACCAGGCACTGCAGCACTGTTTCAACGCCCATCTGGCCGATGAGGCCAATCCGCGCAAACATCTCATCAACTGTTCCGCAGATTTTTTGTCACGGGCCGATTGCATCGAGTCGCTTTTACACGCAGCGCAGGAACACCGGACCGCTTGCGGGACGAAATCGCTCAGTGGCAGCCATGTCATCATCGAAGTCACCGAACGCCAGATTCTCGGTCCCCCCCAGGAAACCTTGGCGCTGCTCCAGCCCTTGCTGGACTTTGGGTTCGAGTTGGCTGTGGATGATTTCGGCAGTGGTTATTCCTCGTTTCTCTACCTGCTCGATCTTCCGGTGAAGTACCTGAAGATCGAAATGGAACTGGTGCAACGCGCCACCATGAATTCCAAAGCCAGGGCCATGGTGGAATCCATTCAGGCCATGGCTGAGAAGCTGGAGATTCTGACCATCGCCGAAGGCATCGAATCCCGGCAAACCCATGATCTCATGCGCGATATCGGGGTGGACTGGGGGCAAGGCTACTGGTGGGGACAGCCGACCTTGGCCCCCTGATCGCGCCGGGGCCGAACAGGCCGCATTCACGACGGTGATGAGCGACTCGCCCCCGCTGCAAGGCCCGCGTGGCGTCGGCAGGCCCAACGCGACGATCACCGAGCCGGCGTCAACGGCGAACAGCGCATCGACATGCGCGCCGATCTCGCCCCTGGCGGACACCGCCTATTTCGGCGCTGCCAACTCGGCCTTGAGCCTTGCCAGGTCAGCGTCCACGCCGGTGGTGGTGCGCAGCTTGTCGAGTTCCTTTTCGGTGCTGGTGCGCGCGTCCAGCGGGTCGCTCAGAATGCCGGCCTCCGTCATGCCCTCCATCGCCTCGGCCTTGGCTTGCATCTGGGCCGTCTTGTCCTGCGCGCGGCGCATGGCATCACCCGCATCGGCCAGGCCAGTGCCCAGACCCGAGAGCGATTCGGACACGCCCACCTCGGCGGCGGCGGCGGTCATCTGCGTTTTCATCACCTCTTTTTGCGTGCGGAACTGCTCGATGCGGTCTTGCAGCTTGGCCTCGTAGAGGGTGAGCTTGTCGGCCTGGGTCGCAATGCTGTCATGTGCCTGCTGCAGGCTGTCGACTTTTTGCTGCGCGGCCTGCTTTTCCGCGAGCGCGGCCCGCGCCAGATCTTCGCGCTGGGCCTGCAGCGCCATGCGCGCGTCGGCCTCGGCCTTGTCGCTGTCGCGCTTGGCCGCGGCCATCTGGTTTTCCAGCGCGATGCGCTCGGTGATCACGTCGGCCAGGTGGCGTTTGGTGTCTTGCAGGCTGGTGATCATTTTTTCGTAAGACAGGTCCAGGGTCTGCGATGGATCGTCGGCACGGTTGAGAAAGGTGTTGACCCTGGCTTCCAGAATTTCGGCGGCGTGTTTGAACATGGACATGGTGATGTCTCCTGAGCGATTGAAGTGATATGTCAGTCGTTGACCGGAATGACGAGTTGCGGGTTGAGCGCATCCACCAGCGCATCGGCTTTGTCCATCGCCTTGACCGCGGTGCCGATGGCGAAGAACTCGATGACATGCGGTTGCCAGTTGTGCGAGCCTTCGTGCAGTTGCACCCCGGTGACGCCATCGGCCTGCGCCGCCGCAGCCTCGTGCTGCATGCGCTCCATCGCCAGTTCGCGGGCGTCGTACATGGCCTGGGTGAACTGCCCCAGCTCGACGTTGTTGCCGATATTGCCGAGCGAGCGCAGCGCACCCTGGTGGGCGACGTGGTAGACGCAGGAGCCCATCACCATTTCCATCGGCCGGTAACCGGACTTGAGCAGCATCCAGAAGTCCTGGCCCGACAGGTCGGAGGTGAAAGGTTTGCCGCCCACGCCCTTGAAACCGGGATCGCCCGTGCGGTGCGCAATGGCGGTGCCGATGGCCATGAATTCCAGAATGTCCTTGTCCCACTCCATGCGCTTGACCTCCAGCCGCAGGCCGACCACGCCGTCCGCCCGCAGCAGGATGGCCTCCTGCTCCATACGGCTCATGGCCAGTTCGCGCGCCTGGTACATGGCTTGCGACAGCACGTCCATCTCCATATTCGTCGACCATTGGCCGTACTGAATGCCGAGGTGATAGACGCAGGAGCCGACCACCAGGCCCAGCGGCTCGAAGCCGGCCTGGCGCACCATGACGAATTCGTTCACCGACAGGTCGGAGGTGAAAATGCCTTCGTGGCTGCCCTGGGAGCGCAGGCCCTTGAGGCGCTCGACGGCATGCGGGGCGAGTTGCTCGGCGGCTTGCTGCAAGGGTTCGTTCATGTCGGTCATGATGGGGGTCCTGGTGGAATGAAGGTTGGAGCCGGGGCGGAATTCAAGGTTGCGTCGGCGGGGCTTCGAGTTGGCGGTCGGCCAGGCTGAACGTCGGCGTCAGGCTGGCCTTGGGCGGGCGGTCGCGGTCGTAAGCCACGGCCGTGCCGATGGCGATGTGGCGGCAGAGGTAGCGCGGTGGCTCCTCGCTGCCGCCCTCTTCGCGGAACAGCTCGGCATACTGCGTATGCGCCAGCACCGAGGCCTGCAGGCGCTGGCCATCGCTGCGCAAATGCTCCAGCGCGCTGCGCCGCACATGCTGCTGAAAGGCCGAGAGATCGGTGAGTTCCGCATTCATCCAGGGATTGACGGCGCCACCGCTGCCATAACCGCCGCCATAGCCGAGCCCGGGTCTGAAGCCCTGTTGGCCGTAAGGGGCAAAGCTTGCATAGGACTGCGCCCCGGCGATGTACCAGTCGAAGTGGGCGCCGATGGCGATGCCCACCGGCACCGCGCCATCGTCCAGCAGGCGCACGAAATGCAGCGCCGACACCGTGGCCAGCGCCGGCTCGATCGACGGCGGCAAGCCGCGGACGCGCACCGCGGTGCCGCTCAGGGCATAGTCCATGTCGGTCGGGTTCTGCCCGCGCTGCCCGTGCAACTGCACGTCCACCACGGCATTCGCGCCCAGGAGCGTGGCTTCCAGACGCAGACGGTCGATGGCCTGGTGCCAGCCGTCATACTGCCCGTCGGACCAGGAGTAGCCGAAGTGGTACCAGCAATTGCCCGTGACCGTGCCCACGGGCTCGATGCCGTGGCTGCGCTGCGCCAGCATCTCGGCCGGGGTCGCGGTGCTGATCCAGGGCAGCTCGCGCCGCGCCGTGGCGCCCAGCCTCGCCTTGACGAAAGCGGGCAGGTCGGCATGCGGCAGGGCGTCGGCCCAGGCCTGTTGCCGCGCCAGCTCGTCGGGCGTGAGGCCGCGCGGCGCGGCCAGGTTGTGGGCGGTGGCGGTCAGCCCGTCCACCGCATGCCGCGCGTCGTGCGCCACGTCCTCGACGCGTTTCTTCAGTTGATCCCAGATCGACATGCGGCTCTCCTGTGGTGTGCAGATTCAGTTCATCAAAAAATCGTGCAGCGACTGGCTGGCGCGCTGCAACTCGCCGGACTGCGAGAACAAGGCGGCAAGCAGGTTTTCCATCCATGCCGCCAGACTCAGGTCTTCGCGCTTGAGGATGATGCCGCCCACCACCCTGGCGCGCTGCGTGCGCACGCCCGAAGGCTGCTTGTCGAGCAGGTAATGGAAGTCCTCGGTCCGCACCACGATGCTCTGCACATGGCTGGTCTTGGCGAACAGGCCGTCGCGCTTGCGCACGACATCCACCTGCCCCGGCAGGTCGCCCTCCAGGCGGGCGGCCAATCCCTCGACGAAGGCCCGGATGTCGGCCGTGGAGCGACGAATCCAGGCGGCTTGCAGATCGATCTTGCTGGCGTCGTTCGCCCCGGGATCCTGGGAATTGGCGGTATCGGTCATGGGCTGGTGTGGCGGTTGAGCTGGCGCGGGACTGGGATTCGTTGGGTGAGGCAGCAGCGGCGGTGGAACCCTCACGGGAATGCGCCGACGGCAGCGCCCTCCCCGTACTCGCCCAGGCGCTGCGCCATCGCCGCACGCGCCGCATCGCGCAGCGCCACGGCGGCGGCGAAGGGTTCGATCGGCGCTTCGGCGGCGCGCATCGGCGCGTCGAAGTCGAGCTGGACGGGGTGGCGATGCGGCAGGCGCTCGCCATCGCCCAGCACCTCGCGGGTGCCCTGCAGCGTGGCGGGAACCACGGCGATGCGCGCCCGCACCGCGCTCTCGAACGGGCCGAGGTGAAAACCCAGCAGACCCGGCTCGGGCCGGAACGTCCCTTCCGGAAACGCGCACAGCGACACGCCTCGCGTGGCCAGCTCGGTCAGGCGGCGGGCATCGGCCACGCTGCGTTGCGCGTCGAAGCGTTCGACGAACACCGTGCCGAGCCTCTGCAGAAACAGGCGTACCGGCGGATGGCGCAGCAGCTCGCGCTTGGCAACGAAGCGGTGCGGCGCCGGCAGTGCCGCCAGCAGCATCAGGGCATCGAGGTCGCTGGCATGGTTGGCAACGACGATGTGCGCCTGCTGCGGCACGGCCTCGAGCCCGTGCACGCGCAGCGTCAGCCCGGTGCCGCGCAGCAGCAGGCGTGCCGCGGCGCGCGCCCGCGCCCAGGCGCGCGCCGGGTCGGGCGCCAACGCCACGGCCAGCCAGGCCGGTGGCGCCAGCAGCGCGAACACCAGCCAGAACCACGCGGCGTAGGCGATATGGCTGGCCTGCGCGGCGGCTTGGCGGCACCACAGCGCCGCGACGTTCCAGCCCAGGCCGGCGAACTGCCGCCATACCGGGCGCGCATGGGCGCCGATGCCGCCACGCTCGAACACCTCGCGCGTGGCGGCGCGACGCAGCTTGCCGCTGGAGGTTTTGCGCACCGTATGCGGCGGCGCCAGCACCACGGTGTCGGCCGGTTCGCCCAGCACTTCGACGACGCGTTGCTGCACCGCCTCGCGCAGCCGCGCGCGTGCCTGCGGACCGCTCTCGCGGGTTTCGGCCAGCAGCACCAGGCGTTCGGTGCCGCTGATGGGGTCGGCGCTGCCGAAAGCCACCACGCAGCCCTTGCGCACGCCCGGCAGCTCGCCCACGGCCTGTTCGATCTCGTGGGGGTAGAGGTTGCGACCACCGCGGATGATGATGTCTTTCACCCGCCCGGTGATGTAGATCTCGCCCTCGGCGCGGTAAGCGCGATCGCCACTGTCGAGCCAGCCGTCGCGCATCAGCTTGCGGGTCGCGTCAGGCCCGCGGTAGTAGCCGCCAGTGGCCGACGGCCCCTGGAATTCCAGCCGGCCTTCGACGCGGTCGGGCACCTCGACGCCGGCGGCATCCACCAGGCGCACGCGGTGACCGGGGAGCGGATGGCCGCAGGCGACGAAGCGCAATGCATGCGGGTCGTGGTAGACGGCGGGCTGGGCGCGGTGCTCGCGCTCGAACACGGCACGGTCGACGAAGTCCACCAGCGGCATGTGCTCCGGCCTTGAAATCAGCAGCGCCACGGTGGACTCGGCCAGGCCGTACACCGGGGTCATGGCCTGCGGCCGCAGGCCATGCGCGGCGAAGCGGTCGGCAAAGCGGGTGACGGTTTCCGGGCTCACCGGCTCGGCACCGTTGGCGGCGACGCGCAGACTGCTCAGATCGAGCCCCTCGATGTCCTGTGCGCGCACATGGCGCAGGCACAGTTCGTAGGCGAAATTGGGTGCCGCGGTGTGGGTGCCGTGGTGGCGGTGGATGGCCCACAGCCAGTCCTGCGGGCGCAGCAAAAACGCCAGCGGCGACATCACCACCAGGCGGTTGCCGGTGTACAGGCTGCACAGCCAGGCGCCGATCAGGCCCATGTCGTGGTACAGCGGCAACCAGCTGACGAACACGTCGTCGGCGGTGAGTTGCAACACGTCGCCGATGGCACGGATATTGGCCAGCAGATTGGCGTGGGTGAGCGCTACGCCCTTCGGGTCGCCGGTGCTGCCGGAGGTGTACTGGATGAAGGCGATGTCACCCGCCAGCGCCGGCACCGGCCGCCACGCCGGCAGGCCCTGCGTCGCCTGCTGCGGCGTGATGACCTGGCGCAGGCCGGGAACCAGGGCCTTGAGCACATGCGCCACGCGCATCGCCTCGGCCACCGTGATCAGCACCTGGGTGCGGGCATTGGCCAGAATGCGGGCATGGCGCCGCACATGGTCTTCGATTTGCGACAGGCGCGTGGGCGGATAAATCGGCACCGGCACCGCACCGGCCAGCAGGATGCCGAAGTAGCTGAAAAAGTAATCGGCGCAGGTCGGCAGCATGATGGCCACGGTCTGCTGCGGCGCCACCCCCAGCTGCTGCAGCCGCGCCGCCACCGTGCGTGCACCGCGCAGCAGTTCGGCATAGGTGAACGGGGTTTCCCCGGTGTCGGACAACAGCACCAGTTGGATGCGGTCAGGGTGGCGCTGGACATGCCAGTCCAGCATCTCGAGCAGGGTCGTGGCGCGGAGCGGGCGGTCGGCGCACTCCTGCGTTGCCGCGTTCGATACCGAGGTGGCCAGCACCTGGGGCGCAGCGTTGGGGATCGACTTCAGCGCGGCCAGCACATCACGCGGGGTTTGCGCCTGGGCGAGCAGCGCCTCGGGCAGACGCCGGCCGAACGCACGCTCGACGCGCATCAACAACTCCACCCGCGCCAGGCTGTCGAAGCCCAGGTCGCGGTCGAGCGCCGTGTCGAGGTCCACAGCCACCGGTTTGACCGATTGCCGGTTCAGTTCCAAATACGTTTCGCGCACCAGGCCCAGCAGTCTGGCTGACATGTCCTCGCCACTGGCTGTCGACAAGAACCAGGCAGGCGTCAGCGTGTGGTTCATGGCCATCCCCCCTCGAATCGCTCCGGCACTGCTGCGCAGGAACACAAACACGCACCCGCCGATCCCATTTCGGCAGGGTCTATTCAACTGTGATCAAAACTCGGGGAAAAAGTGCGGTGGGGTCGCAGACCTTAAGTCTGGCGAAAGCATGCAACTCTGCTGGGCGGGAGCTGTCGGCCCGCTTGGACGCGAGTGGGTTCAGGACATCGGCCGCGCAGCGGGAGCGGCATCGGGCTGTGCCTGTGGTGCATAGCGTTGGTACAGAACTTTCGCAGCCTGCAGCATTTGCGCCCGCGGCAACTCGCCGGTGAGGGCGTAGCCCCAGTCACGGTCTACCCAGTAGAAGGTGGTGGTACCGTCATGGTCGACGATGCGAAAGCCGGTTTCGGCCGTGGGCTTGGCCATGGCGCGCAGGAAGACGGTGATGCGCTTGCCCCGCCCATCCTGGTACATGAGTTGGGCTGCGGGTTTGCCGGGCATGCCGGGCAACAGACGCCCACCCATCAGCACCAGGCCGCCAGGCAAGGCGTCGGGCGCGACGATGGGGCGATTGAGCCGGCGTGACAGCCAAGTGGTGAGGTCGCTGCCGTTGCGCACTTCGACCGGGCGGCGCGGGTCGGGGGTGTAGACGGCGTAGGCGAGTTCGGCCTGCCGCACGAAGTGCATGGCGCCTTCGTCCTGCGCCTGCGCCATCACGGCATGCGGCTGCGGCATGAAGCTGCGTGTGGCCAGGCCGCCGGCCAACGCGCCCACACCCAGCCACAGCACCACCGAGGCGGCCTGCGCCCAATGCCGCGCCGGCGGCGCCGCACGCAACAGCAGGCGCGCGGGCACAGGTTCGTCCAGCAGCGGGTCGAGCGCATCGCGCAAGGCCTGGCGTTGCGCCTGCAGCGCGGCGACCTCGGCAGCGAGCGCGGGGTCTTGCGCGCACCACTGCTCGACTTCGGCGCTGTGTGCCGATGCGAGCTGGCCATCGACATAAGCCATGAGGGTGACGCGGTCGGGGCGCGGTGCGCTCATCCCAAACTCCTTTGTCCTTCGATCACGCGCAGCGGTGGCCGCGCGGCGGATGCCTCGCCGTCGGTGAGCACGCGCAACTGACTGCGCGCGCGCGACAGACGTGACATGATGGTGCCGATCGGGACGCCCAGGGCGCGCGCGGCGTCGCCGTAGCTCAAGTCCTCCACCGCGACCAGCAGCAGCACCTCCCGCAGAGGCACCGAAAGCTGTTGCAAAGCGGCGATCATGTCCAGCGCCTGCAGGCGAAATTCCTGGGTGGCGACCTGGGTGGGATGCAATGCCTCGGGCAGATCGTCCAGCGCTTGAGGTGCGCCCATGCTGCCGCGTACCGCACATTGGTCGACGAACAGGTTGTGCATGATGGAAAACAGCCAGGGCCGCACACTGCCGGCCCCGCGCCAGGACAGCCATTTGCTGAAGGCACGCTCCAGCGTGTCCTGCACCAGGTCGTCCGCATCGGCCGCGCGGCCGCCATGCAGCACCCGGGCATAGCGCCGCAGGTGCGGAATCTGCTCGATCAGCAGGCGGTGACGGTCAAGCATCGGCGGGGACACGCGGCGCGTGGGGATCAGTACCCCGCCGGCTTCGCGGCGAGCTTGGGGTCGATTTGCCAGATTTCATCGACCAGCTTGCCGTCACGGTACGTGAGCACATAGCGCACCGGCACGGTGGCCTTGCCCTTGAACACCACGTCGGCGGTCACCGTGGCGCCTTTGGGATTGGCGGCTTCCTGCAGATGGTCGATATCGGCCTTCAGCGGGCCGTTGGCCTTGGTGAACTTGGTCCAGGCTTCCTGGATGTCGGCCATCGACGCATAGCGCCCGTCGAGCGGGCCGCCCACCCATTCGAGCAGCGCATGGGGGCCGTAGCCGGCGGTGATGGCGTCGACATGGCCGGAGGCAATCGCCTCGACATGGGCTTTGGCGGCCTCGGTCGGGGTTTCGGCCCAGGCCGTACTGGCGGCGAAAGCCGCGGTGAACGCCAAGGCGACAGCGGCAAGGTGTGGGGTGCGGCGGCAGGCTTGCAGGATGGTCATCGGTCACTCCAAGAGGGTTGCGAATACCTGCATGGACGGCAGGCGCAGCGGTTTATTCCCGGAACCCATCCAAAAGACCAAGCCCTCAATCGGTCGGCAAGTTCGGCTCGTCCAGTGCGTCGAGAAAACCAAAACGGGTGAAGTCGCTCATGCGCATGGGGTAGAGCTTGCCGATGAGGTGGTCGCACTCATGCTGCACCACGCGCGCATGAAAACCATGCACCGTGCGGTCGATGGGCCGGCCATGCTGATCGAAGCCGGTGTAACGGATGCTGGCGTGGCGCGGCACGACGCCACGCAGCCCCGGCACCGACAGGCAACCCTCCCAGCCCTCTTCCTGCGCATCCGACAAGGGTGTGATGCTGGGATTGCACAACACCGTGAACGGCACTTCGGGCGCGTCCGGGTAGCGCACGTTGTGGGTGAAACCGAAGATCACCACGGCCAGATCGACCCCGATTTGCGGCGCGGCAAGACCGGCGCCATCGGCCGCCTGCATCGTGTCGATCAAGTCCACGACCAGCGCGTGCAACTCCGGCGTGTCGAACGCCGGCACGGGCGGCGCCACGCGCAGCAGGCGCGCATCGCCCATTTTCAAAATGTCTCGAACAGCCATGGCCACCCTCCTCGATCGATCCTCGGCATCAGCTTGAGCGGAAACAAGGCGTTGGGTCCCGAAGCTGGATCAACACAGGTCAGGCAGGCATCTGCGAGAGCACGGCCATCAGGTCGGCGAAGCGCTCGCCCTGGACCATCACATGCCCGCGCAAAGCCTGCGCAGCGCGATCCCCATCACCGGCCCGGATGGCGTCGACGACAGCCTGGTGCTCACTGTAGGACGCCTGCAGACGGCCTTTGACGCGAAGCTGCAGGCGCCGGTAGGGGCGCAAACGGCGATGCAGGGCCTGGGCCTGATCGCACAGAAAACCGCTGTGGCTGCCGGCGTAGATCAGATTGTGAAAATGCTCGTTCAGGTGGTAGTAACGGTCGGCATCCGCCGCGTTGCGCGCGGCCTCGCAGGCCGTATGAGCCGCCTCGAGCGCGAGCAGCTCGGCCGTCGACATGCGCCGTGCGGCATGCCGGCCGCACATGGCCTCGAGCTCGGCCATGACCTCGAACATCTCGATCAGCCGCTGTGGCGAGATCTGGGCCACGGTCGCGCCGCGTCGACGCCGGATGTCAACCATGCCGGCCGAGGCCAACTGCATCAAGGCCTCGCGAACCGGCGTGCGCGACACTCTGAAACGCTGCGTCAGCTCGGCTTCGTCCAGCGGCGCGCCGGGGGGAAGTTCACCAGTCGCGATGTTTTCTTCAATGGTTTCGCGCAGGCGATCAGCGAGGGAAATGCTCTTGTCCATGGGTTGGAATGCTAGCGGGATTGCCCATCATGACGGCAAGGCGCCGCCCGTTGTGTTCTGGAAAACCCTGTATTGCGGATACAAGAATTCCAACAAAGAATACAAAACAGCCTTTTTTGTATTTTTACGGACCAGAACCTTTGGAACCCACCCCCGCATCCACCCCCATGGACCGCCAAGCCACGGCGTGGAACACCCGGCGCGCGGAGAAGATGCGGCGAATGAACGCCGTCGCGCATCTGGCGCGCGGCTGCCTCCTGCCCGCGGAGCGCATGGTGGAGGCCCTGGAGTTGCTGTTGATGCCCGGCGATCGCGTGGCGCTCGAAGGCAACAACCAGAAGCAGGCCGACTTCCTCTCGCGCAGCCTGGCACAGGTCGATGCCCGCCGCGTGCACGATCTGCACCTCTTGATTTCGAGCATCAGCCGGCCCGAGCACCTGTCGCTGTTCGAGACCGGTATCGCGCGACGGGTGGATTTCGCGTTTGCCGGGCCGCAGAGTTTGCGCGTGGCCCAACTGCTGGAGGACGGCAAGCTGGAGATCGGCGCGATTCACACCTATGTCGAGCTTTACGCGCGGATGTTCATCGACCTGACCCCGCAAGTTGCGCTGGTTTGCGCCGAAAAGGCCGACGCGCAGGGCAATCTCTACACCGGGCCGAACACCGAGGACACACCCACCATTGTCGAGGCCACCGCATTCCGGCAGGGCATCGTCATTGCCCAGGTCAATGAATGGGTCGACGAGCTGCCACGGGTCGACATTCCAGGCTCCTGGATCGATTTCGTGGTCGTTGCGGACCGACCCTTCGCCATCGAGCCGCTGTTCACGCGAGATCCGCGCCACATCACCGATCTGCAGGTGCTGATGGGGATGATGGCCATCCGCGGCATCTACGAGCGCTACCAGGTGACCTCGCTGAACCACGGCATAGGCTACGACACAGCGGCGATCGAATTGCTGCTGCCGACCTATGCCGAGTCACTCGGGCTGAAGGGAAAGATCTGCCGCAACTGGGCGCTCAACCCGCACCCCACGCTGATTCCGGCGATCGAGAGCGGCTGGGCCGAAAGCGTGCATTGCTTCGGCAGCGAAGTGGGTATGGAGAACTACGTTGCCGCCCGTTCCGACGTGTTCTTCATCGGTCGCGATGGCTCGATGCGCTCCAACCGGGTGCTGTGCCAACTGGCGGGGCAGTATGGGGTGGACCTGTTCATCGGCTCGACCTTGCAGATGGACGCCGACGCCCATTCCTCGACCGTGACGCTGGGCCGATTGACCGGCTTCGGGGGCGCCCCGAACATGGGGCATGACCCGCGCGGCCGCCGCCACCCCACTCCCGCCTGGCTCTCGCTGATCACCGCCGACGCCCCGGTTGTCCGGGGGCGCAAGTTGGTGGTGCAAATGGTGGAGACCTACCAGAAGGGCGGTGTGCCGGCGCTGGTGGATTCGCTCGACGCCGTCGCGGTCGGTGACAAGAGCGGCATGCCGATCGCGCCGATCATGATCTACGGCGATGACGTCACCCATGTGGTGACCGAAGAAGGCATCGCCTATCTGTACAAGGCGCAGGGCCAGGAGGAGCGCCGTGCCGCGCTGGCCGCGATAGCCGGCGTCACGCCCATCGGCCAGCGCTCGGATGCGGCCGTGGCGCGCAACCTTCATGCGCGCGGCATCGTCGCCTATCCCGCCGACCTCGGCGTCAGCCCGCTGCAGGCCAAGCGTTCTCTGCTGGCGGCGCGCAGCATCGAGGACCTGGTGGACTGGTCGGGCGGGCTGTATCAACCGCCTTCACGGTTTCGAAGCTGGTGAGGCTGCGCATGCTCGCGTTATCGCCAAGCCCATGCCCGGCGCCGCGTGCCGTCTCGGCCGAAGACTGGGCGGAGCGTGCGGTTCAGGCTCTGCGCGACGAAGCCCTCCTGACGCCCAAGCCGGCCCTGGTGGACAGGCGCGGCAGCGGCGCCCACCATGACCTGGACCTTGCGCGCATGCTGCGCTCGGCGGAGGCGCTACGCCTGCCTTTCACCCAGATGGCACGCGCCGCACAGGCGGCCAGGCCCTCGCCCGCGCTGCGCACGCAACTGGCCTGGATCGGGCGCAGTGCCGAACAGCGCATGTTGATGGCCACCGGCGGGGCGAACGCCCATCGCGGAGCCATCTGGGCACTGGGTTTGCTCGTCGCGGCCGCGGCGCTGCACGGCGAGCAGGATGTCGATGCCGAGCGGCTGACATCGACTGCGGCAGCCATTGCGCGCCACCCCGATCACAACGCTGTCGACACCGACACGCATGGCGTGCGCGTCGGTCGCCGTTATGGCGTGGGGGGTGCGAAGGCCGAGGCCTGCGACGGTTTTCCTCATGCCCTGCTGCTCGGACTGCCGCGCTTGCGCCAAGCCAGGGCCAGCGGCTGCAGCGAGCCACACGCCAGGCTCGACGCCTTGCTGGCGATCATGTCCAGACTCGCCGACACCTGCTTGCTGCACCGCGCCGGACTCACGGCGCTGGCGACGGCGCAGCGCGGCGCCCGGTCGGTGCTCGACCTCGGCGGCAGCGGCACGACGCGCGGCATGCAAGCCCTGATGCGGCTCGACCGCGAGTTGGTGATGCTGCATGCGTCGCCCGGTGGCAGTGCCGACCTGCTGGCCGTCACCCTTTTCCTCGATGGCGCCGCGCCTTGGCCTGCCTGTGCCTGATGCAACCCGGAGCCGACCATGGAAACGCTCGACTTTGAATTCGCCGCCAGCCAGCCGACGCGCCGACGCGCGCACATCGGCGTGGTCGGCTCAGGGGATCTGGAGGTCCTGATCGAACCCGCCGCCGAGGCGATGGCGCGGGTCAAGGTTCGCACCAGTGTGGACGGTTACGCGCCGATCTGGCAACGCGTGCTGGAGCGCTTCTTCGCCCGTCATCCCTGGGCCGTGCGGGTCGAGATCAACGATTTCGGCGCCACCCCCGGAGTCGTGGCCTTGCGCCTGGAGCAGGCGCTGGAGGCCAGCCAGGCATGAACACTCTCCGCAATGCGCAGAGCTTCATCGAACTCGGCGGCCGCGAGCGCGCCCGGATGGTTCTCGATCCAGGCGGCCAGCGCGAGTTGCTCGGGCCGTTCGATCGGCTGATGTCGCCCTGGCTCGCGCGCCAGGGGATCGTGCCCCAATCCGACGACGGGGTCGTCATCGTCAAAGGCACGCTCGACGGCCATGCCGCAGTCGTGCTGGCCGTCGAGAGTGGGTTCCAGGGCGGGAGCATCGGCGAAGTGTCGGGCGCCAAGATCGCGGGAACGCTTGAACTGGCTTTGCGCGACTGCGAGGCTGGCCGGCCCGTCTGGCCCATCCTGCTGCTGGAGACCGGCGGCGTGCGCCTGCAAGAGGCCAATCTCGGCCTGGCCGCGATCGCCGAGATCCAGTCGGCCATCATCGCCCTGCGGCGCCATGTTCCCGTGGTCGGCGTCGTCGCCGGTCTGGTCGGGTGTTTCGGCGGCATGTCGCTGGTCGCCGCGCTCTGCAGCCGCCTCGTGCTGACGCGGCAGGCCAGACTCGGCATGAATGGCCCGGAGGTGATCGAGCAGGAAGCAGGCTCCGAGGAATTCGACGCGCGCGACCGTCGCCTGATCTGGAGCCTGATCGGCGGTGAACAGCGCTGCGCCATCGGCCTGGCCGATCGCCTGGTCGATGACGACGCCGCACAGGTGCGCAGCGCCGTGCTGCAAGCCTGCACCGAGGCCCGCTCGGGTCCGGCGCGCAGCGAATCCGTTGCGGCGTATCAGGATCGCATCGAGGGCGCGGCCTCGCTGGAGAATCTCGACGGCCCAGGACTGCGCGTCCTGTGGAGTCCGCAGGTGCAGCAGCCATGAACACCTTGTCGACGCGGGGACGTACCTGGTTCGATGCCCTGCGCGGGACGGCCCCCGTCTTGCCTGGCCTGCCACCCTCGGTGCTGGCATCCGATGCCCTCCTGGGCGACCAGCCAACCCGCCTCGTGGCCGTGGTGCCCGACCCCGCCAATCCCTACCGGCGCGCCCGCCAGGGCGAGGTCGGCTTGCGCGAAGGCTGGGCGCTCGCGCGCACCGTGCGGGACGCGATGGCGCAGGATGCACATGGCCCCAAGCGTTTGCTGCTGGCCATCGTCGACGTGCCCAGCCAGGCCTATGGCCGGCGGGAAGAATTGCTCGGCATTCATCTGGCTTGCGCCGCGGCGGTGGATGCCTACGCCTCGGCCCGCATGCACGGACACCCGGTCATCGCCTTGCTCGTCGGTGCCGCGATGTCGGGCGCATTCCTCGCGCATGGCTACCAGGCTCACCGCATCCTGGCGCTCGACGATGCCGGCGTCATGGTGCATGCGATGGGTCGCGAGGCGGCCGCACGGGTCACGCGGCGCAGCGTTGACGAGCTCGACCAGCTCGGCGCCACGAATCCACCCATGTCCTACCGCATCGCCGACTACGCCCGCCTGGGCATGCTGCATGACCTCATCGCCGGGGTCAGTGCCGATGCACCGGCGGGTCAGGACGTCACCAACGTACGACAGTCGGTCCTGGCGGCGCTGGCGAGCATCGGTGTCGACGAAACGGATCTGGCCGTACGGCTGACGTCACCAGCGGCCCGAATCGGCCGGGCCGCATCGCGCGAAGTTCGCGAGCGCCTGGCCGAACAATGGTGACCCGCGATGCACGCACCCTCGGAAACCGCCACGGCACGGCCACGGCCCGGGAAACCCTGCCCGCACTTGGCTGCAGCCGCGTGGCAGCCGCACGATCTCTTGCTGGTGACCGCCCCCGACAGCCCGCAAGCGGGCTCCCCCCGAGGGGGCCAAGAACCCTCGGGAGCGGCCCTTCGCGTTCTTGGGACCGCCCCCGATAGCCCGCAAGCGGGCTCCCCCCGAGGGGGCCAAGAACCCTCGGGAGCGGCCCTTCGCGTTCTTGGGACCGCCCCCGACAGCCCGCAAGCGGATGCTTCGCGTGGAAGGCCATGTGATGCAGGATCTGAATCCGCCCGGATCTGTCGCGGCCCTGGCCTTGTGGCGTTCGCCTTCGACAGCTTGCCGCCCGATTGGGTTGCACGTTCCTTGTCGCAGGCGCCGTGGGTTGTCGTGCGGCGTGCGCCTTGGCGCGCGAACCGCGTACCCGTCGGCATTCGCGGAGGAACCCGTGCCCAGCGCACTGCAGCCTGGCTGGATCCGCTGCAGGTCGAATGCAGACTGGCGCCGTGGGATCTGCGTGGCCGGCTCAGCGACGTGGATGCATCGCGCCTCGCCATGCCGGCGATGCAAGCCCTCGCAGCCGTGGAACAGGCGTGGGACGCCTGGCCGGATTTGTGCTGGGGCCCGGGCGGCAGCGTGGGGTTCGAGCTGGCGTCGGGCTTCGCCAGTGTCGGCAGCGACAGCGATCTCGATCTGGTGGTGCTGCTCGATCAAGCCATCTCCCGCTCGCAAGCCCGGGCACTCTGGACACGACTGCCGCACCAGGGCCAGGTTCGCATGGACGTGCAACTGCAAACGCCGGCTGGCGCCGTGGCCTTGTCCGAGTACGCGATGGACGCTGGCCCCATGTTGCTGCGCAGCGCCCATGGCGCGCGACTGACGCGCGATCCATGGGCCGACGCGGCGTGGGACTCGGCAGCATGAATCTGGCCTTCCTCTGTCCGGGACAAGGCGCGCAGTCGCCTGGTTTTCTGCGTCGTCTGCCGCCGCACGCCGAGGTCGAGCGCACCCTCGACGAAGCCAGCCGCGTCCTGCAACGCGACGTGCGCCGCCTGGACGGCGCCCTGGAACTGCGCTCCACCGTCGCCGCCCAATTGTCCATCGTGATTGCCGGCGTTGCCCTGGCGCGTGCTCTGGATGCGCAGGGCCTGCGGCCGGACGCGGTCGCGGGCCTGTCGGTGGGCGCTTTCACCGCGGCCGTGATCGTCGGTTCGCTGGCTTTCGACCAGGCCCTGCGCATCGTGCTGTTGCGCGCCACGCTGATGGAGCGCGCCTACCCCAAGGGCTACGGCATGGCCGTGATCGTTGGCCTTGGCCAACGCAGTGTCGAGGACATCCTGCGCTCGGCCGCACCGGCCGGTGCAACCGCCGAGCAGCAGGTTTACCTGGCCAATTTCAACGGGCCTGCGCAATTCGTCATCGCCGGCGCCGACGCCGCGCTGGAGCAGGCTCTGCGCGACGCCCGCAACCTCGGCGTGCGCCGTGCCGAACGGCTCGACGTGGCCGTGCCCTCGCACTGCGTGCTGCTGGCCGGTGTCGCGCAGGCGCTGCGCGACGCGCTGCTCGCATGCCCTGTTCAGGCCCCGCGGGTGCCCTATGTCGGCAATCGAAGCGGGCGCCTGCTCGGGTCTGCCGAGGCCATCGCCGCCGATCTGGCGGACAACGTCATGGCTCCCGTGCGGTGGCATGACGGCACCACGGTGTTGTACGAGCATGGGGTACGCCAATTCATCGAATTGCCGCCTGGGCAGACACTGGCGCAACTGGCGCAGGCGGCTTTCGAGTCGGTACGAGCCGTTTCCACGGAGGGTGCCGACCTGCACTCCCTGGTTCTCGGCGCGCGGCGGTTCCAGACCAACATGGAGGAAGGACGCAACAGGACTTGAACATCCATGCGGCACGGGTTCAACCCCTGGCATGCGCCGGTCAGTCCGGCTCAGGCCAATTTGCACGGCATCACCTACCCGGGACCCACGACCCGGAACAATCGAAGGAGACAAGCGATGGACAGCAACACCCTGGCCGCCACAGCGCGGCCAACGCGAACACCCTTGAACCGGGACCAGATTCGAGGCTTCTGGGCTGCCTGGTTCGGCTGGACGCTGGACGGCATGGATTCGATCATCTACGCCCTGGTCCTGGTTCCGGCACTGACCGAATTGCTACCCAAGTCCGGGATCGCCGCCACGCCCGGCAACATCGGCCTGGCGGGCTCGATCCTGTTTGCACTCTTCCTCGTCGGCTGGGGGCTGTCGTTCATCTGGGGGCCCATCGCCGACCGGTTCGGCCGCACACGCGTGCTCGCCGCCACGATCTTCGGCTACGCCTTGTTCACCGGCCTGGCCGCGTTGTCCCAGAATGTCTGGGAACTCGCGATCTTCCGCATGCTCGCCGGCATCGGTATCGGTGGCGAGTGGGCGCTTGCGGGAACCTATGTCGCCGAATCCTGGCCGGAAGATCGCCGCAAGATGGGCGCCGGATTCCTCCAGACGGGCTATTACGCCGGGTTCTTCATCGCCGCGGCGCTCAACTACACCGTCGGCGCGCACTACGGCTGGCGGGCGATGTTCCTTTGCGGCCTCGTGCCCGTGGTTGTCTCCATCTACACGATGCTGAAGGTCCACGAGCCCGAGCGCTGGGAAAAAGCAGCGAAAAAGGCCATACAGCGCAGTCCGCTGCGCGAGATCTTCAGCCCGCAATACCTGCGCCGCACGCTGGTGAATTCCACGCTTCTGACCGTCGCCATCATCGGCCTGTGGGCGGGCGCGGTGTACGAGCCCGCGGCCATCATCTTCCTGGCCAAGAAGGAGGGCATGACGCTCATCCAGGCGGTGCACATGGCATCCATCGGCACGGGCATCCTCTCCATCGGCACCATTCTCGGCTGCCTGGCCCTTCCCCCACTGGCCGAGCGCTTCGGTCGCAAAAATACCCTGGCCCTTTATTTTCTCGGCATGGCCGTCTTCATCGCTCTGAGCTTCGGCTGGGCGTTCTACCTGCCCAACGGGCTCGACACCTTCATCGTGACCCTGTTCTTCCTGGGATTCTTCGGCGGCAATTTTGCGATGTTCAGCCTGTGGCTACCCGAGCAATACGAAACCCGCGTGCGTGCAACGGCGTTCGCCTTCAACACGTCGGTGGGCCGCTTCATCGGCGCGGGTGTGAACTTCGCACTCGCCGCCTCGGTCAGCGCGATGGGCACGCTCGGCACACCTGTTGCCTACACGGCGCTGGCCTTCATCGCCGGCCTCGCGATCATTCCGTTCGCCCTGGAAACGAAAGGCCAGGAACTGCCGCAATGACGTGTGGGCCTTGTCGCCATTCGGGCCGGCCAAAGCGCTCGAAGGGCGACGAGGCCGAGCCCGGACTCCATGCGTTCAAACCCCACGACGCTCGCGATCACCACGAATCCGGCCAAGACGAAGGGTGGATCGAACCACGGCCGAGATCCATGACTCCTTGAACGATCGACGGCACATCGTCCTCCGGCGAACAGCCCCGGCACCGTGACCCGTACCATGTTGCCGTGCCATCGAGTGGAGCGTGAGATGCCGGCGGCCATGCCCGAGGATCTGGTTGTGGACCATGAGCACATGCTCGGCGTGATGCAGCGGGCCCGCATGGCGCTGCTGGTCGGCGACATCGCCCGGGCACGCGAGTCGCTGAGGGTTTTGCACGACCAGCAGCAAGCCCATATCGCCCACGAGGAGGGCGTCCTGATTCCGAGGCTTCCGGCCTCGGCGCGATGGACCGCGAAGGTCTATCTGGCCGAGCACGGCAAACTTTCAGCGATGCTCGCCGAATGGCGCCAGGCACTCTCCACCATGCCTGCCCGGGTCAGCGACGACAAGACACGGTTGGCCCTGGTCGATGCCACCCTGCCGTTACAGCATCTGCTCGAACATCATTTCGAGCGCGAAGAAAAAGGGCTTTTCGTCGAAACGCGGGCTTGACCTGAAGGCTCTGGCGCTTGGGCCGGTCAGGCCATGGGAGCGTTGCTTTGCACAAAGCGACGCAGGGCTGGATTGATGCAATCGGCCAGCGTGCTGGTGTTCAGTTCCGCATAAAACGCACGGCGTGCGCGGTCCAGCCTGGGACGCAAGGCACAAAAGCCCGTGAGCACGCAGTGCCCTGCGTCTTCGCGAAAGCATTCGACCAATGCCTGATCGTCTTCCAGCCAAGCCAGCACTTCACCAAGCCTGATGGCTGTTGGCTCACCGAGTAGTCGCACCCCACCGCCCGCCCCACGCATGGTTTGTACATAGCCTCCGGCGGCCAGGCGCTGCAGCACTTTGATCAAGTGATCTCGCGACACATCGAGCTTGGCGGCCAGCTCGGTGGTCGACCAGTTCGGCCGAGCACCGCCGGCAAGCACAAGCAGGGCACGGAGCCCGAAATCGGAGAAGGCTGTGAGTTTCATGCGTGGTTGCCCAAGAGGCCTTGTGTTGATCGCAAAGGCATCTTATAGTGGTATCGGCAGTACTTGTTATGCGCAAGATTCGCCACAGGAAACGACCGCATGCATGCGCCGACAGCGGACGAAGCGCAAACTGCCGGACCGCATTCCCGCCGCTCGAGCCGAACTTCCAAACCAGGTCAGAACCAGGACAACCGCCCATGCGGTGAATCAGCCACGTGCCCGGCACCATCCCGATCCGCCATGCCCGCAATCCAGCCGGCGATCGCGACGTGCGCTGGGATGCAGGGCCATCGGATATGGTCAAAAAATTCCCGACCCACCCGATTCACCCCGAGCGCATCTGCTGGGGTTGCGCGAGATACTGCGCCGCAGACTCCATGCGCTGCGGCAACGGGTCGGAGCGCACGCAACATCCTGTCGAGCTTTTGGGGCAGGACTGGCTCGATTTCGGCCTCGACGCCTCCGCCGCTCGTGATGCTGGATCAGCCGAACAAGCCCCCGTTCGGGATACCTCAGCGGCAAGTTCCGGCAAGACCATTTGAAGCCCGCCGAACCCGCGCGGCATGAGGCTGCGCTGGTTGTCTCGACACCGCTTGGCCGCGCCGCCGGCTCGGCGCCCGCACTGTGATGGACCCGTCCTGCCTTGATGCGCGGCTCATGCCGGATCGGCGAATTGCCGCACCACAAAACCCGCATCCGCCACCGAAATCTTCATCTTGTTTGACCTAGGTCATGACTAGATCTAGTCGTTCACCAGGCCTCGAAACGCTAGATATAGTGTTGACGTCGCCAGGAGAACACGATGAACCATCCAGCTGCAGAGCGCCACCTGAGCCTTCCCCGCGAGGTCGTCAAACGCAATGGCGTTCGCGTGAGCTTCGACCCGCAGAAGATTGTTTCGGCCTTGCGCCGGGCCGGCGAGGCCACTGGCGAGTTCGGGCCCGATGAGGCCCAGGAACTCGGCGACGAGGCCATCAAAGTCCTCATCCACCGTTTCGGCAATCAAGCACCAACCGTCGAGCAGATCCAGGATGTCGTCGAACACACGCTCATCGCCGCCAATGACATGCAGAGTGCGCGTGCCTACATCGTCTATCGCGAGCAGCATGCCAAGCTGAGGCAGGACTACAAGGCACTGGTGGACGTGGAGAGCTCGGTGAACGAGTACCTCAGCCGGGCCGATTGGCGTGTCAATGCCAACGCCAACCAGGGCTACTCTCTGGGGGGCCTCATCCTGAACGTGGCAGGCAAGGTGACGGCCAATTATTGGCTTTCGCACGTCTATCCCGCCGAGATCGGCGAGGCGCACCGCAACGCCGATCTCCACATTCACGACCTCGACATGTTGTCGGGCTATTGCGCCGGCTGGTCACTGCGCACGTTGCTGAACGAGGGCCTCAACGGGGTCCCTGGCAAGGTCGAGGCCGGACCCCCGCGACACATGACATCAGCCGTCGGGCAGATCGTCAATTTTCTGGGAACCCTGCAAAACGAATGGGCTGGCGCCCAGGCTTTTTCATCGTTCGACACCTACATGGCGCCTTTCGTGCGCCGCGACCGGATGTCGTATCCGGCCGTGCGGCAGTGCATCCAGGAGCTGATCTACAACCTCAACGTTCCTTCCCGCTGGGGAACGCAGACACCCTTCACGAATCTCACGTTCGACTGGACTTGCCCCGAGGATTTGCGCGGCCAGACCCCCCGGATCGGCGGCGAGGAGATGCCTTTCACCTACGGCGAGCTGCAGGTCGAGATGGATCTGATCAACCGCGCCTATATCGATGTCATGACGGCCGGCGATGCCAAAGGGCGCGTGTTCACCTTTCCGATCCCGACCTACAACATCACCGCCGATTTTCCGTGGGAATCCGAGAATGCCCAGCGCCTGTTCGAGATGACGGCCAAGTACGGGCTGCCCTACTTCCAGAACTTCATCAACTCCGACCTCACCCCCAATATGGTGCGGTCCATGTGTTGCCGCTTGCAACTCGATCTGCGCGAACTCCTCAAGCGCGGCAACGGTCTGTTCGGCTCGGCCGAGCAGACCGGCTCGGTCGGCGTGGTCACCATCAATTGCGCCCGGCTCGGGCGTCGCCACCGCGGCGACGAGGCGGGTTTGCTCGACCGGCTGGATGCGCTGCTGGAGATGGGCAAGCAAAGCCTCGAGATCAAGCGCAAGGTCATCCAGCGCCTCATGGACCAGGGCTTGTTCCCTTACACCAAGCGCTATCTCGGCACCCTGCGCAACCATTTTTCGACGCTGGGGGTCAACGGCATCAACGAATTGATCCGCAACTTCACCGCCGACGCGCAGGACATCACCACGCCCTGGGGCCATGCCTTTGCCGTGCGCCTCCTCGACCATGTCCGAAGCCGGATCGTGGCCTTTCAGGAAGAAACCGGGCATCTCTACAACCTGGAAGCCACCCCCGCAGAGGGCACCACCTACCGCTTCGCCAAGGAAGATCGCAAACGCTTTGCTGACATTCTCCAGGCCGGCACGGTGGAGCGCCCTTATTACACGAACTCGTCGCAATTGCCTGTCGGCTTCACGGACGATCCGTTCGAGGCGCTCGAACGGCAGGAACCCTTGCAGTCCCGGTACACCGGAGGCACCGTGCTCCACCTCTACATGCGCGAGCAACTGTCCAGCGGCGCGGCATGCAAAGAATTGGTGCGCCGCGCGCTGACGCGCTTTCGCCTGCCCTACATCACCGTCACGCCCACTTTTTCCATTTGTCCCAAGCATGGGTATCTGCCGGGCGAACACGCGTTCTGCCCCAAGTGCGATACGGAAATCCTCGCTCGCAAACAGAGCCTGCTCGCGGCGTGATCACACCCGGGGTCTTCACGCTCACACCAACCCATTTGGAGAACCACCTTGTCTCAGCCCGACCACCCTATCGACGCCAACCTGATGCAGCCACGACTGCTCGACGACGAGCGCCAGCCCTGCGAGGTCTGGACCCGCGTCATGGGCTACCACAGGCCCGTGTCAAGCTTCAACATCGGCAAGCAGGGCGAACATCTGGAGCGGCAATTTTTCGCCGAGCGGCCCAGCATGACCGGCGCCTGAGGCACTTCGTCGGATGGATGCGTTGCGCGTGGGTGGCATCACCGCCATGACCAGCATTGATTTTCCCGGCAGGCTCGCCGCCGTGATCTTCTGCCAGGGGTGCCCCTGGCGTTGCGGTTACTGCCACAACCCGCACCTGCTCGAGGCCAGGGTTCCCGTGGGCTTGCCCTGGCCGTCGGTGACGGACTTCCTGGAACGCCGCCGCGGGTTGCTGGACGGCGTGGTTTTTTCCGGGGGAGAGCCCACACTGCAAGCCGGACTGGCCGAGGCCATGCAGCAGGTGCGGGGCCTGGGCTTCGAGGTTGCGCTGCACACGGCCGGCATGTATCCCCGGCGCCTCGCAACGCTGCTCCCTCTGGTCGATTGGGTGGGGTTCGATGTGAAGGCTCCGTGGAGTCTCTACGACACCATCACCGGCACCCCGGGCAGCGGCCGCCGCGCAAGGTCGTCCCTGGATCATCTTTTGGCTTCGGGAGTGCCCTTCGAATGCCGCACGACCTGGCATGCGGGACTCTTCAGCGACGCAGAGCTGTTGTCGCTGGGCACGATGCTGGCCGACCTGGGCGTGCACCAATGGATGGTGCAAGACTGCCGCCTGCCCGGGCAAACACGGCTTCATCCATCGAGCCTGAATCGCAGCGCCTTGAGCCAGCGAATCCAGGGCTTGCAGCGGCCAGGTTTCAAGCTGCGCGGCGACGATGCCAGCACCACTCGAGTCCCCCCGTCCATCCTGAATCCAAGCCGAGACCGTTCATGGAATCGATGATTTCGATGACCAGGAAGCCACCAGAACTCGTCTGTCCCGCAGGTTCCCTGCGTGCCCTGGAAATGGCCGTGGACGCAGGCGCAGATGCGGTCTATCTGGGTTTGCGCGGAGCCACCAATGCCCGCAACTTCGCCGGTCTGAACTTCGATGATGCACAGATTCGCGCCGGCGTTGACTACGCCCACAAACATGGAGCCCGGGTCCTGATGGCACTCAACACTTTCGCCACAGGGCAAGATCCGGGGCCCTGGTTGCGAACGGTCGATCGCGCCGTCGAACTCGGTGCCGATGCACTGATCGTGGCGGACGTCGCGATGCTGGCCCATGCGCGACGCCATCACCCCGGCATGCGCCTGCATCTGTCCGTGCAGGCCTCGGCAACGTCCTACGCAGCGATCGAGTTCTACCGTGAGCAATACGCCATTCAACGAGCGGTTCTGCCCCGCGTCCTGACCCTGTCGCAAGTGGCGCAGGTCATCCGGCACACCAGCGTCGACATCGAGGTGTTCGGATTTGGAAGCCTTTGCGTGATGGTGGAAGGACGCTGCGCGCTCTCCTCCTACGCAACCGGGCAGTCGCCGAACAATGCCGGCGTATGCTCGCCACCTTCAGCCGTGCGCTGGGTTGATCGTCACGACAGCGTCGAGGCACGGCTGAACGACGTCCTCATCGACCGCTACGCGCACGATGAGTCACGCGCCTATCCAACCCTGTGCAAAGGCCGATTCGATGTCGGCGGGGTGCGCGACTACGCACTGGAAGAACCCACCAGCCTGAACACGCTCGAACTGCTGCCCCAATTGATCGAGGCGGGGGTCAAGGCAATCAAGATCGAAGGCCGACAGCGAAGCCCCAGCTACGTTGCCGATGTCACCCGGGTTTGGCGTGCCGCCATCGATCTGGCCGTATCGCCCCATCGCTATGCGGTGCTGCCCGCGTGGTCGGCGCAACTTGCGCGCTGGGCAGAAGGGCAACAACACACGCTGGGCGCCTATGACCGGCCCTGGCGCTAGCAACGCGCACAACTCCTCGCCATGCATACACGCCATGACTGACCCCGTCGCCACCTCGAGATTCGCGTTGACCGTCGGCCCAGTCCAGTATTGGTGGCCCAGATCTGCGTTGCTGCGGTTCTATGCGCAGGTCGCCGACAGCGCTGCGGAGACGGTCGTACTGGGCGAGATGGTCTGCTCGCGCCGGCACGAGATGAAGCTCGCCGACTGGATGGCGCTGGGGCGTGAATTGCAGGCTGCGGGCAAGGAGGTGATCCTGGCTTCTCAGGCCCTGGTGATGAGCGAGAGCGAGTTGCGCTCCGTGCGCGATCTGGTGAAACAAGACGAATTCGCGGTCGAGGCCGGCGACATGTCGGCCATCCAGGCCCTGGTCGAGGCGCGGCGTGGGGCACGTGATCTCCTGCCCTTTGTGCTCGGCCCGCACCTCAACATTTACAACTGCGAGGCGCTTGCGGAACATGCCGCGTGGGGCGCAGGACGATGGGTTGCCCCAGTGGAGTTGTCCCTGGATGCCATGACCTGCGTGAACCCAAGGGACAACCCGGTGCGCGCCGTCAGCGGCGACGTGATCCCCACCGAGATTTGGGCTTTTGGGCGCCTGCCACTTGCATTCTCGGCGCGATGCTTCACCGCGCGGCATCATCACTTGCACAAGGACTCCTGCGCGTTCCGCTGTCTGGATGATGCCGATGGACTCCTGCTCAGCAGCAGCGAGGGCCAGCCCTTCCTTTGTTTGAATGGAACCCAGGTTCAGTCAGCCGGCGTGCAGGTCTTGATCGGGGAGGCCCAGGCCCTGCGACAGGCCGGCGTCTCACGTCTTCGACTGTCGCCTTGCAGCCAGGGCTTCATGGAGGTGCTCGCACAGTTCGACGCCGTCTACAACCAGGGAGCCTCGGCCGATGACGCACTGGCAACCCTGCGCGCGATGCGTTTGCCTGGAACCTTGGTCAATGGTTACGTCCACCGCCAGCCCGGCATGCAATTTGTTCTGAACCGTGCCTGACGCCGAAGCGGTACGGCTCTCGCAGAACTCCATCCGGGAATGTTGAACATGTCCATGTCGAAGCACGATTCCGCGATGTCGCGTGACCCTCACCCGGGCGTCCCTGCCCATTGGCTGGATGCCCTGGGCAATGCCGCCGTGCAAATCGCCGCTTCCCTTCCCGAACCCTTGCGCCGGGTCGTTCGCACGTTGCCGATGCAACCCCCGTCGTTTGCGCTGGCCCGCCTGCTGGATCGCGTGCTGCTCCCGCACCTGGATTCCGAGACGCATTCGGCGTGGTCTGGGCGAACGGTTTGCCTGGATCTCAAGGACCTCGGACTGCGGCTTCGTTTGCGGCTGAACGCTCAGGGGTTCAGAGTGGCGCCAGGCGGTGCCCCCGCTGCCATCACCATCCGCAGCACGAGCGCGTGCCTCTGGCGACTGGCGCGTGGCATCGACGACGCCGACCGCTTGTTTTTTGAGCGCGAGTTGGTGATGGAAGGCGACACGGAATTCGGGTTGATGGTGAAGAACACGCTCGATGCCATCGGACCCCTCTGGCGCTGAGTCCCGGCCAGCGAGACCTGCAACCTGCGCGAGCCGACGAATCGGGCCTGGCCACTCAGCCGATGGGTGAGCCACCGCCCACAGGCGACGCTTGGAAACCTAACGAGTCCGACCATGACGACCACACTGACCGCACGTCTGCTCCAGGCCCTGAAACAACGCGGGGCGACTGAAATTTTCGGGATTCCCGGCGACTTCGCCCTCCCGCTTTTTCGCGAATTCGAGCGCTGCGCCACCCTGCCCCTCTACACCCTGTCCCACGAGCCCGGCGTCGGTTTCGCGGCCGATGCCGCCGCCCGCGTGCGCGGCGGCTTGGGCGTGGCGGCCGTCACCTACGGGGCCGGCGCATTGAACATGGTCAACGCCGTGGCTGGCGCCTACGCCGAACGGGTCCCGGTGGTCGTGATCTCCGGAGCGCCCGCCACGCACGAAGCCGCCAGCGGCTACCTGCTGCACCATCAGGTCAAGACGCTGGATTCCCAGTGGAAGATCTATCAGGAAATCACCGTCGATCGCGCCAGACTGGATGATCCGGCCACCGCCCCCCAACACATGGCCCGGGTGCTCGACACAGCATTGCACGCATCGCGCCCGGTTTACATCGAGATCCCGCGAGACATGCCAGGGCGGATCTGCGAAGCGGTCCCCACCCTTCCCGGGCCCAGGCAGGATGAGGAGGCCCTGGCTATCTGCGCCGATGAACTGCTGTCGCGCCTGCAAGCCGCGCAGCGCCCCGTCCTGATGGTTGGCGTGGAAGTACGGCGCTACGGGCTGGAATCCCGCGTGGCCGAACTCACGCGCAGGCTGGGGATGCCCGTGGTGACCAGTTTCATGGGGCGCGGTTTGCTGGCCGCAGCCGAGGTTGCACTGCGCGGCACCTATCTCGGTGTAGCCGGAGACCCGGCCATCGCCGCCGAGGTCGAAAACTCCGACGGGCTGCTGCTGCTCGGCGTGATCGTGTCCGACACCAATTTCGCCGTATCGGCCCAACGCATCGATCTTCGACATGCGATCCAGGCGCTCGAGGGTCGTGTGGTGATGGGGCATCACGTCTACCCCGATGTCCCGCTCGCGGCGCTGATCGATGCCCTGCTGGAACGGGTTCCGGCGGCGCAGGTTCAGCGGATCGACGAACGCGCGAAGGTCGTTTCACGCTGCGCTGAAGACGTCGAAGATGCGCCGGTCAGCCCGCCCGACATTGCGGCCGCTGTCAACGCATTGATGCAACGGCATGGCCCCATGCCCCTGGCCAGCGATGTCGGGGATTGCCTGTTCACGGCCATGGACATCGGGCCGAGCGAACTGATCGCCCCAGGCTACTACGCGACCATGGGCTATGGCGTTCCGGCAGGGCTGGGCTTGCAGGCGTCCACGGGGCAACGCCCCATCATCCTGGTGGGTGACGGGGCTTTCCAGATGACGGGGTGGGAATTGGGCAACGCTTGCAAGTATGGCTGGGATCCCATCGTTCTGGTCTTCAACAATTCGGCGTGGGAAATGCTCCGGGTGTTCGAACCCGGCGCGCACTTCACCGCATTGCCGACATGGGATTTGGCGTCGATGGCGCGCGGCATGGGTGGTGACGGCGTCGTGGTGCGCACGCGCCAGGAACTGGAACACGCGCTGGAGCATGCCCACGCCTCGCGAGGGCGTTTTCAGTTGCTGGACATTCGGCTGGCTCCAGGGGTGTTGTCCCACACCCTGGAGCGCTATGTGCATGCCGTGCGGCGGTTGTCGGCTCCGGCCGGTCCGAACGCATCGACAGCCTCATGCCCTGCCGCCGAAGCACCGCGTCGGCAACGGCCCGACATCCAGCGACGCTGAACACGTCTGCGCTGTGCGGCAGCCGACGCGCGGACGCCAAGCGCGCGAGCGAACTGTGCGGCGCGGGCCTAAACGCAGGCTTGAGGAGTCCGGGACTTCGCGCCTGTCGGCGTGCTCGGAATGGCGCGATCGTGCTTGGCGATGGCGCCGGCGCGCCAAGCCCCGCGACCGGCCTCGATCGCCAGCGCGAAGGCTCGCGCCATCTCAACCGGATCGCGTGAGCGCGACACCGCCGAACACAGCAGCACGGCATCGAATCCCATCTCCATGGCTTGTGCAGCATGCGAGGGCGTTCCGATGCCGGCATCCACGATCAGTGTGGCGTTCGGCAGGCACTCGCGCAGCGTGCGCAGAGCGAACGGGTTGAGCAGGCCCTGCCCGGAACCGATGGGCGCACCCCAGGGCATCAACACTTCGCAGCCCGCATCCAGCAGCCGACGACAGGTCAACAGGTCATCCGTGCAGTATGGCCAGACGACGAAACCCTCGCGCACCAGGACGCGCGCGGCTTCCACCAGCTCGACGGGATCGGGCTGCAGGGTGTGCGCCTCGCCGATCACCTCGAGTTTGATCCAAGGAGTTTGATAGAGCTCGCGTGCCATGTGCGCCATGCCGATCGCCTCACGCGCGCTGTAACAGCCGGCGGTATTGGGCAGCACATGTGCCCCGCATGCCTTCAGGGTTTCGCGCAGCACGGCGACGAAACCGTCACTGTCCTGCGCAGCGAGAAGCCGCTTGAGACCGACAGTTACGACCTGCGTGCCGGAGACGCTTATCGAATCGCGCAGGGCCTGTGGCGATGGGTAGCTGGCGCTGCCCAGCAGGAACCGGCTCTGGAGCTTGACGCCCGCGACACACCAACCTGTGTCAACCGTTGATTCTCGATGCATGGCATGGATCCTTGGTCAATTTGAAGCGAACGGTCAGCGTCGAATGAAGCCGGGGCGGACTGTGGCAGCGCTCTACAGGGCTGCCGTGTGGCGGCGACGCGCGGTTCCACGCCGCTGGACCTGGTTTCCGCAGCCGGTTGGGCCTGGCGATCGACCATGGTGACCGTGTGACCTTGCTGGCGCAGGAAATATGCCGATGCAACACCGATCAGACCGGCGCCGAGCACGACCACCTTCATCGACGACCCCCAGAACATTGCTGTCGAGATGCGAACCCGGACGCGTCGACGCCGGGCAACGGCGTTGGGCACGGCGAATCGCCACCCACGGGGAGACTACGAAGCCACTGTCCGGTCCGGCGGCGTCATCGTCCCCGTTTGAATTCGACGCTTCGCACTCTCGATGCGCAAGGCTGCCAAGGCCGTTTCGGACATGTTTTTCTGCAAAAAAGCGATGTGCTGTCTCGCGGCCTGCGCCACGGCCTGCGCATTGCGGGTCTGCATCTTGTCCCAGATCTCACGATGCTGCTCGCGCACCTGCTGCCACTTCTCGGGATGGGCATGCAGGTAGTGCAGGTTCTGTTCCACATGATCCTGAATCAGTCGATGCAGGCTTGCGCTGAGATGCGCGATCAGGACGTTGTGGGATGCCTCGGCGATCGATTGGTGAAATTCGACGTCCTGCTTGATGCAGGCTTGCAGATCGTCCTGCTCATACGCCAGTTCCAGCGCATCGAACGCCGCACCGATGCGTTGAAGGTCAAAGTCATTGGCTCGCTCCGACGCCAGCAGCGCCGCCTGGCTTTCCAGCATGTGGCGAAATTCCAGCAAATCTTGCTGCAGGGTCGGATGTCCGGTGAGCATATCCCTCCACGGATCGACGAAACCCGCCTGCAACCGATCGGTCACGACCGTGCCCCCACCCTGTCGCGTGCGGATGAGACCTTTGGAAACCAATTTCTGCAGCCCTTCACGCAAGGAAGGCCGTGACACACCGAGTTGCTCGGCCAGTTCGCGCTCGGGCGGCAGACGATCTCCGACTCTCAAGGAGCCTTCGAGAATGCGGTGTTCAAGATCGTTGGCGATCGAATCCGACAGTCGGATGATGTTCATGCCCGTCCTCTTGGGGTTGTTTGGTATGACCAATTTTATTAAGAATGAAGGCGCGATCCAAATCCCGACTGAATCCGTCTTGTTTTCCGATTTCTTGACGAAACAAACGAACGCATTTCTAATATCAATTGGTCTTACCAAATGACCAATTGAGTTAAAAACGTGGCTACAAAGACTCCAACCAGGGGTTGCGCCGAGAGTCGCCCACGCAGCACATGCGTGCGGGTTGACGCCACCGAAGAGCGCAAGCCATTCCCTCTGCATTGAATTCCCTGGAAGGAGACTCCATGATTGCCTCGACCGCCCTGCCTGCGGGCATCGTTTTCGCACAGCCGCTGACGCCTGTTGCCGGCTCCCTGTTGTTGTCGTTCGTGGTGGCAGCCATTCCCATCGCGGTGGCCCTCATCCTGCTCGGGGTGCTGCGCCGCCCCGCCTGGCAAGCCTCGTTGGCCGGGCTGCTCGTGGGCCTGCTCGTGGCCGTGGCCGTGTGGGGCATGCCCATGGGTCTGGCCCTGAACTCCGTGGCCGCGGGCATGGCGCTGGCGCTGGCGCCAGTGATGTGGATCGTCTTCAACGCCTTGCTGCTGTACAACGTGGCGGTTCGGTCCGGGCGCTTCGAGCAGTTTCGCCAATGGATGCTCGACCACCTGCCCGACGACCGCCGCCTGGTGCTGCTGGTGGTGGCGTTTTCCTTCGGTTGCCTGCTCGAGGGCATCGCCGGCTTCGGCACCCCGGTGGCCATCACCAGCGCACTGCTCATCGGTCTGGGCTTTCCCGCCCTGGAGGCCCTCACCTACACCCTGATCTTCAACACCGCCCCGGTGGCTTTCGGCGCCCTGGGCGTGCCCATCACGGTGCTGGGGGCCGTCACCAGCATGCATCCCGACACCCTGGGGGCGATGGTGGGGCGGCAACTGCCGTTTTTTGCCTTCCTGCTACCGTTCTATGTCGTGGGCCTGTATGGCGGGCTCAAATCGATCGCCAAGCTGTGGCCAGCCCTGCTGGTTTCGGGCGGCAGCTTTGCACTCACGCAGTTCGCCACCTCCAACTTCATCAGCTACCAACTCACCGACGTGCTGGCCTCGCTGGTCTCGCTCATCGTCACCGTGGCCTTTCTCAAGACCTGGAAACCCGAACCCGATCCGGCTTTTGCCGTGGTGCGCACGCAGGCTGCGGCCAAGGGCACAGCGCGCGTGGGCTATGGCGGCTGGATGCCGTGGGTGGTGGTCTCGGTGGTGGTCATCGTCTGGGTCAACCTCAAGCTGTTCCTGATCGGCGACACCAAGGTGCTGTGGCCCGGCCTGAATAACGCGGTATTCATCACCCTGTACCACAAGCCCTATGTGGCACTGTGGGACTTTCAGCCCATGGGCACGGGCACGGCAATTTTGCTGTCGGCGATCATCGCGGCAGTCTGGACACGCACCGGCCTGGGGGCGTTCCTCGACTGCGTGAGGCGCACCTGGGTGCAGACGCGCATCGCCATCGCCACGGTGATGATGATCGTGGGCCTGGCGTTCCTGCTCAACTACTCGGGCATGAGCTACACGCTGGGCATGGGCGTGGCCGCCACCGGTGCGCTGTTCCCGCTGGTGTCGGCGTTCCTGGGCTGGATCGCGGTGTTTCTCTCCGGCAGCGACACTTCGGGCAATGCGCTGTTCGGCAACCTGCAGGTGGTGGCGGCACATCAGCTGAATCTGAATCCGGTGCTCATGGCCGCGACCAACTCCTCGGGGGGCGTGATGGGCAAGATGATCTCGCCGCAGAACATCGCCACCGGGGTGTCCACGACCGACCTCAAGGGCCAGGAGGGTGTGGTGTTCGCCCGCACCTTCTGGCACAGTGTGCTGCTGACCCTGCTCCTGGGCCTGCTCGTCTTCGCCCAACAACACTGGCTATCCTGGATGATCCCGGCGATCAAGGCCGTCCATCCCTGACCCGGCACGGGGATCCCCTTTGGGAGCCCTGTGCAGTCCACACAAGGTGACTTCATGGCAACCATGACCTGCATTGAAGATCTGCGCGTTCTCGCCAAGCGACGGGTTCCGCGGATGTTTTACGACTACGCCGACTCAGGCTCCTGGACCGAGACGACCTACCGCTCCAATCAAGACGATTTTCAGCGCATCAAGCTCCGCCAGCGCGTGGCCGTCGACGTCGAGCAGCGCTCGCTGCGGTCGCAGATGATCGGGCAGGATGTCGCCATGCCGGTGGCGCTCGCGCCAACCGGACTGACGGGGATGCAACATGCCGACGGCGAGATCCTGGCGGCGCGCGCGGCGGAACGATGCGGCGTGCCCTTCACCCTCTCGACCATGAGCATCTGCTCTATCGAGGACGTCGCGGCGCACACCAAGGCACCCTTCTGGTTCCAGCTCTATGTCATGCGCGACCGCGATTTCATCGAACGCCTGATCGACCGCGCCAAGGCGGCCCGCTGCTCGGCCTTGATGCTCACCCTGGATTTGCAGATCCTGGGGCAACGCCACAAGGATCTGAAGAATGGCTTGTCGGCACCGCCGAAACCGACCCTGGCCAATCTGCTCAATCTCGCGACCAAACCAAGATGGGGCTTGGGCATGCTGGGAACCCGCAGGCATGGTTTCGGCAACATCGTCGGGCATGTCAAGGGGGTCGAGAACATGGGGTCGCTCTCGGCCTGGACCAGCCAGCAATTCGACCCGCGCCTGACATGGAACGACGTGGCGTGGATCAAGAAGTGCTGGGGCGGCAAGCTGATTCTCAAGGGTGTCCTGGACGCCGAGGATGCGAAGCGGGCGGCAGACTCGGGCGCAGATGCCCTCATCGTCTCCAACCACGGCGGGCGCCAACTCGATGGCGCGCCGAGCTCAATCTCGGCGCTGCCGGCCATCGTCGATGCCGTCGGTTCGCGCATCGAGGTTTGGGTCGATGGCGGAATTCGCTCGGGCCAGGACGTGCTCAAGGCCATCGCGCTGGGCGCAAAGGGCACCCTGATCGGCCGTGCGTTCCTGTACGGCCTCGGTGCCCAGGGTCAAGCCGGCGTCGAGCGATGCCTCGAGATCATTCGCAACGAGTTGGACATCACCATGGCGTTTTGTGGGAAAACGGATATCCAACAGATCGACCGTGGAGTTCTGCAACATTCGCCTTGGTAATCAACTGGGCCCATGTCAATGACTTTGTGACTGCCTCTCGGTCTGGGCAGCAGTCAGTTCATGACGGCAAGTGCTTCATGCAGAGCGATGAAACCGGCGCGCGCAACCATCCGGAGTCCGTATGACCCCTTACATATTGACCGTTGCCACGGGTGGCTTCGAGTCCGCCCGTCACCTGGCTGCGCTGCCTGGCGGCAAGCGCCGCGGCCAACTGCATGGCCATGGCTTCCGGGCTTCGGTGTTCGCGGAACTGCCTGAGGCTTGGGCGTCTTTCCCAGGGGGCGAAGTGGCCGCCCTGCAGGCGCGCATGCAGCGGGTTCTCGAGCCGCTGAACGACACACTCCTGAACCAGGTCATCGACCAGCCCACCGATACGAATATTGCACGCTGGATTGACAAAAACCTGGCCTTGCCCGGCATCCATCGGCTCGCGGTCCAAAGCACGGCGAACCAGGGCGTCCACCTCGACCGCGACGGGATGGCGCGGATCTGGCGACGCTACCCGTTTGAAGCTGCCCACCAATTGCCGAACGTCCCGATGGGGCACCAATGCGGCCGCATGCACGGCCATGGCTTTCAGGCCGTCGTGCACGCCGCTCCGTCTGCCGGATCACGAGGGCGCGACATCGACCACGACCGGCTCGACGAGGTCTGGAAACCGTTGCACAACACCCTGGACCACACTTGCCTCAACGACGTGGAGGGTCTGGGCAACCCCACCAGCGAGCTCATCGCGTCGTGGCTGTGGGAACGCCTCAAGCCGACGTTGCCGGAACTCTCCGGCATCGACCTGTTCGAGACGGCGTCGAGCGGCGCCAGCTTCGACGGCCGTGACTACCGCATCTGGAAAGATTTCACGCTCGATAGCGCGGTGCAACTGCAACGCGCGCCGATCGGAAGCCGCGAGCGTGCAGTCCATGGCCATACATTCAGGTTGCGGCTGCACCTGTGTGCGCCAATCGACACCGTCATGGGTTGGACCGTCGATTTCGGCGACGTGAAGACGATCTTCGAGCCCGTGTTCAGAGGCCTTGATCATCAGCCCCTCCACGCGATCGCCGAGTTGCGCGATGCCGATACGGCAAGCATCGCCGAATGGATCTACACAACGACCCAGGCGCATTTGCCCCAACTGGCCGCTGTGGAACTCTACGAAACCCGGGGATGCGGCACGGTCGTCGCCGAAAAACGCATGATTCCAGCCCTGCCGGTCTAGGGCGTGCGCAACGCCGGTGGCCGCAACGCTCGCAGGACTGTGGCTGACCGCAATCGAGACGCGCCTGCGGGGCTGTCCGCATGGCCGATGCGGTCCGATCGTGCCGATCGCCGGCAACACAGCGATCCATGGTGATGATGGTGCCGCGCACCATGAGACCCGGCTTTGTTTGATGCGTGTCAACTGTGCTCGGGCACGGGGCTCGGAAAATGCCCTCTGCACCTTCAACACATGCCTACAAGAGGATCTCGCCATGCTGATGCCCACGCACATTTGTCTGCACACACCGGCTCGTTGCGAGCCCTGCCGTCGGAACTGCAGGCCGTGAGCGCTCGCCGCCACGGTGCTGTCGCCTTGGGTCTCGATCCTGTGCAGCGCCCCGACCCAAACCCCACAGATGCACGGTCAGGATATGCCATGCACACTCGAACACCCGTCGAACTGGAACTGCAGAGGCACGTCCGGCTCGATACAGCAGATCAAAGCACGCGTGCCGGCAGCGGTGTCGTCAGCACGCTGCGATCCGCTCCTGGCACCACGAACCATCGCCTGAACCATGGGGATCCGTGCGATCAATGCTTCCAAAGCCGGTCCTGCCTGCAGGCCGCTTTGTTGCGTGAGGGGTCAATGGATCGACGCGGCGTGGCTAGAGCCGCCATTCGACTCGGCAAGGGCCAACGACTGTTCGCCACCGGAAGGACTCTGGATCGCGTCTATGCCATCCGTGCCGGTTCGTTCAAGTCGGTGTTGCGATGCGCGGACGGCAGGCAACAGGTTCTCGGATTTCACGTTTCCGGGGACATGGTGGGGCTCGACGGCTTCGCCGCCCAGCTCTACCTGTGCGACGCCGTGGCGATGGAGGCCAGCGAAGCCTGCGAAATCGATGCGCGGGCCCTGGAGTCGGCGGCGCGGGACCACTCCATGCTGCGACGACGGATCCAATCGCTGATTGCCCAGAGCATGCTGCGCGCGCAGCACAACCTCCTCGTTCTTGGCAGCATGCAGGGCGCGGAGCGTTTGGCGCATTTTTTGTTGGACATGTCGGAGCGTTACCAGGTTCTCGGACTTTCGTCTCGTGAATTCGCGCTGCGGATGACCCGCAAGGACATCGGCAGCTATCTGGGCTTGTATTCGGAGACCGTCAGCCGACTCTTCACGCGGCTCGAGCATGCCGGGCTGATCCAGATGACGAGGCGGCACCGTGTTCAGATCATCGATCGCATCGGTCTTGCAGCGCTGCTGTCTTCCTCAGCAGGGCATTGATGTCCCGCTCCCAAGGCGAGTACAGCAGTCTGGCGAGGTCCGATGCGTGACCTGACGGACGGCTGCCGCGCCAAACTCCATGCCAACGCGTCGTCACGCTGGACAACATCCCCGGCGACCATGTCTCACACCTCGCACACCTCGTTCACACCTTGCCTGGAAACACCATCCATGTCAGCGCAACGAATTGAGACGTCGATGCCGCCTGCTCGAATTGCCATCGAGGGCGAACTTCACGAACGTGTGTTCGTGCTGGCGGCCGAACTGTTCAGCGCCCTGGCGACGCCCATGCGCTTACGCATTTTGGGCGCCATCTGCGCGCAGGGCAAAAGCGTGAACGCCATCGTCGAGGCGGTCGAATCCACGCAGCCCAATGTCTCGCAGCACCTCAAAATGTTGTATCTGGCGGGGATCGTGGCCAAACGCCGCATCGGCAACCAGATGCTTTACCGCGTGCACAGCGAAGAGGTTCTTCAGTTGTGCGATCTGGTTTGCGCCAGAATCGCCTCCGAACTCCAGCCGCAGGAGTCATGACGCGAGGGCAATCCGGCGCCTTGCGCCAATCGCCTCGGCGCCGCAAGCGCCATGGGATGCGCCATCCAGCGGCGAGCATGCCCGCCCAGGCGCCTGCCCCTCCTGCGTGACCTTGCCCACAAGCCTGAGGCGTAAACACCACAGCTTCCATGCAGCAGCGGGTTCGCGCCGGGAAACCACGCTCCGAGCCTGCTACTCAACGGGCTTTTCCGTGGCTGCGGCCTGCATAATCAACACTTCGCCGACTCCGCCAACCAAGCGCCCCCTGGGCCATGCCCACAGAACAAGAACTCTCCGCATTTCTCCGCAGCGTCGACAAGCGTGCCTTCAAGCGCGCGCAATTTGCCACGCAAAACCCCGATGCCGCCCTGGATGTGGTGCAGGACTCGATGATCCGCCTGGCCGACAAGTATGGCGACCACGATCCCGCTGAATGGCCGATGCTGTTCCAGCGTATCCTGACCAACGCCATCCTGGACTGGCACCGGCGGCAGAAGGTGCGCTCGGCCTGGATGAGCAATTTGTCCGATTTCCAGGGCGCTGGCGACGGCGAAGAATTCGATTTGCTGGAAACTTTGGAGATTGAGACCTGCTCAGAGCAACTCGAGGGCGCCGATCGCCAGCTCGAACGGAGCCAGACGCTGGCCATGTTGGACGACGCCATTCAAAAACTGCCGGACCGTCAACGGGAAGCTTTCCTGCTGCGTTATTGGGAGGGGTTGGATGTCGCTGAAACGGCGGCGGCCATGGGTTGTTCCGAGGGCAGTGTCAAAACGCACTGTTCCAGGGCCACACATACCTTGGCCAAGGCACTCAAAGCGCAAGGTTTCGATCATGGACACACATAACAAAAAACTGAGTTTGACGGCGGCGGAGGCACGTTTCGGCTATCAGGTCGCAGCGCGTCTGACAGAAGGTAACGAGCAGTTGCCTGCGGACATCGCAGAGCGGCTCAAGGGCATACGCCATATGGTGGTTGACCGGCGCCGCCTGCAGCGGGTGCATCATGCCCAAGTCACGGCATCGACCCGCGACGGCACGGCAACCCTGGGCGGCCCGGGAGAATCGTCATCCTGGCGCCTGCGGCTGGGCCTGTTGCTGGCGGTTCCCACCTTGTTGTTCGGCCTGTATGCCCTGCAACACTTCCAGCAGGAACGTTTCGTTCGCAAAATTGCCGATATCGACACCGCCTTGCTGCTCGATAACCTGCCGCCACAGGCTTATGTCGACCCGGGCTTCACCAGCTATCTGCGGCAGAACGACGGATGAGCGGGCTGTTCATGCGCCGCCGCTCAGGGGCTCGCTTGCCCGTGCTGCGCCTCCAGGCCCTTCGCCATGTGCTCCTGCTGGGCTTGGCTCTGGTGCTGGCCAGCGGCTGCTGGCACGCTGCGCAAGCGGCCAACCCGGCCACAAACGGCAAACCGACGTGGCAACAACTCACCCCCATGCAACAGGCGGCGCTGGGACCTTTGCAGGCCGAGTGGCCGCATTTCGACGCCGATCGCAAACGCAAATGGCTGAATATTGCTGCGCGCTACTCGGCCATGAGCCCGGAACAACGCACCACGCTGCACCAGCGCATGGTCGAGTGGGTGCGCATGAGCCCGCAGCAACGCCGACAAGCCCGTGAAAATTTTCTTGCCACGGGCAAGGCGCCGCTCGACAGCCGCAAACAAGCCTGGGAGCGCTACAAGAAGCTGCCGGAAGCTGAAAAACGCGCGCTGGCCCGGGAGGCCAAGCGTCCTCCGCACACGCCCGGTCATGTCGGACGCTACGAAGCCGAGCAACGCCTCAAGAAGTCCAAAACCCTGGGCCCAACGGGAAGCAGCAATCCTCCTCGGGCCGCCAGCACGCCTATGGCCGGTTCCGTGGCCCCGCCGGTGCCTGCCCCCGCGACGGCATCCAAGCCGATGGCGCCTCAAGCTCCGCCGCTCGGCCCCAAACCTTGAGTCTGGATCGGGGCCTGCGTCGGGGATGTGCGGTTCAAGCGCGGAAATCGCGACAAGCCCGTGCAACCTGCCCCCCACCTCGTTCCACCTGAACACCGCACAGCATCCGCATGCCACCCAAGCCCTTGCAAGCGCCCTCGCTGTATCGCCGGCTTGCCGCGCTGCTGTACGAATCCATCGTGCTCTTCGGCGTGACCTGGCTCGCGGCACTGCTCTACGGTCTGGCGGTGAGCCAGCGCAGCGGCGTGATGGACAGACATGGTTTGCAGGCAGTGATCTTCCTGACACTGGCGATTTACTTCATCGGCTTCTGGCTCCGACCCGGGCAGACTGTGGCGATGCGGGCCTGGCGTTTGCGCGTGGTGGATGCAAACGGCCATGCACTGCATTTCAGCCGTGCCGGCTTGCGTTTTGTTTTCGGCTGGCTGTGGGTGCTCCCTCCACTGGCCTTGGCTTGGTTGGCCGGGCTGGATCATGCCACCGGGCTGGGCATGCTGTTCGGCTGGATGATCTTGTGGGCGCTGGCAAGCTATTTGCGGCCTGACCGTCAGTTCTGGCATGACGCCTTCGCCGGCACGCGACTGATCGACAGCCCGCGCTGAGTCGGCTGTCGCACTGCGCGCCGCCACGCGATGCGCGACAAGACTTTTTGCTTCGCTGTGATGTTTTTCCCGCTTGGCGGATGACATGTCGCCCTTGTCATCCGCCTGTCACAAGACATGGCTGCAATGCAGCCATGCAGCCCAGCCACTTCAGTCCGACACCCACCGACGCGCACCGTCTCGCCCAGGCCCTGGCCGCTGGCACTGCGCCTGACGGTGCCGACGACACACAGGCCGCCTACCAGTTCCGCACACTCTGGTTGTCCGACATTCACCTCGGCACGCGCGACTGCAAGGCCGAAGCCTTGCTCGACCTGTTGCGCCATTGCCATGCCGGCACCATTTACCTGGTGGGCGACATCATCGACGGCTGGCAGCTGCGCAAGGGTTGGTTTTGGCCGCAGGCGCACAACGACGTGGCGCAGAAGTTGCTGCGCAAGGCCCGCAAAGGCTGCCGCGTGGTGTTCATCCCCGGCAATCACGATGCGTTCGCTCGCGACTTTCACGGCCTGCACTTCGGCGGCATCGCAGTGGTGTCCGACGCGGTGCATGTGACCGCCAGCGGCACGCGGCTCTGGGTCGTGCATGGCGACTGGTTCGACGGCGTGGTGATGCACGCCAAGTGGCTCGCCCATCTCGGCGACGCGCTCTACATCTTCACCCTCAAGCTCAACCGCTGGCTCAACCAGGCGCGCCACCGCCTCGGGTTGTCGTATTGGTCGCTCTCGCAATACCTCAAGGGCAAAGTCAAAAACGCCGTGAGCTACATCTCCAGCTTCGAGCAGTTGCTGGCCGAGGAGGCGGCACGGCGGCAATGCGAGGGTGTGGTGTGCGGCCACATCCACCGCGCCGAATTACGCACGATCGACGGCAGCATCTACGCCAACTGCGGCGACTGGGTCGAGAGCCTGACGGCACTTGCCGAACTGCAGGACGGCACCCTGCAATTGCTCATGTGGAGGCCGTCCGCCTCGGCCCCCGTCGTCCTCACCGAGCTACTGCCGGGCACCTCAAGCGCCGCGCGGCCCGAAGCCCCTGCCAAAACCCCAACGAGCCACGTGCCATGCGCATCCTGATCGTGAGCGACGCCTGGAGTCCCCAGGTGAATGGCGTGGTTCGCACCTTGAAGACCACCATTGAGCATTTGCGCGCCCAGGGCGAGGTGGTCGATGTCATCGAGCCGGGTTTGTTCCGCACCGTACCCTGCCCGACCTACCCCGAAATCCGCCTGAGCTGGCGGCCCAAGAAAAGGATGATGCAGCGCATCGCCGCGTTCGGTCCGGAGGTGGTGCACATCGCCACCGAAGGGCCGCTGGGCTTGGCCGCGAGGCGCGCCGCGCTGCGACTCGGCATCCCCCTGACCACGGCTTACCACACACGATTTCCCGAGTATGTGAAAGCCCGCTTCGGCATCCCCCTGGCCTGGACTTACGCCTACCTGCGCTGGTTTCACAACGCCGCGCGCGTCACCCTGGTGCCGACCCAGGTTGTGCGCAGCGACCTCGCGGCGCGGGGCCTGACCCGACTGGCGCTGTGGTCACGCGGAGTCGACGGACGCATGTTTTTCCCACGCCATGGGCAGCGGCTGGATGGCGACCCGCCCATCTTTCTCTACGTCGGCCGCGTCGCGATCGAAAAGAATATCGATGCCTTCCTCGATCTCGACCTTCCGGGCACCAAATGGGTGGTCGGCGAAGGCCCTGAACTCGACCGCATCCGGCGTGAACATCCCGGCGTTCGCTTTCTCGGCTTGCTGACGCAAGACCGCCTCGCCGAGGTCTACTCCGGCGCCGACGTGTTCGTCTTCCCCAGCCGCACCGACACCTTCGGCTTGGTGCTGATCGAGGCCCTGGCCTGCGGCTGCCCGGTCGCGGCCTACCCCGTCACCGGTCCGGTCGACGTGATCGGTGATGCGCCCGCCGGCGTGCTCGACGAAGATCTGCGTGCCGCCTGTCTCGCAGCCTTGCGCATTCCACGGCAAAACGCCGTGGCCCATGCCCGCCAATTCACCTGGCAACGCGCCACCAACCAGTTCCTGCAGCATCTGCGGGAGGCCAGCGCGCCGCCACCACGACATCCCACCAGTTAGGTTTAGGCAGCGCCTCGACTCGCCTGCGGCAACCACCAAGCCAGCCCAAGCACCTTGTCTCCCCACCCCTACAAAAACAGGACGGGCCTGGACCGCATCGTGCAAGCCCTGCGCAATTCGGCTAGTGGACTGCGCACGGCGTGGCGCACCGAATCGGCCTTCCGTCAGGAAGGCCTGCTCACCCTCGTCATGCTGCCACTGGCATTCCGGCTCGGCCACGGCGGGGTCGAACGTGCATTGCTGGCAGGAACCGTGCTGTTGATTCCCGTGGTGGAATTGCTCAACACGGCGGTGGAGTACACCATCGACCGGGTTTCGCTGGAACGCCACGAACTGAGCAAAACTGCGAAGGACATGGGCAGTGCGGCTGTGTTGCTAACCTTCGTGCTGTGTGGCGTGGTGTGGCTGTCCATCCTGCTGCCACGCATGTCCTGAAGGTTCCTGCCCCATGCATTCCGTTTGTGTTTATTGCGGGTCCCGCACCGGGACCGATCCGGTCTACGCCGAAGCCGCCTCGGCCATGGGTGGCGCCATTGCCAACCGCGCCATGACCCTGATCTACGGTGGTGGCAGTGTCGGGCTGATGCACGCCGCGGCTGAAGCGGCCCTGGCCGGCGGCGGTCGCGTGGTGGGCGTGATCACCGAGTTGTTGATGCAGCGCGAAGTGGGCCACACCGGCCTGAGCGCGTTGCACATCGTCGAGAACATGCACCAGCGCAAGAAGATGATGGCCGACTATGCCGATGGCTTCATCGCCCTGCCCGGCGGACTGGGCACGCTGGAGGAACTCTTCGAGGTCTGGACCTGGCGGCAGCTCGGCTATCACAACAAGCCCGTCGGCCTGCTCAATGTGCAGGGTTACTTCGACCTGCTGCTGGACTTTCTGGCGCAAAGCCATGAACAAGGCTTTGTCCGAAGCGATGTGCTGGCGGCGCTGGTGGTGGAGACCGATCCGGATCGGCTGCTGGACCGCATGGTAGGGAGCCAGCCCGTTCAGGACGATCCCTGGTGGCGCATGCGCGAGGCAATCTGACGCGCAGACACCGCGCTGCGATCCGGCCGCGCGGATGCCCGGGTGATCAGACCGCCGCTTCGCCGGTTTCGCTGGTGCGAATGCGAATGACCTGTTCGACGCTGGTGACGAAGATCTTGCCGTCACCGATCTTGCCGGTGCGTGCCGACTTGACGATGGCGTCGATCGCCGGCTCGACCTCGGCACTCTTGACCACGACCTCGATCTTCACCTTCGGCAGGAAGTCGACCACGTACTCGGCGCCACGATACAGCTCGGTATGGCCCTTCTGCCGACCGAAGCCCTTGACCTCGGTCACGGTCAGGCCGGTGACGCCGACTTCGGCCAGGGCCTCACGCACCTCGTCGAGCTTGAAGGGTTTGATGATGGCGGTAATTTGTTTCATGGTTGTCCTCGTCAATGACCCTGATGCGTGCTTGTGCAATCCAGAACTTCAGCTTAACTGATTCACCCATCGCCACGATGGCCAGTGGACGTCTCGCAATCAGCCGGTTCCAGCCAGCGGGAGGTGATGGGGTAGCGCCAGTCGCGTCCGAAAGCGCGGTGGGTGATGCGCACTCCCGGCGGTGCCTGGCGGCGCTTGTATTCGTTGAGCTTGATGAGGCGCAGCACCTGGCCCACGGCGTCGGCCGGCAGACCGGCGGCAAGCAACTCCACGACGCTCTGGTCGTTCTCCATGGAGCGCTCCAGAATGGCGTCGAGCACGGGGTACGGCGGCAAGCTGTCCTGGTCGGTCTGGTCGGGGCGCAATTCGGCCGAAGGTGCTCGGGTGATGATGCGCTCGGGAATGACCGGCGGCTTGCCCTGCAGCACGGCTTGGGCATTACGCCAGTTGGCCAACTCCCACACCAAAGTCTTGCGGACGTCCTTGATCACGGCGAAACCGCCCGCCATGTCGCCGTAGAGCGTGGCATAGCCGGTAGCCATCTCGCTCTTATTGCCCGTGGTCAGCACCATCCAGCCGGAATTGTTCGACAGCGCCATGAGCAGCGTGCCACGAATGCGCGACTGCAGGTTCTCCTCCGTGGTGTCGCCCTCGCGCGCGCCCAGCAGCGGCGCCAGCGTGGCGCGAAAAGCGTCGAACATCGGGCTGATCGAGACTTCGTCATGGCGCACGCCAAGACCCCGCGCCATGTCGCGCGCGTCGATCCAGGACATGTCGGCGGTATAGGGCGACGGCATCATCACCGTGCGCACGCGCTCGGGCCCCAGCGCGTCCACGGCAATGGCCAGCACCAGGGCCGAGTCGACCCCGCCCGAAAGACCGATGAGCACGCCGGGAAAGCCGTTCTTGTTCACGTAGTCGCGCGTGCCGCTCACCAGCGCTCGCCAAGCCTGCGCCGGCAGCGGCTCAATCGGGGCCACCTCCCCCTGAAGCGGCTGGGCCGCGGCGCCCAGTGTGGCGGTCAGCACGCAGGGCTCGAACTGCGGCGCCCGCGCCTGCACCTCGCCCGAGCTGTCCATCACGAACGATCCCCCGTCGAACACCAACTCGTCCTGCCCGCCAACGCCGTGGGCGAACGCCAGGGCCATGCCGGTTTCGCGGCAGCGAGCGCGCATGATGGCCTCGCGCTCGCCACTCTTGCCCAGATGAAACGGCGAAGCGTTCAGCACCAGCAGCACCTGGGCGCCGGCTGCGCGCGCACGCCGGGGAGCCTCGGGGAACCAGGCATCCTCGCAGATATTGACGCCGAAACGCACGCCACCCACCTCGAACACGCAGGCTTCACCGGCACGGGCGAAGTAGCGCCGCTCGTCGAAGACCTGGTAGTTGGGCAGTTCCAGCTTGCCGTAAGTGGCTTCGATGCGACCTTGGCGCAGCACCGAAGCAGCATTCCAGCGCAACGGCTGCTGGGTCGACGCGGTACGGACGTCGGCATGCTCGCCCGGCACATGCGGGTGCCCCACCACCACGGCCATATCCGGGTACTGCGCCAGGCTTTGCGCCAACTGGTGCAATGTGTCGTCAGCAGCGCGCATGAAGGCTGGCCGCAACAGCAGATCTTCAGGCGGATAGCCGGTCAGCGCCAATTCCGGCGTGAGCAGCAAACGGCAGCCTTGGGCATGGGCCTGGGCGGCCACGGCTTCGATGGCGTTGCAGTTGCCGGCCAGGTCACCCACGGTGCCGTTGAACTGCGCGATAGCGATTTGAATGGACATGGACAGCGATTTTCGCATTGAGATAGCCCAGAGCATGACAGAGGTCTCCGCGCAGGCGTGGGACGAACTCGCCGCCGCCACCCCGGGCAGCACCATGTTTCAGCGCCATGCCTACCTGCTGGCACTCCAGGCGCAGGCTTGCGCCGTGGCTGAAACAGGCTGGCAGCCGCTGCTGCTGCAACTGCGCGACGCCTGCGGTCAGCTCGCCGCCGCCTGCATGGTGTACGCCAAGAGCCATTCCATGGGCGAGTATGTGTTCGACTGGGCCTGGGCGGACGCCCATGAGCGCCACGGCCTGCCCTATTACCCCAAGCTGCTGGCGGCAACACCCTTCACCCCGGTCACCGGCGCGCGCCTGTTGGGGCGCGACCGCGCGGCGCGCCAGGCGCTGCTGGCGGCCCTGCTGGGGCTGGCACGGCGCAGCGGCCTGTCGTCGCTGCACCTGCTGTTTCTCACACCCGAGGACCGCTCGCTGTGCGAGCAGGCTGGCCTGCTGCTGCGGCAGACCGTGCAGTTCCATTGGCAACAACCCGCCGACAGGCCCTGGGCCGATTTCGACGCGTTTCTCGGCAGCATGAACCACGACAAACGCAAAAAAGTGCGCCAGGAACGCCGCAAGGTGTTGGAGGCCGGCGTGCGCTTTCGCCAGATTTCGGGCGCGCAGGCAAGCGCACGCGACTGGGCTTTCTTCGCCCGTTGCTACGACCAGACCTACGCCGAGCACGGCTCGTCACCCTACCTGAACCTGGGTTTTTTCCGCGCGCTCGGCCAGCATCTGCCAGAGCATGTGCTGCTGCTCATGGCGGAGCAGGACAGCCAGCCGATCGCCGCCTCGCTCATCCTGCTCGACCCGGTGCTGGGTCATGCCTACGGGCGCTATTGGGGCGCGCTGCGCCATGTTCCGCACCTGCATTTCGAGGCCTGCTACTACCAGCCGTTGGAGTACTGCATCGCGCACGGATACGTTCGGTTCGAAGGTGGTGCGCAGGGTGTGCACAAGATGGCCCGCGGCCTCTTGCCCGTGGCCTGCACCTCGGCCCACTGGCTGGCCGATGCGCGCTTCAACGCGGCCATCGAGAACTTCCTGCGACGCGAGACGTTGTCCATGGATGGCCACATGGACGAGCTGCGTGAACACGCGCCGTTTCGCAAGCCGCGGACGGCCGCCGGGCCGGCACCGGAAGCGCCCGGCCCAGGCAATATTGGCGAAGCCCGGGACTGACGCGGTGCTGGCTCTGCAGCTTGCGCCAACAGCTGGAGCCGGGCCAAGCGCTCGACGTGGCGACTCAGGCTCCCCGCGCCCGCAACTCCTGCTGCACATGGGCCAACAGGCCGCGGCTCGCCTGCTCCACCAGATCGAGCACCACCTCGAAGCCGTCGGCGCCGCTGTAGTAGGGGTCGGGTACCACGGCACTGCCGGCTTGCGGCGCAAAACTCATGAACAATCGCAGCTTGTGACGCTGTTCAAGCGGGCATTCTTGCCCGAGTCGGGCCAGATTGTCGAAGTCCATCGCCAGGATCAGGTCGAAGGCGTCGAAGTCGGCTGCACGAACCTCGCGGGCACGCTGGCGGCTGAGGTCGTAGCCGCGTTTGAGGGCATGGCGCTGGCTGCGCGCGTCGGGCGGCTCGCCGATGTGATAGCCGTGGGTGCCAGCGGAATCGACATGCACCTGATCCGCCAAACCGGCTGCCTGCAACTGGGCGCGAAACACGCCCTCGGCCGTGGGCGAGCGGCAGATATTGCCCATGCAACAGAACAGCACATTGAATTGGCGCATGAAAGATCGGGGGTTCCGCATCGAGACGCCGGTGGATATCGGCCCGTCAGGCCCGCAAGCGCAGGATGCGGCCGTTGGAGCTGTCCGTCACCAGCAGAATCGAGCCGTCGGGTGCCTGGCGCACATCACGGATGCGCTCGTCCAGCTCGCGGAACAGAGCTTCGCGCGCCACCACGCGATTGCCGTCCAGGCTCAAGCGCCAAAGGGCCCTGCCCGCCAGGGCGCCGATGAACAGGCTGCCGCGCCATTGCGGGAACATGCTGCCGGTGTAGAAGGCCATGCCACTGGGGGCGATGGAGGTGGGCACCCAGGTGGCCAGCGGCGGCTCCAGGCCGGGTGCGGCGCTGGCCCCGCCCACCGGCGTGCAGTCGCCCACAGGCGTGCCGTAGGCGCAACCGAAGGAGATGCGTGGCCAGCCGAAGTTGCGCCCTGCCCGGTCGATGTTGACCTCGTCACCGCCCTGCGGGCCATGCTCGCAGGTCCACAGTTCGCCGGTGCTGGGGTGGATGGCTGCGCCCTGCACATTGCGGTGGCCCAGGCTCCAGATCGCCGGCATGGCGCCGGCCCGGCCGACGAATGGGTTGTCCGCCGGCACGCGACCGTCACTGCGGATGCGCACCACCTTGCCCAGGGTGTTGGCCAAGTTCTGCGCCTCGTCGCGCCGGCTGAAGCGTTCCCCCAAGGTGACGAAGAGCGAACCATCGCGGGCGAAAACCAGGCGCGAACCGAAGTGCGCGGTGCTGTCCACCTTGGGCGTCTGGCGGAAGATCACTTGAACATCCGACAGACTCGCAGCGCCGGTGCGCCACACAGCGCGCGCCACCGCGGTGCCGTTCAGGCCGGCCTCGGCACCCGTGCCCGGCTCGGCAAAGCTGAAATAGAGGTGCCGGTTGTTCTGGAAATCGGGGTCGATGGCGATGTCGAGCAGGCCGCCCTGGCCACGTGCGTCCACCGTGGGGATGCCGGCCATCGCCGTCGATAGGCTGCCATCGACGCCGACCACGCGCAGATGACCTGGGCGCTCGGTCACCAGGGCGCGGCCGTCGGGCAGCACAACCAATCCCCAGGGATTGGTCAGGCCAGAAGCGATGGTGGTCACGCGCGGCTTCGGCCCCGCACGCGCTGACTGGGCCTGCAACTGGGGCTGTGAGGCGGAAGACGACGGCACATCGCCCCAGGCCATGACCACGCCACCACCCCAGGCGCCGAGCGCGCCGCAACTGGCAGCAGCGCCAAGCCGGGTCAAGGCCCGGCGACGGGAGACGAGATCGTGGGCATGTGGATCCGACATGTCAAGGGTCTCCCGGGCAGGCTCGGCGGCGATGTTGGCAGGTGTTGGGCGAGTCGGAAGGCTCAGCCGGTCTGGGCGTCCAGGTCATGGTCATCGCCTGCGCCAAAGGCACGGCGGCGCAGCGCAGCAAGTTGGTCGCGGGCACGCGCGGCCTGCTCGAACTCAAGGTTGCGGGCATGTTCCAGCATGCGCTTTTCGAGCTGGCGAATTTCGCGCGCCAGGTCTTTCTCGTTCAGGGCTTCGAAGCGCGCATGCTCCTGGTCGGCGCGTTGCTGCGCGCGGGCGGTGCTGCCCGACTGGTCGTACACGCCGTCGATCAAATCGCGCACCTGCTTGACCACGCCGCGCGGCGTGATGCCCAGGGCCAGGTTGTGGGCGACCTGCTTGGTGCGACGACGCTCGGTCTCATCCATGGCGCGGCGCATGGAATCGGTCACCACATCGGCGTAGAGAATGGCCTTGCCATTGATGTTGCGCGCAGCCCGGCCGATGGTCTGAATCAGCGAACGCTCCGAGCGCAGGAAGCCCTCCTTATCAGCATCCAGAATGGCCACCAATGAGACCTCGGGAATGTCGAGCCCTTCGCGCAGCAGGTTGATGCCCACCAGCACGTCGAACAGGCCCAGGCGCAAATCACGCAGGATTTCCACGCGCTCCACGGTGTCGATATCGGAGTGCAGATAACGCACTTTCACACCGTTGTCGGACAAGTACTCGGTGAGCTGCTCGGCCATGCGCTTGGTCAGCGTGGTGACGAGCACGCGGTCGCCCCCATTCACCCGCAGGCGAATCTCGCCCAGCAGGTCGTCCACCTGGGCGGTGGCCGGGCGCACCTCCACCATGGGGTCCACCAGACCGGTGGGGCGCACGACTTGTTCCACCACGGCGCCCGCATGCTCCTGCTCGTAAGTCGCAGGGGTGGCTGAAACAAAGGTCGCCTGGCGCATCTTGCTCTCGAACTCGGCGAACTTCAGTGGCCGGTTGTCCAGCGCCGAGGGCAGGCGAAATCCGTAGTCCACCAACGTGGTCTTGCGCGCACGGTCGCCGTTGTACATGCCGTTGAACTGGCCGATGAGCACATGGCTTTCGTCCAGGAACATCAGCGCGTCCTGCGGCAGGTAATCCACCAGGGTGGACGGCGGCTCGCCAGGAGCGGCGCCCGACAGATGCCGGGTGTAGTTCTCGATGCCCTTGCAATGGCCGATCTCGGTGAGCATCTCCAGGTCGAAGCGGGTGCGCTGCTCCAGGCGCTGCGCCTCCACCAGCTTGCCGGCGCGGCGCAACTCCCCCAGGCGCTCTTTCAATTCGGCCTCGATCGTCACCGTCGCCTCCAGCACCCGTTCCTTGGGCGTAACGTAATGGCTGCTGGGGTAGACGGTGAAGCGCGGAATTTTCTGCCGCGTGACCCCGGTGAGCGGATCGAACAGGGTGAGCGACTCGATCTCGTCGTCGAACAGCTCGACACGTATGGCGAGCTCGGCATGCTCCGCGGGGAAGATGTCAATCTGGTCGCCGCGCACGCGGAAGGTGCCGCGGCCGAACTCCATCTCGTTGCGGGTGTACTGCATGCGCACGAGCTGGGCGATGAGATCGCGCTGGCCCATGCGGTCCCCGGCGCGCATGGTCATGATCATGGCGTGGTAGTCGGCTGGGTTGCCGATGCCGTAGATCGCGCTGACTGTGGCCACGATGATCACGTCGCGCCGCTCCAGCAGGCTCTTGGTGGCGCTCAGACGCATCTGCTCGATATGTTCGTTGATGGCGCTGTCCTTCTCGATGAACAGGTCGCGCTGCGGCACGTAGGCCTCGGGCTGGTAGTAGTCGTAGTAGCTGACGAAGTACTCCACCGCGTTCTTCGGAAAGAACTCGCGGAACTCGCTGTAGAGTTGGGCTGCCAGGGTCTTGTTCGGCGCAAATACGATAGCCGGGCGCCCCAGACGCGCGATGACATTGGCCATGGTGAAGGTCTTGCCCGAACCCGTGACGCCGAGCAGGGTCTGGAAGCTCAGGCCGTCGGTGATGCCCTCCACCAGCTTGGCGATGGCCTCGGGCTGATCGCCCGCTGGCGGGTAGGGCTGATGCAGTTGGAACGGCGAGTCCGGAAAGCGCGCCAGGGAAGGCTGTGCGGACGGTTCGACAATGGCGAGACTGGGCATGGCGGATCTCGGAGGAAAAAGCGACCGGCGTTGCACATCCCCGACATGGGTGGGGTGCGCGCGGGCCGGAAATCCGCTGGCGGCCTAAAATCGGGAGTCTTCCGGTCTGCGCCAGGCCAGCCACAAGCCAGACATTTTGCGCCCGGTCATCCCTCCATCCTTAGAGCCCCCTCACAAACACCCATGAGTGCATCGCTTTTTTCCAGCGTGGACATGGCCCCGCGCGACCCCATCCTCGGCCTGAACGAGCAATTCCAGGCCGACCCCAACCCCAGCAAGGTCAACCTCGGGGTGGGTGTGTACACCGATGAGAATGGCAAATTACCCCTGCTGGCCTGCGTCAAGGAAGCCGAGAACCTGCTGGCCGAGAGCCCAAAGCCGCGCGGCTATCTGCCCATCGACGGCATCGCCGCCTATGACCAGGCGGTCCAAAATCTGGTATTCGGTGGCGGCAGCGATCTGCTGGGCGCGGGACGCGTGGTCACGGTACAAGCCCTGGGCGGAACCGGCGGCCTGAAGCTGGGGGCCGATTTCCTCAAGCGCCTCAACCCCACTGCGCAGGTGCTGATTTCCGACCCGAGCTGGGAAAACCACCGAGCGCTGTTCGAGTCAGCCGGTTTCGTCGTGGACAACTACCCGTATTACGACGCCAAGGCACGCGGCGTCGCCTTCGACGCCATGCTGGCCGCGCTGAATCTGGCGCCTGCCGGCACCGTGATCGTGCTGCATGCCTGTTGCCACAACCCCACCGGCTACGATCTGCAGCCAGAGCAATGGCAGCAGGTCATCGCCGTGCTCAGGGCGCGCGGCCTGGTTCCCTTCCTCGACATGGCCTACCAGGGCTTTGGCTTTGGCCTGAAGGAAGACGGCGCCGTGATCCAGCAATTCGCTGCCAGCGGCCTGGACTTCTTCGTCTCCACCTCGTTCTCCAAGAGCTTCTCGCTTTACGGCGAACGTGTCGGCGCACTCAGCGTGGTCTGCGCCAGCAAGGACGAAGCCACCCGCGTGCTGTCCCAGCTCAAGCGCGTCATCCGCACCAACTATTCCAACCCGCCCACCCATGGCGCCCAAGTCGTGGCCACCGTGCTCTCCACCCCCGCGCTGCGCGCGCAATGGGAGCAGGAACTGGCCAATATGCGCGAGCGCATTCGCACCATGCGAGTCGCCCTGGTCGATCGCCTGAGGGCGCTGGGCGTCAAGACCGATTTGAGCTTCATCACCCGCCAGAAAGGCATGTTCAGCTACTCTGGCCTGAGTGCCGAACAAATGGAAGCGCTGCGTACGCAGCACGGCATTTACGGCGTCAGCACGGGTCGCATCTGCGTGGCAGCGCTCAACACCCGCAACATCGATTATGTTGCCAAGGCCATGGCAGCAGCCATGCAGTCTGAAAAGAGCATGGCCTGAGTGGTTCGGTACTTGCGGTACTTGCGCTTTTTCGCCTGCCCCCTGGCAAGGGACGAGTCATGTGCCCGGTCTGCTGCAACCCGGAATCCCGACCCTGTGAAGCAGGCGGGATCCTGGGTGCGTGCAGGCAAATGTCGAGCCCGGCGATAAAATTGGTGCATTGCACAAGGAGACTCCATGGTTTACGACTGGTATGAATCGCAGCGCGCCATGCTCAGCCCTCTGGCCGAGTTCGCCGAGGCTGCGTCCAAGTTCTACACCAACCCCTTGTGGCCCTTGTCGCAGACCCCCGGTGCCCAGCGCCTGTCGGCCAGCTACGAGCTCATGCACCGCCTGCTCAAGAGCTACGAAAAACCTGCGTTCGGCATCACCTCGCTGCAAGTGGACGGGCGCGAAATCGCCATCCAGGAACAAGTGGTGCTGGACAAACCCTTTTGTCGCCTGCTGCGATTCAAGCGTTTCACCGACGACCCGAAGACGCTGGGTCGCCTGAAAAACGCTCCGGCGGTACTGATTGTGGCGCCGCTCTCCGGCCATCACGCCACCCTGCTGCGCGACACCGTGCGCACCATGCTGCAGGATCACAAGGTCTTCATCACCGACTGGGTCGACGCGCGCATGGTGCCCACCGAGCAAGGTGGCTTCTCACTCGACGATTACATCGCCTATGTGCAGGAGTTCATCCGCCATATCGGCCCGGACGTCCATGTCATGTCGGTGTGCCAGCCCACCGTGCCTGTCCTGGCCGCCATCTCGCTGATGGCAACTGCTGGGGAAGCCGCGCCGCGCAGCATGGTGATGATGGGCGGGCCGATCGACGCACGCAAATCGCCCACCGCGGTGAACAACCTGGCGATGAACAAAAGCTACGAATGGTTCGAAAGCAATGTCATCTACCGTGTTCCCGTGAATTACCCCGGCGCCGGCCGTCGTGTCTACCCGGGTTTTTTGCAGCACACCGGCTTCGTTGCGATGAACCCGGACCGGCACTTCAACTCGCACTACGATTTTTTCCTCGACCTGGTGCGCGGCGACACCGATGATGCCGAAGCCCACCGCAGCTTCTATGACGAATACAACGCTGTGCTCGATCTGCCGGCGGAGTACTACCTCGACACCATCAGCATCGTGTTCCAGGACTTCGCCCTGGTCCATGGCACATGGCATGTGCATGGCCAACCGGTGCGGCCGCAAGACATTCGCAACACCGCGCTGATGACCATCGAGGGCGAACTCGACGACATCTCGGGCGCCGGCCAGACCGAAGCAGCGCATCAACTCTGCACCGGCATTCCGGAAGCCGACAGCACCCATTTCACCGTTCCGGGCGCCGGCCACTACGGCATTTTCTCCGGCCGCCGCTGGCGCGAGATCACCTATCCCCGCGTGCGCGACTTCATTGCCGCCCACCGCGAAGGCGCGGTGCAGAAAACAACTCGCCGCCGCACCGCCTGAGTGCTTCGCGCCCTGCGATCGGCGCGAAGCGGCTCGCAAGCTGCGAGGGACAGCGGACTCACGACCTGCATGACGACTCCAAGCCTGGCCGACCGCATCGACGCGACCCTGCCGCAAACACAGTGCACCCGCTGCGGCTATGCCGATTGCCGCGCGTATGCCGAGGCCGTGGCGACGGGGCTTGCCGAGATCAACCAATGCCCGCCGGGAGGCGCTGAAGGCGTGGCGCGCCTTGCAGCCGTCACCGGCCGACCCAGCGTGCCGCTCGATCCCGCACATGGCGTGGAAGGCCCGCGCCGCATTGCCGTGGTCGACGAGGCCTGGTGCATCGGCTGCACCCTGTGCATCGACGCCTGCCCGGTGGATGCCATCGTCGGTGCACCCAAGCGCATGCATGGGGTTTGGGCGGACGGCTGCACCGGATGCGAACTCTGCCTGCCCCCTTGCCCGATGGACTGTATCCACATGCAGCCCTTGAGCAACCCCGCGCTGGCTGCCCAGACGGGCTGGAGCGCCTGGAGCGACGCGCAGGCGCAGCGGGCGCGGCTGCGCTACGCAGGGCACCGCAGCCGGCTCGAGCCGCGAGGCCACAAGCACCAGGATGGGCTGCCAACAACGGGCTCGGCCATGCAGGGCGAGCCCGCAAAGACCACTGCCCCCATGCTGCCAGCCGACGCACCGCCACGCGAGACACCCTCGGCTGCACGGCCCAAGAGCGAGCTGATTGCGGCCGCGCTCGAGCGTGCACGCCAACGCCAGGCCCAGCGCAAAAACTGAGCCCGGGCAGAGCAGGCGAGGCGTTGGCAGCCTCGCGGCAGCGCTGTTCGGACCATCCAGACAAGGCGACAATTCAACCATGCAAAAAGCTGCGATTCAAAGCCTGTTTGCACGCTTGCAGGCCGCCAATCCGCAGCCCCGCAGCGAGTTGGAGTATCGCAACGCCTTCGAGCTGCTGGTCGCCGTGGTGCTGTCGGCCCAGGCCACCGACGTCAGCGTCAACAAGGCCACACCGGCCCTGTTCGCCGCCGCACCCACGCCACAAGCCATGGCCGCCTTGGGGGAAGACGGCATCGCGCCCCACATCCGCACCATCGGCCTGTATCGCACCAAGGCCAAGCATCTGGCTGCGCTCGGTCGCTTGCTGGTGGAGCAGCACGGCGGCCTGGTGCCGAACCGGCGCGAGGCCCTGGAGGCTTTGCCGGGAGTGGGTCGCAAAACGGCCAATGTGGTGCTGAACGTCGCCTTCGACCAGGCCACGCTGGCGGTCGACACGCATATCTTCCGCGTCGCCAACCGCCTCGGCCTGGCGCGTGGCAAGACTCCACTCGAGGTGGAATCCAAGCTGATGAAGGTCGTGCCCAGCGCCTACCTGCGCGACGCTCATCACTGGCTCATCCTTCATGGGCGCTACGTCTGCAAGGCGCGCAAGCCAGAATGCTGGCGCTGCGATCTGGCCGATCTGTGTGCGCACCAGCCCAAGACAAGGATGCCCTCGGCATGAGCGGCGTGCGGCAAACAGCCGGACATGACCAGAGCCGGGCTGCGCGCCCCCTGCGCCGAATGCGCATCGTCACACCGGGCTGGCTTCTTGGTGCCCTGCTGTGCACCCTGCTGTGCGTCGGCCTGCTGCCCGTAGCTCAAGCCAACATCAGCGTACGCGACGATACCGGCCAGTTGGTGCGACTGGCGCATCCGGCACGGCGCATCATCGCGCTGTCGCCGCAGCTGGTGGAATTGAGCTACGCCGCCGGAGCGGGCAGCAAGCTCATTGCCACCGTGCAGCATGCCGACGCACCACCCGCCGCGCGCAGGCTGCGGCGCGTTGGAGATGCCTTCGCGCTCAATCTGGAAGCCATCGCCAGCCTGAAGCCCGATCTCATCCTGGCCTGGAAATCAGGCACGCCACCGCGCCAAATCGACACCCTGCAACGCCTGGGTATTCCGGTGTACTGGAGCCAGACCGACAGCTTGCAGGCCATCGCCAGCACGGTGCAGCGCATTGGTGAGTTGGCCGGCACCGAAGCCGTGGCCCGGCCCTGGGTGCGTGACTTCAACGCCCGCATGGCAGCCTTGCGCGCACGCTACGCCGGGCTGGCGCCAGTGCGGGTGTTCTACCAGGTCTGGGGCGACCCGCTGATGACCGTAGGCGGGCCGCAACTCATCAACCAGGCGATTGACTTGTGCGGTGGCGTCAACCCCTTCGCCGCGTTGCCGCTGCTGGCCCCGAGCATCAGCCGCGAAGCGGTGATCGCGGCGGACCCGCAACTCATCGTCGCCGCCAGCTCGCATGCCGATGCGCTCGACGTCTGGACTCGCGACTCGGAGGTCAGCGCCGTGCGCCACGGCCAGCTCGTGCTGCTCAATCCGCACCAGTTGCCGCGCATGGGTGCGCAGGTGCTGGACGGCGTGGCGCAACTCTGCGCCGCCATCGCCCGCACCCGCGGGATCGACGGCGGACGATGAAGACGACGCTTCAAACCGGCAGCCACACATCCGGGCCATCCTGGCGCGCCACACGCTGCCAGTCACAGCCGTAAAGCCGCTGCAGGTGATGCGCCTGCAGGGTTTGATCGACGGGGCCGGCGATCCACTGCCCACCAGGGACCAGGCCCAGCACATGGGTGGCCACATGCGCCACCCAGTTCACATCATGTGCGGCAAACACGATGCCCTGTTGCGGCAACCCACGCAGCAAGCGCGCCACAAGGCCCTGATGCGCCGGGTCCTGAAACGAAACGGGTTCGTCCAGCAACAGCAGCGGCGTGCGCTGCGCCAGGACCTGGGCCAGAGCGACGCGCTGGCGTTCGCCGGCCGAGAGTTGCAGCACATGCCGATGGGCCAGATGCGCCGCATCCACCCGACGCAGGCAGTCCATCGCCATGGCGTCGTCGACACGATGCTGCGCCAGGGTCACGGCATGCAGCACGGCAATGCCGAAGCGGTCGCGCGGCTGGCTTGGCAAAAACGCGCGCTGTTGCGCCAGCGCCCGTGGCGACAACGTCGACAGGGCCGCACCGCCCAGCAGCACCGGTGCCGGCGCCACGCCCAGACCGGCCAATTGCCGCAGCAGGGTGGACTTGCCCGCGCCGTTGCGACCGAGAACCGCCCAGCGTTCACCACGCCGCACCTGCATGGACAACTGGCGCAATAGCAAACGCGAGCCGACGCGCACATCCAGCCGGTCGGCGGCAAGCAGCGTGGCGAGCGAATTCATCGCGGCTGACGGATCAACAACAGCATGAACACCGGAGCACCGATCAAGGCGGTGATGGCGCCGACCGGCAGTTCGTAAGGCATGGCCACACCGCGCGCAAGGGAGTCCGCCACCACCACCAGCGCCGCGCCCACCAAGGGCACGGCCCAGCTTTGCTGGCGCATGCGCACCACGCCGAACAGGCGCAACAGGTGCGGCACGACCAGGCCGACGAAGCCCACTGCGCCCGCTTCGGCCACTGCCGCTCCCGTGGCCACGGCGGCCAGCAGCACCAACCCGAGGCGCAGCCGATGCACCGGCTCGCCGAGCAGCCAGGCATGCTCGCTGCCCAGCGCCAGCCGGTCGAAGGCGCGGCTCCATCCCGCAAGAACCGCCGCCAGCACGATGGCCACCAGACAGAGCCAGCGACCGAAGCGCGCGCCCGACAAATCCCCCACCAGCCAGAACACCGCACCGCGCAAACTCTGCTCCGGCACCAGCGCCAGCAGCAAGGTGGAGCCGGCGGCGAACACCGCCGAGAGCATGGCGCCGATCAGAATGAGCTGGGCCGGTGCCTCGTCATCCGGGCTGGCCATGGCACGGCGGCCCAGCAACAGCAGCAAACCCAGCGCCGCCAGCGCCCCGCCCACACTGCCCAGCCAGAGCAGCCGACCGAAGAGCACCAGCATCCCGATGGCCCCCATGCCGGCGCCTGCCGATGCGCCGAGCACATAGGGGTCGGCCAGGGGGTTGCGCAGCACGAGTTGCATCGCCAGTCCGGCCAGCGCCAGCAGGGCTCCGGCACCAGCGCCGGCCAGCACGCGTGGAATACGCAGCTGCGCGATGATCGGCCAGTTCCAGCCGCCCGCGCCCACGCTCACGCCCAGCAGCACCGCCAGCATCAGAACACCGACGGTCACGGCCAACAGACGGCCGCTGGGCGGCTCGATGCGGAGGCCGGTCAGTTCCAGGGCTTGGTCGATGGCGGGAGCGGGCATGGGGTGCGGCATGAGCGGGGCAGCGACCGCTTGGGTCAGGAACCCAACGGTCGCCAGATCAGACCCAGAAAGACGCCGAAGGGTTCGCGGTTGTAGCTGTAGGCCGTCTGATACTTCTTGTCGAACAGATTCTGCACCCGCGCATTCCAACTCCACTGCGGCGTGATCGGACCGCTGGCGGTGAGGTCGACAAGGGTATAGGCTCCGAGCGTCACCGGATTGCCGTTGGCATCGCTGTCCCAGCGCGGCCCACTGTAATGCACGGTTGCGCCATACAGCACATTGCCGATGGCGTGGTTCACGCTGACATTGGCCAGGCTGCGCGCCCTTCGCTGCAACGTCGGGTCACCCGGCAAACTGGTGTTGACCGGCTGCTGCAGGGTCAGATTGGCGTCGTAGGCCCAGCCATCCCAGGCACCGCGAGCCGTCAGTTCCAGGCCGCGGGTCCGGCTGCTGGCAATGTTCTGGAACATGCCGGTGTTGTAGTCATAGATCCACTGGTTGGTCGCCTGGGTCTGGAACAGCGTGGCACGCAACACATTCGGCCCCTGCGACCATTGCAGCCCGGCCTCAGCGGAATGGGCTTTCTCCGGCCGCAACGCTGGGTTGCCGTAGTACGGTGCGTACAGGTAGCCCAGCGGAGCGGCGTTGAACGCAGTGGAATAACTGGCAATGGCCTTGAAGCCACCGCCCAAAGCACGCCCGTACCCCCAATAAACCGTGTTCTGCCCCGAGTAACCGTCGATGCTGTCGTGGCGCAAGTTCAGCTGGATTTGATTGCTGCTGAACGCGCCATTCAAGCCGACGAACACCGCGTTGGCATTGCGGCTGGTGGCGCTGACGGAGCCGGTCAGCGACGTGATGGACTGGCGCTGCAGATCCAGTCCGGCTGTGGCTGTCCAGGCACTGTCGAGTTGAATCACATTGCGCCACAGCAGTTGCTGGGTCCGGGTGCGGTAGTTGATGCTGTACGGATACGCGCTGAAGTTGTCCACCGTGTTCGCAGTGGCTTGTTGCGACAGGCTCAGGTGCGAGGTCCAGGTCGTCGTCAACTGGTTATCGCTGAACAGTTGATACAAGGACTGCGTGGTGCTGCTCAGATTGGTATCCGTCGGGCTGGCGAAGGAGCCGTAGCTGTCGTAACTGGCCCGGCCTTCGCTGCGAAAGGCGCGCAGCCCCAGCGATTGCCCTGGAGTCAACTCCTGCACGATCGAGCCGTTGATCGTGGTGTTGCGATAGCCGTTCGCATTGGGGTTGACATTGCTCTGCTGCTGCGGATTGATCGACGAAATGCCTTGTGTGGTGAAGCGGCTGATGCCCGCTTGCAACTGCGTCTTCCCCACTTCCCCGCTGGCATTGGCCGAGACGGTTGCGGTGTTGCGACTGCCGGCCGTGATCGAAACCGAGGCCTGCGGCTCTTTCTCGCCCTTGCGCGTGGTGATGAGCACCACGCCGCCAATCGCCCCCGAGCCGTAGATCGCCGAGACGTTGCCACGGATGATTTCGATGCGTTGGATCTGCCCGCTCGTGAAGTTGTTCAGATAGGCGGTGCCGGTTGTGTCCTGCGCATTGATCGGCACGCCGTCGAGCAGGACCAGCACGTCGGTACCGCCAAAACCGCGTACATAGAGATTGCCGCTCTGCCCCGGCCCGCCGTTGGACGTGACCTGCACACCAGCGGCCTGCTGCAGCAATGTCGTGAGATTTTGTGCACCCGACTCCTCGATCTGTTCACGCGTGATCACGCTCACACTGGGCAATGCGCTCGACAAGGCCTGTGGATAGCCGCTAGCTGACACCACCACCGGTGGCAGCGCCGTGATTGAGGCCGCCGTCTGGGCCTGTGCGGCATGGAACGCCAAAAGCGACAGGGCGCATGCGCCGAGCATGGGCATGCGCAGCGGTGGCAACGCTGGTGCGCGCCGGGCGGCAGAGGTCATGCCGGGAGACATGGCACGGGATGAGGCGGCGGGCGAGGCAGGCCGGCGCGCGTTGCGGCACGGCTTCGTGGAACGATGGTTTCTCATGGAGCTTGGGTCGATGGGTAGCGGCTGCCGCGCTCCCCCGCACGGCCTGCCGAAATCGAAAACCGCATCGCTCCGACACGAAGCCACGCTGGCCGCGAACCCGCGCGGCGCGCAGGATCCAAGCCCCCAGCCTGCCTCACCCCGGGCAGCGCTACGGTTTTCGCCTGTTGGCCGGTATCCGGGCTGGTGGACCTCTCCGATGCGCCTTCCCAGTGCCTTGCGGGCGACCAGTGGCCTGTAGCATCGAAACGGCAGGCTCGCGCCTGCGTCCACGTACCGTTGCGGGGGCAGCACAGGCTGGATGCGCGCAAAGCAACATCACCCTGTTTCCCGTTTAACCGCGCGACCATGAATGGCCGCGCAAGCACCAACACCATCATGGTAGGGCAAGGCGTGACAGAAGACCCTTGCTCATGCTGTTCGAAGAGGCGAATCCTGGCACTAGAATCCTTCGTATGAACCCGCCGACGACGCCGACCGAGTTGCCCGCCTTGCTGGATGCCTTGAGCGACAAGGCCGATCGTCTCGTGCTGCGTCACGCCGAGCTCAAACGCACCAATGCCTTGCTGGATGATCGCATTCGCCAACTCGAAGCCGAGCGTGACTCCTTGCGGGCACGGCTGCATGAAGCGCGTGCACGCGTCGATCACCTGCTGGCCCGGCTGGACCCCCCGTCTGGCACGTCGGCGACCAAGCCTTCAGTCTGAGCGCCACCGCGCCAGCTTTCCTCACCCCATTCCGCGAGATGCATCCATGAGCAGCGCCACCCTGGAAGTGAGCATCATGGGCCAGAGCTATATGCTGGCCTGCCCGCAGGGTGAGGAGGACGCGCTGCGGCTGGCCGTCGCTGAAGTCGATCGCGAGATGTGCAGCATTCGCGAACTGGGCAAGATCCGCGCCCGCGAGCGCATCGCCGTTCTGGCGGCGCTCAACCTGGCCCATGCCAAGATGCTGGCCTCCAGGCCCGGGGCCAATACAGAAACGGCAACCCCGCTTCCGGTCGGTCTGCCCGTGCTGGCGACCAGGATTGCACAGATCAACCGCCGGCTCGACGCCGCGCTGGAAACCGACGGTCAATTGCTCTGACAACTCGCCCCCGGCAACAGCGGGGAGCGACAGCCGCCTACAATCCGCTACGTCTGCCTGGCCGTCCCGATCAGGCATTTCTTGAACCGATGCGCTTTGCCTCGGGCTTGGAATATTTCGCATGGGCGCGCAGTGTCTCGCGCAGACGCTCCCGAAGTGTGGTGACCTTGCCCACCTGTTCCAACTGGGTTCAGGGATCAATGGTCGGCGCGGTTTGGGCAGACACCTCTTCTGCGCACAACGTCGTCCCATTTGTGACACGGCGCACGACGACCTCAACCTTCCGATGTGCAATGGCCTGGCAATTTTTGCTTGAACTCATGGTGCTGGGCTCGTTCACGGGCTTCATGGCGGGTCTTCTCGGCATTGGCGGCGGCATGCTGCTGGTGCCATTTCTCACCTTCATGTTCACGCGCGAACACTTCGACGCCGAGCTGATCGTGCACATGGCCATCGCCACCTCGCTCACCACCATCTTGTTCACCTCGGCCTCGAGCGTGCGCGCACATCACAAGCGCGGCGCCGTGCGTTGGCCGATTGCATTGTGGATGGGCATGGGCGCCGTGCTCGGCACCTTCATTGGCGCGCAAGTCGCCGGCCTGCTCAAATCCGGCTGGCTGGCGCTGTTCTTTGCCGTGTTCGTCGGCTTGTCGGCGCTGCGCATGCTGGTGGCGTCGGGCCGCAGGCAGGCTGCCGACACACGGGAAACCCTACCAGCCAAGCCGGCACTCATCGGTGTCGGTGGCCTCATCGGTTTTGTCTCTTCGCTCGTCGGCGCCGGCGGTGGCTTCCTCACGGTGCCCTTCCTGGGCTGGCGCGGCATGCATATGCGCAACGCCGTAGCCACCAGCGCGGCCATGGGCTTTCCCATCGCGGCGGGCGGCCTGTTCGGCTATGTCGTCTCCGGGTTGCAGGCCAACGGCTTGCCGCCCGACTCCCTGGGTTTCGTCTATCTGCCTGCCTTGTTCGCCTGCGCCGCCACCAGCGTGCTGATGGCACCGATCGGCGCGCGCGTTGCGCACCGAATTCACGTGCAATCACTCAAGCGAGTGTTTTCGCTGCTTCTGCTTGGGTTGGCCAGCTACATGCTGTGGAAAGGTGTGCATGCCATGGGCTGGGGGCAAATCTGAGCCTGATGGCCCCCCGGGCGCAAACCAATCTGGCGACTGGTCAGCCGCTCGTCGAAGACGAGTTCCCAGAACGCCCCCCGCTTTGGGTCCTCGACACGAATGTCGTGCTCGACTGGCTGCTGTTCCAGGACGCTGCGATGCTGGCGCCATCCCGGCGCCTGATGCGGGGTGGAGCATGGTGGATCGCGACGGCAGCGATGCAGGAAGAAGCGCTTGAGGTAGCCACGCGCGGTGTCTTTGCCAGACGCGGCGCGGCTCCCGATCGGCGCGAACGCGTGGCCAGCGGATTCACGCGACACGCCACCCTGCTTGCCGACCCCTTGCCTTGCCATGCAGACAACCCAGTCTTGCGTTGCGCCGACCCGGACGACCAACGATTCATCGACCTGGCCCTGAGCCATTCAGCGCGACTGCTCTTGACACGCGACAAAGCCTTGCTCGCCCTGGCTGCGGCAGCACGCGCCCGAGGCCTTCACATCCTGCGGCCGCAGGATTGGGCCATGCCCGACGCGGCTGGCTGACCCGAGCTTGAGCCTCGTGCCTGAGTCGCTCAGGCGGCCGGTTTCCAGCCCAGGCGCTTGGCCCGGCGCAGGGACCACCCGATCATGCCGATGCCCAGAACGATGAGAGGAATGGACAGCAGTTGCCCCATGGTCAGGCCAAACCAGAGGTAGCCCAGGAAGGCATCGGGCTGGCGGAAGAACTCGTCTGTGAAACGCGCCAGGCCATAGCCGAGGGCGAAACTGCCGGCCATGAAGCCACGGGGCCGCTCCTTGCGGGACAGCCACCACAACACCGTGAACAACACGATGCCCTCGAAAAACATCTGGTAGAGCTCGGATGGAAACCGGGGAACCATGCTGCCCGACTCGGGGTAGATCATCGCACCAGGCCACCAGGCGGGTGCCGGACGGCCCCACAATTCACCATTGATGAAGTTGCCGATGCGGCCGAACGCCAAACCGGGAGGCACCAGCGGCGCCACGAAATCGAGCAGATCCATCCACGCCACCTTGCGCGTCCAGGCGAACCAGCCGGCGGCGATCATCACGCCGATCAAACCGCCATGGAACGCCATGCCGCCGTCCCAGACGGCGATGATGCGAGCGGGATGGGCGAAGTAATACGCGGGTTGATAGAACAACACATAGCCGATCCGGCCGCCGAGGATGACACCCAGCACACCGGCGAAGAGCAAATCCTCCACATCGCGCGAAGTCCAGCCGAAACGCGCGTAGGGTTGATCCTTCAGCCGCTTCTTCGACAGCAGCCAGAATGTGAGGAAACCCAACAGGTACATGATGCCGTACCAATGGATTTCGACAGGCCCCAGCTTCAGGGCGATGGGGTTGAAATTGGGATGAATTAGCATGGTTGCGAAGTGTACGGGGTCTGCATGAGGACTCCCTCGCGCCGCCGATCTTGATGAAACGAAGGGCCACACCCGAGCTGTTTCGATCTCCGCGAGGGACAGCTGCTGCAGCAAACCCGCAGCCCGGATCGTTCAGATGCCTGCCAGTACGACAGGCTCGACCCGGCCAGGTTCAGGAGCCGTTGCCTTTCGTTTCCGTTTTGTTTCTGTCTCGACGCCTCTTTCGCACCGACTTTTGCATCGCCAATCCCATGACCGACAAACTCCGTTCTTCCATGATCACCGAGGGCGTTGCCCGCGCGCCCAACCGCTCCATGTTCTACGCGATGGGCTACACGAAAGCCGATTTCGCGCATCCGATGATCGGCATCGCCAACGCCCACTCCACCATCACGCCCTGCAACTCCGGGCTACAGAAACTGGCCGATGCCGCCGTTGAAGGCGTGCGCGCAGCCGGCGGCAATCCGCAGATCTTCGGCACGCCGACCATCGCCGACGGTATGTCAATGGGCACCGAGGGCATGAAGTACTCGCTCGTGTCGCGCGAGGTCATTGCCGACTGTGTGGAGACCTGCGTGCAAGGCCAATGGATGGACGGCGTGTTGACCATCGGCGGCTGCGACAAGAACATGCCGGGCGCGATGATCGGCATGCTTCGCTGCAATGTGCCGAGCATTTTTGTCTACGGTGGCACCATCCTGCCCGGGCACTACAAGGGAAAAGACCTGAACATCGTCTCGGTGTTCGAGGCGGTAGGCGAGTTCTCCGCCGGTCGCATGAACCAGGTGGACTTCGACGCCATCGAGCAATGCTCGGTGCCCACCAGCGGCTCCTGCGGGGGCATGTACACCGCCAACACCATGTCGAGCGCCATCGAGGCCATGGGCATGTCGCTGCCCTACTCGTCGACCATGGCGAATGTGCACGACGAGAAGGTGCAATCGGCGCGTGACTCGGCGCAGGTTCTGCTGGCTGCCGTGCGCGCCGGTCTGAAACCGCGCGACATCGTCACCCGCAAAGCGCTGGAAAACGCCGTGGCCGTGGTTATGGCCACCGGCGGCTCGACCAATGCGGTGTTGCACCTGCTGGCCATCGCCCATGCGGGAGAGGTGCCCTTCACCATCGACGACTTCGAGGTCATCCGCAAGCGCACCCCGGTGCTGTGCGACATGAAGCCTTCCGGCAGATATGTGGCGACCGATCTGCATCGCGCCGGCGGCATTCCGCAGGTGATGAAAACCCTGCTCGCCGCCGGCCTGTTGCATGGCGATTGCATCACCATCACCGGGAAGACCTTGGCCGAGAACCTGGCCGACGTCTCCGAAGTGCCTCGCGCCGACCAGGACGTGATCCGGCCGATGAGCGCGCCGATGTACGCGCACGGCCACCTCGCCATTCTGAAAGGCAATCTCGCCCCGGAAGGCTGCGTGGCCAAGATCACGGGCCTGAAGAACCCCAGCATGACCGGCCCGGCGCGTGTGTTCGACGACGAGCAAAGCGCCTTGCAAGCCATTCTGTCCAGGCAGATCAACCATGGCGACATCCTGGTGCTGCGGTACCTTGGCCCCAAGGGCGGCCCCGGCATGCCCGAAATGCTGGCCCCCACCTCGGCTCTGGTCGGTGCCGGCATGGGTGAGAGCGTCGGCCTCATCACCGATGGCCGCTTCTCCGGCGGCACCTGGGGCATGGTGGTCGGCCATGTGGCGCCCGAGGCGCAGGTCGGCGGCCTCATCGCCCTGGTCCACGAAGGTGACAGCATCACCATCGACGCCCCCAGCCTGCGCCTGCAACTCAACGTCAGTGAAGCCGAAATCACCCGCCGCCGTGCCGCGTGGCAGCCGCCCAAGGCACGCTACACCCGCGGCGTTCTCGCCAAGTTCGCCAAGCTTGCGGGAACGGCGTCGCGTGGATCGGTACTGGACGCCGAGCTGGGCTGAGTCCGCGCCAGGCAAACCGCAGGGCAGCCGGCGACGGCTTGTATCCACGGCGCGATGCATCGTCTGGCGCCGTGGACGCTCTCGAGGCGCGGCATTTTGCTCGATCTCGGCCGCTAAACCACGTCGCTGGAATGACCAACCCCCAAGTCATGGGTTGCCCGATCTCGGGTTTCCAACTCACATGAGCATCGCGTGACTTGCGTCGGCAACTTTCGGCGCTGCCCCTGGCAACCAACGACCGTCATGTATGACTTCCCGCTGACCCCGCAACAGCTCGACATCTACGCCGACCAGAGCATCCACGAGGGCAGTCCGCTCTACAACATCGGCTGTTATCTGGACATCGATGGTCCTCTGGACCACCCAGCCCTGCAAGCTGCCATCCAGCTCGCTTTCGATTGCCACGACGTCCTGCGCCTGGCCTTCGCGCGTCATGATGCGACGGGATTGATCACGCAGCACGTGTGTGAGCGATTCGTCTTCACCTTGCCGCTGATCGATCTCTCCGACCAGGCCAATGCCATGGCGCAGGCCCGCCGCTTGTTGCGCAAGCGCTTCCTCGAACCTTTCGACCTGCGTGTCTCGCCCTTGTGCAGTTTCACGCTGATGCGCATCGCGCAAACCCGGCATGTTCTCCTGGCTCGCTGTCACCACCTGGTCGTGGATGGTCATGGCTTGCACTTGCTGTTGCGCTACATCCGGCAAACCTACAACGGCCTGCTGGCCGGTCTCGATCCGCCGGCCGCGACGCCGCCCTATGTCGAGTACGTGCACAAGCAGCAGTCCTACTTGCATTCGGTGCGCTTCGAGGCCGACCGGCGCTATTGGCAGCAACGCTTCCCGCATATCCCGCCCACCTTGTTCCCGCTGCCATCGGCCGGGAACATCGAAACGCAAGAGGCGACCCAGCATCAGGTGATCTGGACCATTCGGCGCACGGATTACGACGCCATGCATCGCGTGGCGATGGGCCTGGGCGCATCCCAGGCCCATTTCCTGCTCGCTCTTCTCGGCCTGACATGCTTCAGACTGCTGGAGCAAGCGTCGATCTGCATCGGGGTGCCGGTGCACAACCGCATCGGCGCGCAGGAAAAAGCGACGATCGGCATGTTTGCCTCCATGCTGCCGCTGCGCATCAACTGCGAGCCGGTGCAATCCTTTGCATCGCTCATGGCAGTGATTGCAGCCGATCTGCGCAACGATTACCGGCATCAGAACTTCCCGGTCTCGGAAATCCATCGTGACCTCAACCTGGTCTCCAGCGGCCGAGCGCGGATCTACGACCTCATGTTCTCGCTCGAACCTTTCGATGCCGACGGCGTACTGCATGGCGCCAGCTACACCGCCACGCCCCTGCATAACGGACTGGCGAAGACCCCGTTGATGATTTATGTGCGGGACTATCACCGTGACGCCGATGTCGACGTCGAACTGAACTTCAACCCCGACGCCCTGGATCGCTCGGATGCCGAGCACATCCGCGACCGGCTGGCCCTGCTTTTCTCGCAAGCCCTGCAGCGCCCGGATCTGTCCCTGGAGGCATTCAGCCTCGTCATGGCTGGCGAAGACAATCGCATCCTGGATGACTTTGGACGCGGCCCGGTTCTTGTGCCCAACCCCGTGCTGATCCACGAGCGCTTCGCCGCCCTGGCCAGCCACCAGCCCGAAGTCCTGGCCGTGGTGTACGAAGACCAGCGCCTGACCTTCGGCGAGCTTGCGCGCCAGATGAACGCCATGGCACAGGCTCTGCGCACGCTGGGCGTGGGGCCCGGTGTGCTGGTCGGCCTGCATGCGAACCGTGGCCTGGACATGATCGCCGGCCTGCTCGGCATCCTCGCCGCCGGGGGCGCCTTCGTCCCCCTGGACCCGGCGCAACCCGCCGGGCGCCTCGCCGCCATCCTGGACGATGCCCAACCGCTTGTGGTGCTGTCCGACTTCGCTGCCTCGATCACCCACCTGGTGGCGAGCGGCACCCGGATCCTGGGTTTGGGTGCGCTCGGCACCTCCGATGCGCCGGATCCGGATACTGCCGCGCCAGCCCCAGCGCCAGGTCCGCAGGATCTGGCCTATCTGCTGTACACGTCCGGCTCGACCGGGAAACCCAAGGGCGTCCTCATCGAGCATCGCAGCGTGGGCAACCTCCTGGATGCACTGGAATATGCGGTGTACCGCCAGCATGCGGATGTCAGACGCGTCGGCGTCAATGCCTCGCTGGGCTTTGACGCCGCGATCAAGCAGATCATCCAGATTGCCGCTGGACGCACCTTGGTGCTGCTGCCGCAGTCCGTGCGCTTCGATCCTGCGCAGTTGTCGGGTTATTTGACGCAGCACAGGGTCGACGTGCTGGACATCACGCCGCAGCAGTTGAAGACGGTCATCGCAGCCGGGGAACTCCGCCCGCCGCCGGGCTGGCCGCGAGTCACATTGGTGGGGGGCGAAGCCATCGACGGCGCCCTCTGGGCCGAGTTGTGCGGGCGGCGCGAACACGCGTTCTACAACGTCTACGGCCCCACGGAATGCACGGTCGACGCCACGACGACACGCATCGACTCCGCCTCGTCCCAGCCCCATATCGGCCGCCCGCTGCCCAATGTCCAGGTGCGCATCCTCGACCCGATGGGCCGCATCGTGCCGATCGGCGCCGTGGGCGAATTGCACATCGGCGGGCTGGGGGTGGCGCGCGGCTATCTCCACCGGTCCCAGCTGACCGCCGAGCGCTTCATCTCCGATCCTTGCGGCGAGGGTGCTATCGAAAGGTTGTACAAAACCGGTGATCTCGCCCGCTGGCTTGACGACGGTCGGATCGCGTTCATCGGCCGCAACGACCATCAAGTGAAGATTCGCGGCTTCCGCATCGAGTTGGGCGACATCGAAAACCAACTCGCCCTGCATCCCGACATCCGGCAGGCGCTGGTGACGACCGCACTGGATGCGCAGTCCGACAAGCGTCTGGTCGCCTATTACACCGTGCATGAGGGCTCGCAGGTTCCCGACCCTGCGGCTTGCCGCGAACATCTGCGCCGGGCCCTGCCGGACTACATGGTGCCCTCGCAGTACATCCACCTCGATGCATTCGCGCTCACGGCCAACGGCAAGCTCGATCGCCAGGCCCTTCCCGCGCCTGACCTTGCGACCCTTGCGCCCGATGAGATCGTCGCTCCAAGCACGCCCACCGAGCATGCGCTGTGGGCCATCTGGAGCGAGGTTCTCGGCTTGAAGGCGTTCGGCACCCGTGAAAGTTTTTTCGACCTGGGCGGCCACTCCCTGCAGATCACGCAGGTGGCTTCGCGCATCCGCGAGCGCCTCGGCCTGGACTTGGCGCTGACCACGCTCTTCGAGCATGTTCGCATCGCCGATCTGGCGCAGCATTTGGAGGCCCTGCCAACGCGCAGTGCGCCGGCGAGCACGAGCCTGGTTGTAATACCGCGGATTGCGCGCAACGGACTGTTGCCGATGTCGTATTCGCAGCGACGCATGTGGCTGATCCAGCAATTCGACCCCGCCTCGGTCGCCTACAACATTCCCGTAGCCTTGCTGCTGCGAGGTCCGCTCGACACCCAATGCTTTCAGCGCGCGCTCGACTTGCTGGTGCAACGGCATGAAATGCTGCGCGCCAGTCTGCTGATGGGAGAACGCGAACCCATGACGCGCATCGAGCCCGATCTGCGCGTGACTGTCGAGCATGTCGACCTGACCCATCTGCCGGCCGATCAGCGCCAGCCTGCCGCACGGCGCTGGCTGAGCGAAGGCCTGGACCGGCCCTTCAACCTCGCCAGCGCACCGCTGCATCGCATCGCGCTGCTGCGGCTGGATACGAGTCGGCATGTGCTGTCGTGGGTGTTCCACCATGCCATTGCCGACACCTGGGCAATCATCATCGTGATGCGTGAATTGCTCCAGGCCTACGCGGCGCTGGCCCAGGGGAAGCAGCCCGACTGGCCGCCACTCGGCGTTCACTACGTGGACTACGCCGCCTGGCAGCGCAGTGCAGCGGCAGTCGCAAGCCGGCAGACGCAGACGGCCTATTGGCTGAGGCAACTGCGGGATCTTCAGCCCCTGAATCTTCCGGCCGACCATACTCCGCCCAAGGTTCCGTCCTTTCGCGGCCACGAGGTCTCGGCCGAGTTGACACCCAGGATCAGGGCGCAGGTGAGACAGCTTGGCGCCGCCTGGGGCGCCACCCCGTTCATGCTGTATCTGGCGGCGTTCGATCTCCTGCTGTCGCGCATCGCCGGCGCGACCGACATCGCCGTCGGCAGCCCGATCGCCAATCGGCACCATCTCGCCACCGAAACCCTGGTCGGCACGCTGGTCAACACCCTGGTGATGCGCACCGATCTGTCAGGCAACCCCAGTTTCCGGGAGCTTGTCGAGCGGGTGCGCACAACCGCCCTGGATGCCTACGCACACCAGGACATGCCCTATGACGAGTTGGTGGACAACTTGGCCAGCGATCGCGTCGGCCACCCCATCGGGTTGGTGCGGGTGTTGTTCAATCTGCGCAATGCGCCGCTGGGCCGATTCGCCGCGGTGGATTTCGACTACGAGGACTTCGATTTCGAGCGCATCGCCGCGCAGTTCGACCTCTCCATCCACGTCGACACCGAATTCACCCATCACGTCCATCTCGACTATTCAACCGACCTCTACACCCGCGCCACTGCCGAGCGCTTGCTCGACTGCTATATGCATGTCCTCAATCAGGCGCTGGACAGGCCCGACCTTGCCCTCTCGGCGTTCTCACTGGCCGCGCCACGGCAAATCGATCTGCTGCGCGGCGCCTGGAACGCCACGCAAGTGCCGCTGCCACCCCAGTTGCTGGTGCATCGGCATGTGCAAGGCGGCATGTCTGCGGCACCACGGCGCGAGGCCGCGTTCACCGCCGACGCCCGACCCAGTCACTTTGCCGAACTGCACACCCAAGCTCTTGGCCTTGCGCGCCTGCTGCGCCAGCGCGGCATTGGCCGTGGCCAGCGCGTGGGCTTGAGCCTGCCGCGCGGTGCCCACATGGTGCCTGCGATGCTCGGGGTGCTGCACGCCGGCGCCTGCTATGTGCCTCTCGATCCTGCCTACCCGCCGCAGCGCCTGCGTGACATGGCAGCGGATGCCGAACTGGCCCTGATCCTGAGTCACCGCCCGCTGCAAGCCTTGTTCGCCGGCTGCGATGTGCCCCTGCTGGCGCTGGATGCGCCGGGTTTCTGGGCCGGTCTGGACGGCTTGCCGCTGCCACCCGATGCGTCGAACGACGCTCGCCCCGAGGATCCGGCCTACATGATCTACACCTCCGGCTCCACCGGGCGGCCGAAGGGGGTGCTGGTGCCGCATCGCGCGGTGGTCAATTTCCTCGCCAGCATGGCTCAGGCGCCGGGACTGGGTCCAAGCGACAAGCTGCTGGCGGTCACCACCTTGTCCTTCGACATCGCGGTGCTGGAACTGCTCCTGCCCTTGGCCGTTGGCGCGCAGGTGGTGATCGCCGATGCCGACACGGCGCGTGACCCTTACGCCCTGCGCGCCCTGCTGGAACGCAGCAGCTGCAACGTGATGCAGGCCACACCCTCGACTTGGCGACTGCTGCTGGATGCGGGCTGGAACGCGCCCCCGGGCTTTCGCGCCCTGGTGGGTGGCGAGGCCTTGCCGCCGGATCTGGCTGAACGCTTGCTTGGCTGCTGTGGCGAAGTCTGGAATCTGTACGGCCCCACCGAAACCACGGTGTGGTCGACAGCCTGGAAGGTGGAGAACCCACGCGCTGGCATTTGCATCGGCCGCCCCATTGCCAACACCCAGGTTTGGGTGCTCGATGCGCACGGCCATTGCTGCCCGATCGGCGTTCCGGGTGAAATCCACATCGGCGGGGCCGGGGTGGCACTGGGTTACTGGCGTCGCCCGGAACTCACCGTCGAGCGCTTGATCGCCGACCCGTTCGGTCAGAACCCGGAGGCCCGCCTCTACAAAACCGGCGACCTCGGGCGCTGGCGCCACGATGGTCAGTTGGAGCACCTGGGCCGGCTGGATCATCAAGTGAAGCTGCGCGGCTTTCGCATCGAGCTGGGGGAAATCGAGGCGGCCTTGCTGGCGCTGCCGCAGGTGGCCGATGCGGTGGTCTCCACGCACGCCCCAAGCGCGCAAGACGTGCGGCTGGTGGCCTATGTGGTACCCGCCGCGGGCCAGGCGCTGCAGGTTTTCGCCCTGCGCGAAGCCTTGCGCGAGCGCCTGCCCGACCACATGCTGCCGCAGCATGTGGTCGCGCTGCCCACCCTGCCCCGCCTGCCCAACGGCAAAATCAATCGCGGCGCATTACCGCCGCCCTCGACGGAGAGTTCCCAGGCTCGCCATCGTCCTCGCGCGCAAGCCGCCCCGAACAGCCCGGCCGAAAACGCCATTGCAGCGGTCTGGGCCGAACTGTTGGGCACGGAGCAGATCGCCGTCAGCGACAATTTCTTCGACCTCGGCGGTCATTCTCTGCTGGCCATGCGCGCGGTCACCACGCTGGAACAGCGCCACGGGGTGCACATTCAGCCGCGCCGCATGGTGCTCGAAACCCTCGGCCAGCTTGCCAACGGCTTGGAACTGAAGCGCTGAGCGCCATGTGGAATGCAGCGCGGGGGGCCGCTGCATTCCACCGGTCCGCATCAAGGCTCAGACCTGCGCATCTTCCGCCTCGCGCTTGCGCGGCTTGGGATCGGGTTCGGAGATGTCGAGCGTGACCTTGCCGTGTTCGTCGATATCCACCGTCACCCGGCCTCCGTCCACCAGTCTGCCGAACAGCAATTCGTCGGCGAGGGCGCGGCGGATGGTGTCCTGGATCAGGCGCTGCATCGGGCGGGCGCCCATCAGCGGGTCAAACCCATCAGCGGCAAGATGTTTGCGCAAGGCATCGGTGAAGGTGGCTTCGACGCGCTTCTCGGTGAGTTGCGACTCGAGTTGCAGCAGGAACTTGTCGACCACGCGCAGGATGATGGTTTCGTCGAGCGCACGGAAGTTGATGATGGCGTCGAGCCGGTTGCGGAACTCGGGCGAGAACATGCGCTTGATGTCGACCATCTCGTCACCACGCTCGCGCTTGGAGGTGAAGCCCATGGTGCTCTTCTGCATGGCTTCGGCGCCCGCATTGGTTGTCATGATCACAATGACATTGCGGAAGTCGGCCTTGCGCCCGTTGTTGTCGGTCAGGGTGCCGTTGTCCATCACCTGCAGCAGCACGTTGTAGACATCCGGATGTGCCTTCTCGATCTCATCGAGCAGCAGCACCGCATGGGGTCTCTTGGAAATGGCCTCGGTCAGCAAACCTCCCTGGTCAAAACCGACATAGCCGGGAGGCGCGCCAATCAGGCGCGACACGGTGTGCCGCTCCATGTACTCGGACATGTCGAAGCGCACCAACTCGATGCCGAGCACGAAAGCCAGTTGTTTCGCCACCTCGGTCTTGCCCACGCCCGTCGGCCCGCTGAACAAGAAGGCGCCAATGGGCTTCTCCGGCCGGCCCAGGCCCGAGCGTGCCATTTTGATGGCGGCGGCCAGGGCATTGATGGACTCGTCCTGACCAAAAACCACGTTCTTCAAGTCGCGTTCCAGATTGCGCAGTTTGGAACGATCGTCCATGGTGACGCTATGCACCGGCACACGAGCAATTTTGGAAACGATGTCCTCGATCTCGGTTTTGCCGATGGTCTTCTTCTGCTTGCTCTTGGGCAGAATGCGCTGTGCCGCACCGGCTTCGTCGATCACGTCGATGGCCTTGTCGGGCAGATGCCGGTCGTTGATGTACTTGGCCGACAGTTCAGCCGCTGCTGCCAGTGCACCGGCGCCGTACTTCACGCCGTGGTGCTCCTCGAAGCGCGACTTCAGCCCCTTGAGGATTTCCACGGTTTGCTCGATGCTGGGCTCGACGACGTCGATTTTCTGGAAACGCCGCGACAACGCCGCATCTTTCTCGAAAATACCGCGGTATTCATTGAACGTCGTCGCCCCGATGCAGCGCAACTGGCCTGAGGTCAGCGCCGGCTTGAGCAGATTCGAAGCGTCCAGTGTTCCGCCCGAGGCGGCCCCGGCACCGATCAAGGTGTGGATCTCGTCGATGAACAAAATCGAGTGCGGCAATTCCTTGATCTGCTTGATCACCGCCTTGATCCGCTGTTCGAAATCACCGCGGTATTTGGTGCCAGCCAGTAACGCGCCCATGTCCAGGGAATACACCACCCCCTGCTCCAGCACGGTGGGCACCTGTCCCTGCACGATGCGCCAGGCCAGACCCTCGGCGATGGCGGTTTTCCCAACACCCGCTTCACCCACGAGCAAGGGGTTGTTCTTGCGTCGACGGCACAACACCTGAATGACCCGCTCCACCTCGGCCTCGCGACCGATCAGGGGGTCGATCCGCCCTTCGCGTGCCAACTGGTTGAGGTTCTGGGTGAACTGATCGAGCGGTGTTTCCTTGGCCTCCTTCTCGTCATCATCGGCTGCGCCACCGCTGGAAGGCTTGGCAGGCTCCACCGGGTCGGTCTTGCGAATCCCGTGCGAGAGAAAGTTCACCACGTCCAGCCGCGTCACGCCCTGCTGGTGCAGGTAATACACCGCGTGCGAATCCTTCTCGCTGAAGATGGCTACCAGCACATTCGCCCCGGTGACTTCCTTCTTGCCGTTGCTGGACGACTGCACATGCATGATGGCGCGCTGAATGACGCGTTGAAAACCCAGCGTGGGTTGCGTATCCACATCGTCCGAACCCGGCACCACAGGGGTGTTTTCCTTGACAAAGGCTGCCAGGCTCTTGCGCAGATCATCGAGGTTGGCGGAGCAGGCGCGCAGCACTTCCGCAGCCGACGGGTTGTCCAACAGCGCCAACAGCAAGTGCTCCACGGTGATGAACTCGTGCCGCTGCTGACGTGCCTCGACAAAGGCCATATGCAAACTGACTTCCAGTTCCTGGGCAATCATGACACTCTCCTAAATGGCCTCCATCACACACTGCAGGGGATGCCCTGCCTGACGCGCCGCCGCCATCACTTGCTCAACCTTGGTCGCCGCCACATCCTTGGCAAAGACCCCGCAGACAGCTCGACCATGCTGATGCACTTTAAGCATGATTTGCGTCGCCGTTTCACGGTCCTTGCTGAAAAACTGCTGAATCACAAACACCACGAATTCCATCGGTGTGAAATCGTCGTTCAACATCACCACCTGGTAGAGCGGCGGGGGTTTGAGTTGCTGCTCCTGGCGCTCAACGACAAGCGCAGAACCAGGGTCGGAACCGGAAATTTTGCGTGGTTTGGACATGCACCGATTTTAGATTTACCAGCATGCGTCTGCTCGCCGAAGGCTAGGCCCCATTGTTCACCAAGTTGCTGCCCTCATGGATCTGATTGCAGCACACGGGACGATGTGTTGCGCGTGCACAGCGCTGCTTTGCAACACGCACACGCTGTTGATCTTTCGCATAACGTACCAGCCAAGAAAAAGCCGCACAGCGTGCGGCTTTTTCTTGGCATGCAAAGACCAGGTCGGTGATGCGTTGACCTACCGGCCAAACCGGACTCGGGTTCACATCTGGTCGATCATCACCTGCCCAAAACCCGAGCATGACACCTGCGTGGCGCCTGGCATGAGGCGGGCAAAGTCGTAGGTCACGTGCTTGGACTGAATTGACTTCTCCATGCTAGCAATGACCAGGTCAGCCGCTTCAACCCAACCCATATGACGCAGCATCATTTCGGCGGACAGGATTTCCGAGCCTGGGTTGACGTAATCCTTGCCTGCGTACTTGGGCGCGGTGCCATGCGTGGCTTCGAACATCGCCACCGTGTCGGACAAATTGGCACCGGGCGCAATCCCGATGCCTCCGACCTGAGCCGCCAGCGCGTCGGAAATGTAGTCACCGTTCAAGTTCAGGGTGGCGATGACGTCATACTCCGCCGGGCGGAGAATGATCTGCTGCAAGAACGCATCGGCTATGGAGTCTTTGACGACAATGTCTCGCCCTGTCTTCGGGTTCTTAAAGCTGCACCACGGACCGCCGTCGATGAGTTTGGCACCGAACTCCTGCTGCGCCAAAGCGTAGCCCCAGTCGCGGAACCCGCCTTCGGTGTATTTCATGATGTTGCCCTTGTGCACAAGGGTTACCGAAGCACGGTTGTTGTCGATGGCGTACTGGATCGCCTTGCGCACGAGTCGCTCTGTGCCTTCACGCGACACGGGTTTGATGCCGATACCGGAGGTTGCAGGGAAGCGGATTTTTTTCACACCCATTTCACGGATCATGAAATCGATGATTTTTTTCGCCCCATCAGACTCCGCCGCCCATTCGATGCCGGCATAAATGTCTTCCGAGTTTTCGCGGAAGATCACCATATCGACTTTCTCCGGCGCCTTCACGGGTGAGGGCACGCCGGTGAAGTAACGCACTGGCCGCAAACACACATATAAATCGAGTTGCTGACGCAGCGCGACATTAAGCGAGCGAATGCCGCCGCCAACGGGCGTGGTCAACGGGCCCTTGATCGAGACGACAAACTCCTTCAGCGCATCCAGCGTTTCCTCGGGCAGCCAGACATCCGGGCCGTAGACGCGGGTTGCCTTCTCGCCAGCATAGATTTCCATCCAGGCGATCTTGCGCTGCCCTCCGTAAGCTTTCGCCACAGCCGCATCCACGACTTTGATCATCACGGGCGTAATGTCGGCCCCGGTGCCATCGCCCTCGATGAAGGGCACGATGGGATGGTCAGGAACTTGCAAGGCATGGTCTGTGCCCACGGTGATGCGCTGCGCCTCGGGGATACGAATGTGTTGATACATGGGGGACTCCGGATCGTGTGTGTGACACATTCTAGTCAGGGCGCGAGCGCGGGATCATGTCTTTTATAAGATATAAGTCTGATGTCCGGCGCATCGCCTCACAGCGCAGAGCCGAAGTGCCGGCCTGATCAAGACAAGAGGGCGATTGACGCAAACCTTACACGCCTGGAAGTTTCCCGCTCGTCGAACATGTCAACCGAATTTTGCAGGGTCGCGTTATGGATGCGATCCCCTTGGATCAACATCCAAAACTCTTTGAAAGGTCAGTCATGAAGAAGATTCTTGCCGCCGTGTTCGCCATGTTCCTCGCGTCTGCCGTGATGGCACAGGCCGCCCCTGAAGCCGCCAAGCCCGCTGCTGCCGCCAAGGCCGAAGCGCACAAGCCCATGAAGCACCACAAGAAGGTCATGCACAAGAAGGCGATGCACAAGAAAGCCATGGAAAAGAAGGCCCCTGCCGCCTCTGCCGCCAAGTAATCCCCGGTCGCTCCACACCGCATCAGGGCCGGTTTCGTTCGGCCCGCTCAAAGCGCCTTCGGGCGCTTTTTTTTTGCATCCTGTGTTTGCAACGGCCGGCGCGCGTGGCGCCCGGGCCGAAGGGCTGGGGCACAATACTCGGGTACAAATTCGGCACAAGGAAGCCCCGGATGAAACTGACCCCCAACCCAAGCCCAACGATGCGGGGCGGCCTCTTCGGCATCCTGGTCTGCTTCGGGTTTCTAAGTCTCGCGCCTCCGGCGCGTGCGCAATGGACCGCCCTCCCACAAACCACCCTGCAGGCGGGCATGCAATTGATTCACGCCGAGCTCGCCACGACACCAGATCAGCGTGAAACCGGGTTGATGTATCGGCGCGAACTCAGCGGCAACCACGGCATGCTGTTCATCTTCTCCACCGATCAACCAGTGTGCATGTGGATGAAGAACACCCTCATACCGCTGTCCGTGGCGTTCCTGGACGACCAAGGGCGAATCACCAATATCGCCGATATGAAGCCGCAGACGCTGGATAGTCACTGCGCGGTGCAAAACGTGCGTTTCGCGCTCGAAATGCCGCTGGGCTGGTTTGCACAGCGCGGCCTACAACCCGGCTTCCAACTGCGCGGCAAACCCTTCGGGACTACTGCTGCACGCTGATGCGGTGGGCGGTCGGTGCTGCTGCGAGCAGCCATACCAACGCCCTCAAGCCGCCACATCTTGCCCGCGCCGGACATCACCATCCTGGACAAGAGCGGCAGCTTGATCCTGACCTCAACCGAAGTTGCGCTCGGCAAAACTCCAATTGGCGAGGTGATCCAGGAAGGTCTTGACGAAATCAGGCCTGCGGTTGCGGAAGTCAACGTAGTAGGCGTGTTCCCACACGTCCACGGTCAACAGCGGCTTGTCGGCTGAAGTCAGTGGCGTAGCCGCATTGCTGGTGTTGACGATGTCGACGGAGCCGTCGGCTTTTTTCACCAACCAAGTCCAGCCGGATCCGAAGTTGCCCACGGCCGACTTGTGGAAGGCCTCCTTGAATGCGGCAAAGCTCCCCCATTTCTTGTTGATGGCGTTCTGCAACGCCCCCCCAGGTTCGCCACCGCCCTTGGGGCTGAGGGAATGCCAGAAAAATGTGTGGTTCCAGATCTGGGCCGCGTTGTTGAAGATGCCGCCGGCTGGTGCTTTGTGGATGATGTCGTCGAGATGCATGGCCTCGAACTCGGTGCCCTTGATCAGATTGTTCAGGTTCGTGACATAGGCTTGGTGATGTTTGCCGTGGTGATACTCCAGGGTTTCACGCGACATATGCGGCGCAAGCGCATCCAGGGCAAATGGCAGTGCGGGAAGTTGGTGTTCCATGGGATAGCCTTTCGAAATTGGACTGCGAAGAACAGTCGATTATTTTAGGAGTCTGCCGGAACGAAGACGCCGGGCAGGAACTGACGCCACACCACCGAGGAGGTCAAGGTTGAAGTCGCGCCGACCCTTGGCTGCATCCGGGCGCTTCCCGCCGCTTCAGCAACCCACTTGACGCAACCCCTTCAGGGAGTTGACAGGGGATGCTTGACCGGCGCGACCTCGCCAATGTCCATGGTCACAGCGGCCTCGGACGTAGCCAACAACAGGCTGTGGCCGCCACGAATCTGTCGCGCATCGTGCAGCAGGCTTCCATCTTCCGACCAGGCCAGGCAATATCCCCGCTCCAGGGTGGCGGCAGGGTCGAGCAAAGCGAGACGCTGCTCCTGGCCGGCGAGTTTGCTGCGCACCAGCTTCCAGTTCTGGCGTAGCGTCTGGTCGTGGCGACTGCCCAGGGCCTGAAGCCGCGCCCGACGCTCAGCCCCGTGTCGCGCGGGCAGCAGCTTCAACTGACGTTCTCGCTGCGCCCAGGCATGCATCTGCTCCAAAAGCAGGCGCCGCGAGCCATCTTGCAGACGCGCTTGCAAGCCGCGCAGCCGGACCGCAGCCCCCTGCAGCGTGCGTCCCGGCTTGGGCAGGCGCAGATGCAGCCGGTCCAGGCGCTGCTGTTCGCGCCCTTGCCAGTGCGCCACCGCTTGCTGCAGGTGACGCGCCAGTTGCAGCGCTTGCAAGCGCAAGTCGGCCAAGGCGGGAGCACACAATTCGGCAGCGGCTGTGGGGGTGGTGGCGCGAACATCAGCGGCGAAATCGGCAATGGTGAAATCTGTTTCGTGGCCCACTCCCGACACCACAGGCAGGCGGCAAGCGTGCAACGCGCGTGCCAGGACCTCGTCATTGAAGGGCCAGAGATCTTCCATGGCCCCTCCACCACGCACCAGCAGCAGCACATCCACCTCGGCGCGTTGTTCCGCCAGTTTCAGGGCTTGCACGAGTTCCGGCGCAGCCCCCGCTCCCTGCACGCTGGCGGGGTAGATCACGACTCGAACCTGAGGGCTGCGGCGCTTGAGCGTGGCAAGAACATCTTGCAATGCAGCAGCTTGTCGCGACGTGACGATGCCGACCGCGCGTGGGTACGCAGGCAGGGGCTGTTTCTGACCAGGGTCAAACAGGCCCTCGACTTGCAGACGCTCCTTGAGCCGGAGAAATTGCTCCAGCAGCGCCCCCTGTCCGGCCGGGCGCATGGATTCCACGGTGAGTTGCAAGTCCCCGCGAGGTTCATAAAGGCCAACCACCGCGCGGATTTCGACCTGCTGACCATCGCGCGGATCAAAGTCCAGCAGGTAGGCGCGCTGGCGGAACATGACGCAGCGCAGTTGCGCCGCAGCATCCCGCAGAGCGAAATAGCAATGCCCGCTTGCTGCGCGTGTGAAGCCACTGACCTCCCCCACGACTCTGACCGCACCGAAGTGCGCCGACAAGGTGTCGGACAGCGCCCGCGCCAGTCGGGCGACGCTCCAGGACTGCGTTCCCCAACGCTCGGTCCCAAGATCAGCGGACATGCGGCCAACTCCGGCTTGCGCTTGTCCGCGACACAAGCTGTCCACAAATACCGAACATAAGCCCTGCAGCCTGCAAACAAACGCCAGGAACCTGAAGATCTGATTTATCTCTTTGATTCATAAGAAATTTTTTGTGTTCAAAAAACAGTCACATTAAATCCGGGCCTTGGAATTCAGTCGCCTAGACCAGCAAGACCGCTGTTGCACACATTGTTATCCACAATTTTTTGGGATAACCCGGCACCGGCCTGAGTCGCTTGCGACCTGACGCTGCGTACCCTGGGACAACGCACCATCCGGCTTGTGTGGGCTGGGTTTTGGACACGGATCGACATGCTGTGCGCTGGCCTTGCAGGAGCCCGCTTGCATCCGGTCCGGATTCCGGGACTTCGAGTCTGGTGGCGCCGTTCAAGCGTTTACCATGGTGGTGCTCGCCCGACCCTGACCCCCTCCAACACCGAGGTTTCCATCTTGCTCAGCATTGTTGAAGCCGCAGGCTGGCCCATCTGGCCCCTGATTGCCTGCTCCATCGCTGCCCTTGCCATCATCCTCGAGCGTTTGTCTTCGTTGCGAAACGCCAAAGTGATCCCGCCACGCTTGCTGGAAGAGGCCATGGCGGTATCGGTAAGCTCCATTCCTTCCCCCGACACCATCGACAAACTCGAGCGCAATTCGCCGTTGGGCGTGGTTCTGGCTGCGGGTTTTCGTGCCGTGCGCAGGCCGCATGCCACGGCTGAAAGCGTGCGCGAAGATCTGGAAAACAGCGGCCGCTCCGTGATGCACAGTCTGCAGCGCTATCTCAACGCCTTGGGCACCGTGGCCTCGTCCGCGCCATTGCTGGGCTTGCTCGGAACCGTGGTCGGCCTGATCGAGATTTTCGGCTCGCAAACCAGCGGCAGCACCAACCCGACACTGCTGGCGCACGGCATCTCCGTGGCGCTCTACAACACGGCCTTCGGGCTCATCATTGCCGTGCCATCCCTCATGTTCTACCGCTACTTTCGTGGCCGGGTGGACGACTTCGGCATCGAACTGGAGCAGGCCGCGCGCAGGTTGGCCACGCATCTGCAGCCCCAACTCGAAGTCGCGGCGCGGATATCGCCCTGATGCCGGGCAGGAGCCTTCATGAATTTCCAGCGCCCGCGGCCTGAAGAGCCGGAAATCAACCTGATTCCATTGATCGACGTGTTGCTGGTGATCCTGATTTTTCTGATGATCACCACCACCTACTCGAAGTACACCGAGCTCAAGATCAACCTGCCCACGGCGAATGCACCCAAAGCCGAACACTACCCGCATGAGATCGTGGTTGCCGTCAGCAGTGACGGCACCTATGCCGTCGACCGCCATGTCCTCCCCAGCCGCAGCGTGGCGGATCTGGCCAGTTCGCTGACGCAGGCGGCCAAGGGCAATGCCAACACCATGGTCGTGATCAGTGCCGACGCGCAAAGCACCCAGCAGTCCGTCATCAACATCATGGAAGCCGCGCGCGTGGCCGGCCTGAGCCAGCTCACGTTCGCCACCCAACGTTCGCCAGGCACGTGATTCCTCCGCAGCCTTCAGCCCGCACCGCTGGACAAGCTGCCTCGGGCTGGCCGGCTTGGTGGCTGCGGCGCCGCTGGCAAGCCTGGCTGCTGCTTCCCCTCTCCGGACTTTTTGGCGCCTTGGCCGCACTGCGGCGACTGGCATATCAACACGGCTGGAGGCGGTCCTGGCGCGCCCCCCTGCCCGTCATCGTGGTGGGTAACGTGACCGTCGGCGGAACCGGCAAGACGCCGCTGGTGCTGGCCATCGCGCAGCACCTGAGCCGCTCGGGCTGGAAGCCCGGCATCGTCTCGCGCGGCCACGGTCGCAAGAACATGGGACCGGATCCGCTGCAGGTCGAGCCGGATGCCGACCCGGCCACGACCGGTGACGAGCCCTTGCTGCTGCGCCGGTTCGCGGCCTGTCCGGTCTGGGTTGGACGCCGTCGGGTAGCCGCTGCACAAGCCCTGTTGCGCGCCCACCCCGAGGTGGACGTCCTGCTCAGTGACGACGGCCTTCAGCATCTGGCGCTGGCGCGTGACGTCGAACTGGTGGTGACCGATCTGCGCGGCCCCGGCAACGGTTGGCTATTGCCAGCCGGCCCCTTGCGCGAATCCTGGAATCGCCCGCGTGACGCCACGCTTGGTCCAGCTTTACGCGTCACCAGCCAGGCGAGTCTGTCACTGGCCGCGCCCGGCTTTGTTTTGCATCGCAAACTCGGATTGGTGCGCCAGCTCGCGACCGGCGAGCAACTGAGTCTGGACGCCTTCCTCCTGCGCCATGCCGGGCAAACCCTGGCGGCAGCGGCCGGCATCGGCCACCCCGAACAGTTTTTCGACATGCTGCGCAGCACAGGCGTCAGCTTGGGGATCACGCTGGCTTTGTCCGACCACCACAGTTTCGAAGCCGATCCATTCCGCCAGATCGAGGCTGCAGCCCTGCTCATCACGGAGAAGGACGCCCTAAAATGCAAACCTTCGTTTCCCCGCCTTGACCGACTTTGGGCGGTCGAGTTGTTGCTAGAAGTTGACCCTGCCTTTTTTCCCTGGCTGCTTGCGCGATTGGCCGCGCGTCCGGATCACCCCCATGGATTCACGCCTGCTTGACCTCCTGGTTTGCCCTGTATGCAAGGGTCCACTGGACTACAACCGATCTGCGCAGGAACTGAGTTGCCCACGCGACCTGCTGGCTTTTCCGGTTCGTGACGGCATCCCGGTGATGCTGGTCGAGCAGGCGCGCGACCAGGGACTTGATCGTCAACACCCGGCCGACAGCCCGTCTGTCTCTCCCGCTGGGCACCCGACACCGGACCGCGGCACATGACCACCCTGGACTTCACCGTCCTCATCCCTGCACGCCGCGCCTCGACCCGCCTGCCCGACAAGCCGCTTGCCGACATCGCCGGCCTGCCCATGGTGGTGCATGTTGCCCGGCGGGCACAGCGCAGCGGTGCAGGCCGCGTGGCCGTTGCCACGGATGATGCGCAGATTGCAGCCGTCTGCTCCAGCCACGGCATCGAGGCCCTGCTCACCCGCGCCGACCATGCCAGTGGCACCGACCGCATTGCCGAAGTCGCGCAACAACTCCTGCTACCCGCAGCCGCCCTCATCGTCAACGTGCAGGGAGACGAGCCGCTGATCGACCCCGCCCTCATCCGCGCCTGCGCGCAATGCCTGGCCAGTGATGCGCAAGCCGCCATCGCAACGGCGGCGCATCCCATTCATGATGCGGCCGATGTATTCAATCCCAATGTGGTCAAGGTCGTTCTCGACGCTCGCAATCATGCGCTGCTGTTCTCACGCGCCCCCATTCCATGGCACCGTGATGCCTTCGCAACCGGCGGCACGCACACGCCGTGGACAACGTCGGCTGCGCTCCACAGCCTGCCGCCAGAGCTTCCCGTCCTGCGCCATGTCGGCCTCTATGCCTACCGCATGCATGCCCTGCAAGAGTTTGCCGCCTTGCCTCCCTGCCCACTGGAGCAGACCGAGGCCCTGGAACAATTGCGCGCACTCTGGCATGGTCGGCGCATCGCCGTGCTACGTGTGGACGCAGCACCGGCACCAGGGGTCGACACACCTGAAGATCTGGCCCGCGTGCGCCGGTTGATGCAGGTTTTGCCCTAGGGCCCAGGTGAGGCATCAGGATCAACGGCTCGACCGGCGCCGGGAGCTTGAAATCGTGCTGGATCAGGCGGCGCCACGCGGTGCCAACCCGGCCCGGGCGTCAGCTTTTTGCCGGGCTCGCGTGCTATTCTGAAAAGCTGTTTCAGGGCTTCTTTCCAATGACAAGAAAGCGGGAGTTTTCATGCGTTTAATCTTGCTGGGCGCACCCGGCGCCGGCAAAGGGACACAGGCCGCCAACATCTGCGCACGCTATGCCATTCCCCAGATTTCCACTGGCGACATGCTGCGTGCCGCTGTCAAGGCCGGCACACCGCTGGGCCGACAGGCCAAGGCCGTGATGGATTCAGGCGCGCTCGTGTCGGATGACATCATCATTGGCCTGGTGCGCGACCGCCTGCTGCAACCCGACTGCGCGCCCGGCTTCCTGTTCGATGGCTTTCCCCGCACCATCGCCCAGGCCGACGCGCTGAAGGCAGCCGATGTGCACATCGACGTCGTGCTGGAGTTCGACGTGCCCGATGAAGACATCGTCGAGCGCCTGAGCGGGCGCCGTGTGCACCCGGCCTCCGGCCGCGTTTATCACGTGCATTACAACCCGCCCAAGGCGACCGGGAAAGACGACATCACGGGCGAAGCCCTCGTGCTACGCGACGACGACCGTGAGGAGACCGTGCGCAAGCGTCTGGCCGTATACCGCGCCCAGACTCGGCCGCTGGTGGACTACTACACCCGCTGGGCCCAGAGCGGGGATGCGCAAGCCCCCAGGTTGGCCAGGATCTCCGGCGTCGGCTCGGTGGACGAAGTCAGCCAGCGCATTTTCACGGCCCTGGGCTGAGCCCCAACAAGCAACGGGAGAACCCGAGCCATGCACATCCCCCAGCAGGCCTTCATCGTCACCGGCGGCGCCTCCGGCCTGGGTGCTGCCACAGCGCGCCGTCTGGCTGCGGCCGGCGGTAAAGTGCTCATCGCCGATGTGCAGGATGCTGCTGGCCAGGAACTCGCGCAAGCACTCGGCGGCGGCTATGCGCACTGCGATGTGACCCTTGCCACCGAGGCCCAAGCAGCCGTCGCCGAGGCGCAGAAACTCGGCCCCCTGCGCGGACTCGTGAACTGCGCGGGCGTCGCCCCCGCCACGCGCACCTTGAGCAAGGATGGCCCACATCCGCTGGACTCTTTTGCTCGCGCGGTGAACGTCAACCTTATTGGCAGTTTCAACATGGCTCGCCTTGCCGCAGCCGCCATGGCGCAGCAGGAGAGCATGATTGATGGCGAACGCGGCATCATCATCCACACCGCGTCGGTTGCGGCCTACGACGGTCAGATCGGCCAAACCGCCTACGCGGCCTCCAAGGCCGGTATCGTCGGCATGACCTTGCCGATGGCGCGCGACCTGGCGCGCGATGGCATTCGTGTCATGACCATCGCCCCCGGCATTTTCGAGACCCCCATGCTGATGGGCATGCCCGAAGCCGTGCGCCTTGCCCTCGGCGCAGCCGTACCGTTCCCCTCCCGGCTCGGTCGCCCCGATGAATTTGCCCGACTGGTCGAGGCCATCGTCACCAACCCCATGCTCAACGGCGAAACCATCCGCCTGGATGGCGCCATCCGCATGCCGCCGAAATAGGCGCAGAGATTGTCCGCCGGCCCCGGCCTGCACCCCAGCGATCGGCCATGTCCCTGATTCCTCAAGAATTCATCCAGGAACTGCTCGGCCGCACCGATATCGTCGAGGTGGTGGGACGTTCGGTGCAACTGAAAAAAGCCGGCACCAACCACAAGGGGCTATGCCCCTTTCACAGCGAAAAATCACCCTCGTTCACGGTCAGTTCCAGCAAGCAGTTCTATCACTGCTTTGGCTGCGGCGCTCACGGAACGGCCATCGGCTTCCTGATGGATCACTTGGGCCTGACCTTCCCCGACGCGGTGCGCGAACTGGCATCGCAAGCGGGCATGACCCTACCCGTCGCCGCGCTGGACCCCCAGCAAGCTCAGCAGGATCGCGAGCAACGCAGCCTGAAGCAAAACCTGCAAGCCGTGCTGGAGCAAGCCAACCGCTTCTACCGCGTCCAACTGCGCGACTCCAAGCGTGCCGTGTCCTATCTCAAAGGACGCGGTCTGAGCGGCCAAATCGCCGGGCATTTCGGTCTGGGCTACGCGCCGGACGACTGGCAAGGACTAGCCCGGGTGTTTCCGAACTACGAAGCCGACCCGCTGGTCCAATCCGGCCTGGTGGTGGCGCGCGACGATCTGGGCGAGACCATCGAACCCGGTGCGTCGCAGGGCCAGGCGGTCACGCGGCGTTATGACCGCTTGCGCGACCGCATCACTTTCCCGATCCGCAACATGCAAGGCGAACTCATTGGCTTCGGCGGACGCATCCTCGACCGAGGTGAACCCAAATACCTGAATTCACCCGAAACCCTGCTGTTTCACAAGGGCGAGGAGTTGTATGGGCTGTTCGAGGGACGTGCGGTCATCCAGCGCCAGGGCTACGCCCTCGTCGTCGAAGGTTATCTGGACGTCATTGCCCTGGCCCAGCATGGCGTGGGCAATGCCGTCGCCACGCTCGGCACGGCCTGCACCGCCGAGCATGTCAGAAAACTGTTCCGCCACTGCGGGCAAATCGTGTTCAGCTTCGATGGCGATACCGCAGGACAAAAAGCCGCCGTGCGCGCACTGGAAGCTGCCCTGCCAGCGCTCAGTGATGAGCGGTCAGCCAAGTTCCTGTTTTTGCCGCCGAAGCACGATCCGGACAGCTTCGTGAGGGAACACGGCGCCGATGCGTTCGAGCGCGAAGTGGGCCGGGCCCAACCGCTGTCGGTGTTTTTGCTCGACACCCTGGGTTCCGGGCTCGCCATGAGCACGGCCGAGGGACGCGCGCAGGCCATCGCCCGCGCCCGCCCGCTGTTCGCGCTGCTGCCGGATTCGGCACTCAAGTCGCAGATCCTTGGTGAGTTCGCCAAAAGAGTCGAGATGCCGTTGGCAGAACTGCGCCCTGCCCTGGCCTTGCCGGAGCGCCATGCCGGCACGGGCAAGGCCAGACGCCAAGAGAACGAACGCCGACCCGAACGCCGCTCCAGCATGGCCACCCAGCGCGCCAGCCGCCTTGCAGGCCTGCGCACCGATCATGCACAAACGGCGATGCGCATCTTGTTGGCGCAACCCGAACTCTGGAACACGTTGAGCCCGTCTCAACACGAGTTGCTGATGCAAGACGGCAGCAGCACCCAGGCGCTTGCCGGTTGGCTCGAAGCCCAACTCGACGCCTATCCCGACTCGAGCGCTTCGGCCTTGTGGGAGGGGCTGCGGCTGGCTGGGCTACTCAATCAGGTTCAATCGATGGGCGTCGCGGATGGACTCGAAGCCGAGCCAGCCAGTGCGCATCAGGATCTGATGGGCGCATTGCGTTGGGTCGAACTGGAACGCATCCGGCAGCGGCAGGAGGAACTCAGCCGTGACGGGCTGATCGACGAGGCGACCAGGGCTGAATTTCGTAGTCTCTTGAGCCGCCGCCGCGAACTGGGGTGAAGGCTCGAGTCCTGGTCGAACGATTCCCGTCCGATTCAGTCGAATCGCAACCGTCGCTTCGACATGCCCTGCAGTCTTGCAATATTGACCTGCTGACTATAATTAAACGTTTTTCTGTGACTTTCTCCTGAAGTCTACAAGGCAGGGGTTGGTGGGGATGCTGTTCCGTGGGTTTACGGCCGATTTCGGCCTGAATCATGCACACAACAGCACTTGGGAGCGCCACGGAGACCGAACTGCACGGGAAATTGCAGAGCATGAGAGCGTTGTGGGGTCTTCGCGGTGCGATTCGCGCGTATTGCGGTCGGCACGGAAGCGTTGCCCTCCCATGACCCCGCCATGTCCACAAAGTCGAACCTAGGAGCTTGAACATGCCGCAACCGAAGTCTGCACCTTCCAAAGCCAAGGAACAGGCTGGTTCGAGCAAAAACAAGGCTCCGGCACAGACTGCGCGTACGACACTCGCTGCCAAACAAGCTTCAGCCGGTCGCAAGGCCTCGGCGTCATCCTCACACAAGCCTCAAGATATGCCTACCCAAAAAACCGTTTCCGCCGTCGTCCAGAAAACCACCGGCGGTAAGGCCGCCAAACCTGTGCTCAAAGCGTTTAAAGCCGCCAACGTGGTTGAGCCTGCCGCCCCCAAGACCCTCGCAACGCCGAATGCAGCAACCCTGGCGAAGCTGGCTGAGCGTGGTGCCGCCAAGGCGAAGGCTGCCGCTGCGCTGGCCGCGAACAAACCACAATCCAAGGCCGACAAGAAAAACCTTCCAGGCGACGATTTCCGCGCCCACATGCCCGATGACGCCGACGACGGCGCTACCCCTTCGGCCCCCATGCCACGCGGCCGCCGGCCTTCGCGCGCCAAAGAAAAGCAACTACTCAAGGAATTCGGTTATGACGATTCGAACGTCACGGAAGAGGAACTCGGCCGCCGCCGCCAGCGCCTGAAGAACCTCATCAAGCTCGGCAAGACCCGTGGCTTCCTGACCTACGGCGAAATCAACGATCACCTGCCCGACAACCTAGCCGATCCGGATCTGCTGGAAACCATCATCAGCATGCTCAATGACATGGGCATTGCGGTCTATGAGCAAGCCCCTGACGCCCAGACCCTGCTGCTCAACCAGCACGGTCCGACCGCTTCCAGTGACGAGGAGGCTGAAGAGGAAGCCGAGGCTGCACTGTCCTCGGTCGACTCAGAATTCGGCCGCACAACCGACCCGGTGCGCATGTACATGCGTGAAATGGGCACGGTCGAGTTGCTGACCCGCGAGGGTGAAATCGTCATTGCCAAGCGCATCGAGGAAGGCCTGCGCAAAATGATGCTGGCGATCTCCGCGTCGCCCGCCACAGTGGCGGAGATTCTCGCGATGGCCACACGCATCGCCAGCAACCAATTGCCAGTGGATGAAGTGGTCGACGGCATGGTCTCCGATGACGAGTCGGACGACTACGTGGCGGAGGAAGACGTGGACTTCGCCCTGGCCGACGAGACCGAGGAAGATGACGAGGAGGCCGCCGCTGCGGCCAGTTCCGTGAAACTGGAAGAGCTCAAGGCCAAGGCGCTGGAACGCTTTGCCCAGGTGCACGACGCCTTCATGAAAATGCGCCGCTCCTACGACAAGGACGGCTACCGCTCGCCTTCCTACCTGAAAGCACAGGGCCAGATTTCCAAAAATCTGATGGAAGTGCGTTTCACGGCACGCACTGTCGAGAAACTCTGCGACCTGCTGCGCAGCCAGGTTGACGAAGTGCGTCGCCATGAACGCGAAATTCGCCGCATCGTGGTCGACCGCTGCGGCATGCCGCAGGAAGAGTTCATCAAATCGTTCCCTGGTCACCAACTCGATCTGAAATGGGCCGAGAAGCTGGCGGCATCGAACAAGCCCTATGCGCCCATCCTGGCGCGTAACCTGCCTTCAGTGCAGGAATTGCAGCAACGGCTGATCGACACCCAGACCCGTGTGGTCGTACCGTTGCAGGACTTCAAAGACATCAACGCCCAGATGAGCCGGGGTGAGCAGGAGGCCCGTGAGGCCAAGCGCGAAATGATCGAGGCCAATCTGCGTTTGGTCATTTCCATTGCCAAGAAGTACACCAATCGCGGCTTGCAATTCCTCGATCTGATTCAGGAAGGCAACGTCGGCTTGATGAAGGCGGTCGACAAGTTCGAATACCGCCGCGGCTACAAATTCTCCACCTACGCGACGTGGTGGATCCGCCAGGCCATCACACGCTCGATTGCCGACCAAGCGCGCACCATCCGCATCCCGGTGCACATGATCGAAACCATCAACAAGGTCAACCGCATTTCGCGTCAATATCTTCAGGAGACCGGCACCGAACCGGATGCTGCGATGCTGGCCGAGAAAATGGAAATGCCGGAAGACAAAGTGCGCAAGATCATGAAAATCGCCAAGGAGCCGATCTCGATGGAAACACCCATCGGCGACGACGACGACTCCCACCTGGGCGACTTCATCGAAGACACCGGCATGCTGGCGCCCACCGATGCGGCACTTCAAGCCAGCCTGCGCGAAGTGGTCAAGGACATTCTCGACTCCCTCACACCCCGCGAAGCCAAGGTGCTGCGCATGCGCTTCGGCATCGAAATGGCCAACGACCACACGCTGGAAGAGGTGGGCAAGCAGTTCGACGTGACACGCGAACGCATTCGTCAGATCGAGGCCAAGGCCCTGCGCAAGCTCAAACACCCGACCCGCTCGGACAAGCTGCGCAGCTTTCTCGACTCGCTCTGACAACCGCTCCCATGAAAAAGCCCGGACCTGCCGGGCTTTTTCATGGGAGCCCGCGGGCGCCTTTCTGCCCTTCTGCCCCGGCCTGCGGCGTGCGAAATTCAGTCGTTTCACGCTAGACTCGCGGCTATGTCGAATTTGCGCAAACCCGTCGTTCGCACAGTCGTATTTGCCGACGTCGTCGGCAGTACTGGGCTATACAAATCACTGGGTGACGCCGTTGCGGCAAAACTCATGACCAGCGTGACTGACGCCATGTCGACCGCGGTGAGCCAATTCCATGGTCAAGTCGTCAAGACCCTGGGTGATGGCGTCCTCGCAGTGTTCGACAACAATGCCGAGGCGGTGCATGCCTGCAGCGAGGTGCAGCGAACCCTCGCCAACTGGGGCCACAGTGGCAAAACTCCGATCGCCGTTCCGCTGAAAATCGGCCTGTCGCGCGGCCCTGTGGTCCTGACGCCGGGCGACTGTTTCGGCGACGCCGTGAATGCCGCAGCACGGCTTTCCGACTCGGCCGGTGGCGGGCAAATTCTGGTGAGTGATGCCGTCATGGAGGGTCTGCCGCTGGAACTTCTGGCGCGGCTTCGCAGCCTCGGCGCCATTTTCCTGCGTGGTTACGACGTGCCTGTCCCGGTCCACCAGATCGAATGGGATGCCAGTTGGCAAAACAGCCAGACCCTGCCGCACCAGCCCACCGTCCTCTCTGCCGTTACGCAGCGGCTCAACCTGTGTTGGCTCGATACCGCCCAGGACTTCAGCCCCGAACAAAGCCCCATCCACATCGGCCGCACGCAAGCAGCGGAGTTCGCCGTGAACGACATTCGCGTCTCCCGTCAGCATGCGCGCATCGAGTGGCGCGGCAGCTATTTCATGCTCACAGACCTGTCCAGTAATGGGACCTGGGTGCGTTACAGCAGCCAGGACAATGTGCTCGCCCTGCGCCGTAACGAATGCGTGCTGCATGGACAAGGTGAAATCTGCCTGGGCGCCAAACCGACCGACCCGACGGCGCCCACCGTGCTGTTCCAGCTTCACGACGCCTGATTCGACGCTCCGCCTTCCATGCAGCGATCCGTCGCAGACCGCCAGTACATCCATGGCACGGCCCCGAGTACGGCCGTGCTCCTGCTGAACCTGGGAACACCCGACTCCCCCACGGCTCCTGCCCTGCGCCGCTATTTGCGTGAATTTCTCAGCGACTCGCGCGTCGTCGAAATTCCGCGTGCCATCTGGCTCCCGCTGTTGAACAGCGTCATCCTGCCGTTGCGTGCGCCGAAGTCTGCGGCCAAATACGCCAGCATCTGGCAGGCCGATGGCTCGCCCCTGGCCAGCGGCACCGCAGCTCTGGCACGAGCCCTGCAGGTCAGCCTGGACACACGAGGGCACCCAGTCATCGTCCGTCATGCCATGCGCTACGGTAACCCGGCTGCGGCAACCGTCCTCGACGAGCTGCATGCGCAAGGCACCACACGCCTGCTGCTCGTGCCGCTATATCCGCAGTACAGCGCCGCAACCACGGCGTCGTCGCTCGATGTCGTCATGGCCTGGCTGCGTCGTATCCGTCGTCAGCCGGAACTCCGCACCCTGCGCAGCTATGCCGATGATTGCGGCTACATCGCGGCCCTGGCAAGGAAAATTCAGCGCCATTGGGCCGATCATGGTCAAGCCGAACAACTGATCATGAGTTTTCACGGCATGCCGCAGCGCACCCTCAAGCTCGGCGACCCCTATCACTGCGAATGCCACAAGACTGGTCGCCTCTTGGGTGAGGCCCTGGGGCTGGATGCAAGCCGCTACACAATCACATTCCAATCACGCTTCGGCAAGCAGGCCTGGTTGCAACCGTATACCGAGCCCACGCTGCGTGCGCTCGCAAAAGCTGGAACCCAACGCGTGGATGTGGTGTGCCCGGGATTTGCCGTCGACTGCCTGGAGACGCTCGAAGAAATCGCCAAGGAGGGCAAACAGGCCTTCCTCTCGAGCGGAGGACGTGAATACCACTACATCCCCTGTCTCAACGCCGATCCTGACTGGGTTGAAACCTTCTCCAGCTTGATCGGAACCCATCTGCAGGGCTGGCCGACGCACCGGATCGCTGATACGGCCCAGCGCAAAGCCAGTCGCGACCGCGCCGAAGCCATGGGAGCAGACAACGTTTGAACCAACTCGCTCACGCGGGAGTCGTACACGTCGAGCCTGCATGTTGATGGCCTGCCCCTGCGCTGACGCAGCCCGGGCGCCGAGCCCCTGCCTAGAATGGGCGATTCCAATTCAAACGATTGTGCGCAGATAGCCGAACATTGCTTGGCGTCTCGACATCCGCCAAGTTCCCGTGTTGTCACATCGATTGCGCTGTTTACCGGAGTGGGCCCCTGACGCAGCACTGGATGCTCTGGTGCTGCTGGTTGCCGGAGCGTGCCTGTTCTGGGGCTTGGGCGGGCCGCCGATTCGCGACAACAACGAAGCGCTATACGCCGACATCGCCTGGGCCATGGCCCGCGGGGGCTCGTGGATCATTCCCCATCTCGACGGCGTACCCTACATCGAGAAGCCCCCGCTGCTGTACTGGCTCATGGCCCTGAGCTTCAAGGCCTTTGGCGCCGGCACCTGGCAAGCACGCCTGCCCGACGCCCTGGCCGCCTGGCTCATCAGCGCCGGCTGCATCGCCTACGGGCGCCATCTTGGCACCCGCGTTGCTGGACGTTTCGCCGCCCTGGTCAGCGGCACCGCGCTGGGCCTGGTGCTGATTGCCCGCACCATCCTGTTCGACCCCCTCATGCTGCTGTTGTGGCTCAGCGCCCTGGCCCTGACGGTGCTGGGCGTGCACCAGCGTCGGCGCGGGTGGCTGCGCGTGGCCGCCGTGCCCCTGGCCCTCGCTACCCTCACCAAAGGCCCCGAGGCCCTGCTGCTGCTGGGGCTCATCGCCGTGCTGCAACTGCTGTGGGCACCGGGCGCCTGGACACGCGCGGCGCTGCTGCGCTTTTATCTCGACCCCTGGGCCATCGCCCTGTTCGTGCTGCTGGTGGCCCCCTGGCATCTGGCCGCCCTGCACGAGCAGCCCGGCTTCGCCTGGTTCTACTTCATCAACGAGACCATCATGCGCTTTCTCGGGCGGCGCATCCCCGACGACTACCACGCCGGCCCCTGGTGGTATTACGGCCCCAGGCTGCTGATCGGGTTCTTCCAGTGGAGCGCGCTGTTGGCCCTGCTGGCCTGGCGCAGCCCGCCACTGCAGGGCAACTCGGGGGCGGACTTGGCCCTGGACTCGGCGCGCTGGGCGCGCAATGCCGCCGTGGTGCTCACCGTGTTTTTCTCCATGGCGGGCAACAAGGGGGCGTATTACCTGCTGCCAGTGGTGCCGCTGGTGGCCTGGTGGCTGGGGATCAAGCTGCAGTTGGCCGCAGACCAGGGGGTGCTGCCTCGCCTGCTGCCCTGGCTGGGCGGAGGGGCGGCGCTGTTCGGGGTGTTTGCCGCGGTGCTGGGTGGGGTCAGCCTGATGCCTGCGGTGCAGGCCTATTGGCGACAGATCGGCTTGCCGCAGGCGCAATTCGCGCTGCTGCCGGCGCTCATCGGCGGGGTGGCGTTGCTGGGGCTGCTGGCGGGGGCACTCCTGGCCTGCAGGCGCCTGCAGGCCGGGCTGCTGGCCTTGGGCCTGAGCGGGGTGGTGATGGTGGGCTTTGCCACCGAGTTGGACATCGCCAAGACGGCCGACACCTCGCAAAAGCAGGTGGCCGCGACTCTGCACGCGGCGCTGCCGGGGGGCGCGGCGATGTTCTCCTGGCAAACCTTCGAGGACCATGATGCCTCGTTGCTGCTGTATGGCTGGCGTCCACTGCGGGTGATCGACAGCACCAGCGCGGATCTGTGGTTCGGCTGCCGCCATGCACCGCAAGCTTCGATCTGCGTGGGCCCGCAGGCGCTGGTGCAGGCACGCGCCCAGGGGCAGGCGGTGGCGGTGTGGGTGGCACGCAGCCGTCTGCCCAGCTTCTTGCGCTCCGGGCTCGCCTTCGGCCTCATGCGCCTGAACTTCCGCGACAGCGTGGTGTTTTACAGCCCCGGACAGACCCATTCCGCGGCGCCACGGCCGGAAAATCCGACGTCCCTGCCTTGAATTGCGCCGGCTCGCCCCCACATGCCGACAATATTTGCATTTTTCGCTTCAAGCCCAACCCATCTCCCCCATGTCCATGCCGTCAGCCGAACAGCCCATCGCACCCCAGCCCGCCGATCTGCAATCCGCAGACGTGCCGCAGGATGAAGCGCCTGATGCGCTTGAGCTCGCCCTGAAAATCGCCCAGGACGAACTCGACACACTCAAAGATCAGTTCCTGCGCGCCAAGGCCGAGGCGGAAAACACAAGGCGGCGTGCCGAAGAGGAAACCGCCAAAGCGCGCAAGTTCGCCGTAGAAGCCATGGCGCAGGAGCTGTTGCCCGTGAAGGACAGCCTGGAGGCTGCGCTGGCCGACCCCAGCGGCAGCATCGAGGCGCTGAAGAAGGGTGTGGAACTGACCCTCAGCCAATTGCGCGGTGCTTTCGAACGCAGCCGCATTCAGGAGGTGGCTCCAGCCGCGGGCGAGCGCTTCGACCCGAGCCGGCATCAGGCCATTGCCTCGGTGCCGGCGCAGCAGGCCGCCAACACCGTGGTGAGCGTGCTGCAAAAAGGTTACTCCCTGGCCGAACGTACCTTGCGGCCGGCAATGGTGACGGTCGCCGCGGCAGCAAGTCCCGCGGCAGACGCGAATGGCCAGCCAGGCGCTTGAATCACGGGCAATCGACAGCATTTGATGCATATGAGTGCCGGGCGGCAGCCCATCATCACCACGAGCCGTCACGGCCGGCAAGATACCCACGACAAACACGGAGTTCGACATGGCAAAAATCATCGGCATCGACCTTGGCACCACCAATTCCTGCGTCGCAGTGATGGAAGGTGGCGCACCCAAGGTCATTGAAAACAGCGAAGGCGCGCGCACCACACCGTCGATCGTCGCCTACATGGAAGACGGTGAAATCCTGGTCGGCGCTCCGGCCAAGCGCCAGGCGGTGACCAATCCGCGCAACACGCTGTACGCGGTCAAGCGCCTGATCGGTCGCAAGTTCGAGGAAAAGGAAGTGCAAAAGGACATCGGCATGATGCCCTATAGCATCGTGCGTGCCGACAACGGCGATGCCTGGGTCGACGTGCGCAGCAAAAAACTGGCGCCGCCGCAGATCTCGGCCGAAGTCCTGCGCAAGATGAAAAAAACCGCCGAGGACTACCTCGGTGAAGAAGTGACCGAAGCCGTGATCACCGTGCCGGCTTACTTCAACGACAGCCAGCGCCAAGCCACCAAGGACGCCGGGCGTATTGCCGGGTTGGATGTGAAGCGCATCATCAACGAGCCGACCGCCGCGGCGCTGGCTTTTGGTCTGGACAAGGTCGGTAAAGGCGACCGCAAGATTGCGGTGTATGACCTGGGCGGAGGCACCTTCGACATCTCCATCATCGAAATTGCCGATGTGGACGGCGAGAAGCAATTCGAAGTGCTGTCGACCAACGGCGACACCTTCCTGGGCGGCGAGGACTTCGACCAGCGCATCATGGATTACATCGTCGCCGAGTTCAAGAAAGAGTCCGGCGTCGACCTGTCCAAGGACGTGCTCGCGCTGCAGCGCCTGAAAGACGCCGCCGAGAAGGCCAAGATCGAGTTGTCCAGCAGCCAGCAGACCGAAATCAACCTGCCCTACATCACGGCTGACGCCAGCGGCCCCAAGCACCTGAGTCTGAAGCTCACGCGCGCCAAACTCGAAGCCCTGGTGGAAGAACTGATCGAGCGCACCATAGAACCCTGCCGCAAGGCCATCAAGGACGCGGGTGTGAAGATCGGCGACATCTCCGATGTCATCCTGGTGGGCGGCATGACGCGCATGCCCAAGGTACAGGACAAGGTCAAGGAGTTCTTCGGCAAAGAGCCGCGCAAGGACGTCAACCCCGACGAAGCCGTGGCCGTGGGCGCCGCCATCCAGGGCTCGGTGCTGGCCGGCGACCGCAAGGATGTGCTGCTGCTCGACGTCTCCCCGCTCACCCTCGGCATCGAAACCCTGGGCGGCGTGATGACGCCGATGATCAAGCGCAACACCACCATCCCGACCAAGCACACCCAGGTCTACTCCACTGCCGATGACAACCAGCCGGCCGTGACCATCAAAGTGTTCCAGGGGGAGCGCGAGCTGGCCTCGGGCAACAAGCTGCTGGGCGAATTCAATCTCGAAGGCATTCCGCCGGCTGCTCGCGGCACGCCGCAGATCGAGGTGACTTTCGACATCGACGCCAACGGCATCCTGCACGTTTCGGCCAAGGACAAGGGCACCGGCAAGGAAAACAAGATCACCATCAAGGCCAACTCCGGTCTGAGCGAGGATGAGGTGCAGCGCATGGTGCGCGATGCCGAAGTGAATGCCGCTGAAGACCACAAGAAGCGTGAGCTGGTGGATGCCCGCAACCAGGCCGAGGCTGCCTCGCATGGCGTGCGCAAGTCGCTGACCGAGCATGGCGACAAGCTCGACGCTGGTGAAAAATCTGCCATCGAAGCTGCTCTGAAAGAGGTGGACGACGCCATCAAGGGTGACGACAAGGCGGCGATCGAAGCCAAGACCGAGGCCCTCATGAGCGCCAGCCAAAAATTGGGCGAGAAAATGTATGCCCAAGACCCTGCCGCGGCGGCTGCGACAGGGTCCGCCTCAGCCGGCGGCGCCTCTGGCCGCGCCGACGATGAGACGGTCGTGGACGCCGAGTTCAAGGAAGTCAAGGACGGCAAGGCCTGAGCCGCGGCGCTGGAGAATACAGGCATGCTGTTCGCATGCTGATTGCGGGGAGGGTGTCAGCACCCTCCCCTTTTGCGTTTTTCATACAGGATCGTTTCAAGCATGGCCAAGCGCGATTTCTACGAGATTCTGGGCGTCTCCCGTGACGCGGACGAAGACACCCTGAAGAAGGCCTACCGCAAACTGGCGATGAAATTCCACCCGGACCGCAACCAGGGTGACAAGGCCGCCGAAGAACATTTCAAGGAAGCCAAGCAAGCCTACGAAACCTTGACCGATCCGCAAAAGCGCGCCGCTTACGACCGCTTTGGCCATGCCGGGGTGGACCCTTCCGCCGGCGGCATGGGCGGCGGCGCTGCTGGCGGTTTTGGCGACTTCGGCAGCATTTTCGAAGAGATTTTCGGCGGTGCCGGGAGTCGGCAGCGCGGTGGCGGGCAGCAGGTGTATCGCGGTTCCGACCTCAGCTACTCGCTCAGCCTGTCACTGGAAGAAGCCGCTCTCGGGGTGAACAAATCGTTGCGCATCCCCTCGTGGGACACCTGTGACACCTGTGGCGGCAGTGGCGCCAAACCCGGCACCAAACCCAAGGCCTGCCCGACTTGCAAGGGCAGTGGCGCCACCACGCAGCGCATGGGCCCGTTCGCGATGCAGCACACCTGCTCCACCTGCGGTGGCAACGGCAAGATCATCCCCGAGCCCTGCGCCACCTGCCATGGTCAGGGGCGCGTGCAGCGGCAGAAAACCCTGGAGGTGCAAATTCCCGCTGGCATCGATACCGGCATGCGCATCCGCTCCAGCGGCAATGGCGAGCCGGGCGTGAACGGTGGCCCTCCGGGCGACCTCTACGTGGAAATCCAGATCAAGCCACACAGCATTTTCGAGCGCGACAGCGACGATCTGCACTGCAAAATTCCAGTCAGCATGACCGCTGCCGCGCTGGGTTCGCGCATCGAGGTGCCCACCCTCTCCGGCCCGGCCGAGATCGACCTGCCCGAAGGCACGCAGTCCGGCAAGACCCTGCGCTTGCGCGGCAAGGGAATCAAGGGCATCCATGCCGGCCACCCCGGCGACCTGTACTGCCACATTCAGGTGGAAACGCCGGTGAAACTGAGCGAGGAGCAGCGCCGCATGCTGGAGCAGCTCGACGAGTCGTTCAAGCGCGGAGGCGACCGCCATTCACCCGGGGGCAAGACCTGGGGCGACAAGGTTCGGGACTTTTTCAAATAAGTTCGTACTGTCCCGGTGCGACAATGCGCGCCTCTCCATCCAACGTCCAACAAGCCATCATGGAAGCCGAACAACTCAACACCCTCTCCGCCCAACTGCGCGACCTGTCCGAGCGGACGCGCTCGCTCCGGGGGTATCTTTGACTACGACGCCAAGTCGGCTCGCCTGAGAGAGGTCAGCGCCGCGCTGGAAGACCCCAAGGTCTGGGACGACCCCAGGCGCGCGCAGGAACTGGGCAAGGAAAACCGCGGCCTGGAAGCCGTGGTGTTGGAGATCGAGCGCATCGAGCGTGAACTGGCGGACGAGCAGGAGTTGTTCGAGATGTCGCGCGACGAGGGCGACAACGCGACCCTGCTGTCGATCGAGGCCGATGTGCAAGCCACAGCCAGGCGCGTGGAGGACATGGAGTTCCGCCGCATGTTCTCCAACCCGATGGACCCCGGTAACTGCTTCATCGACATCCAGGCGGGTGCCGGCGGCACCGAAGCCTGCGACTGGGCCTCGATGCTGCTGCGCCAATACCTGCGCTACAGCGAGCGCCAGGGTTTCAAGGTCGACGTGCTGGAAGAATCCGCCGGCGACGTTGCCGGGGTGAAGAGCGCCTCCATCAAAGTCGAAGGCGACTACGCCTACGGCAAGTTGCGCACCGAGACCGGCGTGCACCGGCTGGTGCGCAAAAGCCCGTTCGACTCGTCCGGCGGGCGTCACACCAGCTTCGCCAGCGTGTTCATCTATCCCGAGGTGGATGACTCGATCGAGATCGACATCAACCCGGCCGATGTCCGCATCGACACCTTTCGCGCCAGCGGCGCGGGTGGTCAGCACATCAACAAGACCGATTCGGCGGTGCGCATCACCCACATTCCCACGGGTATCGTCGTGCAGTGCCAGAACGACCGCTCGCAGCACAAGAACCGCGCCGAGGCCTGGGCCATGCTGCGCTCGCGCCTGTTCGAGCATGAGTTGCGCAAGCGCCAGGCCGAGCAGCAAAAGCTGGAGGACAGCAAGAGCGACGTCGGCTGGGGGCACCAGATCCGCTCCTACGTGCTCGACCAGAGCCGCATCAAGGATCTGCGCACCGGGGTGGAAATGTCGAACACCCAGAAGGTGCTCGACGGCGACCTCGACGACTTCATTTCCGCCAGCCTGAAACAAGGGCTCTGAGCCACCCGCCGTGTTCTGACGTTCTCTCCCCTTCCGCCCGATGCATCAACCGGATGACCGCCATGCGCACCGATCAAGCTCCCGTCATCTCCCGCCTGCACTACGCCAAGCCGGCCTATGCCGTCGACCGGGTCACGCTCGAGTTCGACCTCGATCCCGATCGCACACGGGTGAAAAGCCATATGCAACTGCGTCGCCTGGCCGACGCCCCGGGTGACGCTCCGTTGTTTCTGGACGGCGAAGATCTGACGTTGCAGTCACTCACCGTGGACGGCAAGGCCTGGGTCTACGCCACCACCGACGGCGGCATCCGACTCGACAAGTTGCCTGGCGTCTTTCAACTCGACATCGTCACCGCCTGCTCACCGCGTGCCAATACGCGCCTGTCGGGCTTGTACCTGTCGGGCGATGCCTTCTTCACGCAATGCGAAGCCGAGGGCTTTCGCCGCATCACCTATTGGCCCGACCGTCCGGACGTGATGAGCCGCTTCACCGTGGTGCTGCGCGCCGACAAGGCCAAGTACCCGGTGCTGCTGTCCAACGGCAACCTCAAAAGCCAGCGCCCGCTCGACGACGGCCGCATGGAGGCGGTGTGGGAGGATCCTTTCCCCAAGCCCAGCTACCTGTTCGCGCTGGTGGCCGGGCGTTTGGTGTGCCGCGAGCAGCGCATCCGGGCGGCCGATGGCCGCGAACACCTGCTGCAGGTGTATGTGCGCGAAGGCGACCTGGACAAGACCGAGCATGCCATGCAGTCCCTGGTGCATTCGGTCGCCTGGGACGAGCAGCGCTTCGGCCTGAGCCTGGACCTCGACCGCTTCATGATCGTCGCCGTCTCCGACTTCAACATGGGCGCGATGGAGAACAAGGGCCTCAACATCTTCAACACCAAATACGTGCTGGCCAACCCAGCCACCGCCACTGATGTCGATTACATGAATATCGAGTCGGTGGTCGGCCACGAATATTTCCACAACTGGACCGGCAACCGCATCACCTGCCGAGACTGGTTTCAGCTCAGCCTGAAAGAAGGCCTCACGGTGTTCCGCGATCAGGAGTTCACCCAGGATCTGGCGGCGCAAACTGGCGGCGAATCGGCCCGCGCGGTCAAACGCATCGAGGACGTGCGTGGACTGCGCGCCGTGCAGTTCCCGGAGGATGCCGGCCCCATGGCCCACCCGGTGCGCCCCGACAGCTACGTGGCCATCGACAACTTCTACACCCCCACGGTCTACGAAAAAGGGGCCGAAGTCGTGCGCATGATGCAAACGCTCGTCGGCCGCGCCGGCTTCGCTGCTGGCATGAAGCTCTACTTCGCCCGCCACGACGGCCAGGCCGTGACCTGCGACGACTTCCTCGCCGCCATGGCCGACGCCAACCCCGGTTCGGCGCTGGACATGCACCGATCCCAGTTCGGCCTGTGGTACTCGCAGGCCGGGACACCCCGCCTGCGCGCCACTGGCCGCTATGACGCCACCGCCCGCAGCTACACCCTCAGCTTGACTCAAGCCTGCTCCGCCACACCCGGCCAGCCCGACAAGCAAGCGCAGATCATCCCCGTGCGCCTGGGCCTGCTGGCCCGCGGTGGCGAGGCGCTGAGCTTCCACATGGAAACCGGCGCGCGCGGCACCGAGGCCCTGCTGGTGCTCAGCCAGCCGCAGCAGAGTTTCGTGCTGCATGAGGTGGACGCCGAGCCCATCCCTTCGTTGCTGCGTGGCTTCTCGGCCCCCGTGCTGCTCGACGACGGTCTGAGCGACGCGGACCGTCAGGTGCTCCTGGCCCACGACACCGATCCTTTCAACCGTTGGGAGGCGGCACAGCGCCTGGCCCTTGCCCGCTTGCTGCCCGCCCTGCAGGACGGCAATCTCCCGTTGGACGCGGCCTACCTCGATGCCCTGCGTGCGGTGCTGCACGACACCACGCTCGATCCCGCATTCAAGGAACTTGCCCTCACGCTGCCCAGCGAAGGCTATATCGCCGAGCAGCTCAGCCCAATCGATCCGGCACGCATCCATCAAACCCGCCAGACCATGCGCCTGGTCCTCACAGAACAACTGCGAGCCGACTGGGAGCAAACGTGGCATGCGCTTGCACCCGTCAGCGGCTACACCCCCGATTTCGCCGGCGCCGGCCGCCGCGGTTTGCGCAATCTCGCTCTGTCCTACCTTTGTCTCACGGGTGATGCGGTGTGGCAAGGGCGCGCCTACCAGTTGGTGAAGGATGCCGACAACATGACCGACCGCTTCGACGCCCTCGCTGCCCTGGTCGGCAGCCGTGCCGAGCTCGCGGCGCCAGCGTTGGAGCGCTTCGCCACACAGTTCGCACACGAGCCTCTGGTGATGGACAAATGGTTTGCGTTGCAGGCCAGCGCGCCTGGGGTCGAGATGCGTGCCATTCGTGCCCTGATGCAGCGCCCCGATTTCAGCATACGCAACCCCAATCGTGCGCGCAGTGTCATCTCCACGTTCTGCCAGGGCAACCCCGGCGCCTTCCATCGCCTCGATGGCGCTGGCTACGGGTTCTGGGCCGAGCAGGTGCGCACGCTCGACGCCATCAACCCGCAAATCGCCGCCCGTCTGGCCCGCGCGCTGGACCGTTGGCGCAAACTCGCGCCCTCCTACGCTCAGGTGGTCGAGCCCGTCATGCGCGAACTCGCGGCCCATCCAGACTTGTCGGCCGATACCCGCGAGATCCTGGGCAAGGCCCTGGCCTGATCAACAGCCGATCTGATTCACACCGCATCCGCAGCCGTCACTCCAACACGCAGGAAACCCCGATGTCCGAGACCACCATCAGCCTGTCGCGCTGGCTCATCGAGCAAGAACGCACCCACGGCCATATTCCTGGCTCGCTGCGCCTGCTCATCGAGCAAGTGGCACGCGCCTGCAAGCGCATCAGTCACGCCGTCAGCAAAGGCGCCAGCGCCGGCATCATGGGCAGCGCCGGCAGTGAAAACATCCAGGGCGAGGTGCAGAAAAAGCTCGACATCATCGCCAACGACGTGCTGCTCGAAGCCAACGAATGGGGCGGGCATCTGGCGGCCATGGCCTCGGAGGAACTGGAGCGCATCCACACCATTCCGCACCGCTATCCGCGCGGCGAATACCTGTTGATGTTCGACCCGCTCGACGGCTCCAGCAACATCGAAGTCAACGTCACCATCGGCACCATTTTCTCGGTGCTGCACCTGGCCGATGGCGTCAGCGAAGTCGGCCCCGAGCACTTTCTGCAACCCGGACGCCAGCAAGTGGCCGCCGGCTACTGCACTTACGGCCCGCAAACCACGCTGGTGCTCACGCTCGGCCACGGCGTGGCCATGTTCACCCTCGATAGCGACCAGGGCAGTTTCGTGCTGACGCAGGAAGGCCTGCGCATCCCCGAATCCACCCGTGAGTTCTCCATCAACATGTCCAACCTGCGCCACTGGGCACCACCCGTGCGGCGCTACATCGACGAATGCCTGCAAGGTGTGAACGGGCCGCGTGGCAAGGACTTCAACATGCGCTGGGTCGGCAGCATGGTGGCCGACGTGCACCGCGTGCTCAGTCGCGGCGGCGTCTTTCTCTACCCCTGGGACCGGCGCGAGCCCGACCGCGCCGGCAAGTTGCGCCTGCTCTACGAGGCCAGCCCCATGGCGCTTCTGGTTGAACAGGCGGGCGGCATGGCCATGGCCGGAACGCAGCGCATTCTCGACATCCAACCGACCAGCCTGCATCAACGTGCGGCCGTCATGCTGGGCAGCAGCGAAGAAGTCGCCCTGCTGCATGCGTATCACCATGAAGCACCATGAATACGGCTGCACGGATGCGAGCGCGGCAACGTCTGATCGACCGTTTCACGCGTTGGATCAGTTAAGATTTCACGTTTGCCGCCGGTGTAGCTCAGTTGGTAGAGCAGCTCATTCGTAATGAGAAGGTCGAGGGTTCGATTCCTTTCACCGGCACCAGAACGGCTCTGCGGGAATCGAGAAGCCACTCCCGGGTTTCGTTGTCCCCTCCAGGGGGAGTCCGCTCGCGGACTGCTCGGGCCCTTGTATCGCTAGCGCCAGTGCCGTGACCCCATCCTCAGAGCAAGACCGTCTCCCCTCACGCAGCATGCTGTGCATGATGGCCATCATGCTGGCTGTCTTGTGGTTCGGGGTGTTGGGCTACCGCGATCTGGTGCCCACGGACGAGGGCCGCTACGCCGAAATTCCACGTGAAATGGTGACCAGCGGCAACTGGGTCACGCCGCATCTCGATGGCCTGAAATATTTCGAGAAGCCTCCGCTGCAATACTGGGCTACGGCCGTGGCTTACGAGGTGTTCGGCCTCGGCCAATGGCAAGCCCGGCTGTGGACCGGACTCACCGGCTTCCTCACCATTGTGCTCACCGGCTACACGGGTTGGCGCGTCTTCGGCGCCCGCACCGGGCTGTACGCAGCGGCCATTCTGGCCAGCAGCCTGTACTGGGTGGCGATGGGCCACATCAACACCCTGGATATGGGTGTGTCGGCCATGCTGAGCGGCAGCCTGCTGAGTTTTTTGCTGGCGCAGCGCGATGCTGCAACGCCGGCGCAGAACCGCAACTGGATGTGGTCCTGTTGGGCCTTCATGGCGCTGGCGCTGCTGTCCAAGGGGCTTATCGGCCCGGCCTTTCCCGGCATGACGCTGGTGCTCTACACCCTGGTCACGCGCGACTGGGGCCTGTGGAAGCGGCTGCACATCGTCACCGGCCTGCTGATTTTTCTGGCGATCGGCCTGCCCTGGCATGTGCTGGTGCAGCTGCGCAATCCCGAGTTTTTCGATTACTACTTCATCTACCAGCAGTTCACCCGCTTTCTCACGCCGGAACTGGCGCGGCCTGGGCCGTGGTGGTATTTCTTCCCCATCCTGCTGCTCGCCGTGCTGCCCTGGGTGGGTGGTTTGTTCGGCGGCCTGCGGCATGCGTGGAAGCAGCCCAGTGGCATCGAAGCCCCGAGCGCGGGCACAGTGGTTACCGGCAGACCCAGTTTCAAACCCAACTGGGCGCTGCTGATCTGGGTCGTGTTCATCTTCGTTTTTTTCAGCGCTTCACACTCCAAGTTGCCGTCCTACATCCTGCCGGTGTTTCCGGCGCTGGCGCTGATGATCGGCAACCATTTCGCCCATGCCCAGCGCGGTGCCTTGCGCCGGCAGTTTGCGCTCTATGGCTTCATCTCGCTGGCGACCGCCGTGGGTTTGACCCAGCTTTGGCGCGCCGGCAACGCGATTACGCCCGGCTCGCTGTACCAGCAATACGGCTGGTGGCTGGAAATCACCGCGGGGCTGGGCATCGTCGGCAGCGCGCTGGCCTGGCGCTGGGAGAAGGCCGGGCGCCGCAGCGCTGCCGTGCTGGCGCTGGCCATCTGCATGTTTCTTGGCTTCACGGTGGCGTCGCAGGGGTTTCAGGTTCTGGGGCGCACGGCATCGACCAAGGATGTGGTCGCCGCCATCCGGCCATGGCTTCATGCCGGTCAGCCGTTCTATGTCGTGGGGACTTATGACCAGACGCTGCCGTTCTACTTGCGCCGGACCGTGACGGTGGTGGAGTACCAGGGCGAGCTGCACTTCGGCATCACGCAGCAACCGCAATTGTGGGTTCCCACGCTGGCCGACTTCGCTCGGCGATGGCAGCGGGACCACCTGCCGTTGGCCTTCATGCCAGCCGGGCAGTTGGGCGCGCTGCGGGCCATGCATCTGCCGCTGCAAGTCATCGAACGCACTCCTCGCTACGTGGTCATTGCAAAACCGGGACAGGACTACGGAACCGCAGCGCAAGCTGCCGCCTCGCGCCTGTCTGCCGCCTGGAATGCCCCCACCACGTCCCCACCCACCGGAGCCAAGCCATGAGCGCCGTCGCCTTCGCCCTGGTTCTCACGGGTGTGCTGTTGAATGCAGCCGCGCAGCTGTTGATCAAGGCTGGTGCCGAGACAGCCGGCCGTTTTTCTTTCAGCCTGGAAAACATCTGGCATGCCGGACTGCACTTTGCCCTGCAGTGGCAGATCCTTCTTGGACTGGCGTTCTACGCGGTCTCGGTGGTGGTGTGGATCCTGGCGCTGACCCGGGTCCAGGTGTCCATCGCCTACCCTATGCTGTCGCTGGGCTATGTGGTCACAGCCTTCGTCGCCTGGTGGCTGTTCGGCGAGGCTCTGACGGCGCAGAAACTCATCGGCATTGCCATCATCATCATCGGTGTGATTGTGGTTGCACGTTCCTGAGGATGCCGCCCATGGCCGAAACTGATTTCCTGCCGTTCACCCGTCCCGACCTCGACGAGGCCACCATCGCTGGTGTGATCGAGGTGCTGCGTTCGGGCTGGCTGACCACCGGGCCCTGGAATACGAAGTTCGAGCAGATGCTGTCCGAGTTCTTCGGCGGCCGCATGGTGCGCGCCTTCAACTCCGGCACGGTCACCATGGAAGTCGCGCTGCGCATGTTGGGCGTGGGTCCGGGCGACGAAGTCATCACCACGCCGTTGTCCTGGGTGGCCACGGCCAATGTGGTGCTGGCGGTGGGGGCGCGCCCGGTCTTCGTCGACATCGACCCGGTCACCCGCAACCTCGACACCAGCCGCATCGAGTCCGCCATCACGTCACGCACCAAGGTCATCCTGCCGGTGCATCTGGCCGGCCTTCCCTGCGACCTGGACGCCATTGGTGCCTTGGCCGCACGCTACAAACTGCGGATTTTGGAGGATGCGGCGCAAGCCATCGGCAGCACCTGGCAAGGCCGGCGCGTGGGCAGCTTCGGCGACTTCGCTTCATTCAGCTTCCACCCCAACAAGAATGCCACCAGCCTGGAAGGTGGCTGCCTGGTCCTTCCCGCCGATGCCGACCCGCAACTGGCCGAGCGCCTGCGCCTGCAAGGCGTGCGCCGCACCGGGCTCGACGGCATGGACGTCGACGTGGTCGGCGGCAAGGCCAACCTCACCGACGTGGCCGCACGCGTGGGCTGGGGACAGATGCAGCGACTGGGCAGTTTCAACCGCCGCCGCACCGAGCTGGCAAAGGCCTACTTCGCCGTACTCGACGCGATGAAACTGGCCGAGCGTGGCGCGCAGCTGCCAGTGCGCGACTTCACCAACAGCAATTGGCACATGTTCCAGATCGTGCTGCCATCGGCTGCTCCGCGTGCCGCCGTGATGCAGGCGTTGAAAGACCGCGGCATCGGCACCGGTGTGCATTACCCGCCGATCCACCTGTTCACCCTCTACCGCAAGCTGGGTTTCAAGCCCGGTGACTTTCCGCATGCCGAGCGCGTCGGCGCGGGCATTCTCACCCTGCCACTGTTTCCCGCCATGCGCGACGCTGATATCGGGCGCGTCTGCGGCGCTCTCGACGCGGTGCTGCGAGAATTCGGCGTATGAGCACCTTCGTTCTTCCCCCCGCCGTTTCGGTCGTCGTTCCTGTCTACAACGAGGAAGCCGGGCTGGCTGCGCTGTTCGCCAGGCTCTATCCAGCGCTCGACGCCCTGGGCGAGCGCTATGAAATCATCTTCATCAACGACGGCAGCAGGGACCGTTCGGCAGCCCTGCTGGCAGCGCAGCAGCGCCTGCGCCCCGACGTCACCCGCGCCATTCTGTTCAACGGCAACTACGGCCAGCACATGGCCATCCTCGCGGGCTTCGAGCACAGTCGCGGTGACATCGTGGTGACGCTGGACGCCGACCTGCAGAACCCGCCGGAAGAAATCGGCAAGCTGGTGGCCAAGATGCGCGATGGCTTCGATTACGTCGGCACCATCCGCCGCCAGCGCCAGGACAGCTGGTTCCGCCGCAACGCCAGTGTGGCGATGAACAATCTGCGGGAAAAAATCACCCATGTCCGCATGACCGACCAGGGCTGCATGCTGCGGGCCTATGGCCGCGATGTCGTCGACACCATCAACCGTTGCAGCGAAGTCAACACCTTCGTGCCCGCACTGGCCTACACCTTCTCCTTGCGGCCGACCGAGATCGAGGTGGCACACGAAGAACGTGCTGCAGGCGAGTCGAAGTATTCGTTGTTCAAGCTCGTCCGGCTCAATTTCGATCTGGTCACCGGCTTCTCGCTCATGCCGCTGCAGATCATGTCCTTCCTCGGCATCGCCCTGGCGCTGGCATCGGGCGCTCTGTTCGCTTACCTCATGCTGCAGCGCGTGCTGTTCGGCTCACAGGTCGAGGGGGTGTTCACCCTGTTCGCCATCACCTTCTGTCTGCTCGGCGTGCTGCTGTTCAGCATGGGCCTGCTGGGCGAGTACGTCGGCCGCATCTACGAGCAGGTGCGCGGGAGGCCACGTTACGTGGTGCAGGCTGTACTCGATGACACCGCACAGACTCATGCGACGCGGGGCCTGCGTGCCGCGAGCACCGATGACGAAGCTCCCAGCCTGACCGCTTCCAGCGGCTAACCGACTGACCGCATGCGCGTCGTTGTTTTCGCCTATCACAACGTTGGTGCGCGCGGCCTGCGCACGCTGTTGGCTGGCGGCATGCAGGCGGATCTCGTGGTCACGCACCCGGACGACCCCGGCGAGACCATCTGGTTCGACAGCGTGGCTGCCGTTGCAGCCGAGCATGGCATCGCGACGATGCTGGTCGATGAAACCGTGGGCGATGCCTTGCAGGATCGCGTCACGAGACTGGCGCCGGATTACATTTTCTCCTTCTACTTCCGTCGCATGCTGCCTGCTCCACTGCTGGCTGCGGCGCGCATCGCCGCGCTGAACATGCACGGCTCGCTGCTGCCCAAGTACCGGGGCCGCGTGCCGGTGAACTGGGCGGTGCTTCACGGCGAGCGCGAAACCGGCGCCACCTTGCATGTCATGCAGGCCAAGCCCGACGCCGGCGACATCGTCGCGCAGCAGGCCGTGCCCATCCTGCCGGACGATACGGCCAAAGACGTGTTCGACAAAGTCACGGTGGCCGCCGAAATCGCTTTATGGCGTGTGCTGCCGCAGTTGCTGCAGGGCAAAGTGCCGCGCCGCAACAATGATCTGGCCCGAGGCAGCTACTTCGGCGGGCGCAAACCCGAAGACGGCCGCATCGACTGGCAGCAACCCGCGCAAGCCATCTACAACCTCATGCGCGCCGTCGCACCCCCGTACCCTGGCGCTTTTTTCGACTGCAACGGCCGGCGCTTCATTGTTGCGCGTGCCCGCATGGCCCGGCCTGAAGTGGCGGGGCTGTTCCCGGCTTCGGCTGGCGTCGGCTTGCATGCTGCAGATGAGCTGATCCTCGCCAGAGGCGGCGACGACGGCGTGATTCACATCCTCGAATTGTGGATGGCGGATCATCCCGGCCAGCCCTTGAGCGCACAACACTTTTCGGAACTCGCAGGACTTCAGCCATGAAAAAAATCCTCATTCTCGGCGTCAACGGCTTCATCGGTCACCACCTGTCCAAGCGCATCCTCGCCACCACCGACTGGCAGGTGTACGGCATGGACATGAACACCGACCGCATCGACGAGTTGCTGCGCAACCCGCGCTTCAAGTTCTTCGAGGGCGACATCACCATCAACAAGGAATGGATCGAATACCACGTGCGCAAGTGCGACGTGATCCTGCCGCTGGTGGCCATCGCCACGCCAGCCACCTACGTGAAGGCCCCGCTGCGAGTGTTTGAGCTCGACTTCGAAGCCAACCTGCCCATCGTGCGCGCTGCGGTGAAGCACAAGAAGCACCTCGTGTTTCCCTCCACCTCCGAGGTCTACGGCATGAGCACCGATGCCGAATTCGACCCCGAGAACTCGCCCCTGACCTACGGCCCGATCAACAAGCCGCGCTGGATCTACGCCTGCTCCAAGCAGTTGATGGACAGGGTGATTGCCGCCTACGGCCAGCAGGAAGGCCTGAACTACACCCTGTTCCGCCCCTTCAACTGGATCGGCGCCGGGCTGGACACCATCTTCTCCGCCAAGGAAGGCAGCTCGCGCGTCGTGACCCAATTCCTCGGCCACATCGTGCGCGGCGAGGCCATCAGCCTGGTCGACGGCGGTCAGCAAAAACGCGCCTTCACCGACATCGACGACGGCATCGATGCGTTGATGAACATCATCGACAACATGGACGGCGTGGCCAGCGGTCAGATCTACAACATCGGTAATCCAGCGAACAACCACTCGATCCGCGAACTGGCTGACCACATGTTGCGCATCGCCGCCTCCGTGCCTGAATACGCCGAGTCGGCCCGGGAGGTGAAACTGGTGGAAACCAGTTCGGGCGCCTACTACGGCAAGGGCTACCAGGACGTGCCGAACCGCGTGCCCAAGATCACCAACACCATGCGCGACCTGAACTGGGCGCCCAAGACCGACATGGACACCGCGCTGCGCAAAATTTTTGATGCCTACCGCAGCCATATTGCCCAGGCAAGAGCGCTGATGGACGAGACCGGCAACTGAGCAGCTCCGCAGACTGCAACCGCGCGCCATGCCGTTCCTCGCCCTGAAGATCGATGTCGATACCCTGCGCGGCACACGCGAAGGCATACCCACCTTGCTGCGCCTGCTCGATCGCCACCAAGTCTGCGCCACCTTCCTGCTGAGCCTCGGACCGGACCATACCGGCCGGGCACTCAAGCGCGTCTTCCGGCCCGGCTTCCTGGCCAAGGTGGGGCGGACTTCGGTGGTGGAACATTACGGCATCAAGACCTTGCTCTACGGCACCCTGCTGCCGGGACCGGATATCGGCAGACAGGCAGCCGAAACCATGCGCAGCGTCGATCGCAGCGGGCATGAAACGGGCGTGCACACCTGGAACCACATCCTGTGGCAGGACCATGTGGCGCACAAGGACGCTGCATGGACCCGGCGGCAGATGCAACTGGCAGTCGCGCGCTACACCGAGATCTTTGGTCGCCCGCCCCGCGTGCATGGCGCCGCCGGCTGGCAGATGAACGATGCGGCCTATGCGCTGGAAGTTGAACTCGGCTTCACCCTTGCCTCCGACGGCCGCGGCGATGCCCCTTTCCGTCCTGTGGTGCAAGGCGCAGCCCTTGCCGTGCCGCAACTACCCACCACACTGCCAACGCTGGATGAGTGCATCGGCCTCGACGGCATCACCCCCGATACCGTCGCCGAGCACATCCTGCAACGTTCGCTCGACGGGCACGACCATGTGTTCACCTTGCACGCCGAGCTTGAAGGCGGCAAGCTGTCCCCGGTCTTCGATGCCCTGCTGAGCGGCTGGCAGGCTGCCGGCATGCGCATCGGCAGTCTGTCGGACTACGCCGCCACCCTGGCTCTGGACGCCCTGCCCTTGCGCGGCGTGGCGCAGGGCAGAGTACCGGGGCGTAGCGGGACACTTGCCGTGACGGCTGGCCCGGCCTGAAACGCGACCATCGAAACCCGTGTGCTCAGGCCAGCGGTCTGTTCACACCGCAGGTGGGCCAACCTTCAAGCGCCGCTCATCGCCAGACACATGGCGCCACTCACTGCTTGACTTACAACACGGTTACTCAGTGATTGCGCCCCAGTTGCTCCAGGATCGCCGGATTCTCCAGCGTCGACGTGTCCTGGGTGATGACCTCGCCCTTGGCCAGGGTGCGCAGCAAGCGGCGCATGATCTTGCCTGAGCGGGTCTTGGGCAGGTTGTCGCCGAAACGGATGTCTTTCGGCTTGGCGATGGGCCCGATCTCCTTGCCCACATGGTTGCGCAGCTCGGCGGCGATCTGCTTGCCCTCGTCCCCGGTGGGCACTGGGCGCTTGAGCACGACGAAGGCACAGATGGCCTCCCCCGTCAGTTCATCAGGGCGGCTCACCACGGCGGCCTCGGCCACGAGCGGATGCGAAACCAGCGCCGACTCGATTTCCATCGTTCCCATGCGGTGGCCGGAGACATTGAGGACGTCGTCGATGCGGCCGGTGATGGTGAAGTAACCGGTGTTCGGATCACGAATCGCGCCATCGCCCGCCAGGTAATAGCCACGCAACTCCTCAGGGTAGTAGCTTTTCTTGAAACGCTCGGGGTCGCCGTAGATGGTGCGGATCATTGCTGGCCAGGGCTTCTTGATGACCAGGATGCCGCCCGTTCCCCGTGGTAGGTCGTGTCCGACTTCGTCCACCACCTCGGCCACGATGCCTGGAAGCGGCAGGGTGCAGGAGCCGGGCACCATGGGTGTGGCGCCGGGCAGGGGGGTCATCATGTGGCCGCCGGTCTCGGTCTGCCACCAGGTATCGACCACGGGGCAGCGGCCACCGCCGATATGCTGGTGATACCACTCCCAGGCAGCGGGATTGATGGGCTCGCCCACCGTGCCGAGAATGCGCAGCGAGTCAAGCTTGTAGTTGCGCGGGTGTACCGCGGCATTGGTCTCGGCCGCCTTGATGAGCGAGCGAATGGCCGTGGGCGCGGTGTAGAACACCGTCACCTTGTGATCCTGGATCATGCGCCAGAAGCGCCCGGCATCCGGATACACCGGCACGCCCTCGAACACGACCTCGGTCGCGCCACAGGCCAGCGGGCCGTAAGCGATGTAACTGTGGCCCGTGACCCAGCCGATGTCGGCGGTACACCAGAACAGATCATCGGGCTGGATGTCGAAGGTCCACAGCATGGTGAGCTGCGCCCAGAGCAGATAGCCGGCGGTGGAATGCTGCACACCCTTGGGCTTGCCGGTGGAGCCCGAGGTGTAGAGCAGGAACAGCGGGTGCTCGGACTCCACCCATTCTGGTGGGCAGTCGGCGCTTTGCGCGGCGACGAGTTCGTGCATCCAGAGGTCGCGCGGCGGCTTGAAGGCCACCTCGCCACCGGTGCGGCGGTAAACCACCACGTTGCGCACCGTGTCGCAGCCCCCGAGCGTCAACGCCTCATCGACGATGGCCTTGAGTGGCAGCGACTTGCCGCCGCGGCGCTGCTCGTCGGCCGTGATCACGAGCACGGCGCCGGCATCCTGGATGCGGTCACGCAACGACTGCGCGGAAAAACCGCCGAAGACCACCGAATGCGTCGCGCCGATACGCGCGCATGCCTGCATGGCCACGACGCCCTCCACCGACATGGGCATGTAGATGACAACGCGGTCACCTTTGTTCACACCCAGCTGCTTCAACGCATTGGCAAATTTGGCCGTGCGCTCCAGCAGTTCGGCATAACTGACACGGCTGACGGTGCCGTCGTCGGCCTCGAACACGATGGCGGTCTTGCTCCCCTTTCCGGCCGCCACATGCCGGTCCAGACAGTTGTAGGAGACATTGGTGCGCCCATCCGCGAACCACTTGTAGAACGGCGCACCGCTGGCGTCGAGAGTTTGCGTGAATGGCTTGTGCCAGTGCAGATTTTCGCGTGCCAGCCGCGCCCAGAAACCCTCGAAATCAGCATCGGCTTCGGCCACCAATTTGTGGTAGGCCTCCATGCCGGAGATACGGGCACGCTTGACCGCGTCGGATGAGGGGTAGTAGGTCTTCAGGACGTGATGCCCGGGGGCTTGTTGTTCGGCCATGGTTGTCTCCAGATGGGTGGCGGTTCTGCCGAAGCATGCGGGTTATGGTGCACGGTGCATTTGGCTTCCGCAAGGCTTCGACTGTATTGTGTTTGCTTTTTATTGTGAACCAACCGCTCTTACACCCCCCTGACGCGCCGGGAACGCAGCCGCTCCAATCGCAACACATTGCATCCTTAGAATCGCGGTGCCTGCAATATTCCCGCTATCCACCGCACCCCCATGGCCAAACCCCAACCCACCGCTCAGTTGCCACTCGTGCCCCGCCTGCTGTTTTTCAGCCGCTGGCTGCAACTGCCGCTCTACGTCGGGCTGATCCTCGCGCTGGGCGTTTACGTCTTCCACTTCTGGGTCGAACTGGTGGACCTGGTGGGTGCCGCCATGGGCAACCAGACGTCCCTGCAGCACCTGCTCGAGGCCGTGGCCGTACGCAACCCGATTCCGCCAGAAGGCGGAATCGCTGCTGCCGCTCAAATCGGCTTGCCGAAGCTGACGGAAACCACCATCATGCTGGTGGTGCTCAGCCTCATCGACGTGGTGATGATTGCCAATCTGCTCATCATGGTCATCGTCGGCGGCTACGAAACCTTCGTGTCGCGCATGTACCTCGAGGATCACCCGGACCATCCCGAATGGCTGTCGCATGTCAACGCCTCGGTGCTCAAGGTAAAGCTGGCGCTGGCGATCATCGGTATTTCGTCCATCCACCTGCTGCGCACCTTCATCAATGCCGACGCCTACAGCGCCAAGGCACTGATCGCGCAGACTGCCATCCATCTCACCTTTCTGCTCTCCGCCATGGCGATCGCTTACACCGACCGCATGATGACCCGCACCATCCACGATTACGCCCCCGCCAACGATCCTGCAAGCGGCCACTGAACAACAAGCGTCTTGGAGCGGTCTTAACATCATGCGCGGAGAATCTGGCCACTGGTTCAGCAACCCACGGAGATCCCCTTGTCCACCACACGCATTCGCCAGGACGACCTGGTCGAGAGCATCGCTGCGGCGCTGCAATTCATCAGCTACTACCACCCAGCCGACTACATCACGCATCTGGCGCGCGCCTACGCCCGCGAGCAAAGCCCGGCAGCCAAAGACGCCATCGCACAAATCCTGACCAACAGCCGCATGTGCGCTGAAGGACGTCGTCCCATCTGCCAGGACACCGGCATCGTCAATGTCTTCCTCAGGGTCGGCATGGACGTGCGCTTCGAGGGCCTCAGTGGCAGTCTGCAGGATGCGGTGGACGCCGGCGTGCGACGTTGCTATCTGGATGCCGACAACAAGCTGCGCGCTTCGGTCCTGGCAGACCCGCTGTTCGCGCGCAAGAACACCGGCGACAACACCCCCGCGGTGCTGCATGTCGAACTCGTTCCCGGCAACAAGCTCGACGTGACCGTGGCGGCCAAGGGAGGTGGCTCGGAGGCCAAGTCCAAGTTCGTCATGCTCAACCCCAGCGACAGCGTGGTCGACTGGGTGCTGCAAACCCTGCCCACCATGGGCGCCGGCTGGTGCCCGCCCGGCATGCTGGGCATCGGCATCGGCGGCACTGCGGAGCATGCCATGCTTCTGGCCAAGCAGGCCCTGATGGACGACATCGACATGAACGAACTGCTCACGCGTGGGCCTCGCGACGAGTACGAAGCGCTTCGCATCGAGCTCTATGAAAAGGCTAACGCCCTGGGTATCGGTGCGCAGGGCCTGGGCGGACTGACCACGGTGCTGGATGTGAAAATCAAGCATTGGCCGTGCCACGCCGCCAATCTGCCGGTCGCGATGATTCCCAACTGTGCCGCCACCCGCCACGCGCACTTCGTCATGGACGGCCAGGGCCCGGTCTATCTCGAGCCACCCGGCCTGGACTTGTGGCCCGACGTGCATTGGGCGCCGGATTACGCACGCAGCCGCCGCGTCAACCTCGACACCTTGACCCCGGCCGAGGTGGCCAGTTTCAAACCAGGCGAAACCCTGCTGCTGACGGGCAAGATGCTGACCGGGCGCGACGCTGCGCACAAGCGCATCGCCGGCATGCTGGCCAAGGGCGAGAAGCTGCCGGTGGACTTCACCAACCGCGTCATCTATTACGTCGGCCCGGTGGACCCGGTGCATGGTGAAGTCGTCGGCCCGGCCGGCCCCACCACGGCCACGCGCATGGACAAGTTCACCGAAACGATGTTGGCGCAGACCGGCCTCATCGCCATGATCGGCAAGGCCGAGCGCGGCCCGGTGGCCATCGAGGCCATTCGCAAGCACAAGAGCGCGTATCTCATGGCCGTGGGCGGCGCCGCCTACCTCGTGTCCAAGGCCATCAAGGCCTCGCGCCTGCTGGCCTTCGAAGACCTGGGCATGGAGGCCATCTACGAGTTCACGGTGCAGGACATGCCCGTGACTGTGGCCGTGGACGCGCTGGGCACCTCGGTACACATCACCGGCCCGGCCGAGTGGCGCGCGCATATCGGCAAAATTCCCGTGACCGTGGCTTGAGCATGCCACAGCCTGCGCCTGGCGCAGTTGGGCACTGCCCCCTTTGTGGCGAACCCAACCGTTGCGCCCTGGCAGCCGGCGGCGGTGTCGATGCGCCCTGCTGGTGCCGAAGCGGCCGTATCGCCGCCACGGCATTCGCCAGCATTCCCCTCGCGCTGCGTGGCAAAACCTGCCTCTGCCCGAATTGCTCCGCAATCGAACCCGCACCCACCGACGACGACACAACGCCTTGCATCGGCGTGTTCGACTCAGGCGTGGGCGGCCTCACGGTACTCGCCGCATTGCGGCGCCAATTGCCCGAGGCGCGCTTCATCTACGCGGCCGATTCCGCCTTCGCCCCCTACGGCGAGCGCGACGCCGCCTACGTGCTGGCTCGCAGCCAACATCTCACCCGATTTTTGCTGCGCAAGGGCGCACACATCGTGGTCGTTGCCTGCAACACGGCCACCGCCCTGGCCATCGCCAACTTGCGCCAGCAGTGGTTGCATACCCCTTTCATCGGGATTGAACCCGCCATCAAACCGGCCCTGGCGCACAGCGCTCCAGCCCAGGCGCGTACCGCGCAAGATGGGGGTGCGGACAACGCGATGCATGTCAGCCACTCGCTGGCACCCATCGGCGTACTCGCCACGCCCGGCACCCTGGCCAGCGCCAAGTTTCAGGCCTTGCTGCAATCCCTTGGCGGCCGAGACCGACTGATACTGCAACCCTGCCCCGGCCTTGCCGAAGCCATTGAAACCCTCGGCCCGCAAGCTCGTGAAACCCTGCAACTCCTGACGCAGTTTTGCGCGCCGCTGCGCTTGGCGCGGTGCAAGGTCGTGGTGCTGGGTTGCACCCATTACCCCTTGGTGGCAACTGCCCTGCGCGCCGCGCTTGGACCCGGCGGATCAAGCGCCCTGCTGCTCGATCCGGCCGATGCCGTCGCCACGCAAACCCGCCGTGTGCTCGCGGGCATGGACAAAACCGCCCAGATCCAGTGCAGGCATGTGCCGCCGCGAGACGGCGATACCGCACCCGAACCCATTCCGACACAGGCTACTGATTGCGGCGTCGAGCTGACGGCCTACACCAATGGCGATCCTGCGCAGCTGCTGCGCATTGCCGCCGCGTGCGGCCTGGCCGATCTGGCAGTGCGCACCTTGGCCTAAGTCCGCCTCAGCGCCGATTGCGCCGCAACCGAACCGGCTGGGGTTGGAACTGCCCCCGGAACCCGGAAGCTGGACGAACTTCCAGGACATGCCTGCAGCGCGCGGCAACACCGACCCCAGACGCTCGCCGACAAGGTGCGCGCCGCCGCGCGAAGAGCAGCAGACATCCCCATCATGCGCCAGCGACCGCTTGTAGGATGACGACAGCAGCGCCTCGCCCATCGACGCCGACCGCGTTCACAGCAGAACACTCCGGGGATCGATGTGGAGGCACTCACCAAGTTTGAATTGAATGCATTCATTCCAACAGTCACGCATGACTCATTTGAAACTCGCCACCTGGAACGTGAACTCGCTGTCCGTGCGCCTGCCGCAGGTGCTGGAGTGGCTGCAGGCAAATCGCCCCGACGTGCTGGTGCTGCAGGAAACCAAGCTGACCGATGCCAAGTTTCCGCATGCCGAATTGTTGGCCGCCGGCTGGCGGACACAGTGCTTCGGCCAGCCCACCTACAACGGCGTTGCGCTGTTGTCGCTCGAAGTCGCGTCGGACATGGTGCGCAATATTCCCGGCCTGGACGATGCCCAGGCGCGGGTGATCGCCGGTACGGTGGCTGGTGTACGCGTGGTCGGCGCCTACTTCCCCAACGGCCAGGAACCCGGCAGCGAGAAATTCGCTTACAAGATGGCGTGGCTTCAGGCGCTGCAAGACTGGCTGCGCGCAGAACTGCTGCGCCATCCGCAACTGGTGCTGATGGGCGACTACAACATCGCTCCTGACGACCGCGATGTGCACGACCCCGAGGCCTGGCGCGGCAAGATTCACTGCACCGACGCGGAGCGCGCGCACTTTCGCGCCCTGCTGGGCCTGGGTCTGGTGGATGCGTTTCGGCTGTTCGAGCAGGCGCCCAAGAGCTGGAGCTGGTGGGACTACCGCAATCTGGCGTTTCGGCGCAACCAGGGCTTGCGCATCGATCACATTCTGGTGAGCACAGCGCTGCAATCGGCCGTCGCCAGTTGCACCATCGACAAAGCGCCTCGCAAACACGAGCGCCCCAGCGATCACGCCCCGGTGGTGGTGGAGTTGAACCTCGGCTGAGCGCGCGCAGCCCGGGCGCGGCCAGGTCGCTCAGCGTGGACGGCTTCAGTCGTCCAAACCCAGATCCTGGATTTTGCGGGTGATGGTGTTGCGACCGATGCCAAGCTTGACTGCCGCTTCAATGCGACGCCCATGTGTGAACTCCAGTGCCGCCCGGATCACCGCACGCTCAAAGCGCTGATTGAGCCAATCCATGACATCCGGCTGGCCGTTGTGCAACAGTTCGCGCGTGGTGCGCGCGACGATGGCCTCCCAGCCCTCCGCCGCTGCGGCAGGCGCCGAAGACTCGGTTATCGGCGAAGTGGCCTCGTGTGACGGTGGCACGGTGGTCGCATGACTGGCGCTCAGGCTCGCGCTTGCCGAGAGGCCCGTCACGATGGTCGGCATGCCGTCGTCGGTGCGCGCCTCGCCGACAGATTCATGCATGTCCGGCACGGCAATCTGATGCGCCGGCACCGGCATCGAGGAACCTGACTGCGCCAATCGGCTCGACTGCTGCAGCTCCGGCGGCAGATCCTTCACGTCGACCGTCAGTCCGGGAGCCATGACGGTCAGCCAGTGGCACACGTTTTCCAACTCGCGCACATTGCCGGGAAAGGGGTAGTTCTGCAGCGTGATCAGAGCTTCGTCCGAGAGGCGCTTGGCATCGACCCCCAGCTCCTTCGCGCTTTTCAGCAGAAAATGCCGAACCAGCAGAACGATATCCTCGCGGCGCTCGCGCAGCGCGGGCAGACGCAGGCGAATGACGTTGAGGCGGTGAAACAGGTCTTCGCGGAACAGTCCGTCGCGCACCCGGTTTTCAAGGTTCTGATGCGTGGCGGCAATCACCCGCACATGGGCCTTGATGGGATTGTGTCCGCCCACACGGTAGAAATGCCCGTCGGACAGCACCCGTAACAGCCGGGTTTGCAGTTCGTAGGGCATGTCACCGATTTCATCGAGAAACAGGGTGCCACCTTCCGCCTGCTCGAAGCGCCCGCGGCGCGACGTTTGCGCCCCTGTGAATGCGCCGCGCTCGTGGCCGAAGAGTTCGCTTTCCAGCAAGTCGCGCGGAATGGCGGCGGTGTTGATGGCGACGAAAGGGCCGTTCGCACGCGGGCTGTGACGGTGCAGGGCCTGCGCCACCAGTTCCTTGCCGCTGCCCGACTCGCCGGTGATGAGCACCGTGACCTGCGACGGCGATAAACGGCCGATGGCGCGAAACACATCCTGCATCGCCGGAGCTTGGCCCAGCAGCTCGGGGGTATCGATGCGCGCTTCCTCAATGTCCTGTTCGCGCATGCTTTCGTCCACCGCGCGTTGAATCAGTTCAACCGCCTTCTCCAGATCGAAGGGCTTGCTGAGGTACTCAAAGGCTCCACTTTGAAAGGCAGAAACCGCGCTGTCCAGATCGGAATAGGCCGTCATGATGATGACCGGCAACTGCGGTTGGGAACGTTTGATCTCCTGCAGCAGCTCAATGCCGCTGCCTCCGGGCATGCGGATGTCGGAGACCAGGACTTGTGGGGACTCGTCGCTCAGCGCAGCCTGTACTTCACGGATATTGGAGAAGCTGCGTGTTGGCAGACCGGCTTTCTCCAGCGCCTTTTCCAGGACGAAGCGGATGGATTGATCATCGTCGATGACCCAGATGGGTTTCATGGTGGACATCTCTCCACAGGAGTCCAGCATGTGCGGGCGTTCCGGCGTGTCAGTCTCACGGCAGCGGGATGAGGATGCGGAAGTCGGTCAGGCCGGGCTGGCTGTCGCACTCGATGGTTCCCTGATGTTGTTGGATGAAGGTCTGGGCCAGGGTGAGTCCCAGGCCACTGCCACCCTCCCGCCCTGAAACCAGCGGAAAGAACATACGGTCCTTGATCTCCGCCGGCACCCCAGGGCCGTTGTCGGTGATATGCAAGAGCAGTGCCAGGCGATGTCGCCGCTTTGCCAGAGTCACCTGCCGTGCGATGCGGGTCTTGAGCACGATGCGCGCATCGTTCGTGCGCATGCGCTCGCTCAGGACCAAGGCGGCGTTGTGCACGATGTTGAGAATGGCCTGGATGAGTTGCTCACGGTCTCCACGAAATTCGGGGATGCTGGCGTCGTAATCACGCTCCACGCTCAGGCCCTGCGGAAACTCGGCCAGAATGACCGAGCGCACACGCTCGAGCACTTCGTGGATATTCAGATCGCCCACGACATGCGGGCGGCGGTGCGGTGCCAGCAATCTGTCGACCAGGGTCTGCAGCCGATCCACCTCGTGGATGATGATGCGGGTGTACTCCTGCAACTCGCGACTCTCCAAATCCATGTCGAGCAGTTGGGCCGCGCCGCGAATGCCGCCCAGCGGATTCTTGATCTCATGGGCCAGATTGCGAATCAGATCCTTGTTGGCCTGCGCCTGGTTGAGCCACTGCTCCTCGCGCTCCTGCCGAGTCTGCTGGCCAAGCTCCACAAGTTCCACCAGGAGCGTATCGGGCAGGTCTGTGCGCGCCACGATGAGTTGGACCTGCAGCGGATCGGCCGCAGTTCGTGCCATCACGGCGCAGTCGAAACGTTTGCTGCTGAATTCATTGGCCTGCACCTGCTGCAGGGCTTCGTGCCACAGGCTCTGTCGTGTCAGCCAGTGCGACAGATCACGCCCGAGCAGATGCCTGCGCGACAGCCCGAGCGCAGCCTCCATTGCCGGGTTGGCATGCACCATCCGCCCCTGCGGATCGACCAGGGCGGTCATCGTGGCCAGCCAGTCGAGCGCGGCCTGGGCGCCGGGAGGCACCAACCGCGGTTCAGCGACACCCGCGAAGGCGACCCAATCATCCTGGGGCGGGTGTGTTGCCTCCTCGGGTGTCGGGAATGCAGCCGGGTCCTCAGGCTCACTGCCCATAGCGTTGCAATTCTCGCTGCAGTGCCTGGATGTTGGCCTCGGTCAAGGCGATCTGGTTCTTCATCGCCCCAACGCGGTCGAGATATTTCTGCTGGTTGATGCCGCCGCCGACGTTGTGTTCGTTGCCCAGGTAGCTGGGGTGACCATTGTCATAAGACTTGAGCAGTTCTTGCAGTTTGAGTTGCTGGCTTTGCAATTCAGCTTCAAGAATGCGCCGCGCCTCGGCGTCGCGTTCAGCCTGAGTTGACGGGCTGACATGGGCCGTGCCGGAAGCGCCGCGTGGCACGGCCGCCGGCCCTTTCGACGGCGTGGCAGGAGACATCACGCTGACATTGGCGTTATCCACCGGCTTGCAGTTTTTCGACTTCACCACACTCAACATATTGGTGTAGGAGTTGTCCGGGCAGCGGTAGACGCGGTTCGGGTCGGTTTCCTGGGCATGCGCTGGCGATGGCGTCAGCGGCACCAGGGCCAGCCCGACCCACACCAGTCCATGAGCAAGATTGCGGTGGGGAGTTGGGAGTCGCAACATCGAACACCTGTCAGTGAAAGTTGAGCCGGCTTGGTGAAAATCGTCCTGCGAGACGCGACGCTTGAGGATCTTGCCAGTGTAAGACCGTGCACGAAAACTGCAGCGCGCGATGTTTGTGCGGAGTCGCGCCAGAGCCAAAAAACGACAAAGGGACGGCGAGCCGTCCCTTTGCTTTGTGGTTAGACGCCGGCGCGCTGCGATGTTCAACGCACGCCAGCAAGCCGCGATTACAGCGAGTAGTACATGTCGAACTCCACCGGATGGGTGGTCATGCGGAAGCGGGTCACTTCTTCCATCTTCAAGTCGATGTAGGCGTCGATGAAATCTTCGCTGAACACACCGCCTTTGGTCAGGAAGGCACGATCCTGATGCAGATACTCCAGCGCCTGATCGAGGCTGGAACACACGGTTGGGATTTTGGCGTCTTCTTCCGGCGGCAGGTCGTACAGGTTTTTGCTGGCGGCTTCGCCCGGATGAATCTTGTTTTCCACGCCATCCAGGCCAGCCATCAGCATGGCCGAGAACGCCAGGTAAGGGTTGCAGGTGGGGTCGGGGAAGCGCACTTCGATGCGACGTGCCTTGTCACTGGGCACATAGGGCACGCGGATGGAGGCAGAACGGTTGCGGGCCGAGTAGGCCAGCTTGACCGGAGCTTCGAAGCCCGGCACCAGGCGCTTGTATGAATTGGTCCCGGGGTTGGTGATGGCGTTGAGCGCACGTGCGTGCTTGATGATGCCGCCGATGTAGTACAGCGCAAACTCGGACAGCCCGGCATAGCCGTTGCCGGCGAACAGATTCTTCCCGTCCTTCCACACGGACTGGTGCACGTGCATGCCTGAGCCGTTGTCGCCAACGACGGGCTTGGGCATGAAGGTGGCCGTCTTGCCGTAGCTGTGGGCCACGTTCTGCACCACGTACTTCAGGACCTGTGTCCAGTCGGCGCGCTGCACCAGGGTGGAGAACTTGGTGCCGATTTCGCACTGACCGGCACCGGCCACTTCGTGGTGGTGGACTTCAACCGGTACGCCCATCTGCTCCAGCAGCAGGCACATCTCCGAACGGATGTCCTGCAGACTGTCCACCGGAGGTACGGGGAAATAGCCACCCTTGACCGACGGGCGGTGGGCCATGTTGCCGCCTTCGATCTTCTCGCCCGACTTCCAGGAGGCTTCGTCGGAGTCGATCTTGACGAAGCAGCCGGACATGTCGACGTTCCAGCGCACCTGATCGAAGATGAAGAATTCGGGCTCCGGGCCAAAGTAGGCAGTGTCGCCCACGCCCGATGCCTTCAGATAGGCCTCGGCTTTCTTGGCGATGGAGCGGGGATCGCGGTCATAGGGTTTGCCGTCGCCCGGCTCGAGCACGTCACAGCTCAGCAGCAGCGTGGTTTCCTCCATGAACGGATCAATATTGGCGGTGTTCGGGTCGGGCATGAGCAACATGTCGGACGCTTCGATACCTTTCCAGCCGGCGATGGACGAACCGTCGAAAGCGTGGCCCTGGGTGAACTTTTCATCGTTGAAAGCGGAAATCGGCACCGTCACGTGCTGTTCCTTGCCACGGGTGTCGGTAAAGCGGAAGTCCACGAACTTGACATCGTGTTCCTTCACCAGGTTCATCACATCAGCAACGTGTTTGGTCATGCAAATTCTCCAGTCATGGGATTGGGTTGGTGGAAAGGGTCTGGCGCTGGGGCATGGACCTGCTGGAGGCTGTTCATGAGCACACCGGTCGTGCCGTCCACGATGCCGAAAATCTAGCAGAAACCATGCCACACAATGGCAAGCAACCGTCTCCGCGGAACCGTCGCCAAAATCGACAGGTCGAGATGGTTGCCCGAAAGTCAGCTCGCACCAAGAGCGTGCTCATCAGAGTTTTCGCACAACTTCTGTGCGGATCTGCGCTTTCAGACCTTCGAGTCCCTGTTTGAGTGCATCAAATGCGCAGTCCACGTCCTGAGGCTCGCCTTTGACGCCCAGTTCGATATGCCGGCCCCATTCCGGGTGATCAACACTGGGGAGGCTGAACACCTTGACACTGACATGCTCGCGTTCGATGCGCTCCATCAGCGGCGTCAGGTCGGATTCCATTGCGCCTTGGAGAACGACGGCACGCTCGAGATAGCTGCCAATGCGGTGCAGGTGCTTCAGCGGTCCGTCGAGCACCCAGGCCAGCATGGGCCAGGCCATGACCGGGAAACCGGGCACGAAAAAGTGCTGGTGAATCGAAAACCCGGGAATCTGGTTGTAGGGGTTGGGGATGATGGCGCTGCCTTGCGGGAACATGCCCATCTGCAAACGCTGGACGTTGGCTGGCGCATCGAGCGGCCCGAGCGCTGCCGTCGCGATGCGTTGCTGAATGAGGCACTTGGCCTCGGGGTGGAGTTCAAGCGGCACCTCCAGGGCCGCCGCCGCGCTCTGGCGCGTGTGGTCGTCGGGCGTGGCGCCAATCCCTCCGCAACTCAACACCACGTCGCCCCGCGCGAAACTTGCACGCAAGGCCATGTGCAGCAAGGCGGGATCATCACTCAGATACTGGGCCCAATGCAGTTGCATGCCCCGGGCTGCCAGCAAGTCCTGGACTTGCGTGAAATGCTTGTCCCGCCTTTTGCCGGACAGGATTTCATCGCCGATGATGTAGAGACCGATCGCCATGATGGAACGAGAGGTAGGGTGGAAAAGGGACACTGCAGGGGTAACTGCAGCACATGGCATGTCAGGCAATACCTCGGCTCTGCTACCAGAGTCCTGGAGCAAGCCGGGATCGCGCGTTGCTCGCGTTCGGGGTGGCCGCAACTGCCTGCACTTCATGCGCGAACCACAAAGCGGTCCACACATAGCCGAGAACATACAGCCACAGCGTCAGTCGCGTCAGCACTGGTTCAAACTCGGTGCCGGGTCGTGCCGACCGCGCGTGGCGCGCTTGTGCTGCAACGTGTGCCCCATATCCCGAGCATGGCCCCATGGAGCGCAGAGCTTGTGGTACTTGGACAGCGTTGCAATCGCAAGCACAATTCCCCGCATCGAGTCGAACACAACGGAGATGCATGATGGACCAGACCGAACTGACACGCGCGGGGCAGCGAGGTGCGATGGAACTGCCCAATCTGGAGGCGCTGTGGATGCCATTCACCGCCAACCGCCAATTCAAAGCGGCACCGCGCATGTTCGTCGGCGCCCGCGGCATGCATTACCGCAGCCATGACGGACGCGAGATTCTCGATGGCGTGGCTGGACTCTGGTGCGTGAACGCGGGCCACGGACGCGAGGAGATCACCGCAGCCATCGCACGACAGGCGGCAGAGATGGACTACGCACCACCCTTCCAGATGGGCCACCCGGTGCAATTCGAGGCTGCCGACCTGCTGGCCAAGATCGCGCCTGCTGATCTCACCAAGGTGTTTTTCACCAACTCAGGATCGGAGTCGGTCGATACCGCGCTGAAAATCGCGCTGGCCTATCACCGTGCTCGCGGTGAAGGCACGCGCACCCTGTTCATCGGCCGCGAACGCGGCTACCACGGCGTGGGCTTCGGCGGCATTTCGGTGGGCGGCATGGTGGCCAACCGCAAGGTCTTCCGCGGCGGCCTGCTGCCCAATGTGGACCATCTGCCCCACACCTACGCACCCGAGCATCAGGCCTTTTCGCGCGGCCAGCCGGCGTGGGGCGCCCATCTGGCCGACGATCTGGAGCGCATCGTGCAGTTGCACGATGCCAGCAATATTGCCGCTGTGATTGTCGAACCTTTGGCTGGCTCCACCGGGGTTTTGGCGCCGCCCAAGGGCTATCTGGAAAAACTTCGCGCCATCTGCAGCAAACATGGCATTTTGCTGATCTTCGACGAAGTGATCACGGGTTACGGCCGCCTCGGCACTCCGTTCGCGGCGCAGTTTTTCAACGTCACGCCCGACATCATCACCAGCGCCAAGGCAGTGAACAACGCCGCGGTGCCGCTAGGCGCGGTGTTCGTGCGCGAGGGCATTTACGACGCCGTGGTCAACGGCGCGGCCGAGGGGGTAGTGGAGTTTTTTCACGGCTACACCTACTCGGGCCATCCACTGGCCACCGCCGCGGCGGTGGCCGCGCAAAAGCTGTACGCCAGCGAAGGCCTGCTCACCCGCGTGCAGCGCGAGGGGCTGGACATGTACTGGGAAAACGCCGTGCATGGTCTGCGTGACGCACCCCATGTCAAGGACATCCGCAACCTCGGTCTGGTGGCGGGCATCGAGTTGCACTCTCATGCGGATGGCGTGGGTAAGCGCGCCCTTCAAACTTTTCTCAAATGCTTCGAACTCGGCGTACTGGTTCGCTACACCGGCGAAACCATCGCGTTGTCACCACCGCTCATCATCGCAAGGGGGCAGATCGATCAACTCATCGACTCCTTGCGCCGTGCCCTGCGCACACTGGCCTGAAGGGACGTGGCGGTCAATGGAAACTGAAGCGACGCTGAAACACTCCGTGATGGGTGTTTCCGGGGTGTTTTTTTGATGTTCAGCGCCTAAGATCGAAGCATCAGCGAAGCTGGAAGCCTGCTGAACCGGCTCCGCACCCTTTCAGTTTCTGTGAGGAGCCTGCCATGCGACGCCTTTATTTCTTGGTCCCCGATGCCGCCACGGCCAGCACCATCGTCGATGAGTTGCTGGTGGCGCGTCTTGCCGAGAAGCACATGCATATCATCGCCCGTGACGGCACTGCCCTTGGCAACCTGCCTGAAGCCGGCCTGGCCCAGAAAACCGATCTCATTCCCGCCATCGAGCGTGGCCTCGGATACGGGGGCGCCACGGGAACCATCGCCGGGTTGATCGCCATTTCGATACCCGGGGTGGCAGTGATTTCGGCCGGTGTCCTGGTGGTGGCGCTGGCCGTGGCTGGCACCGTGGTCGGCGCCTGGGTGAGCAGCATGATCGGCATCAGCATCGAAAGCCCGCGCTTGAAGCAGTATGAACAAGCCATCCAGACTGGCCAAATCCTGATGATGCTGGACGTGCCGGTTGCGCGCGTGGACGAGATTCATGCCCTGATCCGTCTGCACCACCCCGATGCCACCCCAGAGGGCGTCGAACCAGCCATACCGGCATTTCCCTGAGCGTTCATCGGGAGCGCCCGTTCACACCCTGTTGAGCGCGCCAGCCGACATCAGGACTGGCGCTGACGAGCACCGAGGAGGATCTACACTCGTCTGCCCTCTTGCCTTGACGACCTGAACATGTCCCGGACATCGACCGCTGAATCTGACACACCCCTCTCGGACACGGAACTCGACCGCCTGGAGCAACTGCTCGACAGCGACGACCTGCCCGAAACGGCCATGGATATTTCCATGCTGGACGGGTTTTTCACCGCCTTGCATTCGGGCCCCAACCTGCTGCCCCCGACCCAGGCGCTGCCGTGGATCTGGGACAGCGAGGAGGGCAAGGCCCAGCCCCGATTCGAAAACCAGAAGCAGGCCGAGGAGCTGCTGGGCCTGTTGATGCGCTACTGGAACATGCTGGCCACCACCCTGAGCGAGCATCCGGACGATTACGCCCCGCTCATCTATCTGAACGGAGAAGGCGACGAACAGGAAAGCATCATCGAGGAATGGTGCAGCGGCTACGTGCTGGGTCTGGCGCAAGACCCGCAAGGCTGGGGGCCGATGCTGCAGGAGCCGTCCGACGAACTCAGCCTCATCATGCTCTACGGCACCGAGGAAGGCTGGGCGCAGCTCGGTGATCAACAACTCGACGACGACGACCATCGTGCCGCCGCCGACGCACTGGCTGACTGCGCCATCGCGATCTACGACTACTGGCGTCAGGCCAAAGCACCCCCCATCCGCAATGCCGCCAAGATCGGACGCAACGATCCTTGCCCCTGCGGCTCTGGCAAGAAGTACAAGCTGTGCCACGGTGCGCCGGCCGCCAACGAACCCTGAGTCACCAAGGTGTGCGCCGCGACGGCGCCACCAAGCCTTGCAAGGGCCGCGAGACGTCGTGCGCTTCAGACGGCCGCTTCACCGGTGCGCAGCGGTAGTCGCTTTTCCCAGAATGTGGCAGAGCCCTGGGCAGGATTGAGGGCATAGGGCTTGAAGCCGAATTTGCGATAGCTGGCGATGGCCGGCAGGTTGTGTTCCAGCACTTCCAATGTGAGTTTGCCGCACCCGCGCGCCACGGCCTGTGCTTCCAAGGACTCCAGCATGCGCGCTGCCAAGCCGTACCCGCGCCGAGCTGGCGCCACATACACATCATGCACATTGAGCAGTGGGCGTGCCATGAAGGTGGAGAAGCCCTCGAAGGCGTTCACCAGACCTACCGCCTGCCCTGGCACCAGGGCGATCACGCCAACGTAGTCGTGGCGCTCGCGCAGCGCCGGAATCAAGCGAGCCTGCGCTTCGGGCTCCAGCCCCTTGCCCCCTGTCGCCTCCAGGGCGTATGCCCGGATCATCGCCAGCACACCTGCTGCGTGGCTGGGGTTGGACCAATCGACAGCGCAGATTTCGATCATCGTGGATTTGTGGGAGGTTGCCCATCCCAGACTTTGGACCCGCGTCAGGGGGGCGATACTCCAGGGGCTGCACCACTCAAAACCGCTCCACCCAGGGCCGCAGTTCGAGCTCCGATGACCAGGCGCTGCGATCTTGTCGCAGCAGTTGCAGGTAGCTGCGCGCAATGGCATCGGGGTCGAGCATGGAGTCGGGCGCTCCGCCGGGCTCCTCCCGTCCCGGATTGCGAATGACGCCATCGACCACGATACGCGCGACATGAATGCCTTGGGGCGCGAGCTCGCGCGCCAGGCTTTGCGCCAGGCCGCGCAGCGCGAACTTGCCCATAGCAAAGGCCGCGGAGTGGGCATAGCCCTTGACGCTGGCCGAGGCGCCGGTGAACAGTAGTGCGCCTTGCCCGCGCGGCAACATGCGCCGCGCGGCTTGCTGCGCAACGAGGAAACCACCGTAGGCGGTGACGGCCAGCGCCTGCGCCACCGATTGGGCATCGACCTCGGTGATCGGTCCGCGGACTCTGGCGGCAGGGTTGTAGATGACGACATCCGGCGGGGCGCGGAGGGCTTGGTCCAACTGCGCGAACAGGGCATCGACCTGGATTGGGTCGCTGGCATCGCAGGCCAGCGCCATCGCCTCCAATGCCTGTGTCAATGGCACGAGTTTGCCGGGGTTGCGTGCCGCCAAGGCAATGCGATAACCGCCCTCTCGGCTGAGTACGCGGGCGAGCGAGGCACTGAGGCCGTCGCCGGCCCCCACGATCAGGGCACTTGGCTTCATCGGCATGGTCAAGGCGACTGGGTGCGCGTCTGGTTCGAGAAACGCGTTGACTTTAGCCGATGCATCGACAGGCCGCACAGAGACGTGAAAAGATGCCTGGCACGGCAAGGTTCAGCACATGCTGCCTGCAGCCCACGGCGTATCGCTCGACAATCGAGGACGACGTTCATTCAACTCGGAGTTCAGCATGTCTGCCCCATCCGCTTCTTTCAATCTGGCCCCGGCCGGTGTTGCCGGCCGCGTTGCCCTCGTCACCGGTGCCTCGTCCGGCATCGGCGAAGCCACCGCCCTGCTGCTGGCACAGGCCGGGGCACGCATCGCCATCTGCGCCCGCCGCGCCGACAGGCTCGAGGCGCTTGCCGCCAAGCTGCGTGCACTGGCCACCGATGTGCTGGTGCTGCCCGCCGATCTCGCGGACCTGCAGGCCGCGCAACAGATGGTGCGTAACGCCGAGACCCACTTCGGCCGGCTCGACCTGCTGGTGAACAACGCCGGAGTGATGTACCTGGAGCCCATCGACACAGCCGATCTGGCACGCTGGCAGCACATGACGCAGCTCAACGTGCTGAGCCTCATCGCAACCTGCCAGGCAGCCCTGCCCGGCATGCGTGCGCGCAGGGACGGACACATCATCAACATCGCATCCACCGCAGGGCGCCAGGCCAACCCGAACGCAGGTGGCTATTCGGCGACGAAATGGGGTGTGGTGGGCTTCAGCGAGTCGCTCCGGCGCGAAGCCTACAAAGACAATATCCGCGTGACGGTGATCGAGCCCGGCGTGGTGGAAACCGAGTTGCGCGAGCACATCGCCCACGGCCCAACGCAAGCCGCCCTCAACGCCTGGGCAGATGGCATGCGCCAGTTGCAAAGCGGCGACATCGCCCGCACCATCGTGTTCTGCGCCGGTCAACCGGCGCATGTGAACATCAACGAAATCCTGATGCGCCCGACCGACCAGGAGCGCTGAACGCTCGCCCCAACCCAGGAAACCAGCCATGATTCTCGAACTTGCCGACATCCGCATCCAGCCTGGCCGCCAGGCCGAATTCGACATCGCCATCGTGCGCGGCGTCGAAACCGTCATTGCCCATGCCAAGGGCTTTTGCGGCTACAAGATCAACAAGGGTGTGGAGAGCCCCGAGCGCTATCTGCTGATGATTTTCTGGGACACGCTGGAGGACCACACAGTAGGCTTTCGCCAATCGAAAGCCTTCACCGCATGGCGCGACATCGTCGGTCCGTTCTTCGCCGCAGCGCCGCAAGTCGAGCACTACACCCTGCTCACCAAGTCGACTGAAACCGCGAATGACTGATCGCCATGCCGTTGCTTCGCCAAGCGGGCGGGCATCGGGCCCAGCAGTTCATGGCCCTTCGCAGGAATGAACCTATCATTTGCTGCATGGCACAACATCACTCGATTTCTGCGGTTTCGCGTGCTCAAACTCCCGGCGAGGAGATCGCCAACAGCCTGAGCCACGGCCTGGGTCTGGCGCTGGCCATCGCTGCGCTTCCGATCCTCGTCGTTCATTTTGCCGAGTTGGGAAGCGCGACAACACTTGTCGGCGGCATCATCTTCGGCAGCACTGCCATCCTGCTTTACCTCGTCTCCACGCTCTATCACGCCCTGCCTCAGAAGCGCATCAAAGGCGTATTGCAGGTCGTCGATCATGTGGCCATTTACCTGTTCATTGCCGGTACTTACACCCCCTTCACCCTGGGTGTGCTGCACGGCGTCTGGGGCTGGACCCTGTTCGGCCTGATCTGGGCCCTGGCCCTGGCAGGTCTGTTTTTCAAAGCCTTGGGTGGCACGCGTTTCCCCCGCCTATCCACCTTCCTTTACCTCGCCATGGGCTGGGTGGTGCTGATCGCCATACGCCCGCTCTGGGTCGATATGCCGGCGCCGGGCCTGGCGCTACTGCTGGCAGGCGGGGTGTCCTACACACTTGGCGTGGTGTTTTTTCTGCTCGATGAGAAAGTTCCCTACACGCATTTCATCTGGCATCTGTTCGTGCTCGCCGGCACCGTGTTCCATTTCTTCGCGGTGCTGCTGTACGCGGCCTGATGGGCGATCAGGCCTGTAGGCGGCATCGCCACCGGTCACGCACCCTGGCAAGCAAGGTTTGAGCGAGGCCCCTTGCCCGTCTGATCGTTCGTCTCGATGAGGCGACTCTGGCATCCAGGGAGCGTGTTGTTGCGAACAACACCGACATGCACCATCTCGCAAAGGGTGCATCGCAGTCAGGCTGCAATTTTCCCAGCCGTTGCCTTGAGCTTTTGCAAAGAAAAACGGGTTATGGCAAATGCACCATAACCCGTTGATTTTTTGGCGGAGTGGACGGGACTCGAACCCGCGACCCCCGGCGTGACAGGCCGGTATTCTAACCAACTGAACTACCACTCCCAGTGACTTCAGTTTGCCGGTTGTTTGATCAACAGCGGCATTGCGTGCATCAACAAAGCGATGCAAATAATCTCAAATATTTATCAAGATAACTTTGAATTGTGCCAAAAGATAAGCTTGGCGTCAAGACCAAGTCTTGTCCAACGAGGTATGAGCCTGGAGCCAGGGCCACGATTCCAACGAGATGTGAGCCTGGAGGGTTCTGGGAGAGGCGGTTGAGCGGCTGATGGGCAGCGCGCCAGCGCGGCGCGTCGATCATTCTGGG
>JAGWMO010000028.1:0-44307 GCA_028871675.1 Betaproteobacteria bacterium
GCTGCAGGGCGGCGGCCTTGAGCTGGGTGCGCGCCCCATCGCACTGTCCGCAGCCGGGAGAGTAGAACAATTCGATTTTCATCAACATGCTCCCTTGGCCGCCGTCAGCTCGGCGCTTTCCAGCGCAGCCAGAAGACGTAGAACGGGTGAAGGCGAGTTGTCCTGCAACAGACGATCATGGCCTCGCGGCAACAGGTTCAATCCCACCAATTGCACCGAAGAACAATCCAGAGCGGCCTGCCAGTGAATTGATGAAGATGGCCGTGACGCTGGTCGCCATCGCCAGCATGGCCCACACTGGATAAACCAACCCAGTCGCCGCCAGCGGAATGCCAACGCCATTGAACAGGAACGCCAGCGTGATGTTCTGCTGCATTTTTCGATAGCTGCGGCGGCTGATGTCGCGAGCGATGAGCACGCCTGCCAATCGCGTGTTCAGCAGAATCACATCGGCAGCGTCGATGGCAATGTCGGTGCCACCGCCCATGGCAATGCCGACGTCCGCCTGCATCAGCGCCGGCGCATCGTTGATGCCATCGCCGACCATCGCGACCCGTGCGTGTTGCTGGATCTGGCGAACGATCTCGGCTTTGCGCTGCGGCAGCACTTCGGCGTACACCGCATCGATACCGGCTGCTTCGGCGATGCGCTGCGCAGCCCCTGCATTGTCTCCGGTGAGCAGCGCCACACGCAGGCCAAGCGCTTTGAGCCGGTTCACAGTCTCACGCGCATCATCGCGCAACGCGTCACCGAGCCCCAGCACTCCGAGCAGCTTCGCATTGCGTGCGATGCCGATGATGGTGCGCCCGTCGCGTTCAAGTCGCGCAATGACTGACGCCATAGGCGTCATGTCCACCTCGCGTTTCGCCAGAAATGACGGACTGCCCACCCAGACCTCGTCCTCAGCACCAACCAACTTGGCGACAACACCCTTGCCGGCGATGGCCTCGAATTCTTGGACGTCTGGGATGTCGAGTCCGTGCTCGAGCGCCGCCTGCACCACCGTTTGCGCCAGAGGGTGCTCGGAGGGGGCTTCGACCGCCGCAGCCAGCATCAGCAGCGTGTCGGCGCTCGCCGCGTACGTCTCGATGTCATGCAGCGCCGGTTTGCCCTCGGTGAGCGTGCCGGTCTTGTCAAAGATCACGGTTGTGACCTTGCGTAGCACCTGGAACGCCTCGCCGGTGCGCATTAGCACGCCAGCTTCAGCGGCCTCGCCCGCGCCGCGCACGATGGAAAGCGGTGCCGAGATGCCGACCGCACAGGGGTAGCCCATCACCAAAACCGACAGCGCGGCGAACACCGCACGCTCGAGATCGGGCGCATGGCCCATGAGCACCGGGACGACCAGCCAACCCACCAAGGCTAGCGCCGAGATGCCGAGTACCGTGGGTGTATAGACACGCAACACCCGGTCGACGATATGCAGAAGGCCGGGCTTGAGCGCGCGCGCGTCTTCGACGCTTTTGACCACCCGCTGCAGGAAGCTGTCATCGCCGACTGCGGTGACGCGCACCAGCAAAGTGCCAGTGGTGTTGACCGCACCACCGGCGACGTTGCTGCCTGTGCGTTTTTCGACCGGCAGTGCCTCTCCAGTGATCAGCGCCTCGTCCACCGCCGAATGGCCTTCGATCACCTCGCCGTCCACGGGGATGCGCTCACCAGGGCGGATGCGCACGTGGTCGCCGATCCTGACCACCGCGATGGGCAAAGTTTCCTCGCGCCCGTCGCGCAAAACACATGCGGTGTCGGGCTGCAAGTCGAGCAGCTTCTTCACCGCCTGAGAACTGCGCGTTTTGACGATCAGCGATAGCCACTCTGAGAAAATGTGATAGGTCAGAACCATGACCGCCACCGCAAAAAAAGGCGCCGTCGGGTAATCTGGCCGCTGCAACTCCAGACCGATGACTCCGCCGACGGCGCCGGCGAAGGCACCGATCTCGACAAGCACATGTTGGTTCAGAATTCCGCGCCGCAGCGCCTGCACGGCCATGCGCAGGATGTGTGCGCCGAGGCCGAAGATCATCGCCGCAGCCAGCAAGGCGGCCAGCCACGGTGCGGACGTGCTCAGCATACTCAGCACGCGCAGCGCAAACAACGCCACGCCGGTCGCGCCCAGGCCCAAGCTGCCTGCCAGGGCCTGCGGTACGCCATGGTTGCGCAGGACGACAAAGGCGAAGGCCATCAGGCTCACCACGATGAATGCCGACAACCCCAGCTCCCAGCCGCCGTGGGGGTCGGCAATCAGTCCGATCGCGCCAAGGCTCATCGCCAGCGCGCCGAGGAAACGGTTGCGCTCGCGTGCCAGTGCGCGTTCCTGGGCCTCGAAGGGCTCCAGCTTGCGCGGATCCGACAGCGTGTAGCCGATATCGGTGAGCGTGCGCATCAGTGCTTCGGCGCGGATCTGCCTGGGATCGAACTCGATCAGTGCTTGCTCATGGGTCAGGCTGACTGAGACCTTGTACACCCCCGGCTTGCGACCCAGCGCTTTTTCGATCGTGCCGGTGCAGAGCGAGCAGTGCAGGCCGCCGATGTGTGCGCGCACGCGTTGGCGATCCGGGTCGCGAGTGGTCTCCTCGGCCCACAGGGGCGTGGATAGCGTTGTCGTGTTCATGATGAATACCTCCTCAGATTGGCGCAGGCAGGTGCGCGAACAGGCCAAAACCGATCGACCACAGACCGAGCGCCGCCAGCACCACGCCGGTCCAGCGAGGCAGGCGCACGGACAAACCGGCCAGCCAGTCCATGCCGCGTTGCGCTGGCGCCCAGAGCACGGCGAGCACCAGTGGTGCCGACAGCGCCAAGCCGAACAGCAACAGCGTGACGAAGCCCTGCACGGGCGCAACACCGCTGGCTGCACGGCTGGCGCTCAGGCCAAGCAGCACGACGATCAGCGGGACCGCACAGACCGGCACATTGAGGCCGAAGACCAATCCCAATGCGGCTGAACCGCCGCTTGTGGACAGATGTGAAAGCCAGGCGCTCAGGCGCGCGATCAGCCAGGCTTGTTGCCCGCCCAGATACAGTAGCCCAAAGCTCAGATAGAGCGCGCCAAGCCCGATCCACAAAGCGCGTTGCAGCCCGAAAAAGCGTCCGCCAATCAGCGCCGCGGCGACTCCGAGCAAGGCCATCAGCAAACCCCGTGTCGCCGCGTAAATCAGCATCTGCAGCACGCGATGACGATAGCTCCGTCGCTCGAGATACTTGATCAAGATCAGGTTGGCGCCCATCGTGCAAGGCTCGACGAAGCCCAATAAACCCAACCCGATTGCAAGCAGCAGGGTGTTCATACTTGCCTCAGTTGCTTCTGGGGGCATCTTGGGAGACGAGCTTGTAGCCAGCCATCTCGATCAGTTCCCGAAGCGTCTTTTCATCGACCAACGCAGGGTCGAATGCCGCGCGCACAAAACTATCTTCGAAGGACGTCGTGCACGCCTTGACACCTTCTTGGCGTTGCAACAATCCTTGGATGAGTCCTGCACAGCCATTGCAGTGCATGCCGGTGACTTTGAAGGTGACAGTTTTCATCGCGATGGGCCTCTCAATCAATACCGAACGCGCTGGCTTCAAAGTCACATACAAGCGTTGATCGATCCTGATGCTGGCTGAGATCTCGACCAAGGACTGATGTGCTCATCTTCCCGCGATCAGTCGTAATCTAGACCTTGGAGTAAGGTCCAGAGTCAAGAGGAATTTTGAATCCTGGCAGATGGATGTTGAACGGATCGCAGAAGCCAATCGGACTGCAGCGTCCGACCCGGCATTCACGTGCAGACGCGCAGCATTCCGCACATCATCGCTGGCATGCCTTCCTAGGCGAAGTGGTCGAGTTCGCGGGAGTTGGCCTTGATCACGGCGATCATCTCCGGGTGGGATAGGGAACGAACGACGAAAGGAATCCTCCCATGATGACTTCAGTCTGCATGGTGCGTGGCGGCATGGCTCAGCTCATTTTTAACTGCGCTATAGGTCGCCACGCAGTACGGCACCAGAAAATTCATCACCAGCGGACCCCAGGCAATGTTTTGCAAGGCAAGCAAGGCGTGCAATTGATTGACCAGGTTCAGGGCAGTGCCCACTGTTGCAGCGATGATGAACGCATTACGCCGAATCGCCGGCTTCCAGGCCAGGTGAAAGAAACGTTTCATCGTGCGACGTCTGGAGCGCAGTGTGCCGCTCGCAATTGCGTACCCCCTACCGAGCCTTCGGCGGATCTCCCGGCGGTGATCGGGCATAGATAGTCGTGAATAAAGGCTTTGTCCGGTCCCGTGAGTTCGGCCAATGGGTCGAGTGCGGCTAGGTCCCCGACATCATCAAGATCCATCGGCGCGCCCAAGCGAGGATTGATACGGTGGTACGCATGGCCGAGCAGCCCCTGGGCAAGCACGTGCGTGAGCTGCGACTGACTCTCGATGGCAACATTATGAAACTGTCGACCCCAGGCCAAGGTGCCGCCCCCACGCAGGGTCTGGGACGCAAACGGTGTGTCCGGTTGTTCTCCGGTCTCGACCGACAACACGGCGAGGTGTTGGGCGCACAGGATGCCGATGTCGCGAGGGGGAATCACACCGCGGAAACTTGCGCGCGAGAAACCAAACGCCTCGACCACACCGAGCAACGCAGGGTTGTTGGAGCACACACCACCGATCGACCAGATCGGTGAAGTGCACACCGGAACTGGCCACGAAATACGTCGGCGCCGCTGCGGTTGCCATTGCCAGTTCCGCCAGTTTGACCGAGGCTGGAGGGAACCCACCGTCGCGGTAGTCACTGTGCAGGATGACCGGCCGCGCGTTCGCCAGCGATACAGCGGTGACGCAGACGTCTGTGCACACGTCGGCCAGTATGAGTCCATCGAAGATCGCCTCGAGCGCCTGATGCAGGCCATCGGCGCGGTACCGTGCATGGGTCCAGCGCCGCCACAGGGGTTGGTGCATCGCAGAGCCAAAAATGCGTGGCACAAACTGCGTATACAAACGCGAGACGGTCCGTGCCGGCAAGCCGGCTGCGAGCGCCAGCGCAATGATGCCACCAGTGGACGTCCCGGCGATCAGATCGAAACGCTGGCCGAGTGGCATGGGCGTTTCGCTGGAACGATCGAGTTCAACTTCAATTTGCTCGAGTATTTTGGCCGTGAGATAGCCCCGAGCACCGCCGCCATCGAGCGCGAGGATAGAAAACCGTGGTCGCGGGCAAGCACTTCCGCGCGCATGGCTGCCGGGAATTTCAAGCTGTGCCGCAGGCATGGTGACGGCCTCGTTCGCGCTACAGCCGCGTTTGTCTCAACTCAAGACCTCGCCACAGCCAGCGCTGCCTGCATCGGCGGTAGGTAGCTCACAGGAGCGATGTTCGTGCCCAGTTGTCGCTCCAATCGTGTTCGCGAGACCAATCCGCGCAGGCGCGCAGGTTGACCGAGCCCGTGTTCGACCACAACCAGATGGGTTTCTGGCCTCACTTTGAACGTCTCGACAAGATCTCCTACTCTGGCTGTTAGGAGGGCTTGCACATCCAGCATGGGGAGCTCGGCCACGGGCGTCATGATGTCGCTTACCAGCACATCCTGGTGCAGGCAGGTGTCATGGGTGCAGGCCGGGCCTTGCAGAAACTGCAAGGGGCGCTCGCCCATGATGTCCTGGGCGGTGATCAAGCCGTGCATGGCACCTTGCTCGACCACGACGAGCGCACGCACACCAAAACGCATCATGTCCTGCAACGCGGCATCGATCTGCGCTCTGGGGTCGGTGACCACCGGGTACTCGCAAGCAAAATCAGTCATCACGGTCAGCGCCGGGTCATGCAGATGCACAGCAGGCAAGTGCGACTCGACGCGCCCGGGAACGCACAACGTCGCGGCCGCGCAGGACAGTTTGATGGGTGCGTAGTTCATGGCGAGGTCTCCCGGGTTTTCAACGCGCACGATTGCGCAACGAGATCTTGCAACTGTTCGAGTGCGTCTTGTCGGTGTTCGATGATCCTCACAATCGCACGGTAAGCCGCTTGCAATGCCAAGGCATCGCCTGCAGCCAAAGCACGAGGCAGCGCTTCAATATCGCGAATCAGCAACCCGGCCCGTGTTGCCGCGCCGATCAGGCGCAAACGCGCGATGCCGTCCTCGTCGAATAACAAATAGCCCGCGGACGTTGCCGCGCGAGGTTTGACCAGGCCGGAGTTGACATAGGAGCGCGTTTGGTGGACCGAGACTCCCGCGCGTCGTGACGCTTCGGCAAGGGTGTAGGGTGAGGTGGTTGGCGCGAGCATGGGTGTGTTCCGGTTTTTCAGTCAAACCGTCGGCTGCGCAAGCGACGCACCTTGCGCTCCGGGCGCTGTCCAACACCAGGCGCCGAGATCAATGGTGGAACGCCTGCCCAGGTCGGCGAAGTGCTCGCCCAGCCATGCGTCAGCGTGTTGGCGGCCGAGCTCCTTGAGCTGCAGCAGAAACGTCCAGCGTGTGTCTAACTTGCTGTGCAGCGGCAGCGCTGCCATGTCGGCTTCGGCGGCGATGCGGTGAAATCGCATGCAGCGGTAGCGCGCATCACTGCGTTGCATCGCGCCGTTTTGCACCAGTTCGTTGCCCCAGGCGATCGCGCGAATCTCGCGCAGCAGGCTGGAGTTGAAGCTGATCTCGTTCACGCGGTCGAGAATCTCCCCCGCCGTCCTGGGCACGGTATCCCGACAGGTTGGATTGACCTGCACCACCATGATGTCGCAGCTTTTGCACTGCTCCACCAGAGGCTCGAGCACGGGGTTGCCCATGAAGCCACCATCCCAGTAGAACTCGCCGTCGATCTCGACGGCACGGTGCAAATGGGGAAGACAGGCTGATGCCAGCAGGGCTTGCAGCGTGATCTCGTCGCCGGTGAACAGGCGAAGCTGGTTGGTCTTGACATTGGTGGCCGAGATGAACAGGCGAATATGCCGGCAGCGGCGCACGCAGTCGAAATCGATCGTCTGCGCGAGAACGTCGCGCAGCGGATCGATGTCCAGAGGATTGAACTGCTCGGGCGAAAACAAGTGCGTCAATCCGTCAAACCACGCCGCCCACGCACTGGCCGGCCCAGCGAAGAAGGGGCTGAACGCGCCATATTGGCTCATGGCGTGCCAGAACTGCTCCAGAGCCTGCCTGGCCCCTTTGCGCCCATTGCGCTCGAAACCGTCGGTCAGCACCACGGCGTTCATTGCGCCAGCGCTGGTGCCGCTGATGCCCTCGATGGCCACGCGATCATCTTCGAGCAAGCGGTCCAGCACGCCCCAGGTAAAAGCCCCATGCGAGCCGCCACCCTGCAGCGCGAGCGTGATCGAGCGGGGTTGTCCCGTGGGCTTTTGTCGGCTCATGGCAGCATGTACTCAATGTCCGACGCTGCAGTGGGATAAGCGAAAGTGGCATGACGGATGGCGTCGGCCGTCAGGCCGCTGCGCATCGCCAAGCCGAACAGGTTGATCACCTCGCCGGCGTCCGGGCCGATGATGTGCGCACCCAGCAGCCGCCCGCTGCCCTCCTCCACCAACACCTTGTAGCCATAGCATGGCTCATTCACGCGTCGCGCCGTGTACCAACCGGGCACCTTCTCGTGCTTGACGCGAAACGCCAGGCCTTGCTCGCGTGCTTGTGCTTCGAGCATGCCGACGCGCGTCAGCGGTGGGAGCGTGAACACGGCACTGGGGATGCCGGTGTACTCCACCGTGGCGCCTTCCTTGCCCAGCAGGGTGTTGAGCACCACATGCGCTTCCAGCGCGGCCACTGGCGTCAGCGGCAACGGCCCGCTTGCGGCATCGCCCGCGGCGAACACGGCCGGGTTGGATACGCTGCGAAACTGCGCATCCAGCTCGAGCCGGCCCCGCGTATGCGCGATGCCGGCGGCGTCCAGGCTTAGGTCTGCAAGAGCTGGCACACGCCCGCCGCTGTGCACGGCCACATCCGCCTCCAAACTGACGTGACCCTGCTCGGTTTCGGCTTCCACCACCACGCCCTGGCCCTGCCTGCGCACGGCCTTGACCGTATGGCCGAGGTGAATCTGTACACCGAGCGCGCGGGTGCGCTCGATCAGCATGTCCACCAGGTCCGGATCGAACCCCGGCAGCAGACGCGGATCGCGATCGACCATGGTGACCTGTGCACCAGCGCGCCTGGCAATGTGGGCAAATTCAAATCCGATGTAACCGCCACCGACCAGCAGCAACCGCTTGGGCAAGGTTTCTAGATTGAGGAAATCGTCGCTGAGTAACAAGTTGTCGAAACCTTCAATAGGCAACCGCACCGGTTCAGCGCCGCTGGCAATGACGATGTACCTGGCGCTGAGCACGCGGCCCTCGACATCGACGCTGTTGGGGCTAATGAAGTGCGCTCGGCCATGTAAGGTCTCGATGCCAAGCTTGACAAAAGCTTGCTCGCGGTGCTCGGGCACCGGATCGGTGAAGCTGCGTTTGAAGCGCTGTAGCCCCGCCCAATTGACCTGCGCTTGCCCGCTGATCACGTCGATGGAGCCCATGCGCTGCGCTCCGTCCATCACCTCAGCAGCAGCAATCAAAACTTTCTTAGGGTCGCAGCCACGAAGGGCACAAGTGCCACCAAAAGGGCGATGATCGATCACTGCAACCGACCAGCCAGCCTTGCGGCAGCCACGCGCGACGACGCCCGCTGCGGTGCCGGTGCCAATGATGACGAGATCGTGGGAGTGTTGTTCGTGGCGCATGGTGTTTCCTTTCGCTGGGTTGGACGATGAAGGGAAGGGCGACGCCCGACTCTACGCTCACCTCACCCCGCACAACACGACAGTTGGCTCACGTCCTTGGTGAAGGTCTGGGCGGCCAGCTTCAGCCCTTCCACCATGGTCAGGTAGGGGAACAACTGATCGGCCAGTTCCTGCACCGTCATGCGGTTGCGGATGGCGAGTGTTGCCGTCTGGATGAGTTCACCGGCTTCGGCAGCCACCGCCTGCACGCCGATCAGGCGTCCGGAGCCGGCATCCGTGACCAGCTTGATGAAACCGCGCGTGTCGAAGTTGGCCAGGGCTCTGGGCACGTTCTCCAGGCTCAGCGTGCGGCTGTCGGTCTCGATGTTTTGCAGATGGGCCTCGGCCTCGCTCAAACCCACCGTAGCCACCTGCGGCTCGGAGAACACCACCGCAGGCATGGCGCTAAGGTCTAGCTTGGCGTCGCCGCCCATCATGTTGATCGCGGCGCGCGTGCCGCCGGCTGCGGCCACATAGACGAACTGGGGCTGGTCGGTGCAGTCGCCGGCGGCGAAGATGTGCGGCACGTTGGTGCGCAAATGATCATCCACCGCAATGGCGCCGTGCGCATCAAGCTTGACGCCAGCGGCCCCCAGGTTGAGATCCCGGGTATTGGGCGCGCGGCCCGTGGCCACGAGCAGGCGATCAGCCTGGATCTCGCCCTGCTCCGTCGCCAACGTGAACACGCCGTCGGCATGGGATACCGCGCTGGCCTGAGTATGGGTCAGCACCGTGATGCCCTCCTCGCGGAACGCGGCGGTCAGCGCCTCGCCAATGGCCGGGTCTTCGCGGAAGAATAAGGTGCTGCGCGCCAGAAGGGTGACGTGGCTACCCAGGCGCGCAAAGGCCTGGGCCAGCTCCACAGCGACCACTGAGGAACCGATGACCGCCAGGCGCGGCGGAATCGTGTCGCTCACCAGCGCCTCGGTCGAAGTCCAGTATGGCGTGGCCTTCAGGCCCGGAATGGGTGGAATGGACGGACTGGCGCCGGTGGCGATCAGGCAGCGGTCGAAGCCGACCATGCGCACCGATTCGTCGTGCAAGGTCACGGCCAGGGTGTGGTCGTCCTGGAACCGAGCGTTGCCATGCAGGGTGGTGATGGCCGGTTGGCCTTCAAGAATGCTTTCGTACTTGGCGTGGCGCAACTCCTGCACTCGCCCTTGCTGCTGGGCGAGCAGTCGGTCGCGCAGGATGGCTGGGGTGGCAGCGGAGATGCCGGCGTCGAACGGGCTGTGACGTCGCAGGTGGGCGATGTGCGCGGCGCGGATCATGATCTTGGACGGCACACAGCCGACGTTGACGCAGGTGCCGCCGATGACGCCACGCTCGATCAGCGTGACCTGCGCGCCGCTGCCGGCCGCCTTGATGGCTGCGGCCATGGCCGCGCCGCCGCTGCCGATCACGGCGATGCGCAGGCCATGGCCTGCGCCAGCCCGTGCGACACTGACCGTGTCACCGGGCTGGCCACTGGTGGGGCCGGGCGCCTGTGTCGCCAACCTAGCCGAGTAGCCGGCCTTGGCGACGGCTGCAGCCATCACGTCCAACGACACGCCGGCATCGGCCACGACTTGGGCTGTGCCCTGTGGGTACGAGACCTGTGCGGACTTCACGCCAGGCACGGTCTCGAGGGCCTTCATCACGTGGGTGGCACAGGCGTCGCAGGTCATGCCGCTGATGCTCAGGGTTTGCATGGATTTGTCCTTGGGGTGGAGGGATTCGGGTCGGGATTCGGGTCGGCGATCAACGTCCGGTCTGGCCAGGCAGGGCGCTGCCCTCAACGCTGCAGCGGCGATGGGCGGGCGAGACGAGATCCCAGATCGCCACGGCCAGCATGACCGCCAGCCCCAGATACACGATGCCTCGGATAAGGCTGTAGCGGCCAATCAGCACCAGCACCGGGCCGATCATGCCGAGTGCCGTGCGATGCCATTGGCGGTGCGCGAACCAACCCAGGCCGTTGGCCAGGATGACGAGCACGGCGGACAGCGGCAGCACGACGTGGAACAGAACACCTTCCCACTGGCTGAGAAAGCCCAGGCCGACGGCCGCGCCGATGCTGGCAATGGCTGGATAGCACACGGCGCAACCCATGGCTGAAGCCACCGCGCCGAGGGAGCCGGCTTTGTCGCCGAGACGTGTCAGAAAACTCAAAGGGTTGGCCATGACGGCATCTCCAATGCACAACGTTGTGTCGAGGGGGTGAAGAACGGCACGTGCCGCCTCGGCCGCATGGCCCAGGCGTGTGGCAAACCGTCGCGCCATCGACTTACTGGGAGACCACCGAGGGGTAGCCGGCGTCGGTGGTGGCCTTGATCAGGGCTTTGACGTTGGTCTTGGCATCGTCGAACGTGACTTGGGCTATTTTTTTCCCAAAATTGATGTCCACCTTTTCGACGCCAGGTACGGTGTGCAAAGCGTTGTTGACGGTGATCGGACACACCGGGCAGGTCATACCAGGCACGGCGAGCGTCACCGTCTGCTCGGCAGCCCAGGCAGGGGCACTGAAAACGCAGACGACGGCGAGAGCGGTCAGGAGCTTGTTCATGGTGAATCCTTTCAATAGAACAGGGGGGCGACGTAGGGGAAAGCCAGGGCAACGACGATCAGGGCCGCGACGACCCAGAACAACAGCCTGTACGTGGCGTTGACCTGGGGAATGGCGCAGACCTCGCCGGGCTTGCACGCCGCCGGCGCCCTGAACAAACGGCGGTAGGCGAAGAACAGGGCGATGAGGGCGGCGCCGATGAAGATCGGCCGATAGGGCTCGAGCAAGGTCAGATTGCTGATCCACGCGCCGCTGATGCCCAGCGACAGCAGGATCAGAGGCCCCAGGCAGCAGGTGGAGGCCAGGATGGCCGCGAGCCCACCGGCAAACAGGGCGCCACGCCCTTTGGGCTGACGGGATGGATTGGGTTGCGACATGCTGAAACTCCAAGGCGTTGACGATGGTGGCACTGTAGGGCCGTACCAAAGTCCGGAGTCAAGCGGCGCTGCGCCATGGTTGACAAGGCCATGGGGCCTTTAGGCTCCTTACTGAACCAAGAGCGCAGGCTGTGGGGCGATCAGGCGTCGCGCACCTTGACGTGCAGTGCTTCGATCAAGGGACAGGACATGGCGCCATGGCTGGAGCCGCAGGCGCGAATCATTTGGGCCAGGGCCGATTCAATGCGCTTGAGGTCGGCAAGCTTGGCGCGCACATCCTGGAGCTTGCGCTCGCCCAGTTCGCGCGCTTGGTCGCAATGCATGCCGTCGTCGAGTTGCAGCAAGCCGGCGACCTCGTCGAGACTGAAGCCCAGGCGCTGGGCGGATTTGATGAATTGCAGGCGGGCAACGTCATCGGGTCCGTAGCGGCGGAAGCTGCCCTGCGGGCGCTCGGGCTCGCCCAGCAAGCCCTTGCGCTGGTAGAACCGGATGGTTTCGACATGGACCCCTGCCGCCCGGGCGACGGCGCCGATGGTCAGACCATTTGAAATAAGTTGCATCGTCTTGGCTCCGATTCAGGACTGCAAATCCCTGCGCGAAGGGACGAACTGCCGATCGGCGCCAAGTCTCTCGATCGACCTTTCCCTCCTGCCTGTCAGGTTAGCGCAGCTTGCGCGACTGATAAAGACGTCCGGACGAAACGGGGTGAGCCATGCAACAGCAAGGCGATGACGAACAAGCCCACACAGGGCTACCATGCAAAGAAGAAGCATTGACGAGGCGAAGTGGATGGTTCGGGCGCTGGTTTGGTCCGCGCACCGGGCGCTGTGCTGACGAGACGGCCGATCATCTGCTGGTCAGCCTGCTCAACATGGCCTGGTTTGTCGAGGCACGCGATCCGTATACCGGTGGCCACTTGTGGCGCGTCTCCCGCTATGCACGCTTGCTAGCTGAGGCTGTGGGGCTGGATGCAGCAGAGGTTGCACGCGTCAGTCTGGGGGGCTTTTTGCATGATCTGGGCAAGATCGGTGTGCCCGATGCCATCCTGTGCAAATCAGCCCCACTCACCGATGCGGAGTGGGCAGTCATGCGCACCCATCCGGACATCGGGATGCGTTTGCTCGCAGCACATCCCCTGGCCTTCCTGGTGCGCGATGCCATTGGCTTGCATCACGAGCGCCCGGATGGCTGTGGCTATCCCCGGGGCCTGACACTCGAAGCCATCCCAGTTGCTGCCCGCATCGTCGGCATCTGCGACGCCTTCGACGCCATGACCAGCTCAAGACCCTACCGGCGCGGCATGCCGCGCGACGAGGCGCTGGCCATCCTTTGCGAGCAGGCTGGGCACCAATTCGAGTCAGGGCTGGCTGAGCGTTTCGTGCAACTCGGGCGCAGCAAGCAGCTCGATCACATATTGGGGCATAGCGACGACGGTATGCCGCTTCAAGTCTGCCCAAACTGCGGACCGACCTTGGTGGTGCGCCGCACAGCGCAACCAACCGAGCGCATCTATTGCCGAAATTGCGGGGGTGAGTTCAGACTATTGCAAAAAGACAACTCGCTTCATGTCGAGCCCACTGGACGCAGAGGTTCAGCGGTGGATTTACAGCCCGAGGCGGATCTCGCACTGCTGCAGCGCATCCTGGCCGAAGCGCGGCTGTGCTTGCGTCTGGCTTTGCCTGCTGCGGCCGCCGGGCCGGGGGCGGCACGATGAAGGCGTTTCTCCTGCTTGCCCGGAGTCCGCCCATCCGCAACAGCGCACTCCAAGTGGCCTGCTTCGTGGGCCTATTGCTCAACGTCGTCAATCAAGGCCGGGCACTGGTGCACCTGTCGGGGATTTCTTGGCGTTTGCTGGCGATGAACTTCATCGTGCCGTATTGCGTGGCAACCTATAGCGCCGTCAAGAATACTCGGAGTGCGCCTGTGCGAAACAGCACAGGGCCAGAAATGGCGAGCCTGTCAGGAAACTCTGCCGGCTCCGACCAACTGGCATCCGGCGGGTATCCAAGCCAAGTTGATGCCAGGCTCGGTGCCTCGCCATTCATCCATGCTGCGCCCAAGGGCGACAACATCACCACCTGGGAGATTGAACCATGAATCACGCACCCATCCAGACCATCAGCCCCGGTACGGCCTTGTGCATTCCGAAGCGAGCCGAATCAGAAGCCCCCGCAGTCCATCCGCAAGACCCCGCATCCGTTGTGATGACCGATTTTGCCTGCGAGTACCCAGTGGTCGCAGGACCCGAGGAGCAGATCGACAAAGCCCTGCAGGACATGATGCGCTTTGGCGTGCGCGCCCTGGTCGTGGTCGAGCAAGGAGCCATGGTCGGTCTGATCACCGCGCAGGACATCCTGGGCGAACGACCCATGCTGTTCCTCACGAGCCAGGCCTGCACGCACGAATCCTGCCTGCATCGTGACGTCTTGGTTGGCGACATCATGACGCCGGTGACCGATTTGTCGGTATTAACCCTGGATGCGTTGCATGCCGCCCAGGTGGGCGATGTGGCTGAAACCTTCAAGGCGACATCTCAAACGCATCTGGTCGTCATCGAGACCGAGCCTAGTCAGCGTTCGCGCCTGCGTGGTTTGCTCTCTCGCACGCGGTTGGGAAGGCAACTGGGCATGGACATCGCGCCCGTCAGCTACCTGCCACCGATGCAGGCCGCGCTGGCCATTGCAAGATCCTGACCCATTCTGGCAAGCATCCGAGCTCACACCCAAGCCCTGGACGGTGTCAGGAATGCATGCCGACTTCGACCAAACAATCAAGGGATGGGCTGCGCGCATGCCGCGCCCAGCCGACCTCCCGATCCACCCCAAGGAGTTTGTCATGCAAGCACGCACCCGTCGTTCCCTGTCCCATGCCTTGCCCGCCCTGGCCATTGCCGCAGCCATGGTCAGCCCGATGCCGCAGGCACTGTCATCTCTGGCACCGATTCAGGCTGCCCAGGCTGCAAGCAACCCCTGCGCCCCAGCTAACCCCTGTGCCCCGGCAGGCAAAAAGTCCACCAAGATGGGGCACAAGGCCGCCAATCCCTGTGCACCGGCTGGCAAGAAGGCCATGAATCCGTGTGCGCCATCGAAGTGAACGTTTGACGGCGCGATGTCAGCGCCGTCAACCCCACAACGACCCGAGAGGAGCGAGCGATGACCGCGACAACCAGAAACCCGCCGCGCCGATCCACCCGGATCGCTGGTCAAGCGGTTGCACAGTCCAAACTGCCAGGCCAGGTGGTTCTGGTGTTGCAAGGCGGCGGTGCGCTTGGCGCTTACCAGGCTGGCGTCTACCAAGCCCTGTCCGAAGCAGGAGTCGAACCGGATTGGGTGATTGGCACCTCAATTGGCGCCGTGAATGCAGCGATCATCGCGGGTAATGCTCCGTCGGCGCGGCTACAACGGCTGCAGGCGTTCTGGCGAGTGGTGTCGCATGGCGGCTGGCCTCGGTGGACTGCCAACTGGTCGCGGCTCGAGTCCGTGTTGCAAGGCGTTCCGGGGTTTTTTCGGCCAAACCCTGCGGCATGGCTCTACCCGGACAATGAACTCGGAGAAGATGCTGCAGGGTATTACCGTACCGACGCGCTGCGCAATACTCTGGATGGCTTGGTCGATACCCAGCAAATGAACACTGGCAAGATGCGGCTGACCCTCGGCGCGGTGAACGTAGGGAGCGGGCAGTTGCGCTATTTCGATTCGCGCGATGAAGCCATCACACTTGATCATGTTTTGGCTTCGGGTGCGCTACCACCAGCCTTCGCACCGGTGCGCATCGGCGAGGATCTGTACTGGGACGGCGGCATCGCGTCGAACACCCCGATCGAAGCCGTGTTCGACGACCGTCAGCGGCATGACGCGTTGATCTTTGCAGTGCAGGTCTGGAATCCTCATGGCGAGGCACCGACCACCATGCGCCAGGTTTTCGCATGCCACAAAGACAATTCGCCAACTCGCCCAGTTTCTACCTCCAGAACAGCGCGCCCGCAAGGCTGTGGCAGAGATGTTGAGCTACGGGTGCGGCACCACCATGCACATCGTCAAGCTGCTGTCGCCTGCACTTGCGGGCGATGATCACACCAAAGATCTGGATTTCACACCTGGCGGTATCGAGGCGCGTTGGCAGGCAGGTCATGCTGACGCTCAGCGTGCCCTGCTGGCCGAACCCTGGCGCAACCCTGTCGATCCGATGGAGGGCGTCGTGGAATACGACGTCTCCCTGTTGCAGCCGCAAACTACGGCGGCTTGACGCCACCCCCAAGGAGCCATGATGAAACGCATCGTCATTCTTTTGATGCTCTTGGCCAGTCTGGCCTGGGTGCAATCCCCCGCCTGGGCCGCATCGCCCAGTACCGAGCAACTGGCCGCCGGCATGCTGGACCATATGCATGAGGCCACGGCCATACCCGAGGGTCGAGGCAAGCGTGTGGTGAACATTTTTTTCGACCCCAACTGCCCTTACTGCCACAAGCTCTACAACGACCTGCGCCCCTGGGTTGGCAAGGACAGCCTGCAACTGCGCTGGATTCCGGTAGCCATCCTCACTCCGAGCAGCGTGACCAAGGCCGCGGCCATCCTGCAAGCACCGAACCGCTTGCAGGCCTTCTACAAGAACGAAAACAACTACGACTTCAACCCCAGCGGATCTCCGGGCGGCGGCATCGATCCGGCCAAGGTCGTCGAGGCACAGACCCGCAAAGCGATCGACGCTAACGACGCTGTGCTCAAGCGTGCCGGGATCTACTACGCCATTCCGCTGGTCGTGTTCAGGGACAAGGCTGGCAAGGCCGAATTGTTCATCGGTGCGCCGCAGTCCGACAGGCAGTTGAAGGCCATGCTTGCGTCCGTGGAGTGAAGTCTCGTGGCGCCATGTGGTATGCGCCTCAGAGAGAATTGCTATGAATCGTCTGTTGTCGGCGACCGGTTCGGCTTTGGCGCGCTATTTGTCTGCACCCAGCCATTGCGCTCCAGTGCAGCCACCTACCAATCTGCAACATCTCCAAGCGGTGATCCGACCGGGCGATGTTTTGCTCGTCGAAGGCCGTAGCCGCTTCAGCAGCGCGATCAAATACCTGACCCACTCGGTCTGGTCGCACGCAGCCTTGTATGTCGGCCCGATCGATGCGTCGGTGCCACAGGAGGACCACAGCCCATGCTTTATCGAAGCGGATGTGGTCGAAGGTGTCCGTGCAGTGGGTTTTGCCGAATTCGCCGGTTACAACGTGCGGCTATGTCGGCCCATCGCGCTGCGCACGGACGATGCGCGGCGTGTGGTGGCTGAGGCCTGTGGCCGTATCGGGCATCGCTACGACTTGCGTCACATTATCGATCTGCTGCGCTATCTGATGCCAACACCGCCGGTGCCGGGCCGGTGGCGTCGGCGCATGCTCGCCCTGGGCAGCCGGGACCCGACGCGAGCCATCTGTTCCAGCCTCATCGCGCAGTCCTTTCAGGCCGTGCGTTACCCCATCCTGCCCCAGATTGAGGCAGTGCCGAGGAACGATCCAAACTGCACTGCATGTCAGCGCGAGCAATGGCATATTCGCCATAACAGCTTGTTCGTGCCGGCCGACTTTGATCTGTCACCCTATTTCACCATCGTCAAGCCCGAGGCCGACGCAGCGCTCGATTATCGCGCCTTGCCGTGGGCTGATGTCGCCGAGCTCACTGACCTCCCGTCAGTTAGCACTCTTGGCAACGCGTGAAGTGAGTCATGAAATCTGGGCTATTCGACGACGTACCAATCGCGCGCGCTCCTGCATTCTTCAGCGAAACACATAGCTGATGCGCAACTGGACGTAGTCCTGGCCCGGGTTCGGACGTTTGATGTCGGCATTGGAATAATGCGTATAGCGCAAGCCGAGCAGCCAGGACGTGCCTTGCAGCCGGTGAAACACGCCGACCGAGTCGCCGAACTGGTAGGCCGTCGAAATGCGTTTGGAGCCAAAGTCAGTTCCCGAGAAGACATTGGCACCGATGCCGAATTCCGCGCCGGTATTGGGCGCGAACCACCAGCGCAGCATGGGCGCGACGCCGACATGCCAGAGAGTGCGATTGCTCTGTTGCCCATTGGGCGCCTCGACCCCGCCGACGGAGTATTCCAGGCTCAGCTCCAGTGGCGATGCGCCCGCCTGCCCACGCCAGAAGGGCGAAGCCTGATAGGCCAGCGTCAGGTTGTGATAGCCCTTGCTGCCGCCGCCGAGCAGCGTCAACTCGCTGGCACGGCTTGGGCTGCATGCGCCTGCGGCAAGCACCAGACCGAAGAGCACCGCAGATCCGTTTACCGTGACATTTTTCATGACCGTTCCCGATCAGTGGATGGTTCAGCCCTACCCTACCCGATGCACCACGATCCCGGTCATCGGGTTGTAAGGCGCTGTCCACGGCGCCGACTCGATCATCAACCTGGCCTGCTCGCGTCCGGCCTGCCACCGCGCTTGCACGCTTGCTGGGGTGAAGTCGATGTCCTTGGTGTGATCCTCACCATCCAGCGCCGGGGTGCAGAGTTCCGCAACGTGCATCACGGTGCCGCAACCAAAGCTCAGCAGCTTGCGTGTGGCCGCACGGTTTTTCACGCTGTCGGGCAGCAACTCGCCCAGTTCACGGATGACATGACGCAGGCTGTGCGTTTCCTGCTGCATGCCAATCTGTCCTTCGGCCCGGCTGGCGTACTGAATGTCCTTCTGTCGGCTCATGACTTGGGCAATGGACTCCGGCGCCTCGCTGTTCTGCTGCCAGAGCTGGGCCGAAAAAATCACCGAGTCGCGGCGCGGGTTGTCGTGCATCACCACTTCGATCGGGGTGTTGGAGTACAGGCCGCCGTCCCAATACGGTTCGCCATCGATCATCACGGCCGGGAACGCCGGAGGCAATGCGCCCGAGGCCAGGATGTGATCCAGGCCGATGTCTTCCACATGGCTGTCGAAATAGCGCATGCGCCCATCCCTGACGTTCACCGCACCAAGGGTGAGGCGCGTCTTGCTGCCAGCTCCAGGGTTGAACGCGACAAGACCCGACAGAGTTTCGCGCAAAGGGTCGGTGCTGTAGTAGGCGGCCCGGGTCACACCCAGCGGCATCTGTGCGCCAAGCCAAGCGCCGGGGTTTGGCGAAAAAAAGCCGGGGATGCCGTGGGTCACCGCCGTCATGTTGTGCATCAGTCGGGTCGCGTCTGCCGCATGCCAGTGGCGCATCGGGCTGGCATGGCTGCTGACCCGCTTCCAGAATTCGCGCAATCTGGGCAGTCGGTGTTCACGCGCATTGCCAGAGATCAGCGCGCCGTTGATGGCCCCGATCGAGGTGCCCACCACCCAGTCGGGTTCGATCCCTGCCTCATGCAGGGCCTCGTAAACCCCCGCCTGAAACGCGCCCAGGGCGCCGCCGCCCTGAAACACCAGGACAATTTGTCCGGGCAGCTTGAAGTCGCACTGCGTGGTGCTGGACGCTTCGCGCGCGCTTTGTGTTTTGGTTGTCGTGGTCATGGCATCACCCTTGTGGCAGCGTTATTTGTGTGGTGAGATAGTCGTGCAGCACGCGGCCATACGGCAGCGTGAGGTCAGCAATGAAATGCAGCCCACCCAGCGCTTTGCGCACGGGCAGATCGGCGACTGGTGCGTTGACGTGCGCGACCAGATGCAGCCGCGCCGGGCCGGACCAAGCCCCCTTCACTGCGATGTCGGTCAGGTTGTAGGCCACCAATTGGGCGATGGCGAGCTTGCCGTCCACATCTGGGATGAGCTTGAGGTTCACCTGCGTTTTGCCCATCTTGTGCTTGATGGATGCCGACGAACATTGCTTCTGGCCGCTGACGTCGTAGAGAAGATGCTGATGCTTGTAGCCCATGGTTCCCACAGCCACCTGCACACCGGCGTAGTCCAGAGTGCCTGTGAGCGTGTCGTGCACCACGCCAAGCCGGGGCTGCCCATGTTTTTTCGGGAAGCCCCAGATCTCGCGCCCACCCGCGATCGGCGGCTCGTCATCGAGGTACATCTGCGCGGTGAAGTTGACGGCTTCGCCTTGAAAATGTGCCGGAATCACCACGCCCGATTCGGTGTAGCTGCCGAAGCCCGCCGAGTCGGGCATGCGGATGAATTCATACAGCACAGTGTTGCTGCCATCGGGCTCCAGCGGCTCGGGCAATGCGGCGCGAATGGCTTGCGGGTCTGACTCGTAGGTGATGATCAGATATTCGCGGTCGATGAAACGGTATGGCCCCGGTGGATACGAGGGCGAAGCAGCGGGCATGGACGAGAGCCTCAGGATGTCTTGTTCGGTCATGGCGGGTTCTCAGTGAGCCGTCCAGCCGCCATCAATGGGCAGCACGGAACCGGTGATGGAGGCCGCAGCGTCACTGGCGAGATAGAGCGCGAACGCGGCGATCTGATCGGTGGTGACAAAAGCCTTGGTCGGCTGCGCCGCGAGCAGCACGTTTTGCACCACGTCCTCCTCACGCATGCCGCGCGCCTTTGCGGTTTCTGGAATCTGTTGTTCAACCAGTGGCGTCCAGACATAACCCGGACAAATGGCGTTGACGGTCACGCCGAGTTCAGCCACCTCCAGGGCCACGGTTTTGGTCAATCCGGCAACACCATGCTTGGCCGCGACGTAGGCTGACTTGAAAGGAGATGCGACCAGCGCGTGGGCCGACGCGATCTGGATGATGCGGCCCCATTTCTTGCGCTTCATTTCCGGCAGGGCGAGCCGGGTGGTGTGAAACGAGGCGGTGAGATTGATCGCCAGAATGGCGTCCCATTTCGCCGTAGGGAACGCGTCGACAGGAGCCACATGCTGAATGCCGGCGTTGTTCACCAGAATGTCCACACCGCCCAACTCGCGCGCGATGTCCTCGAACATGATCTCAATCCCCTCGACCCGGCTGAGGTCGGCGGCGCTGTACAGCACCTCGACGGCATAGGTTGTGGTCAGGCGCTTACGAAGTGCCGCAATCTCGGCGCCATCTCCAAAACCGTTGAGCACAATGTTGGCTTCGTTTTTGGCAAAAGCCTCCGCGATCGCCAGTCCGATGCCACTGGTTGACCCGGTGACAAGTACCGTTTTTCCTGAAAACATGACTCCTCCCTTATCCGTATGCACACGCCGACGCCTATAAGCACTTGGTCGTGGAAGAAACCCGTTCCTGACAGAATGATCGGTTTTGAGATTGCAGCGCCCTGCGAAGGAGTTGCGATGGACCGTCGAGCCAGCGCTGCCCGCTCACGCAACACCGGCGTGCGTGGATGAGGCGGACGCTCGGATGCGGCTGACGCGCCGCCGACATCATCGACCCTGACGGAGGTTGTCGACGCGCTGTTTGTCCTGGATGACCAGCAGGATTCCACCGAGTATGGCGACTGAGGCCAGCACGAATCGCAGGGTGATGGCCTCGTTCAGGAATGCGGTGCCGCCCAGCGCCGCAAGCACCGGAACGCTGAGTTGGACGGTCGCGGCCTGGGTGGTTTTCAGCGACGGCAATGCTGAGTACCAGATGGCATAACCGATTCCCGAGGTCACTGCGCCCGAGGCGACGGCAAGCGCGAGGCCGGTTGCGTCCACTGAGGCACCTTGGTGCCCCAGGACGGTGAACCCTGCCAATCCCGCCGCAATCGGTGCTGCACGCAGGAAATTTCCCGCCGTGACCTGGATCGGATTACCCGCGCCTTGGCCTCGCAACGAATAAATCCCCCAGGCTATCCCGGCACTCAGCATCAGCAGCGACCCGGCCAGAGGCGGCGTGGACAGGCCCGGCAGCAACACCCCGACCAAGCCTGCAATAGCCAGCACAAAACCAGCGAGTTGCAGCCTTGTCAGCCGGTCCCCCTGCCACAGCCCGCGTCCGATCATGGTGGCCTGAACCGCACCGAACAACAGCAGCGCCCCCGTGGCCGCTGGCAGCATCACATAGGCAAATGAAAACCCTGCTGCGTAAACGAACAGGGCCAATGCCGAAGGCCAGTTGCCTCGGCCCGGCTGAGCACCTCGCTGCATGTGTGCGATCAGCCACAGTGCCGCAGCTCCAGACATCAGTCGAACCGCGGTAAAGCTGGCAGCATCGATACTCGTGTTCTTGAGCGCAACCCGGCACAGCAGCGAATTGCCGGCGAACGCAAGCATGGCCAGGAAGGTTAGGGACCAGACGCGAGCTATGGGCATGAAGCATGCTCGGGAAAAGAGGAATCTGTGCGCTGACGGGAGCTTGGCGCTTGGTCTTGCCACGCCAATGCTCCCGATAGCCGATGGATGCAGTCAGTCATCGGTAGCGGTCAAGAAAATCGCGATCGATGCGATCTTTCCAGCGCATCACCCAGCGGTCTTGCCACCCCAGGGCGCCGCGCGAGGCGATGGCACGACCATCGCCGGTGTTGAGCAGCACCAGAAAACGCCTCTGGGGCTGGTAGACGGCAGGCGGTTGGGCACGCAGCATGGCATGCAAATTGTTCGCAAGCACTGGCCCCATACGAACCGAGAACACGCCCGACTTGGGCAGAGCCTGCGGAGTGAAGGACGCGCAGTCGCCCACGGCGAACAGCCAGGGATGGGAAATTGAACGCAGCGTTGCGTCCACCTGCACGAAGCCGCGCGCATCCACCGCCAAGGCGCTTTGCGCCAGCCAGGCGTGGGCGACGCCACCGGTGGCCCACAGCACCACATCGGCGGGCAACTCTCCACCTTTCGCATCAAGCAGTGCGCCTGCGCCCAGCGTTGCAGCATCGAATCGGGATCGCAATGCCACCCTACGCTGCCGCAGCGTGCGCAACGCCAGCCAGCGCGCTGGGCTGGACAGGCCGGGCAAGAAGTTCCCGCTCCTGGTGGTCAGCGTGCTCTGCATCACCACGCCTTGAGCGGCCAACCTTGCTTGCAGACCCAGCAGCATTTCGAATCCAGCCGCACCAGCACCCACGCCCACAACGCGCAACGGCGTCTGCGTATGGCGCGCGGACAGTGCCGTGAGCAGATGCTCGGTACGCTCACGTAACGCGGTCAACGGGCGCGTCGGCAGGATGAGCGGTTGGCCAGGGGTGGGTTCGGGCGCGAGTACGGTGGAGCCGATATTGAGCGCCACGAAGTCGGTTTGCAGCGTCTGTCCGCTCGCCAAGGCCAACAGGCGCTGCGCAGCATCCAGAGCGACGACTTCATCTTGTACCCAGCGCGCACCAGCGGCGGCAGCTAGCGCGGCGAAGTCGATACAGCAATCTTCCCAGGCATAACGGCCGCCAAGCCAGCCAGGCATCATGCCGGAGTAGGGCGCCTGAGCAATGGGCGAGACCAGCACCAGATCCACATCCGACACAGGCTGTTGTGCGAAACGGCGCAATACCTCGGCGTGCGCATGACCGGCACCGACCAGGACCAGACGCTGGCGCGCCGCCATCAGGATGCGCCCCCATCGACTGTTGCCAGGAAAGCGATGTCGCCATACCAGGCCGTGGCTCGACCGTGTGTGTTGTCGGTATCGGTGGCAATCGCCACCGCGCCGACACGGGGTAGCCCATGTCGGGCCAGATCCGGAAACGCTCGACGGAAATCCGCCGCGACGTCGCGCGTATGACTCATCCATTGACCAGCTCGGGTGTTGCCACTGTCGGTCACCAGCATCATGGCTCGGTCGGTAAAGGCGTTGGGCTGCATGGTGCCCACGGCGTGACTGTTGTCCCAGACGTAGTTCAGCGCGGCTGCAGGGATGTCGGTGCCATAGATCGCCCTGGCGATCGCCAGTTCGGTGCGCAAACTGAATGAGAGTTCGTCATGCGGCACGGCAAACAACACATACAGTCGCGCGGCATAGTCGTCGCCAGACTTGCGGTCCATATTGGCGTCGGCAATGGTGTGTCGGATTTTCCAGCGCCAGCGCAGCAGCGGGGTGCGACGTAGATCGACATCGGTACGATGAATCAACCCTGACATCGAATCGTCGGCGCGTGCTTCGATCACCGTCACTCCCTGGTCCTCCACCAGCCTATAGCGCGTCGATTGCGCCTTGGGTGCCGGTCGAAACGCAGACCAACCTTCCGGTTGGGCCCCGCCCGGGGCATTGGTGGAGAACGGCGCCATCGGCACCTCTTCACCTGGCGCTGCGGGCTGCGCAACCATGGTCGGGGTCATCGGGTCCGCGTGGGTTCTTGACGCTGGCAAGGCGAGGAGTAGGGGAACGTGTAGCAGGGCTCGGCGTTGCATGACAGCGCTATGGCGATGAAGGCGATGGGGAATGACTTGCCAAGTACGTAGAGGACCGCAGTTCATGCAGCCAGTGCGCTGGCACTTGCGTAAGATCGGCAGGCGTATCGATATCGCTCACGGCCTCGAGTTCGGCCCAGCGCAGACCTTGCTCGAGCAGGCGCGGTCGGACCTCGGTCATCACGCGAGGCGTGCCCCAGTTCTGACCCGCGAACACCAACTCCAGGCGCGGCGCAGCGGCTCGCGTACTCCCAACCAAAGCGAAGCCACCATCCAGTGTGGGGACGAAGACGCAATCGGTCTCGCCCAGCACGTCGGCTGCTTCGAGCAACAGGGTCGCATTCAGCGCCGGAATGTCGCTGCCCAACAGCAAGGCCGCCGGCACCGTGCGCGTCTCGTGCACGAGGGCCTCGAGCATGCGTGTTCCGAGATCCGGGCCACGCTGCAGTTTGCGCATGGCGCCATGCTGGCGCGCGGCGTCTCGCAGCGCGGCGTGGCGCGCGGTGGCGTACAAGCTGAGCGGACCGAGCAGACTCGCCGCCGCCTGCGCTAGGGCGTGATCGAGCATTCGCGCGGCCAGAGCCGCTGCACCATCGGCACCCAGCGTGGGAATCAGCCGGGTTTTGGCCTGCCATGCGATCGGCGGTTTGGCGAACACGATGACAGCGGTCGGCATGGTCATTGCGGCCCTCGGTATAGGCGCGCCAGCAGCGCCGGCTCAGCGCCCAGGAAGTAGCGCAGCCGCAGCCACCACATCAGCGTGATCGTGGGCCACATGCCCTGTGTCAGCCAGCGCCGCCCCGAGGTGCGAACCTGCGAGCGCAGCGCCAGCGGCGGGCTCAGGCGTTTGAGCCGCCGGCTGATTTCGATGTCTTCCATCAGTGGCTGATCCGGAAATCCGCCAACGGTGTCGAAGGCATCGCGGGTCATGAACAGGGCCTGATCGCCGGTGCAAATGCCGCTGATGCGCGAGCGCAGATTCATCGTCGCCGCCACCGTCCTCAGCATCGGCCGCTCGGGTTCAATGCGCACGTCGAAGCGTCCCCAGACTCGCCCACTACGTGCCAGGCCATCGAGCACTAGGCTGTCCGCATCCTGCGGAAGGAGGGTGTCGGCGTGCAAGAACAACAGCACGGAACGGCTGCTTGTCCGGGCCCCCGCATTCATCTGGGTCGCGCGTCCTGCCGCGTTGTGGATGATCTGGTCGACCCAGGGCACGGCCAATTCCGCCGTGCCGTCGCTGCTGCCACCATCGACCACAATCACTTCGGTGCCACGCAAACGTAGCGCCTGCAGCCCTCGCAGGGTTGCGTCGATGGTTGATGCCTCGTTGTGCGCGGGAATGATGATCGCCAGAACGGACCTCTGCGTCATGACAGACTTCCCCCTCGCCGCCAGGTGAAAAACCGCTGCGCCAGCGCCAAGGCACGCGGCGACACATGGCCGCGCTTCCACTGGCCGGCCGTCGCCTTGGCCGCTTCGCTCCAGGTCGGATAGGCATGCACGGTGCCGAGAATGGCCCCAAGGCCCAGTCCACGACGCATCGCCAGGGTGAACTCGGCGAGCAATTCGCCAGCATGCTGGCCCACGATGGTGACGCCCAGGATTTTGTCCTTGCCTGGCACGGTGAGCACCTTGACGAAGCCTTGTGTGGCGTCTTCGGTGATGGCGCGGTCGAGTTCGGCCAATTCGTAACGCGTGACCTCGCAAGCCACGCCGTTGTCTGCGGCCTCGCTCTCGTTCAGCCCGACATGAGCGACCTCGGGGTCGGTGAACGTCGTCCAGGGAATCACCGAGAGGTCGGATTTGAACCGCCACCAGCCACCAAGCAGCGCGTTGACCGATGCTGTCCACGCCTGGTGCGCTGCGGTGTGGGTGAACTGGTACGGCCCGGCCACGTCGCCGCAGGCGTAGATGTTGGGGTAGAGGGTTTGCAGCGTCGCGTCGACCTGCACGGTGCGGTTGTGTCGCAACGGCAGGCCCAGTTCCTCAAGGCCATAGCCGCTGGTGCGCGGCGCACGGCCCAGTGCGCACAGCAGGGTGTCGAACTCGACCTCGATCTGGACGCCAACGTTTTGCTCGGCCAGCACCCATTGACGCCCTTGTCCTCGCTCCACGCGCAGCGCCTTGTGCGCGGTGCGCAGGCATACACCATCGGCAGTCATGGACCGGGCGACGAGTTCGGCCACGTCCGGGTCTTCGCGTTGCAGGATGCGAGGCAGCATTTCCAGCAAGGTGACTTGGCTTCCAAGGCGAGCGAAGGCTTGCGCCAATTCGCAGCCAATGGGCCCGCCGCCGAGCACCAGCAGGCGTTGCGGCAATTCACGCAAGTCCCAGAGGGTGTCGGAGGTCAGATAGTCGATGTCGGCCAGTCCTGGGATTGGCGGTACCAGCGGCGCGGCGCCGGCAGCAATGACGATGGCCCGGGTGGAAAGCACCGTGCGTCCTTCGGGCGAATCGACCTCCACGGTCCATGGTGAAGTGATGCGCGCATGTCCCTGGAGGACATCCACCCCGAGCGCGGTGTAGCGCTCGACTGAGTCATGCGGTGCGACCTCGGCCACGGCCGCATGCACACGCGCCATGACGGCGGCGAAATCGACCTGTGGCGCGCACGATCCCAAGCCCAGGCGGTGCGCTTGTCGCATCTGGTGCGCAACGCGGGCGGCATGTATCAGCGCCTTGGATGGCACGCAACCATAATTCAGGCAGTCGCCTCCCATGCGGCCCCCTTCAACCAGTGCTACACGGGCTTTGGCGGCGGCGGCAATGTAGGCCGATACGAGCCCGGCGGCACCTCCGCCGATCACCACCAGATTGTGGTCGAAGCGCCTTGGCCGCGACCAAGGCTTGTAGAGTCTGCGTGCTCGCAGCCGAGCCAGCACGACCTTGGCCACCAGCGGAAACAGGCCCAGTAGCGTGAACGACAGCAGCAAACCGGGTGAAGCGACGTCCGACAGCGCGTGGATCTGTGCCAGTTGGGTGCCGGCATTCACGAACACCAGCGTGCCCGCCAGCATGCCGACTTGGCTGACCCAATAGAAGGTGCGCAAGGGCATTGCCGTCAGACCCATGGCCAGGTTGATCAGGAAAAACGGAAAGGCCGGCACCAGGCGCAGGGCAAACAAATAGAACGGCCCGTCGCGCACGATACCGGCATCTATCGCCGCGATGCGCACGCCTAATCGCGTGCGCACCCAGTCACGCAGCACGAAGCGGGCTGATAGGAAGGCTAAAGAAGCGCCGATGGACGATGCGAACGACACCAGCACTGTCCCCCAGATGAGGCCAAACAACGCGCCGCCAGCAAGCGTGAGGACAATGTCTCCGGGTACCGAGATCGACGTCATGAGGATATAGATGACGAAATAGGTCGCGGCAAACGCGAGCGGGTGAGTCTGGCGTAGAGCGTTCAGCATGTCCAGATGCTGGTGCAGCGCCTCCAGGCTGAAATAGCGACCCAGCCCAAGGCCGAACCAAGCCCAGAGCGCGGCCCCCAGCAGGGCGAGGATGAGGATCTGGCGCAGTCGCATGAGGCGTCTCGATCGGAATGGATGGGTCGTATGCACGTTGCAGCACTCAGGCAACGGCCTGGGCGCCAGCGTGTGTCGACTCGAGTGCTCCGCCGCAACTACTGCCCTGGCCTGCGGTGCAGCCGTAGCAATGGTCGGCGATGGTGATTGGCCGCCCGCAAAAACCGTCGGGCTCGGTCAGCAGCTCGCGCAGGTGCGGGCGCGGGTGGCGGGCGTCGGTAGCACCCAGCGGCAGCCCCAGCATCTGGTTGAAATCGCAGTCGTGTAGATAGCCTTGCCAGTCCACAGAAATCAGGTCGCGGCACATCACGCCATCGAGATTCTCGGAACGATGCGCCGCGTGCAGAGTCTGCATATAACCATCGAACTGGCCCTTGGACACCAGCATGCTGCCAAAGCGCTGGATCGGCATATTGGCAATCGTCAACAAGCGGTCGAAGACGATGCCGAATCGCTCGCCGAGCAGTCGCTTGTAATCGGCCTGCAGCTTGTCCTGTGGTGGTGGTAAGGTCGGACCGAGTGGGTTGTAGACCAAGTCGAGTGATAGATCACTGTCAGGTTGGCCATAGCCCAGACGGTTGAGCCACTGCAGGGCGTTGATGCTTTTCTCGAACACGCCATCTCCGCGTTGTGCGTCAACATTGTCCTCGGTGTAGCACGGCAAAGAGGCCACGACGTCGACGCCTTGCGCGGCGAGGAACGGTGCCAAATCGTCCTGTCCCGGCTCGAACAGAATGGTGAGATTGCAGCGATCGATCACGCGCACCCCTGAAGCCCGCGCAACGCGCACCAGATCGCGGAAATGCGGACTGAGTTCAGGCGCGCCACCCGTCAGATCCAGCGTTGCGATGCGCCCGCTGCGCAACAGCGAGGCCACCAGCGCGGCATTGTCCGCATCCATCATCTCCGTGCGATTGGGCCCAGCGGCCACATGGCAGTGCTGGCAACTCTGGTTGCAACGGTAGCCGAGGTTGACCTGGAGGCTTTGCAACCGGCGGCGCCGAATGGGTGGGAAATCCGTCTTGCGCAGCAGATGGATGGTGGCGTGCATGCCTTGACTCCTCGGTGAAGGTCGACCCAGCAGCGCTTTCAGGTTTGAGCGTGCGGCGGGCGGGTTTTCATGATCAATATGAAGCTTCGTCGGATGAACCGGTGATACCTGACAAATGCAAATGCTGCACATCGACCCGCGGCTTCAGGCGAGCAACACATCCAGGCGTGCGCGCACTCCGGGCGTCATGTCTTCAACCCTTGTGACCAGGGCCGAGTGCAATGCGGTGTGCGCAGGCGAGGCGATCGGAGCTGCATGCAGCAGTCCGACCAAAGTGCGCACCACGGTCTGTGCATGTTCGGCGTTACGCATCAGGTTGGCGATGGCCATGTCGGCACTCACGGCTTCGCGCTGGGTGTGCCAGCAGTCATAGTCCGTCACCAAGGCCAGCGTTGCGTAGGCCATTTGGGCTTCACGGGCGAGGCGGGCCTCGGGCATATTGGTCATGCCCACGATATGGGCACCCATACGTCGCAGCATGTGCGACTCGGCGCGGGTGGAAAACGCCGGCCCCTCGATGCAGGCGTAGGTGCCGCCACGATGCAGACGTACATCGGGCAGCTTGCTGTGGGCGAATGCGGTCGCCACGCGCGCCGCCAGCAACGGGCAGACTGGGTCGGCCATGGCCACATGGGCAACGGCACCATCCCCGAAAAAGGTGGTTTCGCGCCGACGCGTCAGGTCAATGAACTGATCGGGCAACACCATGTCCAGCGGCGCAATATTCTCGCGCAGAGAACCCACCGCTGAGATGGAAAGCAGCTCGCGCACGCCGAGGAATTTGAGCGCATGGATATTGGCACGGTAGGGCACCTCGGACGGAATCAGTCGATGGCCGCGGCCGTGCCGGGCGAGGAAGGCCACGGGCACATTGTCGAGAACGCCGGTGAAGATGGTGTCCGAAGGAGCGCCGTAGGGTGTGTCGATGTGATGCTCACCGAGGTTCTCGAGTCCTTTCATCGCGTACAGGCCGCTGCCGCCGATGATGCCGATGCGTGGGTGATCCATGCTCAAGAATCCTTGTGATATGGGCCAGGGTGAAATGGGTTAGGTGAAGGGTCATGCGCGCGGCGTTCGCTCTTTTCTGACGTTGAGACGACGCCAAAGCGCGAAAGCACCGGTCAACACCAGGACTCCCCCGGCGACGGCGAGAGGCAGTTCCCAGTTCGGATGACCGATGATGAACGGTAGTAGACCCACGGCAAGTGCAGGTGGGACATGCAAGTCGAGAACGTCAAGGATCATGATTCCCGCGCCCAGACTGCCAATGGCAGCAAGCGGCCCGATACCCAACAGACTCACGAATACGATCCCGAACGTTGCACTCAAGGTGCACGCCAAGAACAAGGCCCAGGGGCGTCCAGCCCAGGGACAAATCGTAGGGTGGGCGAACATCTCGTAACCCATGACGACCAGCGGCGGAAAGAGCAGTAGATGCCAGCCTGTGAGCAAGGCGAGCGCTGCCACAGCCAAAAGAAAGCCGAAGAAATACGGCATCCAAACCAGGCCCGATGCGGCGGTCTCCACCGTATCGTCCGCATTGTCGGTGCCAGTGAAGCCAGATTCGGGTGCCTGCGGGAACATGGTCGTGCGTATCACCGCAAGCAGGGCGAGTGCTGCCGTGCCGAGCAAAATAGAAGGTGGATACCACCAGCTCGTGATGCCCAAGACCAGGGGCAAGAGCCCAGCGGAAACCGCCGGGGCGATGGGAGACTGCAGGATCTGGATAAGGCCCACGGTGCTGCCCACGCTCAGGAACACCGACGCAAGCCCAAACGACATGTGCCGAGCGATGAGGATCCCGACCACGGCCGCCACCACCGGGGTTGTCGCAAGCCACAACGGGGAACGCGCCCAGGCACCGCGAGGCCGGGTAAAGACATCGTGCGCCAACGCGCCCAACTCCGGAAACAGGATGGTGCTCACATCCGTGACACCGGCCAGCGCGGCGATGGCAGCGATATAAGCAAGTGTCAGCAAGGCGCCCAACTGACGCAAGCGGCGCGGTGTGACGGCGATCTCAGCAGCGTGCATGAGGCCGGACTGGGGCTGGTCCGTCGCAGAGACGCTGCAGTCGATCGCGCGCTGCGGCACAAAGACCCCTGATGATCAGGATCGCTGGCCGCGTTGGTGTTGTCATCCGTGCGCGCATGCTCAGTTCATCGGATCGACCGCCCAACCATGATCGGCCAACCAAGCCACCTCAAGGAAGCCGGATGGGACGATGTCCGACTCGCGCACCCCATACAAAGTGTGCCAGTCCAGATTCATCCCCTTGAGGGTGTTGTTGCAGATGGCAAAGCGCACGCCTTCCCGACGCAGTTGATCCACGGTGGCCTGCAAGGCGGGGTCCATCGGCTCCTCCAGCAGCTTGAGACCCGGCCCGTAGAGCACGACGCGCGCTTCCAGCTTGCCCTTCCACGCCTTGATCCCCTTTTCGCTGTTGGCGAGGTTCCGCAACTTGAACGCCCAGACCCCTGGATCGGAACTGGTGATGGGCACGACCATTCGCACCGTTCCAAAGGGGGCGTGATGAATCGTTGGCTTGACATAATCTGCCAGCGCGACAGGCGAGAAGCCCAGGGCGAGCGCGCACACGGCTGCCGACGCGGCCACGGGAAAACGGATTTTGAACGACTGCAGCATGACGATCTCCTGATCAGTGTGTGAATAAGCATTGCGGTGCCGAGACGCGCACTCCGGAATCTCGAGGTGCATCAGCGTTCGCTCTTTGGCAGGGCATGCCTCTATCTTGGTCGCGCGACGCGCGAAATCCTGACAGCGATGCGTCGATCACACCGGCACGCCACTGCATCAGGAGACACACCCGTCATCCGCCGCCACGTTGCGTGGCGCGATCAAGCCCTTGCTGGGCGCGCCTGCGCTCATTCCGCCTCAGACCCTGATCGACAAGCTGCAGATGCAGTTGCGGCAGACTCAAAGCCCCGATCTGGCGTTCCAGTAACGTTTTTCAACTCAGCGCGAAGGTTGCGCAGTCGAACCGAACCTCGCAATGCTGCCTGACTGGGTCGACCTCGAGAAGGGCGCCAGGCAGAGCCACTGGTAGCCAGAACAGAAGCTCGTTCACGTTGCACGTCATAACGCGCCGGAAAGGCTGGCTCAGGTCCTGGTGGAACATGGCGTTTTCATAGCAACAGAGAAGGTAATGACGCCAGCCCCTGAACAGTTTGGTCTGGTGGGCACGGCAAGCGCTCGGGTGTTTGTTCGCTGCGGTTGCACCACACCACGCGAAATCCGAAAGCCTTGGCGCTCCAGGCATCCCAGCCGTTGGACGAGACGAAGAGAATCCGATGGGCTGGCAGTTCAAAGGCGTCCACGGCGAGTTGGTACACCTTGGGGTGGGGCTTGAAGGTCTGTACGGTATCGACCGACAGGACGACAGACAACATCCCTCCAAGTCCTGCATGTTGGACGGCACCATCAAGCATGGTTGAACTGCCATTCGACAGAATGCCCACGCGTTTGCCGCTTTGATGCAGATGCTGCAGCGCGTCGGCCACATCCGGAAAAGCACCGGGTGTGAGATACGTGCGCATCAAACCGGCCCGCAGAACCGGGTCGGCAAGATTCAGGCTGCCCATGGCGAAATCGAGCGCTTCGGAGGTCACAGTCCAGAAGTCGGCCCATTGGCCGCTCAATCCGCGCAGCCAGGTGTATTGCAATTGCTTGTCGCGCCAGATCTGCGCCAGCGACGTCCAGCGTTCTCCGAGGTGTGCGGCGTGACGACGCGCTGCACTGGCCGTGTCGAACAGCGTGCCGTAGGCGTCGAACACAACGGCGTCAATCGAGACAAATTCTCGACGCATCGCAAACTCCTGGCTCCTACCCTAGAAGGCCTGCGCGGGAATTCCCGACGCAGACTGGCACCACCTTGCGACCCCGAGATCAGGCCGCCCAGGCATAGGCCTGGAACGCCGGATCGACTTCGGTATGCATCAAATGATTCGAGAAATTACTCAAGGTTTTCACCGCCAACGCCAGCACGATTTCCAAGGCATGACGATCGGAGTAACCGGCAGCACGAAATGCTTGCAACTGCTCGGGACTCGGGGTGCCGCGGCTCTCAACCATGGTGTGCGTAAACGCTGTCAGCGCCGCCAGCTTTGCATCGGGAATCGCAAAACCCTTGCGCAGCGCCTCGAGCACCGGGGCCGGCACCTTGGACATTTTTTCACCGATCATGCTGTGCGCAGCCATGCAGTAGGTGCAGCCGTGGAACCGGCTGATGGTGAGGAACACCACCTCTTGTTCGGCTGGAGTGAAGCCCCCGTCCTGGCGGAAGCGCTCATAGCCAAGTAGATAGGTTTCGAGCAGTCCGGGAGAGTTCACCATATTGGCATACATCGCTGGGACGAAGCCCAGCCGTGCCCGGGTGGTCTCGAGCATTTCGCGGGCCTTGCCCTGCGTCGAATCCGCGGTTTGGGAGGGAAGGTTTAATGTTGCGATCGATGATGTCATGGCATGTCCTCGGTCAATGCGCCTCATGGCGCGGGTTGGGCCTGCGGCAAACACAGGCAGAAATATATTGGAATGATTGTTCCAATATGGTCAAAAAAATTAGCTCTCAGCGATATTGCGGGCGAAGCGACGAGCCGCTTCACGCACCAATGCAGGGGGCAACCCCGTTTTTTGCAAGGTACGAAGACCCGCGATGGCACCGATGATTTCGGCGGCAACGCAGGCCGAGTCCGCTCGATGCGGCTGCACCTGTTTCACCAATTCCGCCATGTGCTTGGCCATGCGCGCAAAGCCTGCGCGCACCGTTTGGATGACTGCGACATCCGCTCCGCGCAGTTCATTCACGCTGTTGATTAGCAAACAGCCCTTGCCGTCGCTGTTGTGACGCGCGATCTCCAAAAAAATGCTTTCCAGTGCTTCGTGCAGGGAACGGCCTCGAAACGCCTGTTCCAATTCCACAATCTGACGATCAACATAACGGCTGATTGCTGCCTGCAGGATGTCATTCTTGCCACCGAAGCTGCTGTACATTGATGAGCGCGCCAACCCGGTGGCGTGCAACACATCGTCAACGCTCGTCGCGCCCAGCCCGCCTTGCCAGAATGCGCCGACGGCTGCGTCAATCACGGCGGTTTGATCAAAGGTTCGAGGTCTAGGCATGAGGCACATTTCCTATTTTGGACTCGATGGTACAAAACTCCAGTAACCTTCGCTCTTGTTTGGGCTTTGGGCCTCTCTGGTGGCGTCCAAGAATCAAGCTCGGGGGCCGAACGCTGTCTCTCGAAATCAATCGCACGAAGGCAGGTGTGACAAGGCCAGCTCCTCGACACCGCCGACGTGTATGGCCTGGGCAAATTCGTAATCAGGCCCATGCACGATGCGCGCAAAGTATGACGCGTGGGCATCGCTTCCAGGGGGCCAGTGACACAGAAAGCGGCGCTGCCAAGCCGCGTGATCGAACCGAATGGGCAGCGCATCGAACCGCAGGCCGCCAAGTTCAATGCCGTACAGGCTGTCGTGTGGCACCTCGGGGCGCACCGAAACCCGAGTCAGCAGACCGTACGTCGTATCACGAAAATTGGGCATGCCGGCGGCGCCATTGTTGATGATCAGGCGCTTGCGACCATCAACGTCGAGGGCGAACGCCACCGGCAGGCAGGTGTGCGAGGAGCAGAAAGCGCTCACCCGCGCTTGTTGGAATGTCGCTCCGAGTTGGTTAAGCAGGCTTGCTGCCTGCGCCTGCCCGGTTCGGTGCACGAGGTTCTCGACGGCGAAGTCCCAGCCAGCAAGCGAATGCGCGTCGCCATGCGCGATGCCGATGCGGTGCTCACCGACGGCCACCGTGGCATGCATCGGCAGGGCCGCCAGCCGTTGCAAGATGTCGGGAAAATTCGCCGCCTGTGCATACAGGCGTTGCATGATGCGGTTGGAGCGCTCGACCACCGTGTCAGACACATCATCCGGATAGGCGCACCCGCAGCCGGCAGAGCCGCTTGGGGAACAGAGCTCCATCTCGACATTGCCACAAATCGCGGCATGCTCAAGTACGACTTGGTTGATGCTTGCGAAACTATCGGCATCCACGTCGAACCAGTTGAAGTCGCCGTTGAACATCAGCGTCACCGGGCATCCACGCGACAACTCAGCCTGTCGCATTGCCAGCACGCTCTGCAGTGCTAAGACGTTGCCGTACAAGCCGCCGACCACGTACAACGTCTCAGCCTCAAGCCGTGGTGTGCTGTCGAACGCGTTCGGGGAATAGCGATAACGCAATGGACAGTTGCGTCCAGGCTTCGCATGATCCGCGAGGCGCGGACCTGTCATCACGCCAATTCTCCCGCGACCATTCCTTCGAGCGAGCGACCTTTGCCTTCGACGCCGTAGATCGCCCATGGAATCATCGCCAGCGCGCCAATCAGCCAGAACGACGCCAGCAGGACCAACGCCGCAACCATGCCATAGGCGTCAGCCACCGCGGTCAGAACCAATGGCGCAGCAAAGGCCCCGGTACGACCCACGGCCACCGAGATGCCGATGCCGGTGGAACGCAGATGGGTGGGAAAGAGTTCAGAAAACGTCGGATACGCCGAGATCCAGCCACCCGTGGCGAACAGGTTCGCCAGGGTGAACGCCACAAGGACCCAGACCCATGAATGCGTCTGGATGGACGCGGCGAGCAGCAGGGTTCCCATCGCCGCCAAGGTGTAGAACACCGGTACCGTCAGTTTGCGTCCGGCGCGGTCCAGAAGCAGCGCAACGATGATCCCACCGACCAAGGCGCCAAGATTGCCAATCAGGTAGAAGAAGGGTGCGAATTGGCTGCTGACATGAACCGCCGGCAGGATGAACAGTGCCAGGAAAGCGAACAGGCCGTAGTAGCCGGCCGCCTCAGAAAAATCCAGCAAACAGCCCAGCGCGACTCGACCCGGATAGCGGGTGACGAGTGTGCGTGTCTGCTCCCAGACGCCGGTCGGCGCGCGCCTCTTTCCAGCAGTAGGCCGCCTGTGCACGTCCCAATCGCCCCGCCCGTGCTCAATCCCGCTGACGACATGCTCGGCGCCGGCGAGGTCGCCCTGGCTAATTAGCCAGCGCGGAGACTCGGGGATGGATTTGCGCATGAATGCGGTGCTGGCCGCCACCAGTGCGCCAAAGCCGAAGGCGACTCGCCAGCCGATGTCGGGCGGCAGCAGATTGACCACGTAAAGTGAGACCAGCGCAGCAAGGATGGCGCCCAGAGGCCAGAAATTCATCACCGTCGCGTTGGCCTTGCCGCGGTTGCGCGCCGGGATGAACTCGCTGATCGCGGCGTTGATGGCCGAATACTCCGCGCCGACGCCGATGGCGGTGAGCAGACGCAGGAGCAGGAGCGATTCGTAGTTCCAGGCGAATGCCGTCAGCAGCGTAAACACACCGTAAATCAGCAGCGTGAGCAAGAACAGCCGCCTGCGTCCAAAACGGTCGGCCAGGAAGCCAAAGCCATAGGCGCCGATCATCAACCCAACAAACCAGATGCTCAGAATCCAGGATGCCTGCGCATTGCTCAAGTGCCACAGGTCCTTGAACACCCCGATCACATTGTTGACAATCGTGACCTCGAAGGCATCGAGCAGCCAGCCGATACCTAGGGCAATCGTGACGGTGGAGTGGAACCGGTTCCAGCGAACCCGGTCCAGCCGTTCGGCCAAGTTGTGATGCATGGTCAATGCCCCTTCAAGCGGCACTGCGCCGACGCTGCATCCAGTGGTCTACGGACCATTTGCCCGGCCCCCACAAGGCTGCAACCAAGATCAAAATGCCCCAGATGACGTGGAACATGATGGCTGGTGCCTGCAGGGCATACATGTAGGACAGCAGCGCCACAGCGTTGACCACGAACAGCCCGAGTGCGCCGAAGCGCCCGAACAGGCCCAGGGCGACCAGCGGCGGCAGCAGCAATTCACCTGCCGTGCCCACGACTGCGGCGATATGCGGTGGCAGCAGCGCAACATGGAACTCGTTCTCGTACAGCCAAACCGTCCCCGCCCAATCGCGCAGGCTTTGCAGGCCGGAGTTGAAGAACACGTAAGAGACATACAGCCGCGCGGCGAGCAACGCGGGGGACTGTAAACCGTCGAGGGCACGGACGAGCATGCCCCAGGCGCGGCTTAGCGGATTGGCGTTGTTGGTGGATCGCAAGGGCAAGGTCGTCATGGTCGTCTCCATCGGGTCAGGTGTGGGTTGGGTGATCGGCAGGCATGGAGCGCGTTCATTGCGGCCTTGATCGCGGGCCGATATGCGCATCGACTTCTGCGATGGTGGCCGTGCCGCGCAGGTCTTGCACACCCTCCAGCCAGCCATGTACAACGGCAAGGTGCAGCCAAGCGGCCAAGTCGAATGTGTCGGGCACGACGTCCAGCGCTGCGGCCAACGTCGGGCTGGTTTCCAACGCCGACATCCATTGCGCCTCAGTTGGGGCAAGCGCAGTGCACTGCGCTTGCAGACCTTCACGCCAGACCCAGGCTGTCTCACCGGGTTGCTGCAAAGCTGCGCGAATTGCCAGTGCATCAGGTTCGGGCTCGCGGTGCAACCGCCACAGCGTGACGATGGGCCAAGGCGAGACAATCAAACGGGTGCCGGGAGCCAACCGCATGTGCAAATGCAGGGGGTCATCCGCAGCAAGGCGCTGCAAATCATCTTGCTTCAGTCCGGCAGGAGGTTCGAACAGAACTTGCCAAAGTGCCAGATCCAATCGGGTGCAGTCGGCCAGCCAAGGCCACGGCAACAACTCGGCTTGTTCAGCGACGGTTTGTGGAAAATCCGCACCAACCCAGGCCAGATCGCCTTGCCTGGGCGGGCGGCTGCGCCAGTGGCGGATGCAAACGGCTTCAAAGGATTGTTTGCCCAGCATGGCCAACACGCTGGGGAACTGCGCGCGCAAGGCTTCAATGGCATGGGCCAAGCCGTTGGCGCGATAGGCTGACAGTCCGGCCAGCCAGCGCGCGCCGCGCTGACGTATTGCTAATTCGTCCGTCGGGATCGAGGTGGGCTGGGGGGCGAACAGGGCAGCGAGCAGGCTGCGCTGGCGTTGCGCTTCGCGTTGCCGAGCTTCAAGAACGCGAGGCGGCTCCACGGGAAGCTGATCCGAGGCGCTCATCGCAAACACTCCAGCAGGGCCCCCTCGGGGTTCAAGCGTTCCAGATCGGCCAAGTTGTTCATGCTGCGCCAGGCCACGTTCGGGGCGAGACCGGCCGCAGCCTCGTCAAGCAGCGCTTGCGCTTGCGCAGCTTCGCCCAATAGCACATCGAGCGCGGGCAATGCGGTGTCCCACTCGATCAGCGTGGGCACGGGGCCGAAATGCCGCAGGGCGTGGGTGTAGGCCATCCACACCGGCAGAGAAACCACATCTGAATGATCGTCGATCACCACGCCATCCTGCACGCTATGGCCAGCGAGGTGCATCTCACGCACCAGCCCTGGCGGCGAGGCGCGGGCGAGAGCATCCAACCAGTCGCACACGGCGCGCAGGGGATCAGGCTCATAGGCGTTCTTGGCATTGACCATCAGGTTGTTCACGTCCAGCAGCAGGCCGCAGCCGGTACGCGCACCCAGCTCGGCAAAGAACTGGGGCTCGCTGAAATCGCAATCGGCATAGTCCAAATAGCTGCTGAGGTTTTCCACCAGGATGGGCCGGCGCAGACGCTCCTGTACCTGCTGCACGTTGGAGCAAAAAATGGCGAGCTGCCCGTGAGTGAACGCTACGGGCAACAGATCGTTGGCATGGACGATGCCGCTTGGGGCCAGCGGTGCGCGGGCAAAACAGGCATGGTCCGACACCTGCACGGGTTCGATGCGCTCGACGAGCGCGGCAAGCTTGTCCAAATGCTGCGCGTCCAGCCCACAGGCCGAACCCAGCGCCAGACCGACGCCATGCAAGCTGACGGCGTGATCCTGTCGCACGAAGACCAGCACCTGCGCCGCCGCATCATGAGGGTTGAAAAAATTCTCGGAATGCACTTCGACAAAACCCACGTCGGGCTGCGCCGCGCGGAAGTCGCGGTAATGCGGCTGGCGCAGGCCGATGCCGGCGCGGAACGTTTGGGCTGTCAGTGCTGTGGGCATGGCGAATTCCGTTGGCGGATTGCTGAGGGGATGAGCCAGTCGACGTGCCGACATAGACCAGCCCGCCCCGCCGAGGACAAGTTACGCACCCATCTTCTTTTGCATTTTTTCTTCGAACGCTTTGGTTTGAGCGGGGTTGGCCAGGATGGCCTTGGCTTGCTCCATCGTCAGCCCGCCCAACTTCTCGCAGGTGCCGGTGGGCTTGACGACGAAGTCGCCCGGGTTGTAGTTCATGGTGGTGGTGCCCTTGCACGAATGCAGGCCTGAGAGTCCGGCGCAATCGTTGTGGCCGACCGTGGCCACGCCAAAGCATTTGCCCATGCTCTCGGCATGCGCTGCGGGGACTACGACGAGCACGCCCATGGCGAGCATGGATGCGGCCGCAGTGCTGAGGAATTGACGCTTGTTCATGGTGAGGCTCCTGAGAAGAGTGGATGCGGAAGCAGGCAGTACGCCCGTATGGGTCCGGGCATTGGATGACCGGGTTGCATCTTGGTCGGCCTGCAAGGTGATTCCTGACAAAACAACGCATTGGGGTAAACCCGTGGTCCATGTCCATACCAAACATGCAGGCCTATGGAAGAATGCGGCGCAACCCAGGTGTAATGATCAACGTACCCATGCCCACCAAAGCAGCCACAAAGGACTCCACCGAACTCCATGCTCGCATCGAGGCTCTACGCCCGACCCTGCTGCGGTTGGCGCAACTGCAGTTGCGCAACCTGTCCTGGGCCGAGGATGCGGTGTCAGATACATTGTTGGCCGCGCTGGAAAGCACCGCGCGCTTTACAGGCAAATCGCAATTCAAGACCTGGGTGGTGGGCATCCTCAAGCACAAGGTGCTCGATCAACTGCGCCTACGTCAGCGCGAATGTCCGTATGACACCGACGAAGACGACGAGCAACTCGAAGATTTGGTGTTCAAGCCCGACGGTCAATTCCAGACCCTGCCACAGAACTGGGATGCTCCCGCCGAGGCGCTGCAACAGCGCCAGTTTTTCGAAGTGCTCGAGGCGTGCATGGAGCTTCTGCCTGGGCAAATTGGCCGTGTGTTCTTGATGCGTGAATGGCTGGAACTCGACACCAAGGCCATCTGTCAGGAACTGCGCATTTCTCCGACCAATGTATGGAAGATGCTTTCCCGTGGGCGTCTACGCCTAAGGGAGTGTCTGCAACTCAACTGGTTCGGACCATCATCACCGTGAAACTCTCCACACTCCGCTCATGCCGGGAAATTTCCGCGTTGGTCTTAGCGCGAGAAGACCGCGTGCTCAGCTTTCCAGAGCGATTGGCGATCCGCCTGCATTTCCTAATGTGCGAAGCCTGCCCGCGATTTGAGAAGCAGGTTCTGACGATGCGTCAGGCCATGAACAACTGGCGGCATTACCGGGAAGACTGATGGCCATCGTGGCACTCACGGGCTTGAGCTACCCGGTGGTTCGCAAGGCGCTGGACTTGTACGCGGCCGGGGATGTAGCGGCGCTCAAGCGCCGTCAGCGCGGTCGCAGCCTGATCCCGGAACAGGAAGGGTCGGTGCGCCCGCCGCAATCTGCGACAAGCGTCCCGAGCAGTTGAAGATGGAATTCGCCCTGTGGACGCGCGCAGCCGTGATGTGCAGCTCATCGAGGGTGGCGAGATTCATTGGGGCGACGAGACGGCGCTGGTCAATACCGACGTGCGCGGGCGCAGCTACGCGCCGCGCGGCAAGACGCCGGTGACGATGGCCGTGGGCGGCACCCGCCAGAAGCTCTCGATGATCTCGACGGTCACCAATCGGGGCCGGGCCAACTGGATGATCATCGACGGGGCGTTCAACCACGCGCGACTCTTCGAGTTCCTGCAGGCGCTCGTGTGCGAGGGCAAGCGTGCCAGGCGAAAGGTCTTCCTGATCCTCGACAGCCAAGACGAGAAGGCAGCGGCGGCTTTGAGACCCCTGACCTTGCGCGAGATGACCAAGAGGGACTCTTGCACGGCGTCGTCCACATCGCTGGCCTGGCAATGCTTGTGGGCATAGCGGCGGACGTCGGTTTGGCACACGGCCAGCAGACGCCCGATGGCGGCAGGGTCGCCAGTCTGTGCGGCGAGGATCAGGTTGTCGCGTTCGATCCCGCTGACCCTCATTTCTCAGACACCTTTGTCGAGCTTGCGGCCGACCATGGCGCACATCGGGCAAAAGCCGAAGAGCCCGGTCATGGAAAGCACAGCGCCCACGACGCCAGCCCCGATCGCGACGGGCGAACCACCCCAATTAAAAGCGGCGAAACCCAAGGCCGGCAGGCCCATGACGACGCGAAGGACGCGCTCCCAAGTGGGAACATTTTTAACATAGAACATATCGGTCTCCTTTGAAAGGTTGGCGTTTGAGGACAGCCCTCGGAAACGAAGAGAGGCCGACACGCCGAAACGGTTCGCAGAACATGAAAGAGACATGTTCAGGGCTGGGCGGGCCCATGCTGCGCAGCATCCACAGCCGCACGAGGGGATCGGGTGGTTCGGGCCATGGTTCCTGACGCCGCGAGGCGGGCGCAGGGTGGATCGGTCTTCGGACGATCACCTCGCCCGCACGGCGCCTCAGGTGCTGGACACCCAGAGGGTCTTGCCGCTCCATCGGCCCAGGGGCCGGATATGGCCCTCGCGTTCGAGTTTGAGCGCCAGCGCGCGAAAGTGGCTCAGATTTCAGTTGCGCTTGCCATCAGGGCGACACAGCATCGTCGGCGGCGATGAAGGCCTCGATTGCCCGGAGCATCCAGCGGTGATGCCGCTCGAGCATCCAGGTCATGCTCAGAACCCCCAGGCCACCCAGCCAGAAACTGACAAGTCGGGGGCTGTCGGCCGGCAGCCAGGCCAGAATGCCGACCCAGACCAGCAAATTGCTCCCCGCAGCCCAGGCCCAGCGGCGTGCCTGCGTCCAGGGATGCCGGATGGAGGCGTCCAGCACCTCGGGCCGCCACCGCGCCAGCACGCTGCGCAAGGGCAGGGCCTGAACCGCAATCCCCGCGTGGCGATACAGCGCCCGCCACCAGGCATCGGCCCGCCCGAGTTGCAGCACCCCATGGCCGTACAGCAGGCCGATGGCCAGGGCCAGGCTCGGCAGCAGGTGGAGCCGTTCAGCCGAACTGTCCACCAAGACATGGCCGGCCACGGCCAGGGCGATGACGACAGGCGGAGTGCCCAGCGTCACGATGACCATGCCGGCCAGCAGGCGGTGCGTGGCGCGGAGCCGGGCCTGGCGCAGCGGCATGCCCGCACCAGCCGCGCGTTGCGCCAGGCGCCGGCACCCGCGCACGCCGGCCGCGGCGTCGCTCCAGAACAGCGCCAGGGTCAGATCGCGCAGCCGAGCAGCGAGGCCTGCGCGCGGGAGGGAAGCAGAGTCGGAATCGATATGGGATTGCATGGTGATCTCCAGAAAAGGTTGGTGATCCCCATCCCAGCATGCGATCTGCGCGATGCAAGTCGCGCCCGGGCGGTTCAGGTCCGTGGCGGGCAAGCAGGCCTCGGGCCACTCTGCGCACGGGACAGACGTGCGCGGCGTTCCGCGCGTCGCAGCTCGCGCTCTTCGAGCCAGTCGAGGGTGACGGCGACCAGCAGGCCAAGAGGGACCGCGGCGAAGACGATGAGCACCGGAATGAGTCGGGATGGCATGGTGGAATCTCCCTGAAGGGCCGTGCAGGATAGGCGATCGGCGCGGGAATTGCGGCCGGCTGCTCCAGCCGCGCGCGGGGGTGATATCGTCGACCAGAATCGGCGCCCGGCCTGGCAGGCAGCCCAGTGGCAGCGTCCACAGCAACATAAGGGGCCGGGGAGCTCAGGCTGGTGGGCGTGCGGGCTCACGCACGGCTTTGCTACCCTTGGCTCTTCACCCAACCTGGAGAATCCACCCATGCCCGCCGCTCCTGCCAAGAAGTCCGCCAATTCAGCCTTCCTCAAACCCCTGACCCCCAGCGCTGAACTGGCGGCGATCGTCGGCGCAGCACCCTTGCCCCGTACCGAAGTCATCAAGAAGGTCTGGGAGCACATCAAGGCTGACGGGCTGCAAGACCCCAGCAACAAGCGCATGATCAATGCTGACGCCAAGCTCAAGCCCATCTTCGGCAAGCCCCAGGTCAGCATGTTCGAGATGACCAAGCTGCTCAACGCGCACCTGAAATAACCTGACGGCGCCGTTTCGGCGCTGAGCCTGCTCGTGTGGGTTTGCGCTTGAAGCATGGCCATGGCAACCTCATCTTTCCGTGCGACCTCCCGCAACTGCACCCCCAAGACCACCACCATGCGTGTCCTGTCCCGAATCCTCGCCCTGATCGCCTTGCTCGCGTCCTCGGCCCTCGCCACCGCCTGGGCCGCACCACCCACGCCCCACGACATTCAAACCGCCGTCCAGGCAGGCAACTTCGCCCTGGCGAATCAGGAGATGGCGCAAGTCCTGGCCGCCGACCCCAATTCAGGCAAGGCGCATTACATTGATGCCCGCCTGCTGGCCAAGGAAGGGCAGTGGTCCCGCGCCCAGGCCGAGCTCGCCCGTGCCCAGCAACTCGACCCTGCCATGGGTTTCGTCCATCCGCAGACCTTGGCCACGTTCACGCAGCAACTGCAATCGCATACAACAGCCCCACCGTCCGCGAGCCACGGTTTCATCCTGTGGGTCATCCTTGGCGCCCTAGCTTTCATCTTCATACTGGCAGCGATCTACCGCGCGCAGACCCGCCGCCCCATGGTTTTCGCACCAGGGACCGCACCCTATGGCCAACCCCAGGCGCCCGGCTATCTCCCAGGGGCCAACCCGGGTGGCTACCCCATGGCGCAACAGCCAGGCATGGGCGGAGGACCGGGCCTGATGGGTGCCTTGGGCACGGGGCTGGCCGCAGGGGCAGGATTCGCGGTGGGTGAAACCCTGGTGGACAAGCTGCTCGATCATGGCGCGTCTGGAGCCGGGCAGGGCGGCATCCCGCCCAGTACCGGCAACACCTCGGATGCGCCCATCCCCGACGATCAGAACTTTGGGCTGACCGATGCGTCGAGCTGGTCGGACGACAGCAGCGCCGACTCCGGCGGGGCGGACGATGCGTGGTCGGACAGTTGAGGTCGGCTCGGCTTGCCGTCAAGCAGTCCTGAACGACGACTGCCATCGAACGCGGCAGGGTCAGATGCCCCCAGTGCGCCGAGATCGTCTGCCCGACCACACCGGGCAGACTTCGCCCGCCGCCTTGTCGCACACCATGAAGATGAGGTCCAGTGCCGGCGCGTCGGGCCTGGCGAATACCTCCCCGGTTCTTGCTGTGCAAGCCATTGGCTTCTGACTGGTGCGGGCGGCCCGGGCACATCCACCCGTCCGAGCGCCTAGGAGCCTGGGCGGCAGAAGGCTTTGATGTCGGCGAATGTGGGTGTCGTGCGTTATGGATGCATGCCCACGAGTTACCGCCCCTATGAGCCGGACCAGGTGATGCTGCTGCCGGCGGCGGCGCAGGACTGGCTGCCGCCGGGCCACCTGGCCTACTTCATCCACGACACGATCGACACGCTGGACCTGAGCGCGTTCTACGCGCGCTATGAGGGCGGCGGAGCGCGCAACCAGCCCTTCCATCCGGCGATGATGGTCAAGGTGCTGGTGTACGGCTATGCCACCGGGGTGTTCAGTTCGCGCAAGATCGAGCGCCGATTGCACGAGGATCTGGCGTTGCGGATGCTGGCGGCGGGGAACTTTCCCAAGCACCGCACGATCCGGGACTTCCGTGCGCTGCACCTCAAGGAGTTCTCGGACTTGTTCGTGCAGGTGGTGCGCCTGGCGCGCGAGATGGGGCTGGTCAAGCTGGGCACGGTGGCCATCGACGGCACCAAGG
>JAGWMO010000047.1:0-9494 GCA_028871675.1 Betaproteobacteria bacterium
ACCTTGGTGCCGTCGATGGCCACCGTGCCCAGCTTGACCAGCCCCATCTCGCGCGCCAGGCGCACCACCTGCACGAACAAGTCCGAGAACTCCTTGAGGTGCAGCGCACGGAAGTCCCGGATCGTGCGGTGCTTGGGAAAATTCCCCGCCGCCAGCATCCGCAACGCCAGATCCTCGTGCAGCCGGCGCTCGATCTTGCGCGAGCTGAACACTCCGGTGGCATAGCCGTACACCAACACCTTGACCATCATCGCCGGATGGAAGGGCTGGTTGCGCGCTCCGCCGCCCTCATAGCGCGCGTAGAACGCGCTCAAGTCCAGCGTGTCGATCGCATCGTGAATGAAGTAGGCCAGATGGCCTGGCGGCAGCCAGTCCTGCGGCGCCGCCGGCAGCAGCATCACCTGCTCCGGCTCATAGGGGCGGTCACTCGTGGGCATGCATGCATATCGCAACACGCCCACCTTCGCCGACATCAAAGCCTTCTGCCGCCCAGGCCCCTAGGGGCTGTCACGCAAGAAGCGCCGGGCCGCTCCCAAGCTTCTTGGACCCCCGTGGGGGGCGGCCGCAGCAAAGCGTCGGCCTAGGGGCTGTCACGCAAGAAGCGCCTCCGGGTACAGGACTTGCCTGTAGGTGCGCAAACGCAGGCTGGCCGCACGGCTGAGGGCGCGCTACATACTCTATTCAGTATTGTTATACTGTATGCAGTATCAAATCCAAGCATCTGACGCTGTGTGACGGTTCGGCTCGGCCGGACGTTCTGCGGGTGGACGGGTCCTGGCCTCAGTCTTCGGCTTCGGTGCCGCACAGAGTTGCAGTGACGTCCTGAGCCGCTTCGTTCAACGGGGGTTTCCAATGGCTGATTCTGCAAGATGCCGCATGGCTGTCGGCGCCGCTTTGCTGCTCGCCGCTTGGCCCGTTTGGACCAGCGCATTGACGCTGGATTTTCCTCAAGCCATCGACATCGCTTTGCGTCAAAACCCCGATCTGCTTTCAGCTCAGGCGCAAACCGTCCAGGCCCAGGCTGGTGTGTCACAAGCCGAAGGCGCGCGGCTGCCCAAGATCACGGCCACCGTGGGCGTCGCCCGCACCAATGACGCGCTGAGCGCTTTCGGTATGAAGCTGTCGCAGCGCCAGGCCACGTTCAACGATTTCGGCGCCAACCAATTCACGGGTCCCGAGTCACTCGGCGTCGCTCCCACCAATCTGAACGAGCCCGTCTGGACGAACAACTTCAGCACGCGGTTGGAGGCGCAACTACCGCTCTACACCGGCGGCAAGCTGCAGGGTTATCGGCAGCAGGCGCGTGCCTTGCTTCTGGCGGCGCAGTCGGGTGACGTTGCGGCGCGTCAGCACATCATTGCGCGCGTGCTGCAGGCTTATGACGGCGTGTACACGGCGCGCGCCTTCCAGGGGGTGGCAGCCAAGGCTGTGGAGGCGGCGCAGAGCCAGGTGGGCACCGTGGACAGTCTGCTCAAGCAGGGTGTGGTGGTCCAGAGCGATTTGCTGTCGGCCCAGGTGCGGCTGGAAGACGCCAAGCTGCAGCAAGAGCAGGCAGGCAACCTGGAAGCCCAGGCGATGGATGCGCTGCATGTGGCGCTGGGACTGCCACTCTCCGAGAACATCGAGCTCGGGCCGCAGGTCCAGGTGAGTCTGCCCGCTGGCAACCCGGACAGCTGGATCGGTCAGGCGCTGGAGAGCAACCCGCAGATTCAGGTGCTGCGACAGCAGCTACAGGCGGCTTCGGGCAAGGTGGAAGTGGCCCGCTCGGAGCTGTATCCGCAGGTGGGCGCGTTGGCGCGCATCGACACCGCCGACCCGAGCGTGGGTTTTCGCGCCCACAGTTACACCATCGGCGCGCAGCTCACTTGGACTGTCTTCGACGGTGGCGTCGCCCGCCAGGGGGTGGATCAGGCGGCGGCGCAGCGCATGGAACTGCAGGCCAAGCTGCAGTCGGCCGAGAACCAGCTCGGCATGCAGATTCAGGACAGCTACCGCAAGGCGCTGAACGCGCAGAACCAGCTCAAGACACGCGAACTCGCGGTGCAGCAATCCAAAGAGGCCGCGCGCATCGTGAGCAAGCGCTATGCCAACGGCGTCGGCACGCTGGTGGAGGTGCAGAGTGCGCAAGCCCAGCTCGACAAGGCTCGCGCCGATCTGGTGCTGGCGCGCAACCAGATCAATATGCAGCGTGCCGCACTGCGCCTGGCCCTGGGACAACTCACGCCCGGTGGCCTGCGCCCTGTCGCTGCGCTCACCACTGCATCGGTCGCAGCATCCGACCTGCAAGCGCGGCCAGACTCGCCATCAGCCCAACCTTGATGACCATGGATCCGTCTGGTCACACATCCCGTTGCATCGAGAACATCATGCCCCTAGCCCCATCGCGCAGCCTGCCCGGCATCGGCCCGAAGCGTACGCCGCTGGTCTTGCTGCTCGCGGCAGCCCTGCTGTCCGGCTGCGACCATGCCGACGAGACAGCCGGCACCGCGCCGGCGCCACGCCTGGTCATGGCGCAAACCCTCAAGCTCAACTCCAGCAATCTGCAGCATCTCATCCTGCTGTCGGGCACGGTGGTGTCGAGCAATCAAGTGCAGGTGGCCTCACGCTTGATGGGCTACATCCGTACCCTGACGGTGAAGGAGGGTCAGACGGTGAAGACGGGAGAGATGCTGTTCCAGGTCGACCCCACCGACATCGAGGGCCGGGTGGCACAGGCGCGTGCAGGCCTTGCGCAGGCGCAGGCCAACTTCGCCAATGCCAAGGGGGATGACGAGCGCTTTGGCAATCTCTACACCGATCAGGCCATTGCGAAACAACAGTGGGATCAGATCCAGCTGCGCTACCAGGTGGCGGGGCAACAGGTGGCCGCGGCGCAGGCAGGGCTCAACACCGCATTGGCGCAAATGCGCTACGCCACCGTGACCTCACCGATTGACGGCGTGGTGGCGCAAAAAATGGCGAATCAGGGTGATCTGGCGGCACCGGGCCGCCCGGTTCTGGTGATCGAGGGCCAAGGCAAGCTGCAGGTGCAGACGCAAGTGCCGGGTGACGTGTACGGCAAGATCAGGGTTGGCGGCACGGTGCAGATGCTCGCGAATGGCAAAACGCTGCAGGGCATCATTGCCCAGGCGGTGCCGGTGGCCGATCCGATGAGCCACACGCACACCGTGAAGATCGATCTGCCCGCCAACGCCGGGCTCGACAGCGGCAGCTTCGTGCGCGTGGGCTTTCCGGGCGGCAGCTCGCCGCAATTGCGTGTACCGCGGACCGCGGTGGTCGATCGCGCCGGGATGACCGGGGTGTTCGTGGTGGACAGGGACGGCATCGCCCATTTCCGCCTGGTCCGGCTCGGCGCGCAGACCGGCGAGGAGATCGACGTTCAGGCGGGCTTGAGCGCGGACGACACCATCGTCACCAGCAACCTGGGCGCGATGGAAAACGGCGTGAAGATCGGCGGAGGCAACCGTGGCTGAAGGCGCCCCGATGAACAGCGCGGGCAGGCTGGCCCGTGCTTTCATCAGCTCGAAGATCACCGCCCTCGTCATGGTGGCGCTCACGCTGGCCGGCGTGCTGGCGCTGCTGGTCACGCCGCGCGAGTACAACCCGCAGATCGTGGTGCCGGCGGCGAACATCATCGTCGCCAAGCCCGGCGCCAGTCCGCAGGAAATCCAGAACCTGGTGGTCAGGCCGCTGGAAGCGATCATGGCGTCGATGTCCGGTGTCGATCACACCTACGGCTACGCGACGAACGATTTCGGCGTGGTCACGGTGCAGTTCAAGGTGGGCGAGGACCAGGAGAAAAGCCTGGTCAAGATGTACAACCAGCTGATGCAGAACCTCGACCGCATTCCCCCCGGGGCGATGCAGCCGGTGATCAAGCCGATCAATGTGGATGACGTGCCGATTCTGACCCTCACGTTATCGTCGGCCAGCATGGGCGGCGTGCAGTTGCGCGACGTCGGCGAGAAGGTTCTGGCGCATTTGCGCAATGTGCCGGGCGTGTCGTTCACCGAGGTGGTGGGCGGCGCGCCGCGGGCCGTGAATGTGTGGATTTCGCCATCCAGGCTGGCCGCAGCCGGCATTCCGCTGGAGCAGCTCGACAAGATTCTGCAAGGCAGCAACGCCGCCGCACCCATCGGCCATCTGGTCGACGACAACCAGGTCACGCCGGTCCGCGTGGACAGCTTTCTCGGCAACGCGCAGCAGGTGGGTGACATCATGATCGGCGCGCCCGACGGCAAGCCGGTCTACCTCAAGGACGTGGCGCGCGTGGTGGACGGCCCCGAGCAAGTGGACGATCTGTCGCACTTCGCCTGGGGCCTGGCTGCCAAGGGCAAGCCGCACGGGCAGGAGATGAGCGCCGTCACCCTGGCCTTCGCCAAGAAGTCCGGCAGCAATGCCGTGGTGGTGGTGCACGACGTGCTGGCCAAGCTCGACACCATCAAGTCTTACGCGCTGCCGCAGGGTGTGCATGTCACGGTCACGCGTGACGATGGCCACAAAGCCAACGAGGCAGTGAACACCCTGGTCGAACACTTGGGCATCGCCATCGTCAGCGTGTCGCTGCTGCTGTGGTTTTTCCTCGGCTGGCGCGAGGCGGGCATTGTCACCCTCACGGTGCCGCTGGCGCTGTTCGCCGTGCTCGCGGTCGATCTCATCATCGGCCAGAGCATCAACCGCATCACCTTGTTCGCGCTCATCTTGTCGCTGGGCCTGCTGGTGGATGGCGCGATCGTGGTGATTGAAAACATCCACCGCCATCTGCACAGCGGATCCAAGGGCGACTTCATCTCCACCGTGATCGAGGCCACCAACGAGATCGGAAACCCGACCAATATGGCCACGCTGGCGGTGATCCTGGCCTTCATTCCGATGGCTTTCGTCAGCGGCATGATGGGTCCGTTCATGCGCCCCATCCCGATCAACGTGCCGGTGGCGATGATCGCCTCGCTGCTGCTGGCGTACATCGTCGTGCCCTGGGCAGCGCGCGTGTGGCTGAGCAAGAAGGCCGCGCGCGAAGCCCTGGCGCGCAGCGCGGCGCTGGACGAGCAGGGCGCGCGCCAGGACGACAAACTGCACGCGGCCTACCTCAAGCTCATCGAGCCCATGCTCAAGAGCCGCACCAAGCGCAACCTGATGCTGCTCGCGGTGCTGCTGTTGTTGATTGCGGCGATGTTGATGCCGGCCTGGCAGTTCATCCGCCCGTCCGGCATGAACGGTCCGCTGTCTCCGCTGGGCGTGGAGCTGAAAATGCTGCCGAACGACAACACCAACACCTTCCTGGTGCAGGTGGATACGCCGGCAGGCTCGTCGCTGGAGCGCACCGACGAAGTGGCGCGCGCCGTGGGCGACATGCTGGCGACCAATCCCGATGTGGTCGATTTCCAGACATTCGTCGGCGAAGCCGCGCCCCTCGACTTCGCCTCGCTGGTGCGCGGCGACATGCTCAAGCGCGGCGACAACTTCGCGCAGATCCGCGTCAATCTGGTCGGCAAGAGCAAGCGCTCGATCGCGTCGCACGCCATCGTGCAGAAGTTCGACCAGCAGCTCGCCGCGGTGCGAGCGCGCTTTCCGTCCAGCTTCATCAAGCTGTTCGAAACTCCACCCGGCCCGCCCGTGCGTGCGCAGGTCATGGCCGAGTTGTACGGCCCGAACTACGACACCCTGCGCAGTTCCGCCAAGGATGTGCTGGCCGACTTCGACAAGACCTATGGCCTGATGAACCAGGACGATTCGGTCACGGCAACCACGCGCGAATACCGTATCGTGATCGACTGCCAGAAAGCGGCGATGTCGGGCATCGTGCCTGGGCAAATCATCCAGCTGCTGCACAACTATGTCTCCGGGCTGAAGGTCGGCACCATCCACGACAACGCGTCGCTGGAACCGATCCACATCATCGTGCGCGTGCCGCGCGCCGATCGCCAGAGCCCGCGGCAATTACTCGACGTGCCGATCCAGAATGCGCAGGGCAAGATCATTCCGCTCTCCAGCATCGCCACGGTGGAGAAAGCCAGACTGGCCAAGCCGATCGATACCCGCGACCAGCATCCTGTTGTCTATGTGAGCGGCGAGATGATCCATTCCAGCCCGGTCTATGCCACGCTCAGCCTGAACTCCAGGCTCGACGGCAAAAAACTGGCCAACGGCACCACCTTCACCACCGGCAACCTCGGTTTCACCGATACCCCGGCGTCCGACCTCAAGGGCTACCAGTTGCTCTGGGGCGGCGAAATGCGCCTGACCCTCGACGTGTTCCGCGACCTGGGCTCGGCCTTCATGGTGGCGCTAGTCTTCATCTACCTGCTGCTGGTGGCGTACTACAAGTCCTTCCTGCTGCCGGTCATCGTCATGGGCGCGATTCCACTCACCCTCATCGGCGTGTTTCCCGGCCACTGGATCACGCACCAGGCATTTACCGCGACGTCGATGATCGGTGTCATCGCCCTGGCGGGCGTGGTGGTGCGCAACTCATTGCTGCTGATCGACTTCATCCTCGACTACCGTGCCCGTGGCTACAGCCTGCGGGAGTCGGTGGCACAGGCCGGCGCCGTGCGCCTGCGTCCCATTCTGCTCACCGCGCTGGCCATTGTGTTCGGCTCGGCCGTGATGGTGTCGGACCCTGTGTTCGGCGGGCTGGCTGTGTCGCTGATCTTCGGCACCCTGCTGTCCACCATCCTCACGCTCATTGTGATTCCTCTGCTCTACTACATCTGGCAGATTCGTGTTTCATCATCCCCGCCGCTGCAAGCATGATGGGTTGTTTTACAACTTGTCATGCCCGCCGCTGCCCACCCGCTTGATACCCGGGAGGGTTTGCATTATTTTCGACCCCTTGAATCCCATTCCACCGCTGGAGCCTGACCATGACCGTTGAACGCTACATCCGCATTTTTGCCGGGACTTTCATTCTGCTGTCCCTCGCACTGGGTGTGCAAGAAAGCCCGATTTTTGTGTCCGAATGGTTCCTGCTGCTGACCGCCTTCGTGGGCGCCAACCTGCTGCAGTTCGGGTTCACCAATTTCTGTCCGCTGGGCATCATCCTGAAAAAAGCGGGTGTGCCTGAATCCAAGCTCAGCTGCGGGAGCTGAACCGCCTCGGTTCGTCTCGCTTGGTCAAGCAAGCGACGCAGGGCTGACCGCCTCAGTATCATGAAGGCCGACCGATGCGCGATTTCACGCCTCCCCACACCCAGCATCCTGGAGAGTCCTACATGACTGTTCTCACCGATCAATCTTCGCGGACCGACATCCTCAATCGCCTCAAGCGCGCCGAGGGTCAGTTGCGCGGCGTGCAGCGCATGATCGACGAAGGCGAGCCCTGCCTCAAGGTGGCGCAGCAACTCTCGGCGGTGCGCAAGGCGCTGGACAGCACCTTCGTGCGCATGACCGTGTGCTACATCGAGCAGGAGCTCGACTCCCGCATGGACGGCGGCCCGACCGAGAAAGTCAAGCTCGATTCCATGATGGAAGAGATGGAAACCCTGTTGAGCCGCATGACCTGAAGAACCGGCGGTTTTCGGCTGCCGCCCTCTGGGCACCCGCAAACCGCCTCGTCCACTCAGGCGCGGACGATCACGGGCGTCCTTGCCTCGACCACGGGGTTGCCTGTCGCGGTGATGATGCCGCCCCCCAGGCAAACCTCTCCCGCATAGAGCACGGCCGACTGGCCGGGAGTGGATGCCCACTGCGGCGTGTCGAAGGCCAGCGCAACGCTGTCGCCTTCCAACGCGGCGATGCGACAGCGGCTATCGGCCTGGCGATAGCGCGTCTTGGCGCTAAGAGCACCTCCGGCAGGGCTCGGCAAGCCATCGTCAGCCGTGCCGGCGCTGGGTGCGATGCCCGCCACCCAACTGCAGTCGCTGGCTCTCAGGCTTGCGCTCAACAGCCACGGATGGTCGTGGCCCTGCGTCACATAGAGGGTATTGCTGGCCATGTCCTTGCGCGCCACGAACCAAGGCTCGCCACTGCCGTCCTTGCTGCCGCCCAGACCAATGCCCTTGCGCTGCCCCAGGGTGTAGAACGCCAGGCCGACATGCTCGCCAAGCAAGCGCCCATCGGGTGTTTTCATCGGCCCGGGGCGCGTCGGCAGGTAACGGTTGAGAAACTCACGAAACGGCCGCTCGCCGATGAAGCAGATTCCGGTCGAGTCCTTTTTGCGCGCGTTGTGCAGGCCGATTTCCGCAGCGATGCGGCGCACCTCGGTTTTGTGCAGCGTTCCCACCGGGAACAAGGTCTTGGACAACTGCGCCTGATTCAGCCGATGCAGGAAATAGCTCTGGTCCTTGGATGGATCGAGACCGCGCAACAGTTCAAATCCCTGGGCCGTCCGGCGGACCCGGGCGTAATGGCCCGTGGCGATTTTCTCCGCACCCAGGCGCATGGCATGGTCGAGAAACGCCTTGAACTTGATTTCGGCGTTGCACAGCACATCAGGGTTGGGCGTGCGCCCGGCGGCGTATTCGCGCAGGAATTCGGAGAACACGCGGTCTTTGTACTCGGCGGCGAAATTCACCGCTTCGATGTCAATGCCGATGCGGTCGGCCACGCTCACCGCATCCAGCCAGTCTTGACGCGACGAGCAGTGTTCGCTGTCGTCATCGTCCTCCCAATTTTTCATGAACAAGCCGACGACGTCGTAGCCCTGCTGCTTCAGAAGCCAGGCGGAAACGGATGAATCGACGCCACCGGACAGGCCGACGACGATGCGGGACTTGGGACTGGACAGCATACGCAAATTTTAGGTGCCCCTGCCTTCAGCCTGCAGCGCCAGCACGCTGGAATGGGTCGTCACCAGGTCGAGCGGGTAGCGCTTGCCGGCGAGATGATCTTCCACGCATTGCAGCACCAGCGGGCTGCGATGCCGCGACTGGCTGGCGCGCACCTCCTCGGGCGTCAGCCAAAGCGTGCGGACGATGCCATGATCCAGTTCGCGCCCGGCCAGACATGCTCCCACGCCGCCGCGGAACGCGAAGCGCAGGTAAGTCACATCCTCGCCTGGGCGCTGGAAGCGCGACAGGTACACGCCCACCAGCCCGTCGGGTGCGAACTCACGGGTGGTTTCCTCCAGTGCTTCGCGCACGACGCCCTGCAACGGGCTTTCGCCCGGCTCCAGATGACCGGCCGGATTGTTCAGGCGAAGGCCCTCCTGGGTATGTTCCTCAACCAGCAAAAAGCGGCCGTCTTGCTCAATGATGGCGGCAACGGTGACACTCGGTTTCCAGACTTGGCGCATGGGTCGGCCTCTGCAAGGGGAGTAGCAAATTGTTCCATCAAACCCTCCGGTTCTCCCGAGGGCCGGTTGCCGCGTTTGCACCCGAAGGCCCCGCTTCGGTAAGAATATTGGGCGGATTGCACAAGCTTTCCCACCCCGACAAGGAGAATCTGGGATGCTGATAGGCGTTGTAGCGGAGAGTTTCGAAGGCGAGCGGCGGGTGGCGGGGACGCCCGAGACGGTCAAGAAGCTGGTGGGGCTGGGGCACACCGTGCTGGTGC
>JAGWMO010000029.1:0-42528 GCA_028871675.1 Betaproteobacteria bacterium
GAACATGATCACCATCGCCGAGGGCCTCGAAGCCCGTGACCATCTCGACTGCGCCCAAGCCCTCGGCATCGACTGGGGTCAGGGATACCTCTGGGGTCGGGCAGGAGGGGAGAATGCAAGCAACACCGGTCTTGTGGTCTAAGGGTGGTATAAGCCTGAGGCATCAAGATCGACATCAAGAAAATCTGAAATGGGTCGGCAAGCCGCCCCATTCTGCTGGGGGGATTGGAAAGATGAACGTAACCACAGGAGTCCAATCATGAAACACATGACCATTTTGAAGAGCCTGTCAGCCGTCGCGCTGGCTGTTGTTTTACTCCCCGCCGCGCAGGCGGATGACAACCCATTCTGGTCATTGGCCATCGGCGTGCCGGGGGTCGTGGCCAATCTGGGGAATGTCTACCCGGTCGCCCCGCAGCCTGTGTACATGGCACCGCCGGTGCAATACGTTCCGGCTCCCTCGTACTACATGGCCCAGCCCTACGCTCCGGTCCCGCAGTACCAATACGAGCGGCCACGCCGCTGGCGTGGGGACCATCGTGGTGAAGGCGAGCATGGCGATGGTGGGGATCGTTGAGCCGACGAGACAAGTCGAAAGTATCTTCTAAAAAACCGACACGACAACAACCATCGATATGCAGCGTCCATCTTTGCATTCCGCGGCCCACACGACACGCTATGGGGCCGTTGCCCGTCTTTTGCACTGGACCGTCGTGCTGCTTCTGGTCGGGGAATATGCCCTGGCTTGGCTGATGCCCGACATCCGCAAAGGCACGCAACCGAATGGGTTGATTGCCTGGCATCTGTTCATGGGCCCACTCATCCTGGCCGTGATGCTCCTGCGCCTGGGGTGGAGAAGCGTCGTGGGTGCACCTGATCCGCACCCCGGTGTCGCCTGGCAAGAACTGGCGAGCAAGCTCACACATGGTTTGCTCTATGCGCTGCTCCTGGTTTTGCCGCTTCTCGGCTGGATCAATGCATCCACCCGAGGTTGGTCGATTCATCTCCTGGGCATGCCGTTGCCCGCATTGGCAAGCCAGGGCTCGACTGTCGGCCACGACCTGGGTGAATGGCACTCCACGCTGGCCTACATCGTGCTCGGCCTCATTGGCCTGCATGTGAGCGCGGCCCTCTACCACCACTGGGTGCGCAAGGACGGCCTGCTGGCCAGGATGTGGGGTTGAACATGTCGACGGCTACGGCTCGACGACGCGTCGTGATCCTCACGAGGCAGCGAGCAGCTTGATCCGTCCGGCATGAACGTCAGGATGACGAAATCGTCACCTGACGTTCATGTTCCCGTGCGAGTTCGGCGCCGAAAATATCGCCACGGTTTCTGCGCCACACGAACTTGGCGTGCTGGGCTCTTTGGGTCATTCTGGCCGGTTGCGCCAGCCAAGGCCTTTGTTCGTCGTCTCCGAGGCTTGCTGATGATGCTGCCTGATGGTTTGAAATGTCTTGCTGGAGCGGTGGCGCTGGGCGTTTGCCTCTGCCAGGCCCAGGCCACGGTCGTGAAACCATCCTCTGCAGATCTCGTCGGCTTGCCTCCGCCAATCGCCTCGGCATCGGCCCCTGGTCGAGTGCCCGCCGCAGCGCCTGCGCCGCGTTCGAACTGGAGCCTTTATCCTGCAAGCCCGACGTTCGGCGTGGGCCTCACGGACACCTACCTGATCGGTGCGGCGCTGGGGGTTCTGGACTACGCGGGGTTGCACCACCTGGATCACCCTGTTCAGCAACAGACCTCCGGCATCTGGTCGATTGCCAAATCTCCCCAGTTTCCCGCTGAACTGATTGGCCTGACCCTGGCAGGCGCGATCTGGGAAGGAGGAAACAGCCGTCTTGGCAAAACGCTCTGGCAGAGCGTGGACGCTGCCGCCATGGCCGGCATTTCGACACAGGCGCTGAAATGGACTTTTCAGCGGTCGCGCCCCTCGGCCACCAACAATCCCAACCGATGGTTTCAAGGCGTGCATCAGCAGAGTTTTCCCAGCGGCGATGTCTCGTCCATCACGGCCTTGGTCACGCCCATTATTTTGGAGTATCACCAAACCAACCCGGGGGTGGATGCGCTGGCGGCCATCCCGGTGTTCGACATGGCCGCACGCATCAAGGCGCATGGTCATTGGATGACCGATACCGTGGCCGGCGCCGTTGTTGGGGTTGCCAGTGGTTATTTTGCCCATCGGTTGAATTCGCCCTTCATACTCGGCTTGCTCCCTGGCGGTTTTTACATGGGTATGCGCGAAAGTTTCCGGTAGACGCCTGGGCGACCAGCGCACAACAAGTCATCATGAGCTTGGGAACACCCAGGCCGGCAGGGTGCAACACGATGCAGAAATCCAATCGATAACCATGCGCAACGCACCTTTGACGAAAATCAACCATGCATTTCAAATATCGTCCAAAGTTCCAGAAATTACGCTGATTTTCTGGATTGCAAAATTATTGACAACGGCGATGGGTGAGGCGACTTCGGATTATCTCGTATCGCATTTCAACCCTTATATTGCCGTTTGCCTTGGAGCGGTGTTTTTTCTGGCGGCCTTTGCCCTGCAGTTGGCCGTACGGCGCTACATCGCCTGGGTCTACTGGCTGATGGTTGCCATGGTCAGTATTTTCGGCACGATGATGGCGGATGTGGTTCACATCGTTCTCGGCGTACCCTACGTGTTGTCGACCCTGTTTTTCGCCATGGCCCTGGCTTTTATCTTTATTAGCTGGTGGCGCCTAGAAAAAACCATTTCCATTCACAGCATCCGTACCCGACGCCGGGAATTATTTTACTGGGCGGCCGTGATCGCTGCATTTGCTCTCGGCACAGCCGCGGGTGACATGACCGCGAGCACGTTTCGTCTGGGATATTCCGGATCGTCGATCTTGTTTACGGTGTTGTTTGCGTTGCCGATCATCGCTGGGACGCGCTTGGGTTTGAACGAGATTTTGACATTCTGGTTTGCTTATGTCATGACGCGCCCGATGGGAGCTTCATGGGCCGACTGGCTCGACAAACCATTGAGCATGGGCGGCCTGGGCTACGGGGACGGCTCCATCAGCCTCGTGCTCACGACCCTGATCGTTGCCGTCGTCGCCTACATGACCATCCGGGGTCGCGGCGCCAAGGCCGGATTCGTAGCCTGGCGACACGGGGTTTCAGGCGCCGAGCCCACGCGGAGCGACCCGGCCAGCCATCGCGTCGACCCCCATCACCTGATGGCGGCGATGCAGCGGCCCGCGCCAACGGAGCAAGCCACGGAGTCCTGAACCGCGCAAGCCCGGGCCCGTGACGCCGTCCTTGCTCGCGATCAACGGCCGCATCCTGGATGACGCAATCGTCATCTCGACGTCATGGAAATGAAGGGCATGCACACTTAATATCTTTCAAGCCGATTTCCGTGGCGTTTTTGAAATCAATCCTTCGCACGAAACCGGCCTGGACGCCAACGGTCGTCAGGTTGGCATGCATTGAATTTTCCATTATTTAAAGTGGAAACATCTGATGAAATCGATTCAATTATTGATGGCCTCATTATTGACGGCGGTGATCGTCGCGGCGCCGTCGGCTCATGCAAGCACCGGTTTCAACTTGGCTGCGAACATTGCTAAAACGACAACATCCGGCTATGGAAATTCATCGGATTTCGGGTTCACGGCTGGTTATGATGTGAATCCATCGTTCGGGCTGGAAGTGGGTTACGAGTCATTGATGGGCTATGAAATGACGATGTGGAGCGTGAGCGGGCTCGGTCGTTACCATCTTACCGACCATCTCAGCCTCCTTGGGCGATTGGGCTTGGCGCATTGGACCGAAAGCCCGACCGGCAGGCACAACGCAACCGGAACCAGCCCCTTGCTTGGTTTGGGCCTGTCCTACGCTTTGACGCCGGCGGTGAGCATTCGTACCGAATACCAATTCGTGCCCAATTCAGGCGCGCTCGGAACGAATCTGGATACACTTCTGGTCGGGCTGAATTATCGTTTTTGAAGTCCTCTCAAAAAATTGAAATTTGGTTTTCCGGGTTGCTTTTTTTCAATCGTTGTGCGCCTCGAATCCTTGCGGGACTTTCCCGCCCGTGATCGCTGAGTTCCCGTGCTGCCACGCCGCCTGTGCCATTTACCTGAACGGCGCCGGATGCACGGGTTCACGACCCTGCGCTTCGAGGCCTGCGGCCCGGGCACCCGGTAAGCATGCCTGCCCGACGCTCTGGGCAACGGCGCTGCCAAGACTTTTCACGCTCGTTGACGCGCCAATCGACCGGCACTGTCAACATGCCCCGTCAACTGCCTTTAGTCTCTGCAGGATACTGAAACCCATGAAGACGCACACGCGCAAGATTGCAGAAACATCCCACGTCCATGGTGCGTCGATGCGCCCGGTCGTTCTCGCCGCGTTTCTCGGCATGCTGATGCTGTTGCCACCCACGAGCCAGGCGGGTGTGATGCATTGGGCCGATCGCGCCACGCAAAACCTCACCAACATCTACGACAACGGCACGCCCGATCTGTTCGTCACTGGCTACACCTGGCACGACCCGGCCACCTACACCGCAGCCAAGCGCGCCCAACTCAACAGCCATGCCTGGGGTCTGGGTTGGGGCAAGCACATCATCGATGCGAACGGCAACGACGAGATGATCTACGCCATGATGTTCTCCGACTCGCACCGCAACGCCGAGCCCGTGGTCGGCTACGCGAAGCAGTGGTTGTGGGACCCTGTCGGCGCCTTGCATTTCGGGGCCGGCTACACCGCGGGCATCACCTCGCGCGCCGACATTTTCAAGAACATTCCCTTTCCCATCGCCTTGCCGCTGGTTTCGGTGGGGTATGGCCGCTTCACCCTGTATGGAACCTTCCTGCCCAAGGTGACCAGCACGCTGAACAACGGCAATGTGGCGTTCTTCTTTGCGCGCTACGCCTTTCGTTGAAGCGGCTTGCGAGGGGGCGACGCGCCACGAGCGCTCAGCACTCGATGATGTTCACCGCCAGCCCACCACGGGCGGTTTCCTTGTACTTGGTCTGCATGTCGGCGCCGGTTTCGCGCATGGTCTTGATGACCTTGTCGAGCGAGACATGATGCTGGCCGTTGCCGCGCAAGGCCATGCGGGCGGCGTTGATGGCCTGCACCGCGCCCATGGCGTTGCGCTCGATGCAGGGAATCTGCACCAGACCGCCCACCGGGTCGCAGGTCAGTCCCAGATGATGTTCCATGCCCACCTCGGCGGCGTTCTCCACCTGCTTCACGCTGCCGCCGAGGACCGCGCACAAGGCTCCGGCGGCCATGCTGCAGGCCACGCCAACCTCTCCCTGACAGCCCACTTCGGCACCCGAGATGGAGGCGTTCTCCTTGTACAGCAGGCCGATGGCGCCGGCCGTCAGCAGGAAATCCACCACGCCTTGGGCGTCGGCATCGGGCGTGAGGCGCACGTAGTAATGCAGCACCGCGGGCACGATGCCGGCAGCGCCGTTGGTGGGGGCTGTGACGACGCGGCCGCCTGCGGCGTTTTCTTCGTTCACCGCCAGCGCCCAAAGGTTCACCCAGTCGAGTGCGCGCAGCGGGTCGATCGGGCTCGAGGCCGCCTTGCCATGCAGGGCTGCGTAGAGCGCCGGGGCACGGCGCTCGACCTTGAAGCCGCCGGGCAGCACGCCCTGGGTGTGGCAGCCGCGCGCGACACAGTCCTGCATCACGCGCCAGATGCGCAACAGGCCGGCGTCGATGTCACTGTCGTGGCGCCAGTGGCGCTCGTTGATGCGCATGATGTCGGCGATGCTGCAGTGATGCTGTGCCGCCAGCGCGAGCAGATCGGCGCCGCTGTGAAAAGGCAGGGCGAGGATGGTGGTGTCGGGGGCGATGGCGGCGTGACGCGAGCCGTCGGCGGCGACTTCGTCGCTCAGCACGAAACCACCGCCGACCGAGTAGTACGTGCGCTCGGCCAGCAGTTCGCCAGCCGCATCGAATGCCGCAAAGTGCATGCCATTCGGATGCAGCGGCAGAGGCCTGCCGCGTTGGAACAGCAAGTCGGTCTGCGGGTCGAAGGCCAGTCCATGGACGCCCAGCAGTGAGAGGTGCTTGTCCATGCGCACGCTGTCGATGCGGGTGGGGACTGCATCGACATCCACCTGGTCGGGTTCCTCGCCCATCAGTCCGAGCATCACGGCCTTGTCGCTGCCATGCCCTTTTCCCGTGGCTGCCAGCGAGCCGTACAGTCGGCACTCCACGCGGGTGGCGGACGCGAGCAACCCCTGTTGTTGCAGGCCGGTGGCGAACAGGCGTGCGGCGCGCATCGGCCCGACGGTGTGCGAACTCGACGGACCGATGCCGATCTTGAACAGGTCGAACACCGAAACGGCCATGATCATTCCTTGGTGAGGTGAGCAGGCACCCGGAGCCATGCAAGCCGGCTCAGGGGATTCATGCCGCCTGGGCGCTTGCGGCGGCGAGGTCGGCGGCAAAGGCGTCCACCGTCTCGGGCTGGGTATCCCAGGCGCACATCAAGCGGCAACCACCGCCAGCGATGAATTCATAAAACTTCCAGCCGGTCGCATGCAAGCGCGCAATGCTGGCCGCAGGCAGTTGCGCGAATACCGCATTGGCTTGCGGCGGATGCAGCACGCGTACTCCCGGCAAGCCATGGATGGCTTGATACAGGCGTTGCGCCATGGCATTGGCGTGGCGCGCGTTGCGCAGCCAGGTGTCGTGCTCCAGCATGCCCACCCAGGGTGCGGAGATGAAGCGCATTTTCGAGGCGAGCTGCCCGGCCTGCTTCACGCGCCAGGCGAAATCGGCGGACAGGTCGCGGTCGAAAAAGACCACGGCCTCGCCCACCGGCAAGCCGTTCTTGGTGCCGCCGAAGCACAGCACATCCACCCCGGCGCGCCAGGTGATCTCGGACGGATGCACGCCGAGCGTGGCCACGGCGTTGGCGAAGCGGGCGCCGTCCATGTGCAGCTTCAAGTGCCGGCGTTTGGCGATGGCGGCAATCGCCCGCACCTCTTCGACGGTGTACACCGTGCCGAGTTCGGTGGCCTGGGTGAGGGAGACGACCTTGGGCTTGGGGTAGTGGATGTCATGGCGCTTGGTCACCAGATCATCCACCGCGTCCGGCGTGAGTTTGCCCAGGAGCGCGGCGGCGCTGTCGCTTTCGCCCACCAGCAGTTTCGAGCCGTTGGAGAAAAATTCCGGGCCGCCGCATTCGTCGGTTTCGATATGTGCGACCGGCGAGCAAATGACGCTGTGGTAGCTCTGGCACATCGATGCCAGCGCCAGCGAATTGGCCGCGGTGCCATTGAACACGTAGTACACGTCGCAATCGGTCTGGAACAACTCGCGCAGCATGTCGGTGGACTTTTGCGTCCAGATGTCGTCGCCATAGGCCGGCTGGTGGCCGCTGGCGTTGGCATCGAGCAGGGATTGCAGGGCTTCAGGACAGATGCCGGCGAGGTTGTCGCTCGCGAATTGCTGGCTTGGGGCTGTGGAGATGGTCATGGGCGATGGGAACGGGTGTAGGGCGCGGGTGCGGCGTTGTGCGCCGCCAGCGCTTCGATGGACAATCCTGCATTCGACGCTCTTTCCGCTCCACCTTCAAGCCACACCATGCGCCTGACCCAGTTTTCCGACTACGCCTTGCGTGTGCTGATGTACGCGGCGGAGCATCCCGAGCGCCTCGTCACCATCACCGAACTGGCCGATTTCCATCGCATCTCGCGCAGCCATCTCACCAAGGTGGTGGTGCATCTGGCGGGCAACGGTTATCTGCAATCCGTGCGCGGCCGTACCGGCGGTTTGCGCCTGGCGCGCGAGGCGGTGTCCATCCGCATCGGCGAGGTGTTGCGCGGCACCGAGGAAGATTTCCGCTTGGTGGAGTGCTTCGACCGCCGTACCGACGCCTGCGTGCTCACGCCGCATTGCCAGCTTGCCCGCGGCCTGCGCGCGGCGCTCGATGCTTTTTTTCAGGCGCTCGACAGCATGACTCTCGCGGATCTGGCCTCGGGGGGCGATGCACAAATCGCCACGCAGACGGTTGCGCTTCCAACGCCGAAGCGCAGGGCGCGCCACACGGTACCGTTCGCATAGGTCCGATCCCGTGGCGGCACGCAGGGTTTGCCGAAGCGTGTCGTGGGATATATGATTCATAAAAAATGAATCAATAAATCCGCCCCCGCATGGTGGACCCAGGACACGACCCATGAAGCTCGACCCCGCACAGTGCAATGGTGATGTCATCACACGCATGGTGCACGCCTTCTACACCAGCGTGCGACAGGACGATCGGCTCGCCCCCGTCTTCGATGCCCACATCGCTGACTGGACTACGCATTTAGCCAGGATGGTGGATTTCTGGACTTCCATCCTGCTCGGCTCGGGACGCTACAGCGGCGCGCCGATGCAGGTCCACCAGGCCTTGCCGGAACTCGATCCCGCTTTGTTCGCGCGTTGGCTGCGGCTGTTCGAGGCCACCACCCAGGCGGTCTGCGAACCGGCGATGAAGGCCCGGGCTGACGAGTTGGCCAGGCACATCGCGCAAAGCTTGTGGCTGGGCTGGCAAACGGCCAATCGCCCGCAGAACCTGGCGCATGAACTGGAGGAGACGCAACATGCCGGCTGAACTCCTGCACATCGAGGAACCTGCAAGGACTGCGCGTTACGCGCCGTCCTTCGCCGCCACATTCGAACTGGGTTTTCGCCCGCTGTACGCCCTGGGCATGGCCTGGGCCGGCCTCGTCGTGGCGATCTGGGTCTTTGCACCCGGCGTGGCGCAGGGTCCTCTGGTGGGCGTGCTCTGGCACGCGCACGAGATGCTGTGGGGCTTCGTGGCGAGCATCGCAGTCGGCTTCCTCCTCACCGCCGTGCCCAACTGGACGGGCCGGCCGACGCTGCGCGGCTGGCCGCTCGCCGGCTTGTGCCTGGCCTGGCTGCTGGCGCGCGCAGGCCTGCTTGCGGGCGGTCCGTGGTTCAAGCCCGCAGCCGTGCTCGACGTGGCGTTTTTCGCCGCCGCCGCCGTGGCCTGCGCTCGGCCCATCCTGCAGACGCGCAACCGGCGCAACCTCGGTGTGCCCCTGCTGCTGCTCGGCCTGGGGGCGACCGACGCTGCCTTCCTGTGGGCCGTGCAGGACGCGGCGTTCCCCGCACTCTGGCGGACTCTGCATGCCGGTCTGCTGCTGATGGCCGTGGTCGCCGCGCTGATCGGCCGCCGCGTGATTCCGTTCTTCGCCACGCGCGCCGTGCCGGGGCTGCAATTGAACGCCACCGCGGGCAGCGGCGTGGTCAACCTCGCGCTGCTGGTGCTGGCCGCGGGCTTGCAGATGCTGGGCCGCTGGCCCGTGGCCGAGGGCCTGGCGCTGCTCGGCGCGGCAGGCATCATGCTGACCCATCTGTTGCGCTGGAAACCCTGGCGCGTGCTGCGCCAGCCGCTGCTGTGGATTTTGTATCTCGGCTATGCGGGCCTGGCCGGCGGCCTGGCGGCGCGCGGAGCGCAGGCGCTTGGCGCGCCCGTCCCCGACTCGCTCTGGATCCACCTCCTCGCCGTCTGCGGCTTCGCGGTGTCGATCCTCGGCATGGTCACCCGCACCTCCCTGGGCCATCTGGGGCGGGCACTGCGCCTGGACCGCTGGTCCCTGCTGAGCTATGGGCTGCTGCTGGCCGCTGCGGTGCTTCGCCTCTTGGCTTTCGTGCCATGGCCGGCGCAGGTCGCGGCCTTGCAGGCGTCCGCCGTGCTGTGGGCGCTGGCTTGCTGGGTGTTCGTGCTGCGCTATCTGCCCTGGCTGGTGCGGCCCCGCGCCGACCGCCCGCCTGCAGCCGGCATCGGGGGCAGACGGGGTCCGGCCCGAGGTTGACATGACATTCGTGGTCACCGAAGCTTGCATCCAGTGCAAGTACACCGACTGCGTGGCCGTGTGCCCTGTGGACGCGTTCCGCGAGGGCACGAACATGCTGGTGATCGACCCGCGCGACTGCATCGACTGCCATTTGTGCGTGCCAGAGTGCCCCGTGGACGCCATCCATCCCGAGCACGAGGTCCCGGCGGAGCAGCAGGCGTTCATCGCGCTCAACGCCGAACTGGCGCGCAGCTGGCCGGTGATCACGCGGGTCAAGGCTGCACCGGCGGATGCCGATGCATGGGCCGGGGTGCAGCGCAAGCGGCACCTGCTGGACCGCTGCCCGCCGCTCTGATCCCGCATCGTTGCGTGCGATCGCGCATATCTTGCGCTGCCCCGTAGACACTGCAAAAGCCCGGCTGGATGCGTGTTTTCACCCCGTTCAGGAAGTGCCATGCTGAAGGAATCCTTGCTGGTTTACGCCCACATCTCCGCCATCCTCTTGCTGGCGGTGTTCCTCACGAGCAAGACGGCATTGATGCGCTCTGAGTCGATCGACGGCCGCAAGCCCGTCGTCGATCGGCTCCTGCGCCTGGACATCTGGCTTTGGGGGAGCTTCTGCGCCGTGGGTGCAACCGGGCTTGCCGCCATGGTTTGGGGTGCCAAGGGATGGGACTGGACCGTGGCCAACCCGCTGCTCTGGATCAAGGTGGGGCTTTTCTTGCTGATGGTGGGCATGTCGATTCGCGCAAGCCTGACGCTGCGCCAGTGGGCGCGGGAGTGCAGGCCGGGTGGGCATTTCCCGTCGGATGATGCGATCCGTCGTCAACGACGCTGGCTGATGTGGCAGTCGCATGCCATGGTTCTGCTCCCGCTGTTCGGCGCCTTGTTGGCCTATGGGTTTTGAGCCCCACCCCGGCCCAGCTCACCAACTGCCCCCTGTGACGGGCACGGCAAGCCGGGACGCTCCGGCGTCTGCCGGAGCGTGTCGAGCCCGCGGCGCAAGTCTCACGACAAGAAATACATCGTGTAAAACTATTCACAAATAGTTACATATGCATCTGATCTGGCGCAAAAAGATTCATAAGGTATTCCTTATATTCAATCCCTGCTGGGCATCCCGGGCCGAGCGCCCATCCCTGCCAAAACTCAGAGGAGAAAACTGTGCCAGAAGAACACCCTTATGAATCCATTCCCGTGCTCGGATCCGATGGACGTCCCATCGCACAAGCCGATCTGCCCATGCCCGACATGCATTTCGCCCGGCCCATGGGTGCCTGGGTGATCGTCGGCGCCTTGTTCATCGTCGTGGTCGGTCTTTGGGCTGCCGTGGCGACTTACTTTTCCATCCATGCATGAGGTGAACCCATGACGACATCTGGCCCTGATGCATTCGAGAACAGATTCCACCATGTCGCCTTGCGACACGAGCGGGCGTGGATTTTCATCGCCGTCGCTTTGATCTCCGTGCTGTTCATCGTGGCGGTGTACTTCGTGGTGCACGACTACGGACTGGTGGCCAAGACCACGAAGTTCTACAGCAACCCAGATACACCGGCGACATTGGCCGATTTTCAGGGTTCCGGCATCAAGCAGACCGGACCCAGGAGCTACAACGTCTATGAGATGGGCCGCGCATGGAGCTGGACTCCGGGCACGGCGACGCCGATCACCCTGCCTGCCGGCTCGCATGTCACGTTTTACGTGACCAGCGGCGACGTGTTGCATGGCTTCGAGGTGCAGGGCACGAACATCAATCTCACCGCCATTCCTGGCGTGGTCGGTCATGTGAGCTACACCTTCGACAAGCCGGGCACCTACTACATCATCTGCAACGAGTATTGCGGCGCGGGCCATCAGGCCATGATCGGCAAGATCGTCATCACCGGAGCGACACAGTCATGAGCGCAGTCCTGAGCCCCTTTGCCGCGCGCAATCCTGCCGTGCCCAGCGCGAGCGACATTGCCAGTGAAAAGACCATGCTGCTGGCCTTTTGGGTCACGGGCTTCCTGGCGCTGATGGTCGGTATCGCCATCGGCGTGCTGCAAAGCACCAATTACGCCGGGGTCGACCTCTATCCCTATCTGCAACCCTTCCTCAAGTCCTACTACCAGGGCTTGACCATGCACGGTGTGCTCAACGCCTACGTGTTCACGTTTTTCACCATCTCGGGCTGGCTCATGTACCTGCCGGCGCGCGAGCTCAAGCTCAAACCCAACATGACGCTGGCCTGGCTCACCTACGGGTTGATGCTGATGGGCACGCTAATGGCGGCTTACGCCATGGTCGACAATTCCTCCAGCGTGCTCTACACCATGTATGCGCCACTGCAGGGCAGCGCGTGGTTTTATCTCGGCATCACGCTGGTGGTTGTGGCGAGCATCCTGCCGCTGTTTGTTGTGCTCGGCATGCGCGTGCGCTGGAAAAAAGCCAACCCTGGCCAGCTCACTCCGCTGGTTACCTACATGAGCGCGACCATCCTGCTGATGTGGCTGCTCGCCGCGCTGGGTGCAGGCTCAGAGGCCGTGCTGCTGCTCGATCCCTGGGCGCTGGGCCTGACCAAGACCATCGACCCGCTGCTGGCACGCACGCTGTTCTGGTGGACCGGCCACCCCATCGTGTACTACTGGCTGATGCCCGGCTACATCTCGATCTACGCCATGCTGCCGCGACAGGCCGGTGGCAAGCTGGTGTCCGATCCGCTCACCCGGCTGGCCTTTCTGCTGCTGCTCGTGTTTTCAGTGCCGGTGGGCACGCACCACCAGTTCACCGATCCCGGCATTTCGCCCGTGATGAAGGGTATCGTCACGGCGCTCACGCTGTCAGTGGCGATTCCCAGCCTCATCACCGCATTCACCGTGGCCTTGAGCCTGGAGTATGCCGGCCGGCGCCGTGGCGGCAAGGGGCTGATGGGCTGGTGGCCCGCGTTGCCATGGAAAGACGCGTCGGTGGCGGCGCAAGTGCTGGCACTGGTCACGTTCATCTTCGGCGGCGCGGGCGGCATCGTCAACGCGAGTTGGCAACTCGACAACGTGGTGCACAACACGCTGTGGATTCCCGCGCACTTCCACCTCACGGTGGGCACCATGACCACGCTGGTGTTCATGGGCGTCAGCTTCTGGCTGCTGCCCCACCTCACCGGGCGCAGGCTCTACAGCCCGAAGCTCGCGCTGTGGAGCGTGTGGCTGTGGTTCATCGGCCTGATGACCTGGGGTTTCGCCGGCCACTGGGCGGGCATGGACGGTGTGCCGCGCCGCTCCTGGGTCTCGGGCTTGCCGCATGACCAGTACATGCAGCTTTATGGAGCGGTGCATGCGGCACTCATCGTGGTGGGAATCGGCGGTGTGATCGCCACGCTCGGCGCGGTCTGCTACTACATCGTGTTCTTCGGCACCTTGTTCGGCAGAAAAGACGACAAGGCGATGGTCGAGATTCCCTTCACCGAAGTCATCGCCGGCCCCGAAGGCTCGCCGATGGCGCGCATCGCCGAGCACCTCGGGTTCTGGACGGTTGCCACGCTGATCATCACCCTGGCCGTCTACATTCCCGTGCTGTGGCCCATGATCACCCATCCCATCCACGCACCCGGCTTTGTCTTGTGGTGACGCCATGAGAGCCGCAAGCGCCGCGCCTCCCGCCCCCGGGACGCTGCGGAGGCCCGCGAGCTGGAGGGCGTCGGTGCTGCGGGCCGTGATCGCTTCGGCGGCACTGATGGCGATGCTTTTCGCCGGGGCACGACTGCAGCAGCACGCGGTTGCGCTGCATGGCACACCGCTGGCGCCATCCCCGGCGCCGGCTTTTGCCGGATTCACCGACACGCAGGGCAGGGTGTTTTCCTGGGGCAATGAGCGTGGGCGCGCGGTGCTGGTGTTTTTCGGCTACACCCATTGCCCCGACGTCTGCCCGCTCACGCTCGCGGCGCTGGCGCGATCGCTGTCCATGCTCGGCCCGCTGCGTCAGCGCGTGGGCGTGGTCTTCGTCAGCCTCGACCCCGCGCGGGATACGCCGATTGTGCTGCGCGCCTACCTCGATGCGTTCATCCCCAACGCCATCGGCCTGCGCGGTCTGCCCTCCGCAGTGGCCGCATCGGCGCGGCAATGGGACGTGACCTGGCGGCACGTGAAGGCGGCGGAGGGCGCCGACTGGATCGATCACACCGCAGCCGTCACCCTGGTCGGGCCCGATGGCCGGCTGCTGGCACGCTACGGCTATGGCCAACTCACCAATCCCGCATGGCTGGCGGCCGATTTGCGCGCAGCGCTGGAGTCCAGGTGACAGCCACTGGATGGCCGCTTGCCGTTTGGGGCGGCTGGTTTGCAGGGGTCGCCATGGGCGCGGTGCTGTATGCCATGGCGGCGTGGCGGGGGCGCTGGCCCCGGTGGCGCGTGGCGGTGTTTTTCATGGGAAGTGCGCTCACCCTGTTTGCGGCCTGGGGACTGAACGATCCACTGGCGTCGATGACGGACTACACCGTGGCGCTGATGACGCTGGGCCAGGTGGTATCACCCTTCCTGCTGCTGGGCTTTACGCCCGTTGCGCGCATGCAATGGCGCTCGCAGGGCAACCGCTGGTGGGCGGCGTGGCTGCTGGATCCCTGGGTGGCTGCGGCGGTGTTCGTGCTGCTGACCCTGGGCGTGAATCTGCCTGGGGTGTTCAAGACCGCCTTGGCCGATGCGCTGTTTTCGGCGCCCATCGGCCTGCTGTTGCTGATCTCCGGGTCGATGCTCTGGGCGCAACTGCTGCCCGGCAGCACCGGCATCGGACAACGCTGGGTGGCTGGGATCTATGCGTGGCTGGTCGGCCTGCCGATGATGATCATCGCCGCGGTCTGGGTGTGGAGCGGGCATGTGCTGTACACGCCGTATCTCGATGTGTTGTGCTTGTGGAACCTGAGCCCGCTGGCCGATCAGCATTACGCCGGTCTGGTGATGTTCGCCGCCGGACTGCCGCTGCAGTTGCGCGCCGCGTGGTTGTTGATCATGCCGGCTGAAGCCGAACTGAAACGCCCGCACGGCATGCCCCGCGAACCTTGAAGATTGGCCAGTGGCGCATATCTTGGTGGTAGGTGTCGGGCAAGCCCGTCGAACGGCTTCAGGCGGCGCCAAACGCCACCCACACTCCAGGAACCACACCATGGCCACCAACGATCCACCGCAAGGCCAGGGGAATCCGGCCGGCAAAAAATTGCCCAAGTTCGACCCCAAGACCCGCGTGCACCTGGGTTATTGGCTCATGGCCATCGTTGCCGTGTTCTGGCTGCAAAGCATCTGGTCAACATCCCAGGATGTGCAGACCGTGCCTTACAGCCAATTCCAGACCGAATTGCAGCAAGGCAAATTCAGCACGATCGTGGTGGGTCATCAGACCATCACCGGCACCCTGAAATCGCCAGATGCCGGCGGTAAGAAAATCATGGTTGCCGTGCGGGTCGATCCCCAGCTCGCCGACCAGTTGCAGCGTCAAGGCGTGACCTACTCGCAGGCTTACGACAACACCTGGCTGAGCAACATCCTTTCGTGGGCCTTGCCGGCGCTGGTGTTTTTTGGTGTCTGGTATTTCATGGTGCGCAAGTTTGCCGAGAAGCAGGGCGGCATGGGCATGGGCGGCTTCATGTCCATCGGCAAAAGCCGGGCCAAGGTCTACATGGAGAACCGCACCGGCGTGACCTTCGCTGACGTCGCCGGTGTCGATGAAGCCAAGGCCGAGCTCGAGGAAATCGTCGATTTCCTGAAAAACCCGGTGGATCACAGCCGCTTGGGCGCGCGTGCGCCCAAAGGCGTGCTTCTGGTCGGTCCGCCGGGCGTGGGTAAAACCTTGCTGGCGCGAGCGGTGGCCGGCGAAGCCGGTGTGCCGTTCTACTCCATCAGCGGTTCGGAGTTCGTCGAGATGTTCGTGGGCGTCGGTGCCGCGCGTGTGCGTGACCTGTTCGAGCAGGCCAGGAAGCAGGCACCGGCCATCATCTTCATCGACGAACTCGACGCCATGGGCCGTGCGCGCGGTTCCAACCCCTTCGGCGGTGGCGGCCACGACGAGAAGGAGCAAACCCTGAACCAACTGCTGGTCGAACTCGACGGGTTCGATGCATCCACCGGCCTGATCATCCTGGCGGCGACGAATCGGCCGGAAATACTCGATGCCGCCCTGCTGCGCGCCGGCCGCTTCGACCGTCAGGTGCTGGTCGACCGCCCTGACAAGACTGGCCGGGTCCAGGTGTTGCAAGTGCATGTGCGCAAGGTCCATCTCGACCCGTCCGTGGACCTGGAGCAGGTGGCGGCGCTCACGCCCGGGTTTTCGGGGGCGGACCTTGCCAATCTGGTGAACGAGGCCGCGCTGGTGGCCACGCGCCACAACGCCCGGACCGTCACCACCGAGCATTTCACACTCGCAGTCGAGCGCATCGTCGCCGGTCTGGAGAAAAAGAATCGCCTGCTCAACCCCAAGGAACGCGAGATCGTCGCGCATCACGAAATGGGGCACGCCATCGTCTCCATGAGCCTGCCTGGGACCGACGTGGTGCACAAAGTGTCCATCATCCCGCGCGGCGTCGGCGCCCTGGGCTACACCATCCAACGCCCCACCGAGGACCGCTACCTCATGACCCGCCAGGAACTGGAGAACAAAATGGCAGTCCTGATGGGTGGGCGTGCCGCCGAGCACATCGTTTATGGCCACTGGTCCACCGGCGCCGCTGACGATCTGGCCAAGGTCGCCGACATCGCCCGCAGCATGGTCACGCGCTACGCCATGGTGGACAAGCTGGGATCAATGGCCCTGGACAATGCGCCGCAGACCATGCTGGGCGGGCCGGTCATGCCGCAGCAGCGCGAATACAGCGAACAGACCGCCCGGGAAGTGGACTGCGCCGTGCGCGAACTGGTGAACACCGCATTCAGCCGCGCCGAAGCCATCCTTCAGAGCAGACGCGCCGTGCTCGACGAAGGCGCACGCCAGTTGCTGGACAAAGAAACCCTGAGCGGCGCCGAACTCATAGCCTTGACGCAGCTTGCGATGCCTGCCGAGTCGGCCCTCGCAGGAGTGAAGGCAGAGACGAAACCAGCAGCAGCCAACGCCAGCTCGCCATTGGACCGACCCGGTTGAGCGTCGCCCAAAAAAACGCCGGTCGATCGACCGGCGTTTTCAAGGCAAGGATGCGCTGTCTTACTGCGTGACCTTGGCTTGCGCGAGCAATTCCTGCTGATATTTTTGCACTGTTTCACGCTGCAGTTCCTGCATGATCTGCGGCTTGAGTTGCTCCATGGTTGGCGGCTTGGCCGGGCGGGTCTTGTCCAGCTTGATGATGTGCCAGCCGAACTGGGTCTGCACCGGGGTGGTGGTGTACTCGCCCGGCTTGAGCTTGGTCAGCGCGGCGGCGAACGGCTCAACGTAGTTGCCGGGAGTGGACCAACCCAGGTCCCCGCCCTTGACGGCCGAGGCTGCATCCTTCGAGTATTTCTTGGCCATCGCGCTGAACTTGGCGCCCTTTTTCAACTGCGCGATGATGTCATCGGCTTCCTTCTCGCTCGGCACCAGGATGTGCTGGGCTTCGTACTCGGTGGTGCCGAAGCTCTTGGCGAACTGGTCGTACTTGGCCTTGACCTGCGCGTCGGTGATCGGATGTTTTTTCAGGTAGTCCTGAAACAGCGTGCGAATCAGAATGTTCTGACGGCCGACCTGGATTTCTTCCTGCACGTCCTTCTGATTCTGCAGACCTTGTTTTTCCGCCTCCTGCACGACGACTTCACGCAGGATCAGCTCTTTCTTGATCTGGTCCTTGAGTTGAGGCGTCACGGGCTGGCCGGACTGCTTGGCCATGTTCTCGGCAACGACGTTGACCATGCTCTCGGGGATGGCCTTGCCGTTGACGGTCGCCGCGGTCTGGGCGAAAGCTGCGGGGGACAGCAGCGCAAGTGCCAAAGCGGCTGGCAGAAGTTGTTTGATCAGGGGTTTTTGCATGACTCAATGGGGATGGGTTCGAGAACGCAGGCCGTAAGGTCCACGAGGGCTTGCGACCTAGGATTGGGCCGGCTTGGGTAAGTCGCCCGGGGCGTGCAGGTCGAGCACGAGGGCATGAATGTCGTGTGTCAGCATCGCAGCCAGGGCATCATACACGAGCCTATGGCGCGCAAGTCTTGACTTTCCGCTGAATGCGTGGCTGACCATGCGCACGCGAAAATGGCTGCCCCGGGCGTCGAATCCGCCATGCCCTGCGTGGCTGGCGGATTCGTCGATGACCTGCAGTTGCTCGGGATCGAAGACCAGACGCAAGGTCTGCTCGATACGCTCGGCGCGGTGCTTCAGGCCTTGCATCAGGCGTTTTTTTGCGGCAGGTAGCGGGCGATCATCAAGGACTGGATGATGGCGAACACCAGCGTCAGGCCCAGGCTGCCGAAGAGCTTGAAATCCACCCAGATGGCCGTGGAATAGTGGTAGGCGACCCAGATGTTGACGATACCCATGACCGCGAAATAGGCAGCCCAGGACCAGTTCAGCCGCGTCCACGCCACGGCGGGCAAATCCATCTGCGTGCCCAACAACTGGCGGATGAAGTTCCTGCGGAACAGCACCTGCCCGCCCAGCAGGACGACGGCGAACACCCAGTACAGCACTGTGGGCTTCCATTTGATGAAGGTATCGTTGTGCAGCAGCAGTGTGGCACCGCCGAACAGCACGACGATGACGAGGCTGACCCAGAGCATGGGCTCGACCTTGCGGCCCTTGAACCATATCCAGCCGATTTGGCCGAATGTGGCGAGGATGGCCACGGCAGTGGCCACATAAATGCCGCCGAACTTGAAGGCGGCGAAAAACAGGATGATGGGAAAGAAGTCGAACAGGAGTTTCATGCCCGTCATTATCCTTGTTCGCCGGCTCGTTCGGCGTGCTGGCCGGGAGCGAAATCGAGCGCAGCCGAGTTGATGCAGTAGCGCAGGCCGTTCAGTCCGGGGCCGTCGTCGAACACATGGCCGAGGTGGGCATGGCACTGGGCGCAGCGCACTTCGGTGCGCACCATGCCATGGCTGTTGTCTTTCACTTCCTCGATGGACTGCCCCCAGGCAGGCTCTGTGAAGCTGGGCCACCCGCTACCGGAGTCGAATTTGGTGCTGGAGTCGAACAGCACCGCGCTGCAGCAGATGCAGCGGTAGCTTCCATCGGCATGGTGGTCCCAGTATTTCCCGGTGAACGGTGCTTCGGTGGCACTGCAGCGGGTCACCCGGTATTGCTCGGGTGTGAGGCGCACGCGGTATTCGGCGTCGGCTGCGTCGTCGGGTCGGGTGGGTGGCATGAAGCAATCTCCGGGAGGAAGAGGGTTGAGGCGCGCAGGATGGCGGCCTGGTGGGAGCGAGCTTGACGTGGTGGCCAAGCCTGCTCAAGACGAGCACGACAGGGCTGGAGCTTCGGCATCCTGTGGCGGGGCGGCGGCGTATGCCGCATGCTCAGGCTGCTGAGCATAGGGATACCGCAGCACGGCCATCAGTTCCCGAGCGGCGGAAAAATCGCCGGCCTCGGCTTGAGCAATGGCGTGTTGCGCCAAGTGGTGGCGTAACACGAAGCGCGGATTCACAAGATCCATCGCCAGCTTGCGTTCAGCGTCCGCATGGTCCTGCTGCCGCAAGCGTTGGCGGTAGTCGGCCACCCAGGCCTGGAACTGTTGCGGGCGGATGGTGAACAGGCTTTGCAACGCTTCGGGAATCGGGCTGTCGGAGTCGGAGGACAGCGAACCGAGCCGGCGAAAACTCAGGGTCCAGTCGGATTGGTTCGCGGCCATGGCAGCAAGCCAGGTATCGACCAGGGCATCGTCACCATCTTGCAGCGCACCCAGGCCCAGCTTGTTCTGCAACTGGGAACGCATGGCTTGCGAGAACTGCGGCTCGAAGGCTGCTACGGCGTCCATGGCGTCTTGGGGTTCGCCGAGCAGCGGCAGCATCGCCTGGGCCAGCGCCAGCAGATTCCAGCGCGCAATGGCCGGCTGCCGGCCCCAGGCATAGCGACCGGCGCGATCGGTGGTATTGGGTGTGTGTGCCGGATCGAACCCGTCCATGAAGGCGAACGGACCGTAGTCCAGCGTCCAGCCGAGCATGGACATGTTGTCGGTGTTCATCACGCCGTGGATGAAGCCGATGCATTGCCATTGCGCCATGAGCTGTGCGGTGCGCGTCACGACGCCCTGCAGCAGGGCCAGCGCGGGGTTGGCGGCATCGGCGCAGGCGGGGTCGATGCGTGCGATGGTCCAGTCAGCCAGGCGGCGCAGTGCCGCGTGCTGGCCGCTGTAGCTGAAATGCTCGAAGTGGCCGAAGCGAATGAAACTCGGCGCCAGGCGCGTGACGACCGCCGCGGTTTCCATGCGTTCGCGTGCCACCGCCAGGCTGGAGGTGACGAGACAGAGCGCACGCGTGGTGGGAATGCCGAGATGCCACATGGCTTCGCTGCAGAGGAATTCCCGGATGGAGGAGCGCAACACCGCACGCCCATCGCCATGACGGGAGTAGGGCGTGCGTCCTGCCCCCTTGAGTTGCACTTCCCAGCGCGCGTAGCCACAGTTTTGCGTGGCATCCGGCGCGTCGAGTTCGCCCAAAAGGTGAGCGCGGCCGTCACCGAGTTGCCCGGCCCAATTGCCGAACTGGTGGCCGGAGTAGACGGTGCTGATCGGTTCGCAACTGGCTGGCAATGTGGTGCCGCTGAACAATTCCGCCCAGGACTGCAGTGCTTCAGGGTCCGTCGATTCCAGATGCAGACCCAGCAGGCTCGAGGCATCTTTGCTCACCAAACTCAAGCGCGGCGCAGGCAGACCGAATGGCCGAACGGCACTGAAAAATTCGCTCCCCAGGCTGCTGTAGGGCTGGTCGAAGCCGAAATCGGCCCTGTTTGGCGTCGTCGCTGGCGAACAAGTCTTCATCACGAGATTGTCCTCGAGAGCGAAACCCCTGCCACGATTGTGTCTGCGTGCGCGCAGCATGGGCCGCGCAGGGCGCAGGGGACAACGTCGCGCGCTGCGGGCCCGCCCAGGCCGATCGTGCCATGGAGTGGAGGATGGCCGAATGAGGCATTTTGAAACATCGACAACAGGCCGTCGACGAAACACAGGGTTTTCCCGTGGGGAAAGCGCTTGAGCCGCCTGCATGCATGGCAGCAGAATGTCGCCTGCCAAACCAACAAACTCCAATGTCGAACACGCCAATATTGCGAGCCCAGGGGCTCAGCAAGCAGTTTTCCGGTTTCGCCGCAGTGCAAAATGTCGATCTGAAAATCGAAGAGGGATCGATTCATGCACTGGTCGGCCCGAACGGCGCCGGAAAAACAACCTGCTTCAATTTGCTCAGTAAATTTCTCCAGCCCAGCGCGGGCGACATTTATTTTCGTGGGCAGAACATTACAAGAATGTCTCCGGCTCATGTAGCCAGTCTGGGCATGGTGCGCTCGTTTCAAATCAGCGCCACATTTGCGCATATGAGTGTGTTGGAAAATGTGCGCGTCGCATTGCAGCGCAGTACGGGGTTGGCGCATCAGTTCTGGTTGCCCAAGCGCACCTTGCGCAAGCTGGATGATCAGGCCATGAGTTTTCTGCACCTTGTCGGTTTGTCTGGTGACGCAGAGCAACTGGCCATCAACCTGCCTTACGGTCACAAGCGCGCGCTCGAACTGGCCACCACCTTGGCGATGAATCCGCAACTCCTGCTGCTCGACGAGCCCACCCAGGGTCTGGGCCATGAGGACGTGGTGCAAGTCACCGATCTCATTCGCCGCGTCGCCAAGGGCCGCACGGTGCTGATGGTCGAGCACAACATGTCGGTCATCTCCCGCATTTGCGATCGTGTCACGGTGATGCAGCGCGGCCAGATCCTGGCCGAGGGGCGTTATGCCGAGGTGTCACGCAACCCCGAGGTGATTGCTGCCTACATGGGCGACGAAGCCGAGGAGATGGAGGCATGACCGTGCCCGATGTGTTGTTGGCGCCCTCCGATTCGGTTCACGTACCGGATACGGACGCCGCGCTGCAAGGTGCCGCGAATGCGGCCCTGCGCATCGACAAGTTGCACGCCTGGTACGGTGAGTCGCACGTGCTGCACGGCGTGAACCTCCACGTCCAGCCCGGCGAGACGGTCTGCCTGCTGGGCCGAAACGGGGCCGGGCGAACGACAACGCTGCGCGCTGTCATGGGGCTGACGAGTGCGCGCACCGGCAGCATTCGCGTGTTCGGACGTGAAGTCATCGGCGTACAGCGCCACCGTGTCGCGCCGCTCGGCGTGGGCTACTGCCCGGAAGAACGCGGGATTTTCGCGAGTCTCAGCGCGCAAGAAAATTTTTTACTCCCCCCTGAATTGAAAACCGGCTTTCCCGGGCTCAGCGAAGAGGAGATCTATGCGTTGTTTCCAAATTTGCGGGAACGGGCCAAAAGCCCTGGGACACGCCTGTCCGGTGGCGAGCAACAAATGCTTGCCGTGGCGCGCATTTTGCGCACCGGCGCGCGCTTGTTGCTGTTGGATGAAATTTCCGAAGGCCTGGCCCCGGTTATCGTGCAGGCCCTTGGCCGGGCGATGAATACACTGAAGAACAAAGGTTTTTCAATTCTGCTCGTCGAGCAGAATTTCAGATTTTCTGCGAATTTGGCCGACCGATTTTATGTCATGGAAGGCGGCCGAATCGTTCTGGAAATGGCGCGAGCCGACTTAGAAAAAAATCGCGCGACACTCAAGGGTTTACTCGGTATCTGAAGCGCGTTAAACCATCCATCCACGAGGAGACTTGCATGAAACTGAACAAACTGACTTTGGCTCTCGCCCTGGCTCTAGGCGCAGCTTCGATGGCCCAGGCGGAACCGCCGGTGAAAATCGGCTTCATCACCGACTTGTCCGGCGTCTATTCCGCCGTTGACGGCCCCGGTGGCGTCGCTGCGATCAAGATGGCCATCCAGGACTTTGGCGGTTCGGTTCTCGGCCGCAAGATCGAACTGACCAGCTTCGATCACCAGAACAAGGCCGACCTGGCCGCTGGCAAGGCCAAGGAGTATTTGTCGCAGGACGGCGTCGACATGTTGATCGGCGGCACCAACAGCGCGACCGCGCTGGCCATGGAACCCATCGCCGCGCAGTACAAAAAGCCGTTCTTCGTGGTGGGCGCAGGCGCATCCACCATCGTCGGCAAGCAATGCACCCCTTACACGGTGATGTATGCCTACAACACCACGGCTCTGGCGCGGGGCACGGCCAGCGCCGTGATCAGGCATGGTGGCAAGAACTGGTATTTCCTCACGGCTGACTACGCCTTCGGCAAGTCGCTCGAGAGTGAGGCAGCCAAGGTGGTCGAGGCCGATGGCGGCAAGGTCGTGGGCCAAGTCTATGCCCCGCTGGGCGCATCCGACTTTTCCTCCTATCTGCTGCAGGCGCAGGCTTCCAAGGCGCAGGTGCTCGGCTTGGCCAATGCGGGTGGCGACGCCGACAACTCGATCAAGCAGGCCAACCAGTTCGGCGTGACCAAGACCATGAAGCTGGCTGGTCTGCTGCTGTTCATCACCGACATCCACGCCGTTGGTCTGCCGGCCGCGCAAGGCCTTTACCTCACCACGCCGTGGTACTGGAACCAGAACGCGCAGTCGCGGGCCTGGGCCGAGCGTTACTTCAAGGAGATGAAGGCGATGCCCACCTTCATTCAGGCTGGCGATTATTCCGCCACGCTCACCTACCTGAAGGCGGTCAAGGCGGCCGGGACCACGGACGGCACCAAGGTCATGGACGAGATGCACAAGATGAAGGTCAACGACATGTTCATGCATGACGGCTTCATGCGCCCCAGCGGCCTGATGATCCACGACATGTATCTGGAGCAGGTCAAGACTCCGGCCGAATCCAAAGAACCCTGGGATTACTACAAGCTGGTGCAGACCATCCCTGGCAACGACGCCTTCGGCCCGGCCGCCGCCTACGGCTGCCCGCTGGACAAATGAAAGAAGGGTGAGGCATGGCATGATGTACTGAAGACCTGCCTCGCGCTGCCTGACGCGCGTGGCAGGCCTTCAGCGAATCGATTTGACGTTCGAGCACCCCTTGGTCGGCTCGCTGGCCCGCTCCACTTGGGGAGTAGGAAAACTTGGGGCTGTCCTGCGTTTGCACGAGGGGTGTCGTTTGACTGAATTTTTTGGTTTTCCCTTGCCCCTGCTGCTGGGGCAACTCATGCTCGGTCTGGTCAACGGTGCGTTCTACGCCATGTTGTCCCTGGGTCTCGCTGTGATTTTCGGCTTGATGGACGTGGTCAATTTCGCCCACGGCGCCTTCTTCATGATGGGGGCGATGTTCACCTGGATGGGCGGGCAATACTTCCATCTCGGTTTCTGGTGGATGCTCCTGATCGCCCCTGTGCTGGTGGGCCTGTTCGGCGTGTTGGTCGAGCGCCTGATGTTGCGCCGCCTGCGCGGCATCGACCCCATTTACGGCCTGCTCCTGACCTTCGGACTCACCCTCCTGATTGAAGGCGTCTTCCGCTCCTTCTTCAGCGTGGCGGGCTCGCCCTACAACCCGCCTGCCTTGCTGAGCGGTACGCTCAACCTGGGCTTCATGTACCTGCCCGTCTACTACGCCTTCGCCGTGGTCGCCAGTCTGGTCGCCTGCTTTGGCACCTGGCTGCTGATCGAGCGCACCAAACTTGGCGCCTATCTACGCGCTGGCACTGAGAACCCGGCGCTGATTCAGGCCTTCGGCATCAACTTCCCGCTGCTGGTCATGCTGACATTCGCCTTCGGATCTGGGCTCGCCGGTCTCGCCGGGGTGCTGGCGGCTCCCGTCATCCAGGTATCACCGTTGATGGGCTCGAACCTCATCATCGTGGTTTTCGCCATTGTCGTCATCGGTGGCATGGGCTCGGTCATGGGCGCCATCGTCTCGGGCCTGGCGCTGGGCATCATTGAGGGCTTGGCCAAGGTCATTTACGCCCCCATCTCGACCACCGTGGTGTTTGTCTTCATGGCCCTGGTCCTCACCGTGCGGCCCGCCGGCCTTTTCGGCAAGGAAAAATGACCATGCTCTGGCGCACGCGTTTACCCGTTCATGTGACCTGGGTCTTGCTGCTGCTGGCCCTGGCAGCGCCCTGGCTGGGGCTCTACCCGGTGTTGGGCATGCGCATGATGTGCTTCGCCCTGTTCGCCTGTGCCTTCAACCTTTTGGCGGGCTATGCCGGGCTCATTTCCTTTGGCCATGCCGCCTTGTTCGGTGGGGCGGGTTATCTCACCGGCCTCGCCCTCACCACCTGGGGACTGCCCACCCCGGTGGGCATTCTCATCGGTGTGCTCGCCGCGTTGGGTATTGGCCTGGTGATGGGTTTGCTGGCGGTGCGGCGGCAGGGCATCTACTTTTCCATGATCACCCTGGCGCTGGCGCAGATCGTTTATTTCTACGCCTTGCAGGCCAACTTCACCGGCGGCGAGGACGGCCTTCAGGGCATTCCGCGCGGCAGCTTGTTCGGCTTGTCCTTGCAGTCCGACCGGGTGATGTACTACGTCGTGCTGGTGGTCTTCGTCGCCAGTTGGTGGTTCATGCGGCGGGTGGTGAATTCCCCGTTCGGCCAGGTGCTGCAGGCGGTACGCGAGAACGAGCCGCGCGCCATCTCGCTGGGTTACCGTGCCAGCCGCTACAAACTCGGCGTGTTCCTGCTTTCAGCCGGATTCGCAGGCCTGGCGGGAGCGATGAAGGCGGTAGTGATGGGTTTCGAAACCCTGACCGACGTGCACTGGAGCACGTCGGGCCTGGTCATTCTCATGACGCTCGTCGGTGGCCTCGGCACCGATCTCGGACCTATCCTCGGCGCGGTCATCATCACCGTGCTGGAGGAAAAAATGGGCACCATCGCGCGCTTTCTGGTGGACATCACCGGGATTCACTGGTTCAACAATCTCAACGACTCGGTGAGCATGGTGATCGGCGCCATTTTCGTGCTCTGTGTGATGCTGTTCCGGCGCGGCATCGTGGGCGAACTGCGCGAACGTTTGCGCCGCATCCAGCCGTCGGGATGACGATCCCGGGGAAAGCAGGGCCTTTCCGAGTTTGCTTGATCCCGACAAGGTCTCAATCCGCATCCGGCGGCAGCGAGTCTTCGATCTGCGCCAAGGTGGGACGCGACACCAGCACCTTGTCGATGCGCTTGCCGTCCATGTCCACAATCTCGAACCGCCAGTCGTCCCAGTCGATGTGATCGCCGGTGTGCGGCAGTCGCGCCAGCAGCAGCATGAGCATGCCGGCCAGGGTGTTGTAGCGTCCCTTTTCTTCTTCCGGCACGGATTTGAGCGCGAGCTTGTCCTTGAGGTCGCCCACGGGAATCAAACCGTCCAGCAACCAGGAGCCGTCATCGCGCTGGATCGCCCAGGGTTCTTCGGATGGGTGGCTCTTGAATTCGCCGGCAATGGCCTCCAGAATGTCCTGCACCGTGACGATGCCCAGCGTCTGGCCGTATTCGCCGAGCACCAGCGCGGTGTGATCCGAGCTTTGCTTGAAGGTCTGCAGCAGTTCCAGCCCGGTGAGGCTTTCGGGCACGAAGATGGCGTGGCTGGAGGCCTTGCTCAAGTCCTCGATGCCCTCGCGCCGGATGAAGCGGCCCAGCAGCTCCTTCGCCGACACCAAACCCAGCACGTCGTCGAGATCGCCGCGCACCAGGGGAAAACGCGAGTGTGGCGACTGCGCAATCTTGGCGAGGTTGTCGGTCAGCGGGTCTTCCACGTCGAGAAACTCAATCTCATTGCGCGGCGTCATCAGCGAGGCAATCTGGCGGTCATCGAGGCGGAACACGTTGCGCACCATCTCGTGCTCCTGCACCTCGATGACGCCGGCGTCCGAGCCTTCCTCCAGCACGACGTTGATCTCCTCCTCCGTCACATGCGTGGGCGCATCGGTGCGCACCCGCAGCAGTCGCAGCAGCAGGTCGGTGGAAAACGACAGCAGCTTGACGAATATCGCCACGCTGCGCGACAGCAGCAGCATGGGCTGCGCCACGAACAGGGCGATTCGTTCCGGGGCGAGCTGTCCCAGCCGTTTGGGGACCAGCTCACCGATGACGATGGACAGATAGGTGATGACGATGACCACCAGCGCCGTGCCCGCAATGTTCGCCACCTGCGGCAGCAACCCTTGGCTCTGCAGCCAGAGACTGATGGGGGCGGAGAACGCGGCCTCACCGATGATGCCGTTGAGCACGCTGATGGAGGTGATGCCGATCTGCACCGTGGACAGCAGGCGGTTGGGCTGCTCGGTCAGTTGCACCGCGGCCTTGGCTGGAATGCTGCCGGATTCGGCCATCGCCGTGAGGCGCGCGCGCCGTGCCGTGACCAGGGCAATTTCGGACATGGCGAACAGTCCGTTGAGCAGGATCAGGGCGAAAAGAATCAGGACTTCCGTCATCATGTTCAGGCTCATCAGTCAAACACAGGGGCGTCTCCAAGCCAACTTGCGGTCTCGGGGGCAGAGGCAGCAGACGGCGTCGAGGGGACATTCTGGAGAGGAAAACGGCCGAAGCCAACGCTCGGCGGGCGTATGCCAGGGTTGTGCGGACTGCGCGCAAGCGTCGACCTGGGCATGCGTCTGCTGCTGATGCCGTACTGCAGTCCTCGCAAGGGGAGGGCGGGGTGGTCACACCTCCGGGGGGCTTCTGCTGCGCGGGCAGGAAGCAAGTAGGGCGAAGGTTCAGGCGAAGGGTCCAATGCGGTGGGCAGAGTCTGTGCGGTCCCTGAACTGGCTATGCTTGGAAGCAAAACCCGGACCCAAGCGAGGCCGTGGCAACCCATCAGGAGAACCTTGACTCATGTCCAGTGAAGAACATGGCGATCAATTAGACCAGAACCTTGCAACAAATCGTGAAGTGCACGTTGCGGAACACACCGTGATGGGTGCTGAGCCCGGCGCGATGCAACCTTCACCGCGGGCTGCCACGCTGTTGCAACACTCGCCCTACCAGCCACCGCCTGGCTTCGACGCCGTGCAACCGGCCACGCACCGCGCTTCCACCGTGCTGTTCGCCAACGTGGCCGCCATGCGCGCACGCGACTGGCGTCGCAAGACCGGCTACACCTACGGCCTGCACGGCACGCCCACCACATTCACGCTGGAGGCGCGTTTGGCCGAGATCGAAGGAGCCAAGCACGCGTTGCTGTGCCCATCGGGGCTTTCGGCCATCGCGTTGGTGAATCTCGCCCTGCTGCAACAGGGCGACGCCGTCATGCTGCCTGCCAACGTCTACAACCCCAGTCGCGATATGGCGCAAAAGCTGCTCTCCGGCTGGGGGATCGCGCTGCAGATCTATGACCCCATGGACCTTGCCGCCACCCATGCCGCCATCACGCCGCGAACGAGGTTGTTGTGGCTGGAAGCGCCCGGTTCGGTCACCATGGAGATGCCTGACCTGCGCGCACTCGTCGCCATGGCGCGGCAGCATGGATTGGTCACCGCACTCGACAACACCTGGGGCGCAGGACTGGCGATCAAGCCCTTTGCGCTGGACATCGACATCTCCATGCAGGCGCTGACCAAATACCAGTCCGGCGGCGCCGACATGCTCATGGGCGCCGTGCTGACGCGTGACGATGCCTTGCACGACAAACTGCTCGACGCCCACATGCGCCTGGGCCTCGGCGTGAGCGGTGACGACGCATCCCTGGTGCTGCGCGGCCTGCATAGCCTGCACCTGCGCTATCACGCGCACGACCAGGCCGCGCGCCGAGTGGCCACCTGGTTGCAGCGCCGGCCCGAAGTGCAGGCTCTGCTGCATCCGGCCTTTCCCGGCAGTCCTGGCCACGCCCATTGGATGCGCGACTGCAGTGCCGCCGCCGGACTGTTCAGCTTCACGCTCCAGCCGCAGATCACCGCGGCCAGGGTGGATGCATGCGTCGATGCCCTGCGCCTGTTCAAGATCGGCTACTCCTGGGGTGGGCCGGTCAGTCTGGCCGTGCCTTACGACGTCGCCGCCATGCGCGGCGCATCCTGGGCATACGCCAGCCCGCTGGTGCGCTTGAGCATCGGCCTCGAAGACCCGCAGGATCTCATCGCCGATCTCGACCATGCCATGCAGGTGCTGCTCGACTGAGCACCAGGCGCCGATCGGGAGCGCAGGAGCGACCGATGGCCAGACCGCTTTCCTCACACATCACCACACAGGAGAAGATCATGGGTTTCCGCTCCATTCTGCTCATCGTGTTGCTCGCTCTGGTCGCCGGTTTTGCCGCGCTGAACTGGGCAGCCTTCACCTCGGGCACCACGCTATCACTCGGTTTCACCTCTCTGCATGCTCCGCTCGGGCTAGTGATGCTGGGCTTGAGCGCCATGCTCGCGCTGGTCTTTTTCGGCTTTGCGCTTTATGTGCAAACCACATCCCTGATCGAGAGCCGCAAGCAGATGAAAGCCCTGCAAGCCCAGCGCGAACTGGCCGACAAGGCGGAAAGCTCGCGTATCACCCAGTTGCAGCAAAGTCTGGAGGCCGGCTTCAACCGCCAGGCTGCGCAACTCGAGGCGCACAAGACCGAACTCACCGCACGCATCGACCGTCTGGAGCAAACTCACGCACAGCACCTCACCGAGACCGGCAACAGCCTATCGGCGGCGTTGGCGGAACTGGACGACCGCATCGCCCGCAAGGGTTGATGGCGGCTGCGGTCAGGCCGTGCTCGGTCTCGCGGGTTGGCTCATCGCTGCGCATGCAGCCGTGAGGCGATTCGCAGCGTGTGATCGCCCATCGTCCCGCAGGGTCAGGCTTCGAACAGGCACCGCACCGCGTCCAAGCCGCAAACATTCAGCGCCGTGCTGGCCGCATCCTGCACGGCGGGTTTGGCGTGGTAGGCCACGCTGAGGCCAGCGGCCTTCATCATCGCGAGGTCGTTGGCCCCGTCGCCGATGGCGATGGCTTGTCGTGGCGTGCAGCCGATGCGGGAGCAGGTGTCGAGCAGGGCTTGGCGTTTGCCCTGGGCGTCGACGATGGGGCCAAGGGCGTGGCCGGTGAGCTTGCCTTCGCGCCATTCCAGGGTGTTGGCGGCGACGAAATCCAGGCTCAGGCGCTGCTGCAGGCGTTCGGTGAACCAGGTGAAACCGCCGGTGGCCAGCAGCACCTTGAGGCCGGCGGCCTTGGCTGCCGCAATCAGCGCCTCGGCGCCGGGGTTGAGGCGCAGCCGGGCGTACACCTCCTCCAGCACGCGCTCGGGCGTGCCGGCGAGCAGGGCGAGGCGGCGGTGCAGGCTTTCGGCGTAGTCCGCGATCTCGCCGCGCATCGCGGCTTCGGTGATGGTGGCGATCTGCGCTTTCTTGCCGCTGGCGGCGCCGAGTTCGTCGATGGTTTCCATGGCCACCAGGGTGGAGTCCATGTCCAGCACCAGCAGTTTGAAGTCGGCCAGCCGCAGGCCGGCGGGGACGACGGCCCAGTCGAGGCCGTGCTCACGGGCGATCGCTGGCAGGTCGCTGCGCGCCACCTGCGGATCGACGCCGATGTTGCGCAGGCGCATGGCCTGGGCTCCCCAGTCTGACTGCGGGTTCGGGAGTTTTTCCAGGCCGCTCGGCTGGGTGAACTCGGCGATGCGCGCAACGAGGTCGGCATTCAGTGTGTTGGGTGCGGCAACTTGCAGGACGAGGTGGTGCATGGCTCGGGTCGTGGTGCCGGATGTGGCGGATGGGGAAAACTGGGTTGGAGACTGAACGGAGCGTTGGGCCGTGCGGCTTCAGGCTGCCAGGGCTTCGTCGCGCGGTTCACCGAGCAGGCGCAGGGTGTCGCGCACCAAACGGACGCGAGTGGATGCATCCTTGGCATCGCGCTCGATGCGCAGCCGGTCGTTGCCGGCGAGTCGCACATGGCGGTGGTTCTGCACCAGCCAGATGATGCGGGCGCCGTCGATGGGCGGATTGGGGCGGAACTGGATCAGGGTTTGCCGATCGGCCGCATCCACCTTTTGTACGCCGTAGCGCGCGGCCAGCAGTCGCAGGCGGTGGGTTTCCAGCAGGTTGAGCGCGGCGCTGGGCATACGGCCGAAGCGGTCGACGATTTCCTCGGCGACGTCTTGCAGCTTGGCCTCGCTGCCGGAACTCGCCAGGCGCTTGTAGAGGCTGAGACGGGCGTGCACATCGGGGCAGTAGTCTGCCGGCAACAGCGCGGGCTCGTGCAGATTGATTTCGGTGGTCACGCCCAGCGGGTGCAGCAGGTCGGGCTCACGCCCGGCCTTGAGCGCCTTCACGGCTTCGCCCAGCATGTCGATGTACATCTGGTAGCCGACTTCCTGCACGTTGCCGGATTGCGATTCGCCGAGCGCCTCGCCGGCGCCACGAATCTCCAGATCGTGCATGGCAAGGTAGAAGCCGGAGCCGAGTTCTTCCATCTGTGTGATGGCGTCCAGTCGCTGCAACGCGGTTTTGGACAGCGATTGCACATCCGGCACCAGCAGATAGGCATAGGCCTGGTGGTGCGAGCGCCCGACGCGACCGCGCAACTGGTGCAGTTGCGCCAGCCCGAATTTATCGGCGCGACTCATGACGATGGTGTTGGCTGTGGGCACGTCGATGCCGGTTTCGATGATGGTGGAGCACAGCAGCACGTTGAAGCGCTGGGCGTGGAAGTCGCGCATCACGCGCTCCAGGTCGCGCTCGTGCATCTGGCCGTGGGCGATGGCGATGCGCGCCTCGGGTATGAGTTCGGCCAGCATCTCGCGCCGCCGCTCGATGCTCTCCACCTCGTTGTGCAGGAAATACACCTGTCCGCCGCGCTTGATTTCACGCAGCACCGCTTCGCGAATCACCGCTTTGCTTTCATTACGCACGAAAGTCTTGATCGCCAGGCGCTTTTGCGGCGCTGTGGCAATCACGCTCAAGTCACGCAAGCCCTCCATCGCCATGCCCAGCGTGCGCGGAATCGGCGTGGCGGTGAGGGTCAGCATGTCGACCTCGGCGCGCAGGGCTTTGAGTGCCTCCTTGTGGCGCACGCCAAAGCGGTGCTCCTCGTCGACGATGACCAGGCCGAGACGCTGGAACTTGATGTCGCCGGACAGCAGTTTGTGGGTGCCGATGACCACGTCCACCGTGCCCGCCGCCATGCCCTCCAACGCCGTTTTGACTTCCTTCGGCGAACGAAAGCGCGACAACTCGGCAATCCTCACCGGCCAGTCGGCAAAGCGGTTGCGGAAGGTTTCCACATGCTGTTCGGCCAGTAGCGTGGTGGGTGCGAGCACGGCCACCTGCTTGCCGCCCATGATGGCGATGAAGGCCGCGCGCAAGGCCACCTCGGTCTTGCCAAAGCCGACGTCACCACACACCAGGCGGTCCATCGGCCGGGGCGAGATCATGTCCTGCACCACGGCGTGAATGGCTGCGCGCTGGTCGGGGGTTTCCTCGAAACCGAAACCGGCGGCGAAGGCTTCGTAGTCTTGCGCGGCGTAGCGAAAGGCATGGCCGGCACGTGTGGCGCGGCGGGCATAGATGTTGAGCAACTCTGCCGCGGTGTCGCGCACCTGCTCGGCGGCTTTGCGCCGCGCCTTGTCCCATTGGCCCGACCCCAGGGTGTGCAGCGGCGCGTTGTCTGGGTCCACCCCGCTGTAACGGGCAATGAGATGAAGCTGCGCCACGGGGACATACAGCGACGCTTCTTGCGCATAGCGCAGGTGCAGGAACTCGGCCGGACCGTCGCCCAGGTCCAGCGAGGTCAGGCCCTGATAGCGGCCGATGCCGTGCTGCTGGTGCACCACCGGGTCGCCGGTTTTGAGTTCGGAGAGATCGCGGATCAGGTTCTCGACATCGCTGGCGCGCTCTTGCATGCGGTGCCGGCGCTGGCTGGGGCTGAGGGCGAACAACTCGGTTTCGGTCAGCAGGGCGATGCCCGCGTCCGGCAGGGCGAAGCCGGCAGCAAGCGGGGCGACGACGAGGCCGAAGGCCGTATCGGCGGCGGTGAAAGCAGCCCAGGATTCGATGATGCGCGCGTCAAGCCTGGACTCGCGCAGCAAGTCCAGCAGGGTTTCACGCCGTCCCGCGGACTCGGCGCAGAGCAGGATGCGCAACGGGTGGCGGGCATCGCGTTGCCCTGCGTCGAGCCAGGCCTGCAGGCGGCGCAGGGGTTGCTCGCTGCGCCGCTCGATGGACAGGTCGGGCAGGGCGCACGCGGGCAGGCCCGGCATGGGTTTGACTGGCAGAGCCGCAAAGCTTGGAGATGCCGAAGAGGGTGCGTCCGAGGTTATGTTGGAGGCTGAACCGGAAGCTGAACCAGGCGAGATTTCGGCACTTGCCGCCGGTTGAACGGCGCCAGGTGCTTTGACGTCGTCTGCGTCGCCAGTGGCCAACTTCGCCGCGAAGGTTTGCGCTCCGCTGCGCAGGCCGAGTTGCGCCAGAGGCTTGATGCGCAGAAAGAATTCTTCTTCGGTCAGGTACAACTCGCCCGGTGCCAGCGCCGGGCGTTCCGGGTCGTGCTGAAGCAGGCGCCAGCGGTCGGTGGTGTCGGTCCAGAACTGGCGCATGGCGCCGGGCACATCGCCCAGCAGCACCACGCCGGCGTGCGGGCCGGCGTAGTCGAGCAGGGTGGCGGTGTGGTCGAAAAACAGCGGCAGGTAGTACTCGATGCCGGGACCGGCCACGCCCTGGGCCATGTCCTTGTACAGCGGGCTGCGGCTGGGGTCGCCTTCGATGCGTTCGCGCCACTGGGCACGAAAACGCTGTCGCGCGGCTTCGTCCAACGGAAACTCGTGGCCCGGCAGCATGCGCACCGTGTCCACCGGGTAGAGGCTGCGCTGGCTATCGGGGTCGAAGGTGTGGATGGACTCCACCGTGTCGCCGAACAGGTCCACCCGCAGGGGCAGGGCACTGCCCATGGGATGCAGGTCGAGCAGGCCGCCGCGCACGGCGTACTCGCCCGGCGCCACCACCTGGGTGACATGGGTATAACCAGCCAGCACGAGCTGGGCGCGCAGGGCGGCTTCGTCGATGGCTTGACCTTTCTGGAAACTGAAGGTGGTGGACGCGAGAAAGGCCGCAGGCGGCAGGCGCTGCAGCGCGGTGGTGGCCGGCACCAGCACGACGTCCAGCGCGGCGTGGTGCAGGGTCCAGAGCGTGGCCAGGCGCTCGGAGACCAGGTCCTGATGCGGCGAGAAAGCGTCGTAGGGCAGGGTCTCCCAATCGGGCAGGACGCCGCAGCGCAGATCGGGTGCGAACCACAGCATTTCGGCTAACAGGCGCTGGGCGTCGGCTGGATCGGCAGTGACGATGACCCACGGCCCGCGCCCAGAGCTTGTGGGGCTGCGCGTCTGCGCCAACTCGGCCAACAGCAAAGCGTCGGCGCTGCCGGCGGGCTTGGGCAGGGCATGGCGGTTGCCGGGTTTCAGCACGGGCAGGGCGGGAGCCAGAAACAGCGTTTGCGGGGGGGAGGTTCGAGACATCCCTAGAATTTTCGCAGGTGCGGCCGTCCGCCGTGCGCAAAGCGAAGCGATGTCCATGCATGCCCTCATTCCTTGCGCCGGTTCGGGCGCGCGCCTGCCGGGCGACGTGCCGAAGCAATACCGCCAGTTGGCCGGCGCCGCGGTTGTCGCCCATACGGTGCGGGCATTTCTCGCTTGCCAGCAAGTGACCTCGGTGCACGTGTTGGTGCAGACGGGAGATGTGCAAGCGCGGTCGGTGCTGCCGAACCACCCACGCTTGCTCATCCACCAAGCCGGTGGCGCCACCCGCGCACTGACGGTGTTGCAGGGGCTGCGGGGTTTGCAGTCGCAGGGTGCGGGTGAGCAGGATTGGGTGCTGGTGCACGACGCTGCGCGCTGCTGCATCACGCCCCAGGCCATCGCCGGCTTGATCGAAGCCTGCCGCCACGACGCTGTGGGCGGCCTGCTGGCGCTGCCGCTGCCGGATACGCTGAAGCAGGCTGCCGCTGACGCGCATGCACCGCAAACCATGCGCGCGGCCACAACGCTCCCGCGCGACGGCCTTTGGCTGGCGCAGACGCCGCAGATGTTCCGTCTCGGCACGCTGCTGACGGCCTTGGAGCAGAGCGGCCGGGATGGGCTCACGGATGAAGCCTCGGCGGTGGAGCGCATCGGGCTGCGGCCCAAACTCGTGCTCGGCAGCAGCAGCAACATCAAGGTGACGTTCGCCGACGACCTCATGCTTGCCGAATCCTTGATCACCATGCATGCCCGTGACACCACAACCCCCGGAGCCGACCATGCATGAGCCGAAACTGGAATGGCGTGTGGGGCAGGGCGAGGACATCCACGCCCTGGTTCCCGGCCGCAAGCTGGTGCTCGGAGGCATTGAAATTGCGCACCACAGCGGCCTGCTCGGGCACTCCGATGCCGACGCGCTGCTGCATGCCATCACCGATGCGCTACTGGGGGCAGCTGGGCTTGGCGACATCGGTCTGCTTTTTCCGGACACTGACTCGCGCTACAAGGGGGTCGACTCGGGTGTGCTGCTGCAAGCGGCCATGGCTGCACTGGCCGCGCATGGCTGGCAGGTGGTGAATGTGGACAGCACGGTGCGCGCCCAGGCCCCGATGCTGGCGCCGTACCGCGACGCCATGCGGCAGTCCATCGCCCGGCTGCTGGCCGTTGCGCCGGAGCGGGTGAACGTCAAGGCGAAGACCGCCGAGCGCCTCGGCTTCGTGGGCCGGCAAGAAGGCATTGCCACCAGCGCGGTGTGCCTGTTGCAGCGCGAAACACCCAGGCGCTGAAACTCGCGTGCGCTGGGCTTGCGCGGTGCTTGGCGCTGCTTGGTCGCCTGTCTAGGCGGCTGTCCGGACGACTGTCGTCCTTGTCCGTGATGCGCCGCCGCATTACACTCGCGGTTTCGCCAGTCATCCACTTGCTGCGCGCGGCCCTCTTGTGTTGTTGAGCCTGCGCTCGAACCCAGCAAACACACAAGCTGCGCGATCAAGCTTCAAGAGCAGGCCACAAGCCTGGCTGGAGAGGCGCCAACGGTCTTTCGTCAGAGAAATTCATCGAGGTGATCATGGACATGTCCAGAACTGAAATTCAATCGGCCGCAACGGCCGTTGCACAACACCCCCACAAATCATCGTCCGGAACCGCGGCCATCACGGGTTCGGAGATCCTGGTGCGCTGCCTTCAGCAGGAGGGTGTCAAGTACATCTGGGGCTATCCCGGCGGCGCGGTGCTCTACATCTACGACGAGCTGTACAAACAGAACACCATCCAGCATGTGCTGGTGCGCCACGAGCAAGGCGCGGTCCACGCGGCCGACGGCTACGCGCGCGCCAGCGGCGAAGTGGGCGTGGCGCTGGTGACCTCGGGACCGGGTGCGACCAATGCCGTCACCGGCATCGCCACCGCCTACATGGACTCGATTCCGATGGTCATCATCACCGGCCAGGTACCCACCTTCGCCATCGGACTCGACGCCTTCCAGGAATGTGACACGGTGGGCATCACCCGCCCCATCGTCAAGCACAATTTCCTGGTGAAGGACGTGAAGGATCTGGCGCTGACCATGAAGAAGGCCTTCCATCTCGCCCGCAGCGGTCGTCCCGGCCCGGTTGTGGTGGACGTGCCCAAGGATGTGTCGCGCGACACCGCGCCGTTCCATTACCCCGAGCATGTCGACATGCGCTCCTACAACCCGGTGCGCAAGGGCCATGGCGGGCAGATTCGCAAGGCCGTGCAGTTGCTGATGCATGCCAAGCGGCCTTACCTCTACAGCGGTGGCGGCGTGGTGCTGGCGAATGCGTCTGACAAGCTGCGCGAACTGGCCACGCTGCTGGGCCTGCCTTGCACCAACACGCTCATGGGGCTGGGCGCCATTGCCGCCTCCGACCCGAAGTTCCTGGGCATGCTGGGCATGCACGGCACCTTCGAAGCCAATATGGCCATGCAGCACAGCGATGTGGTGCTGGCGGTGGGGGCGCGTTTCGACGACCGCGTCATCGGCAATCCCAAGGACTTCGCCCAGATCGAGCGCAAGATCGTTCACATCGACATCGACCCCTCGTCCATTTCCAAGCGCGTGAAGGTGGACGTGCCCATCGTCGGCGATGTCGGCGAGGTGCTGACGGAACTCATCGAACAGATCGAGCAATTGAAGGCGGCCGGTCAGCGCCAGGACATGGCAGCCTTGGCCACCTGGTGGGGACAGATCGAGGAGTGGCGCAAGCGTGATTGCCTGAAATACGAGAAGTCCGACCTCGTGATCAAGCCGCAATACGTCATCGAGACCCTCTACGAACTGACCCACAACCGCGAAACCTACATCTGCTCCGACGTCGGCCAGCACCAGATGTGGGCTGCGCAGCACTACCGCTTCGACCATCCGCGGCGTTGGATCAACTCCGGCGGTCTCGGCACCATGGGTGTTGGACTGCCCTACGCCATGGGCATCAAGCTGGCCAAGCCCGATGCCGAATGCGTGGTGATCACCGGCGACGGCTCGATCCAGATGAACATCCAGGAACTGGCCACCTGTCTGCAGTACGGCACTGCGGTGAAAGTGCTGCTGCTGAACAACGGCTACCTCGGCATGGTGCGGCAGTGGCAGGAAATCGAATACTCCGGCCGCTACTCGCATTCGTACATGGATTCGCTGCCCGACTTCGTCAAGCTGGCCGAGGCTTACGGCCATGTGGGCATGCGGGTGGTGAAGCCCGAGGACGTACGCCCGGCGCTGGAGAAGGCCTTCGCCATGAAAGACCGCACCGTGTTCATCGACTTCGCCGTGGACCCGACCGAAAACGTCTGGCCCATGGTGCAAGCAGGCAAGGGCATCACGCACATGCTGCTGGGGTCGGAAGATCTCTGAACGGTGTGCTGGCCGCGGCCGTGCAGCGGGTTCACCCGACCGCGCAGCGCGACGGCCGCCAGCCACCTGTGCAGCCGACCCGTTTCCATCCATTTCCATCCACCATCACGCCTCAAGAGCCAGGCTCCGCTTACCGGCGGCGCACGAAGCCTGAGGTGGGAGATTGCACATGAAACACATCATCGCCGTCCTGCTCGAAAACGAACCAGGTGCCTTGTCGCGCGTGGTCGACCTGTTCGCCGCGCGCGGCTACAACATCGAGTCTCTGTCGGTGGCGCCGACTGAAGACGATTCGCTCTCACGCATGACCATCGTCACCAGCGGCTCGGACGAAGTCATCGAGCAGATCACCAAGCATCTGAACCGCCTGATCGACGTGGTGAAAGTGGTGGACCTCACCGAGGCCAACTACATCGAGCGCGAGCTGATGATCATCAAACTGCGCGCCGTCGGCAAGGAGCGCGAGGAGATGAAGCGCATGGCGGATATATTCCGTGGCCGCATCATCGACGTCACCGACAAGACCTACACCATCGAGCTGACAGGCGACGAGGCCAAGCTCGATGCCTTCATCCAGGCGGTGGAGCGCACCGCCATTCTGGAAACCGTGCGCACCGGCGCCAGCGGTATCAGCCGAGGCGAGCGCGTGCTGCGCGTCTGAACCAACCAACCCATTTCATCCCGAGGAGCTGACATGAAAGTGTTTTACGACAAGGATTGCGATCTTTCTCTCATCAAGGGCAAGAAGGTCACCATCATCGGCTACGGCTCGCAAGGCCACGCCCATGCCCAGAACCTGAACGACAGCGGTGTGAAAGTCACCGTCGGTCTGCGCAAGGGCGGCGCGTCGTGGGACAAGGCGAAGAAGGCGGGTCTCACGGTGAAGGACGTGGATGACTCGGTGAAGGGCGCCGACGTCATCATGATTCTGCTGCCGGACGAGAACATCGCCCAGGTCTACCGCGAACATGTCGAGCCGAACGCCAAAAAGGGTGCCGCTCTGGCCTTCGCCCACGGTTTCAACATCCATTACGGCCAGATCACGCCGCGCGCCGACCTCGACGTGATCATGATCGCACCCAAGGCCCCCGGCCACACCGTGCGCAACACCTACACCCAGGGCGGTGGCGTGCCCCATCTCGTTGCCGTGGCGCAGGACAAGTCCGGCAAGGCACGCGATCTGGCGCTGTCGTATGCGATGGCCAACGGCGGTGGCCGCGCCGGCATCATCGAAACCAACTTCCGCGAAGAAACCGAGACCGACCTGTTCGGCGAGCAGGCCGTGCTGTGCGGCGGCACGGTGGAACTCATCAAGGCCGGTTTCGAGACCCTGGTGGAAGCCGGTTATGCGCCCGAAATGGCTTACTTCGAGTGCCTGCACGAACTCAAGTTGATCGTCGACCTGATCTATGAAGGCGGCATCGGCACCATGAATTACTCGATTTCCAATAACGCGGAATATGGCGAGTATGTCAGCGGCCCGAAAATCGTCACCAACGACACCAAGAACGCCATGCGCCAGTGCCTGAAGGACATCCAGACCGGTGAATACGCCAAGAGCTTCATCCTGGAAAATCGCGCCGGTGCTCCCACGCTGACCTCCCGCCGCCGTCTCACCGCGGAGCATCCGATCGAGAGGGTAGGCGAGCAGCTTCGCGCCATGATGCCCTGGATCAAGGCCAACAAGCTGGTGGACAAGAGCAAGAACTGATTGGCCTTTGATGGCCTTGAAAGGTAGCGCTGCACTTGCAGACGCGCTTCATGCCGGCCCTGTGCGACGCGTCGCACAGGGCCGGTTGTGCATCGAAAGACCCGGAGATAATTCGAATGTCGCGGCCCGGCATGCTAACCCCGCGACTACACTGCCGCCATGGACTATCCCCATCCCATTCTTGCCCGCGAAGGCTGGCCGTTCATCGGCGGCATCGTCCTGATTTCGATTCTGGCCTGGCTGTTCGCCGGTTTCTGGTGGTCATTGCCGTTCTGGCTCGTCAGCATCTTCGTCATCCAGTTTTTTCGCGATCCGCCGCGTGCCGTGCCGCAAGAACCCTTGGCCGTGCTGGCGCCGGCCGATGGCCGCATCGTTGCCATCGAGCGTGCCCACGACCCCTACGCCAAGCGCGATGCGCTGAAGATCAGCGTGTTCATGAATGTGTTCAACGTGCATTCCAACCGTGCACCGGTCACGGGCATGGTCCAGACCGTGAGCTACTTTCCCGGAAAGTTTCTCAATGCCGATCTCGACAAGGCATCACTGGAAAACGAGCGCAACGCCGTGGTCATCCAGCACAACGCCCGCATCGTGACAGCGGTGCAGGTGGCTGGGCTGATTGCGCGCCGCGTGCTGTGCTATACCAAACCGGGCGACCAACTGCAGCGGGGCCAGCGTTTTGGTTTCATCCGCTTCGGCTCACGCGTCGATCTCTACTTGCCACTCGACACCATGCCCCGGGTGTCCATCGGCGACAAGGTCTACGCCACCAGCACGGTGCTGGCGGCATTCCCTGCTGACATGTCAGCCTGAATCCAGGGGGAACTCACCATGCCACGCAACGTCACACGATTTCCAGAGTCCGCCCAGCGGTCGGGTGGCAGCAGCAAGCGTGCGGCCGACGAGGACGAAGGCCTGGACCCAGGCCTGCCCGATCCGGGGGAAGACTTGCATCATCTGCCGCAGCGCCACCGGCGCGGCATTTACCTGCTGCCCAACTCATTCACGGCTGCGGCTTTGTTCGCCGGGTTCTACGCCATCGTCATGGCCATGGCGCAGCGCTACGACCTGGCCGCCACGGCCATTTTCGCGGCGATGGTGCTCGACAGTCTGGATGGCCGGGTTGCCCGCCTGACCCATACCCAGAGTGAGTTCGGCGCGCAATTCGACTCGCTGGCCGACATGGTGTCGTTCGGTGCGGCGCCGGCTCTCATCATGTACCAGTGGTCCCTTCACGGTCTGGGCAAACTGGGCTGGCTCGCGGCTTTCGTTTACTGCGCCGGGGCGGCGCTGCGCCTGGCGCGGTTCAACACCAATATCGGCGTGGTCGACAAGAACTATTTTCAGGGCTTGCCCAGCCCGGCCGCTGCGGCACTGGTGGCAGGGTTCATCTGGATCATGTCCGATGCCAGCGTTCTCGGCACCCATGTGCCCTGGGTCGCCTTCGCCATTACCGCGTTTGCGGGTGTCACCATGGTGACGAATGTGCCGTTCTACAGCTTCAAGGCCGTGAGCCTGCGGCGCAGCGTGCCATTCATCACGATGTTCCTGATCGTGCTGCTCATCGGCCTGATCGCTTACCGCCCGCCACTGGTGTTGTTCGGGCTGTTCGTGCTGTACGCGCTGTCGGGTTACGTGCTGTATGCCTGGCGCCGCTTTCACGGCAAAACGGCCAGCGTGATTTCCACCTCAACGGACGAGCCCGACGAGCGCGGGCTGCATGGCTGAACATCGACGTCGTCGCCAAGCAGCGTGAAAAGGCTGTCTGGCGGTTGATGTTCATGCTTGGCGCTCGGGTCCGGGCGCCAAGCGGCGTGTTGAGGAAGGGCGCAGCGGTTCAGCCCTTCACGAGGCGCCGGCCTTAGCCGAAAAGTTTCTTGGTGATGCCCGCGACATGCGCGCCCTGGAACTTGGCAATGGCAAGTTCGTTGGCACTGGGCATGCGACTGCCGTCGCCTTTGCTCAAGGTGGTCGCGCCATAGGGCGTGCCACCGGAAATCGCGTCCATATTGGTGAGTTCGGGGCAGGCGTAGGGCACGCCCACCACGATCATGCCTTGGTGAAACAGGGTCGTGTGGAACGAGGTGATGGTGGTTTCCTGGCCGCCATGCTGGGTCGCCGTGCTGGCGAACACACTGCCCACCTTGCCGACCAGCTTGCCCTGCTGCCAGAGGCCGCCGGTCTGGTCGAGGAAGTTGCGCATCTGACCGCACATATTGCCGAAGCGGGTCGGGGTGCCGAAGATGACGGCGTCGTACTCGGCCAGTTCTTCGGGCTTGGCGATCGGAGCAGCTTGTTCGGTCTTGGCGTGGATCGCGGCCACAGTCTCCAGGGGCATGGTTTCGGGTACACGCTTGATCGTCACGTCGACGCCGGGCACTGAACGTACGCCTTCGGCCACTTCCTGCGCCATGCGTTCGATATGCCCCCAGGTGCTGTAGTACAGAACTAGAACTTTGGCCATGAAAAACTCCTTGTAGGGTAACGGTTCAAGACCTTATGATGCCTTCATTGGTTGTAAAAATGAAGTAGATACATTTTAGTAACCACATGGTTTTACATCGCATTACATGCCAAGCCTGTGACAAGTCGGGCGTCAAAGCCGGGATGCAAGGTGAGTCCGCCGCACAGGCGCGTTCATGAGGGCCCGTCATGTCCAGCGAAACCACGGTTGAATGTCCCATGAATGCGCTGCTTCGGATGCTGATGGGCCCTTGGACCAGTTACATCCTCTGGACCTTGCGACAGCAGGGTCCGCAGCGCTTCGGTGCGCTCAAACGCATGATTCCGGGAATCTCCTCCCGGGTCTTGACCGAACGGCTCAGAATGCTGGGCGATGCGGGCGTGGTCCACCGCGAACCACTGATGACCATTCCACCGCAAGTGACCTACAGTCTGACCCAGCGTGGTGCCGAGCTTTCCCCTGTGCTTGATGCGCTCGACGCGCTTGCACGCAAGTGGAGTCAAGAAAACGCACATGCAAGGCAGGCCATTGCCCAGCCGGCCTCAGCCGCCGATCAGGAGACCAACATGCTGTTGTCGACAATCGACTAGGGCGCGCTGCGCAGAGTCGACCTTGCTGGGGCCGCGAGACTTAAAAATTGAATCGGTACGGCTGCCGCCATGGCAGCGTAGCCGGCATCGTTGGGATGCACATGGTCGCCGCTGTCGAAGCGTGGCAGCAACCGGATTGGATGCGCAGGGTCTTGCAAGGCAGCATCAAAGTCGATGACCCCATCAAATGCGCCACTGTGACGCATCCAGGCATTGACCGCCTGACGGATT